>JAMCRR010000182.1 GCA_023381565.1 Chloroflexota bacterium
CATCCGGTATCTCCCTCGATATCGGTCAATGTCCTCCAGACTCTCAGAAAGGAGACGGACGATCCGGTAACATTTTCATTTGAGCCAACGATCCCTCTTCGGTAACATTATCTTTTGACTTGACAGGTAATAGGCTATAATACTCAACGTTCATTAGAATTGTATTGGATTTTCTGGACAAAAAATGCCCACAATGTTGCCAACATCAGGAGGTTCTCTTGGGAAGGGTAATCAACACCGAGAGCGCGGGGAAGGACCGCAACCGGCTCAGTCGCTCAGTCGTCCTTGCCATTCGCGAGCTTGCTAAACAAAATACCATCGACGATCAGAGCCGCGACCTGGCGGCATTTATTGCCTTAGCGCTACTCGAAATCGCCAGAACCATCGACGAATCGGTGCAGGCATGGGAAAAGCGCGGATATTGGGTGAAGGCAGAACGATTCCGCATGGAATGGGACTGGACTGAAAGATTGGGCCATGCTATGGAAGAAGCGCTGCGCAAGGATGATTGGGGCGGGGTTGCCCAAGATGCTGCACAGGTAGCCCAGAAGCTCAATACCGTGAAAGTGACCGAACACAATCGCTTAGGAAAACCCTGGGTAGGCGCCTGGCAAGGGTTTTCTAAAAACCACCGTTCGAGCTAAGGCTAATCTTTCTATAGCGCGCCTGGCAGGATGAGGCCCTGGGCGGATTGCCGGTCAGTGGTGGTGCAATTCTGATGATGCGGACACCGGTGGCCTTGGAAAATATTTGATTTCCTGGGATAGGGTGGGGGATTGAAATCGACCGAAATTGTGATAAAATTGATTCAGGGTTTGATAAGTATTATTATCGAACTCACATAAAGAATATTATGATGATGCCCTCAAAATCCCCTACCACAATCGCTCAGGCTACCGTCAGATACCTGGATTCCGTGACATTGGCGCGCAGCCAGAATACTGCCCGCACGTACCGCAACGCGTTGAATGAATTCCTCCTGGTTCTGCAGAAACACAAATTACCAATAGAGACTGCCTCAATTAATACATTGCATGAAGAGGCCATCGTCTGGCTGGCGGACTACCTGAAAGATCGTGCTCCGACTACTGAGCGCTTGTATCTAACGGCTGTGGCGGGCTTCTACGAATTTCTGGCTGCCGAGGAACTCGCTGATATCAACCTGCCGCGCCTGAGGCTGCTCATCCGGCAGCGCGCCCGCAGGCCCGGGCAGCGCTTACCGCAGTTCCCCCGCGAGGCCATCGACCAGATCCTACTATTCGTGAATAATTTCACCAACTTTCCTGCTCAGGATGGAAATCCCCGCCTGCGTGCTTTGCGTGACCGGGCTTTCCTGATTACACTGGCAGATACCGGTCTGCGCGTCCACGAAGCCTGCCGATTGCGCCGCGGTGACCTGGATTGGAATGAAAGCCGGGCAATCATCATCGGTAAGGGCAACAAACAGGCTGTGGTGCGCTTCTCTGCTCGCTCGATGGCGGCTCTCAAGCTTTATCTGAAAGCAAGGGCGACCTTAGACGGCGGCACCGGCAAGCCGCTCTCCTCCCTGCCCCTCTTTGCACGCCACGATGATGGCGCCGGGAAACATATCAAACCCATCAGCACGAAAACAGGGCGCCTGATTGTTGCCGAATGGGTGGAGAGAATCTTAGGGGCTGATTCGGTTGGGACGATTACGCCGCATTCTTTCCGCCACTATTTCGTTACGCGTGTATTAAGATCATCAGGGAACCTCAAGCTGGCCCAGGAGCTGGCCCGGCACAGCAATATTGCCGTAACGCAACGCTATGCGCATTTAAGCGACGATGAACTGGATAAAGGTTACCTGGAAGCGATTGAAAGTTAACCCACTCCGCTCGTCCAGCGGATATCCCCGCACATCGTTCCTATCATCCGAGCGTCCCCACTTCGAACGTCCGCCTGTCGCATCTGGGAGCCTGCCTGAGAGCGGTCATCCGGCAGCCTCGGAGTGTACAGTAAGATGGACGGTCAGTATACGATCGCGCCACTCGTGTAGCTTCTCCCAGGTGCATATCGGGGGTGATTTCTGGAATCGGGGCGAGCCAGGTGGTCATGGATTCGATTTCCTCGTCCACGTCAAACATTCGTTTGCAGGTGGCAGGCTCCAGGATCGTGCCGCTTGGGTCGTGGAAGTAGATCGATTGAAAGTACACGCGGCTATAGGGACCGGTGACTGCACTATAGAAATCGGACGAACGTTAGGTGTCTGCGCTGACCGTCGTAAATAGAAAAAATCAATCATCGCCGCAGCCGCCCGGTTCAGGGCAAGGCTGAGGCGCTTTTCTGGCTTTCCTAAATGAGTACTGGGCAGTTGTGGTCAGGATGACTGAGCCTAGAATCACCGCTGCGGCGATCAGGGTCCGCGAAGTCAAGATTTCATTCCCAAGGATGTTCCCCAGAAAGATGGCTACCAGGGGATTGACGTAGGCATAAGTGGAGACCAGCGAAGTGGGAGCGACTCTGAGTAACCATGTATAGGCTGCGAACCCAATCAGAGATCCGAAAATGATCAGGTAAACCAACCCGAGCAGGGATTGTGTGGAGATCGTCGAGAGGTTGACCTGGCTCGCCTCCCCGCTGAGCGTACCGAGCAGAAAAAGCCCGGCGCTTCCGGCCAGCATTTCCATGGAGGTTCCCAGCAGCGGCGAAGACGGAAGGACGGCGCGTTGGCTGAAGAGAGATCCATAAGCCCAGGCGATCGCCGAAATCATCAATACGGCTGCTCCGGCTAGACCGACGCTTTCCGCAACCACGTCACCTCTTCCCGGCCAGAATAGCAAGCCGATACCCAGAAATCCGGTGCCGATGCCAAGCAAGGTTTGCCATCCCGGGCGCTGCCCTTCGCGCGGGCGGAACATCGCGATTAAAACCATCCACAAGGGAACGGTTCCGACCATCAAAGCAGCTAATCCCGAAGGTACGTGCTGTTCCGCCCACACCACTCCGCCGTTTCCCACGACCAGCAGAAAAAAGCCGATTGTTGCAGCAGAGCGCCATTCGATTCGGGTGGGGCGTTTATCTCCTACCAGGCGGCGGACCATATATAGCGCTGCGCCGGCGATCAGGAAACGAACCCCCGCCATATAGAACGGCGGTATGGTGTAGACGGCGAAACGGATCGCCAGATAGGTGGAACCCCAGACGACGTAAACCGTGAGCAATCCGGCCCAAATGGCCAGCCTGCTGGTTGATGGAGAAGTCTGCATAGGAGGTTGCTGTGGCATTAGATTGTAGATCGGCCTACTTCCCTTGCTCCATACGGTCGATCATCTTTTGGATCTCGCTGTTTAATTGCTGTAAAGCAGTGACCAGGCGCGGGCGGACTTCCTGATATGTCTGCTGGCCGGCAGTGCGCAAATTCTCGGCTGCCTTTTTCGCTTCTTCTTTGATCTGCTGACCTTCTGGCGTTGCGGCTTTCTCCTGGATGGCCTGGTCGATCTTTTTGACCATGGATTCCAGCCCATTTTGCATTTCTTTCACTTTCTGACGGTTGCCTTCATCCTTCCAGGCGGTGCGCAGAGCCTGGGCCAGGCTGTCGCCAAGGGCTTCAAACTGGCGGCCAACCTCCTGCCAGGCTTCGCCTGAGCTTGAACCCTTCTCTTGTTGGGGTTGTCCAGATTGATTATTTTCCATTCTGTCCCTCCTGATGGTAATTGTAAATAACTAATTTGTATCTTCTCAGTCATGGGTCGATAAAGCTTTCTTATCTTGAATGAGAAGTCACGTTCATTTTATCATGCCGTTAACCCCGTAAAGAAGCTAATTCTTCAGTTTAGGTTGTTGGGATCGGTTCTTTCTGGAAAATACTGTCTCCAGAAATTTTTTACACCTACCCAGTTGACTCTATTGTTGATAGCTGTTATATTTAAATTTGTGGAGGCGATGATCCGAGAGAGATAATGGTCGCCTGCCCTATGAATGGGTTAATTTCTCGGGGAGCTAATGGCGAAACCGGCCACCGGTCGGTTATTTAAGTTCCATTTTACCTGTAGATAAAAGTCAATACTGGTTCCTCTTCACGGTCATTTTCTAAGTAGTTACCGTCCAAGAAGAAAGCTTTGTGGCCAACACTGTTGCATCCTTGCTGACCTGAATTTAGATTCGAAAGGAGGTTTGTATTGCTATACGAAATATGGTAAACAGTTTTTGTGCCTATCACATATACGATTAATTAATCTTTAGATTGGTCCATAAACTATTTTGGGAGGGAGAATATGAACCGAAGCCTTTGGATACCCATCCGAGTCTGCGCGATTGCTTTGCTAATGTTTCTGATGGTTGGCTCCGCAGCTATCCCTGCAAAAAATGTATCTGCCACATCCGGCATTGATTACATGCCGCCGGAACCTGGAAAAATCGCCGAGATGCTGGTGAGGGAAGGGAAGATCCCGGCGAATGCCACCCAGATGCAAAAAGACGAAGCAGTTACGGCGTACCTGCAGAAACTCTTTGCCGGTGGCGGCCCCGACGATAACTACAACCCCCTGGCGCGCAAGAACCTCGACGTAAATGAGCAAGCACTCAATGAAGCAGCGACGACAAGCATCATACGCGGCCGCAAGCTCGGCAACCAGGTGAGTGTGGATTCGTCGACGCCTCAATTCAAGGAGCTGCAAGGGACCGATAAGCTGCTCTTGATGCTGGTGGACTTCAGCAACGAGCCCTACACCTGGACACCGACCGGACTTGATGAACGCACGGCGGCTGGCCCGCTTCATAATGAGATCCCCGCCCCGGATAACGATTTCGACCTGTGGGTGCCGGATTTCAACACGCAGCATTTTGAGGACATGCTCTTCACACCTGGCGGCTGGACTATCCCGGAGGATGCACCTCATTACGCAGGTGAGCATCGTGGCAGCATGCGCGATTACTATCTCGAGCAGTCTTACGGCCAATACACCGTTGATGGCCAGGCTTATGGCTGGTTTACGGTCAATAAGCCTGAGGCGTATTACGGCGATGACCGGCCGGATGGCGCTTCTGACAGCCAGTTACCCGGAACGACCAAAGACTTGATCACCGATGCGGTCAATGTGATCAACGGCACAGATGCCATCGACTGGTTGGATTACGACCTGCTCGATCTCTACGACCTGGATGCAGATGGAAATATCAACGAGCCAGATTGCATCATCGATCACCCGCTCTTCATCCATGCCGGCATCGACCAATCCGGTGGCGGTGGAGCGCAGGGCTCGGACGCCATCTGGGCGCATAGTTCCTCAGTGAATGCGTGGGTCACAGCTCAAAAGAATCCTGGGGCTACCTGCCCGGCTAACTGGCCTGGAACAATGATTTACAACTACACCATTATGCCCGAAGACGGTGGTGTGGGCGTTTTCGCTCACGAATTTGGCCACGACCTGGGCCTGCCCGACGAGTATGACACTATCTACAGCGGGCGCGGCGATTCGGTCGGTTTCTGGAGCCTGATGTCTAGCGGCTCGTGGGTTGGCCGTCCGGCTCAGACACAGCCTTCCGATATCAGCATCTGGGGCAGGTATGCCCTGGGTTGGGTGAACGACAACCTGGCCGTTACATCGCTGGATGCGCTCACTAAAGAGGCAACCGGATTCCGTCTCGAGCAGGCTGAGCGTTGGGGTGGTGATGGCACTACCAATGCCGTCCGTATCAGTCTACCCCCTAAGTATTTCTATGTTAACACGCCGCACAGTGGTGTCTATGAGTGGTTCGGTGGGAAGGCTGACCAAATCGATACCACTCTAATGCGGACGGTAGACCTGACTGGAAAGACTACCGCATCACTTTCCTTCTGGACCTGGTACGATATCGAATCGAATTGGGACTTTGGCTTTGTCCAGGTCTCGACTGATAGCGGCACCACCTGGACCTCTTTGCCGATTGATGGAACCACGAGCGTTATCGATCCTAGTGGAATGCCTGAAATTGCTGCCAACCTGCCAGGTTTTACGGGCAACAGCGGCGGTTGGGTCAATAAGACCTTCGACCTCTCCGCTTATGCCGGGCAGGCCATCCAACTCCAGTTCCGCTATATGACCGACTGGGGCACTTCGATGGCCGGTTTCTACGTCGATGATATCGGTGTCACCGCTGACGGCGCACCGGTGTTCTTCGACGACGTTGAGACAGTGGATGCAGCCTGGGCAGCAGATGGCTGGACGCGAGACCAGGGCAGCGGCACAAAGACTCACTATTACATGCTCGAATGGCGCAATATGAACACCATGGAGACGCCATATAGTGACGCCACGCTGGTGAACTTCGATGAGGGGTTGAACAACGTTTACTCTCTGTACTACCTTACACCCACGGATGCAGATGTTGTCAGCCAGCCCGACTATTTCCCCTACACTCCGGGTTTGCTGCTCTGGTACCGGGATATGACCTACACCGATAACTGGACCGGCGTGCACCCCGGAGGAGGCTTCTTGCTGGTGGTTGATTCTCATGATACTCCCATGTTGCGACCGCCCTATCCTCATTACGGCGCGTTGCCATGGTCATCCCGCGTGCAGACCTACGACGCCACCTTCAGCTTCAATCGCCCGGCGACCATCACCCTCCACTACTGGGATGGAGTGCGTACGTATCGCAGCAGCAATGCTGTCCCGAACTTCAACGACGCCTTCAGCTACTGGAACCAGAAGGTATCGAATGCCAGCGTCAAGACACCCTCCTACGGTTTGCTATTCCGTGTGTTAGGGCAGGCGGCAGACGGTTCGGCAGCCTTGCTGGGGATTGGGCTTAAGTAAATCTTCGCCTGGCACCACCTCGTGAGATAAACAACGAAAGGGGATCCCGAAACCTGATGGGATCCCCTTTTTATGTTATAATCCCCTTCAGGTAATCGAGTAGGATATCTGTTTATGGTAGAGATCAGCCTGTAAATTTCCTCTTTATTTAGGGTTCAGCGACCTGGTTATTCTGTTTCTCTGTATCAGAGGATATTGAACCGAGGGCACGTGCCCTTGGTTTTTTTTATTAATCACAGGCTGGCGATATGCTGAGCGTCCATCAAATTTCAAAATCTTACGGGACCGTCAAGGTTCTGAATAAAGTCAGTTTTAATCTAAACCGCGGTGAAAAGATCGGCCTGGTTGGCCCAAACGGTTGTGGAAAAAGCACCCTGCTGCGCATCCTCGCCGGCGTCGAAAAACCCGACTCTGGCTCCTTCCATCTGATTCCCCCCTCTATTCATCCTGGATACCTGCCTCAAGGGCAGGATTTTTCTCCGGATGATACTCTGGGTACCTTTCTGAGCCGGTGGAATGGTGACCTCCAGCTCCTTGAATACCAGCTCAGCCAACTCGCCAACGATCTCGCGGCTCACCCTGATAGAGGAGACCTGCAGCAGCAGTATGACTCCGTTCTGGCATCTCTCCAGGAGACCCCTGCCAGCCTGCGTCGAAGGGATGAAATCCTGGCTGCATTCGACTTGGGTCAGACTCCGCTCGATTTCCGGGTAGTATCCTTGAGTGGGGGCCAGAAAACCCGCCTGGCTTTGGCGGCGATCTTGTTGTCCAATCCGCAGCTCCTGCTGCTAGATGAGCCGACGAACCATCTGGATATCGATATGCTCGAGTGGCTGGAGGAATGGTTGGAGGCTTACCCGGGTGGAGTGCTAATCGTCTCCCACGATCGGACTTTTCTGGATCACACCGTGTCGGAAATCCTGGAACTGGACCCGGTTGACCACCAGGCAAGGCTGTATGCCGGAAATTATTCTGAGTACGCTGCTGCAAAAGAAAGCGAGCGGAACAGGCATTGGCAGGAATATTCCGATCAGCAAGGGGAGATTTCCCGCTTGAACGAAGCCGCCCGGCACCTGCGCGGTCTGGCCAAATTTAAACGCGGTGGAAAGGCTGATACCCGCGATGGTTTCGCGCGCGGTTTCTTCGCTAACCGTTCCCTTGGCACAGTTGGCCGGGCAAAACAGATTGAGAGGCGCCTGGAAAAATTGATGACTGAGGAACGCATTGAAAAGCCCCAGGCAGGTTGGCAGATGAAGCTGGATTTTGACAGCATTGCCTCTTCCGGGAGGGAGGTGCTGCTTTTAGATGATTTATCGATCGGTTATGGGGAGAAGGAATTACTGAGGGGGCTCAATCTGGGGATCAAACAAGGAAAACGCGTAGTTCTAACCGGGCCAAATGGATCGGGTAAAACCACTCTGCTCAAGACCATTCAAGGTGAGGTTCCGCCTCTGTCTGGCAGTTACAAATTGGGTACAAAGGTCATCCTCGGCTATATGGCGCAAGAACAGGAAAACCTGGATCAATCCTTGAACGCATTGGATACTATGCGCCGATTGGTTTCTCAATCGGAGACTGAAATCCGGGCTTTCCTGTCCTTTTATCTATTCACCGGAGATGATGTCTTCATCCCCGTAGAGCAGCTATCTTACGGCGAAAGGGCGCGTCTGTCGCTGGCTTGCTTTGTGGCCTCGGGATGCAATTTCCTGCTCCTGGATGAACCTATCAACCACCTGGATATCCCCTCCCGCTTACGCTTCGAGCAAGCCCTATCGCATTATCAAGGGACAATTTTGGCAGTGGGTCACGACCGTTACTTTATTGAAGCATTTGCTACAGAAATTTGGCGAGTGGAAGATCAAGGCATTCGGATCTATTGGCCAAAAACCCCTTTCTGATGGTTCTTAATAGCGGTTAGTTCCACCGCGGTTGCCGCCTCTTCCACCTCTGGAATCATTTCGATCACGGAAACCGCCGCCAAAACCGCTTCTCGGTCGTTCTTCCCGCGGCCGGGCCATATTTACTGTGAGATCGCGATCGCCCAGTTTGTAGGCGTTAAACATACTGATAGCTTTCTGAGCTTCCACCTGATTGCTCATCTCAACGAAAGCAAAGCCCTTCGAGCGCCCTGTCTCGCGATCTTTGATCAGTGCAACGGATTGGACTGTTCCGGCTTGTGCAAACAAGCTGCGCAGGTCTTCTTCCGTAATCGTGTAAGGCAGGTTGCCAACGTACAATTTTATTTCCATTTATTTTGCCTCCTCAAGGCCGAGCAAACAGGGAAAGTAGATACTAAACAGAAAAAGCCCCCACCACATCAATGGTCTGGCGGCATTTCCGAACCGAACAACATTGAGTGCACCCCTTGATTCTATCATATTTTTGGGTTCGAGGTTAAAAACAATGCCTGACTTAATTGATTGATAAAGCGTCTGGCGGCTTGAGCAGGATCATTGGACCGGCTGACTACGTCGATTAATGCCGACCCGACGATAACGCCATCAGCCTGGCGCCCAATTTCGGCAGCCTGCTCTGGTGTGGAAATTCCAAAGCCGACCGCCAACGGCAACGATGCCACACTACGCACACGTGCAATGAACTCGCTTATCCCTTGTGCCAGGGTTTCTCTTGCACCCGTAACTCCTGCCAGAGAGACCAGATAGATAAAGCCTGTGCTGTGAGCTGCCACCAGCTCAATCCTTTCTACTGGAGATGTGGGAGCGAGCAGATAGACCAGGGCAAGCGAATGTCCCCGGCAGGCGGCTTCCAATCTACCTCCCTCTTCGGGCGGAAGATCAGGGATAATCAACCCAGAAGCACCAGCTGTCGCAGCATCTTTGGCGAAGCGTTCGATCCCGTAAGATAGGGCGAGGTTATAATAACCCATCAAAAGCAGCGGCTGGCTGACATCGCGGCGCCGCAGCTCGGTGACGAGCTCCAGACAACGGTGAACCGTCATCTCGTGCACTAACGCTGCTTGAGACGAGGATTGGATGGTTGGGCCGTCTGCCAGGGGATCTGAAAAGGGGATACCCAGTTCAATGAGGTCAGCTCCTGATTGAGCGATAGAAATCAGGATCGATAAGGATTCCTCGTAGGTCGGGTAGCCGAGTGTAAAATAGGGCATCAGCGCAGCTCGCCTTGCGTGGCGTGTGCTGGAAAACACTGCTGAAATCTCCAATATTCCGTCCATCATTCCTTCTCCAGGGAGCTCTTGAGGGCTTTTCTGACCGTATCCAGGTCTTTATCGCCCCTTCCCGAAAGGTTGACCAGCAAAATCTGGTCTGGGCGCATGCCGGGCGCACGGCGAACGGCCTCTGCCACTGCGTGAGCCGATTCGAGTGCAGGCAGGATACCTTCGGTTTGCGCCAGGAGCTGGAACGCCTCCAATGCCTGGCGATCGTCCACAAAAGTATATTCTGCCCGCCCCGTCTCTCTCAGGAATGCGTGCTCTGGTCCAACAGCGGCGTAATCCAGCCCAGCCGAGATGGAATGTGTAGCAGAAATCTGCCCATCTTTATCCTGTAACACGTAGGTATATGTCCCTTGCAGCACACCGGGTCGCCCCAAACCAGGATCTGAAAAGCGGGCTGCGTGCCTTCCAGAAGCAATCCCCTCCCCCCCGGCCTCGACACCTACTAACCGCACCTGAAGGTCATTGCGAAATGCCTGGAATAAGCCAATAGCATTCGAGCCTCCCCCTACGCAGGCGATGCACTCATCTGGCAGTCTGCCAGTCTGAGTGATGATCTGCTCGCGCGCCTCAATCCCGATGACTGCTTGAAAATTACGCACGATGCTCGGGTATGGATGGGGCCCGAGAGCCGAACCCAGCAGGTAGTAGGTAGAATTGACGTTTGTCACCCAATCTCGGATAGCTTCGTTGACAGCATCTTTCAAAGTCTGGCTGCCGCTTGATACCGGCCTAACCTCGGCACCAAGCAGCTCCATACGCTGCACATTCGGCTGCTGGCGCGCGATATCCACCACGCCCATATAGACGACGCATTCCAGGTCCAGCAAGGCTGCCGCCGAAGCGGTGGCCACACCGTGCTGCCCGGCGCCGGTCTCGGCGATCACCCGGTGCTTACCCATCGCGCGCGCCAGGAGCGCCTGTCCGAGTGCATTGTTGATCTTATGGGCGCCGGTGTGTGCCAGGTCCTCCCGCTTGAGATAGATCTGTGCGCCTCCCAGACGCGTGCTTAACCGTCTGGCATGGCTGATCGGTGTTGGCCGTCCAACATAGGTGTGCAGCAGCCGATGGAATTCATCTTGCAGGCGGGCATCCAGGCAAAAGGCGCGATAGGCCTCTTCTAAAGCCGCCAACGCCGGGAGCAGGGTTTCAGGGACGAACCGCCCGCCATAGGCGCCGAATTTGGGGGTCAGTTCGGTTGGAAGGTGAGGTCGATAGAGGGTTGCGTTATGATTTGGATTTGTAGACATATTCATCCTGTTTGTCGAACAGCTGCACGTTTCTGATGAAGGCTGCGATTAATTCGGGATCCTTTTTGCCGGGGGAAGTTTCAACACCGGAAGCGACATCTACCCCCCAGGGATGAACCTGTGATAGGGCTTCGGTTACGTTCTCCGGGCGCAGGCCACCTGCCAGCAAGACGGAGAACTGCGTGGCCAACCCCTGGGCAACATGCCAATTGGCGGGCTGGCCGGTACCCCCGTAAGCTCCCGGCTGGAAGGCATCCAGCAAGAATGCCGGAGGAGAATCGTGTAATGGGTACTGGTTTACCAGAGATTGCGCCGCGTTTGCATCATTAAGGCGGAGTGCTTTCAAGCCTCGTTTGCCTAATGCCTCCAGCACGTCAGGGGGTTCATCCCCCGAAAGCTGGGCAAAATCGAGACTGCATCGATCCAGTGTGATAGATATCTGCTCCGGTGCAGCGTTTACAAATACACCCACTAAAATGGTTGATGGGGCTGTGTTGCGAAGGGAATTCGTGAGCGATTGGCAATCTTCTGGCGTGATATAACGCGGACTGGATGGATAAAAATTAAACCCTAACAGATCGGCGCCCGCATTTACAGCCCAGAATGCTTCCTGCAAAGTGCGAATACCGCAAATTTTTACCCGTGTATGCCTCATCGCGCCCCCACCATTTTCTTCTCTGGTTTGGCGCTCCCCGTAAAATTGCGGACCTGAGCAGCAATATCTGGAGCTGTCATCAGAGCTTCTCCAACCAGAATAGCATCCGCACCCGCATCCGCCAAAATGCGGATGTCCTGCCCGGTATGGATGCCGCTCTCAGCGACCAGGCAGATTTCCCTCGGGATCAGTGGTCTCAAAATCCGGGTCATTTCGAGATTTACTGAAAAATTCCGCAGGTCGCGGTTGTTGACGCCGATGAGCGCAGGATTACAGTCCACAGCTTGTTTCAGATCCTCCTGAGAGTGAACTTCGATCAACGGCGCCATCCCCAGGGTGAGGGCGAGCCGGTGAAGCTTGCAGAGCTCTTCTCGATCAAGATAGGCAGCAATCAGCAGGACCGCATCCGCCCCAGCAGCCCGCGATTCAAAGAGCTGGTACTCATCGCAGATAAAATCCTTGCGCAGGAGAGGTAGATGCGAGCACCGGGCGCGTACTTCGGCAAAATCCGCCAGGGAACCCTGGAAGTAGGGTTCATCCGTCAGAACACTGACCGCCGCAGCGCCGTTTTCCTGATAGATCGCCACGATTTGGCCGGGATTGAATTGATCGACGAGCCTTCCGCGAGAGGGCGAGGCGCGCTTCACCTCAGCGATCAGCGCCGGAGACTGGTTTTTCATTGCAGCCTGGCGGAGGGTTCCGACAAAGTCGATTGCCGGCTGCGCCAGACTGGCATCGGATTGAACAGATGCCAGGGGTCTCACCAACTTACGCCGGGCGACTTCACTGGCTTTCGAAGCAAAGATCTCATCCAGGATGGTCATGGTTTCTTCCTCCAAATCCATTGGAACCCATTAACCAACAGGTCCGGCGATTCGCTGGCTATATTCGGTGAGCTGCTCGAGCTTGGCGAATGCGGCACCCGATTCTAGAGACTGTCGGGCTTCGTCGATGGCCGCGCCCATATCGCCGTTCTCTGTGGCAAGGGCAGCCGCAGCATTGAGTAAAATCACATCTACCTTAGGGCTGTGGTCTTTGCCGGACAAAACATCATGTAGCAAGGCTGCATTTTCGGCCGGTGTGCCTCCTCTCAAATCATCCGATGAGGCAGGACGCAGCCCAAAATGTGTGGCTTCCAGATCGAAAGTCGTCACCGAACCGTCCTTGAGATAACTCACCCGGTTTAGCCCGTTTGTCGAGAGCTCGTCCAGACCTCCTGCCCCATGCACGACGAAAGCTGCACGTCCTCCCAACTCGCCCAGCACCTCAGCAAGCGGCTCAGTCAGTTGGGGATCGTAAACGCCGATCACCTGGTTGGTCGCCCCCGCAGGGTTGGTTAGCGGGCCCAGAATGTTAAAGATGGTGCGCAATCCGAGCTCCCTCCGCGGACCAATTGCGTATTTCATCGCAGGGTGAAAATTGGGCGCAAAAAGGAACCCGATTCCAACATTCTCAATGCAGGCTGCAACCTGCTCGGGGGTCAGGTTGATATTCACGTGCAATGCTTCTAACACGTCTGCACTGCCGCAGCTGGAGGAGGCTGCCCGGTTGCCATGTTTGGCAACTTTATGGCCCGCTCCCGCCAATATAAAAGCGGCCGCTGTAGAAATGTTCAGAGTATGAGCGCCATCCCCTCCGGTCCCGGCGGTATCCATGAGGGGATCCCCGTTATGAGACACGTGGATATGCACGGCCTGATTGCGCATCGCCCGGGCGCTGCCGGTGATTTCCTCGACAGTTTCCCCTTTCATACGCAGGGCAACCAGATAGCCGCCGATTTGTGCCGGGGTAGCATGGCCGGTCATGATGATATTCATGGCTTCTTCAGCTTCCTGAGCTGAGAGTCCTTTTCTATCCATCAATTTGGCAATATAAGGTTTGAGCATTTATGCCTCCCGCATATCAATTGAACAGCCATAAAGCCTCCAGGTAGGCCAGGTAATAAAAAACCTCTCCCGTCCCAAGATATCGGATCTATAGGGACGGGAGAGGTTTCCCGCGGTGCCACCCTGATTAGGCTGGACCAGGTAGAATTCGAAAAATTAATCCCTGGAAATAAAAAACCCGCCGGTGTAGACGACGGGCGAGCCAGCCTCACTTATTCAAGTACGGCCTCATCTCGATTGAGATGCAGCGATACTCTCAGCCTGCTAACGAAGGCTATCCCGGCCCAGACTACTCGGCAGGATTCGTCATCCGAACGCCCTGCTTTTCATCCTGCAGCTCCAAGGACCATTCAGCGCCTGCATCCGGGCAGGTTCTCACCGTACTCCTGCTCTCTGTGCCATAGCTGTGGCGCTTACTTTTCCTTATCACAGCCATTGTGTCTTTAGATTTCATCGTTTATATCAAATGTCTCCGAAAAAGTCAATAGTCAGAGCTTGCTCGTCAGATCTTGTTACTTGACGTTCTTTCTACCTCTCCATATAATAGATTTATATGAGTATCTGATACGAAGGTTTTGAGTTCGTTTTGGACAACAATACTCCCCAAAACTAACCCAACTTTCTCTTAGCGTTTTGGAGGTATTTGAATGTACGATAAAGAATCGCGACGTGAGAAAAACCCTGATATCGAGGCCGCCCGCTCGCACCTACGCAATGCTCGCGAAGAAATCGGAAAGACGGTAGAGGCCTGGCTGCCCCCTGAGGTTGTGGCTCACCGGAAGGCTGCCCGGAAAGAATTTCTGCTGGCGATGCGCAGTTTCGTGAATGCTGCCCTTGTTCGGATAGATCAAGAAACAGCTGGCACGTCGACTCCGTCAGGATCTAACCAGGAGCCAAATCAGGATTAACCCTGCTGCCGCAGCGCAGAGGGTAGCCAGCGTTATCTGGCTGCTAAGATAGAGCTGCACCCCTCCCAGGAAAAACGCTGCGAAGATGACGCCTCCTGTGAGGCGGTTTAATGAGTGCGTTAATCTAGATACCTGACGGTGTAATTCTGGGTCTCTTACTTCTAATTTACCCTGCTCAATTCGATTGAGCAGGTTTTCTGTTCTTGCGGGCAGGCTGACCAGGATACGCAGGATATTACCAATTTCATTCAAAATCGTCTGCAGGCGGCTCCCCTGTTCTGATTCGACCAGGCGTGTGGCATAGGGCGCTAGACCGCTCCAAAGATTGAAGTCGGGATACAGTCCGGTGCACATCCCGGATAGGATGCTTACACATCGACCCAACAGGATCAGATTTTCAGGTACCTGGAAAGGCATTTCATAGATTAAATCCCGAAATTCTTGAGCAAATTTGAGGGCCTCTTCCCGGTGGATATCCATCATTTCGGGGGTGGTCTTTCCCCAGAACTGGTCGAACATGCGTGCGCCGGCCCTTTCGAGCAGATCCAGGTCGGCGGTTGGCAGAAGGACACCCAATTTCTTTTCGGCATTGACCAACCGGCTGGCGTCTTGTGTCCCAACGGAGATGAGCATTTCACGCAGGCCGGCAAACTGGTCGGATAAAACACGCCCAACCATGCCAAAATCCACGAAGACCAGCTGCCACGAAACCCTCTCTGGCTCTTCGGTCTCCCCCGCGACCGGCATGACAAATAAGTTGCCTGGATGAGGATCGGCATGAAAAAAGCGATCTTCAAAGATTTGCTTCAGATAGGTATCGAATAGCCGTTCGGCGACTTCTTTTCGATCGATACCGGCGGCTTCGATCGCGGCATAATCCGTGATCTTGATCGACCAGACATCCTCGAGGGTTAAGACACAGCGAGTGGTGTAATCCCAATAAACCTGCGGAACGCAGATATCTTTGCGGTCGCGAAAATTCGTGGCGAAGGTTTCAGCGTTTTTTCCTTCGGTCAAATAATCGATTTCTTCGTGCAGGGAATGGCTGAACTCCTCCAATAGGCTGGGCACATGGGCGCGCTTTCTAATGGGGGGGTAACGCTGGATCCAACCCCCCACCACGCGTAATGCGGCCAGATCTGTTTCGACGATATCCTGGATATCTGGCCGTTGGATCTTTACCACCACGGAGGCAAGCGACGGCTCAGTATCTGGCTGCGCTCCGGGTAGACGGATCCTGGCGCGATGGACCTGACCGATCGAGGCTGAGGCCAAAGGAGTAGATGAAAATTCGGCATATTTCGCCGTGATAGGCATCCCGAATTCTGCTTCGACGACTCTCCGTACCGTATCGAATGGTTCAGGTTGGACTTCATCCTGCAGTCCGGATAGCTCATTGGTAATCTCGACTGGCAGCACATCCAACCGCGCAGATAAGAATTGCCCGACTTTGATCAGCACCCCGCCCATATCGATTGCCAGAACGCGGTAGCGCGCGGCGACCTTTCTGAGCCGGCCAGGTCGTGTGCGTCTTGCCCATCCGCGCAAGCCAAAACGGGGCAGGATGATATCCCACCAGATAAAGCTCGATATGACGCCAGCGAAGAACCACAATATTCTGCGATAACGGTGTCGATACATGTTTGATTTTGAATGGCCTCTTTTTCAATTTCCCCGAATAGTCCGATGCATTTACTAGCAGCTTACTCTTTATTATCCTCCATAATGGCGGGATAGACCTCATTTTCTCGCCCACCAATCGCTTCACCCATCTTGAGCACAGAAAATGTAGCAAGCCCATGCGCCAGGAGGGTAATCACGAGCAGTGTGGGGAACCCGAAAATTGCGATGACCAATCCACTTAGAGCGGTACTTAATAAGATCGCCCCGGTGAAGGAGTTGGAAAAACCCAGGTACAGCGACCGTTTAGCAACTGGCGCCAGGTCAAGCAGCAGGCTATTTCCAGATACCCCAATCCCGGTGACGCGGATTCCCGAGAGAAAGAAGACAGGCACCAGCCAATAAGATGCCTGAGTTCCTGATAGGCCAATCATGCTTCCGAATATGACCATTAGAAGCACAAACGAAGACATTATGAGCCCTGCCAGGGCGGCAATCAGCATGATTCTGCGGTTTCCCCATTTGGGGGACATCTTTCCAAAGAGCAAATTCATCGCCAAATTTGTCGCCGTATAGACGGTCAGGTATACTCCAATCATCGCTTTCGGACCGCCAAGCTGCTGCTGAACATAGACGGCAAAGAAAGGGGTAGCCGAACCCGCGACTGTGAGCATGGATTGCAAAGAGAGAAAGTGCCTGAAATTTGGATCTTCCCTCAAGATTCCCGGGATGCGTTTGAGCTGTGCAGACAGAGAGGCTTTGGGAAGGATGGTCGAGGGTCTTTCCTCGTGGATGGTATTGAACATGAGTAAAGATGCCGATCCGGCGACCAGATAGATCGTACTGATTACGCCGAAGTTAGCAGGGAACTTGAGCGGGCTTTGATTGTCGAGTAAGAACCGAACGAGCACACTTCCGCCAACCCCCACCAATCCCCCCAGGCCCAGACGCAAGGCAAAGAATTCCGCCCGCCGCGTTGGAGGGATCGTTTTACCGACCACCTCGAGAAAAGACAACCCGCTTAAGCCAGAGGCCAGCGCAGCAATTCCATAAGCCAGAAAAAATGTGATCAGCAGCCAATGCGCATCTTGCACGAAGTTGATGCTGATGAAGAGCAAAAACCATGCGCCTATACGCACGTACGAGGTTTGCTGATACAGCCGGATCTTCTTCGATTGGTTTTGAAGATAGCCCGAAACCCAAATCTGGGGAATTGCCCAACCACCATCTCGCAGGGGACCGACCAACCCGAGCAGAATCGGCGAGCTGGTCAGGTTGCTCAAAAAAGCAACCAGGACCAGCGTCGGGTCCATAACTGTTTCAGCAAAATTGTTTAAAACACCGTTGAGAACGCCTAAACGGAAATTACGTTGTGCCGGTGTGAGCTGCATATAGAAATATTATCATAAATCCGCAGCCGGTTCAGGTATAAGAAGCGCCTGAATTCGCTGGCGGATTACCCGAGACAGCGCTTATTCATTGGTTCGGATGTGCGAAGGGGTGTTGGACTGCAGTTGCAGCCAGCGCATGATATCCTGGCGGCGAATAATCCCCACGTATAGCCCATCTTGTATGACCGGCATCTGGCGGACATCTTTCTCGGACAGGCGTTCCATCACCACGCTGAGATCTTCAATTGGCGAGGTGACGCTCAGCTTATCACGAGGGGTCATGACGCTTTCGACTCTGGTCCGGTCCCATTGTTCTCGAGGAACTTTGCGGACGTCTTCCAGGCTGACCAGACCAACCAGATCGTTCTCGCTGATCACCGGGAAAGAACGCTCGTCCGTCGCCATGATATAGTGATCAACCAGGTCTTGAATATACAAATCAGGTGGCACGGTACGCACATTCGTGCGCATCAGGCGAGAAACTGGGATCCCCTCGAGTAGATTCTGAATGACAACGCGCTCGTAGCTTTGGGTGGCAGCATTCATCAAGAACCAGCCGATAATCGCCAACCAGACCCCGCTGATCAGCCCTGTTCCGAGGATGGGGATTTGTAGCCCAAAGACCATGGAAATCCCCAGGATAATGAAAACCCAGGCAATCAGTTGGCCTACCCGTGTTGCCCACCTTGTAGCCAGGCGTAAATTACCTGTCGCTCCCCAAAGCAAGGAACGCAGAACCCTCCCTCCGTCAAGGGGGAACCCAGGAACCATATTGAAAACACCCAGAATAATGTTGATGGGTCCCAACCAAAACAGCAGCGTTGAGATGGGATTCAAGTCTGAAATTGCAGTAAGGGGATTTCCCAATGAAGGGATGATGATAAAACCGCTCAGCGCATCGCCAAGAAACAGGAAGAAGATGCCCAGGATCACACTGATTAAGGGACCGACGATCGCCATCAAAAATTCAGTCCATGGAGAAGTGGGCTCTCTCTGAATATTGGATACGCCGCCAAATAAGAACAAGGTGATACGGCGTACAGGCAAACCGCGGGCCAGGGCGACCACAGAATGGGCTAGTTCATGGACAAGCACAGATGCGAAAAATAAAATGGAGGCGAGGATTGCAACACTCCAGGTCAACCCAGGCTGCCATTCGGGGTGGACGCTTGGGAATATGCCTACAGCCAGATTCCAGGTAACCAGGAGGAAAATAAATATCCAGCTCCAATCAATATTAATATTGATGCCAAATATTTTTCCGAGATTAATTCCACTGTTCATTTCGCTCCCCCGCCACCCTCATGAATGATTAAGGTGATTCTACTATAGTTTTAATGAATTCCCGGTGAAACGATGCCCGGCGCCCCACCTCCGGTGCCTCAAACCCGATTCTTGCCATCTAATGCTACAATTTGGTAGTCCGATTTGAAATAATGGAGGGAAATGTTCCGTGAAAACCTCGCGGCAGGTGCGCTCGTGTGTAACCGCCCTATCAATCGTATTGTGTTTGTTCACCTTGGCTTCGTGCAGCGAGATTTCTCCCATAGTCTTCCTCCCTACCCTTACGATGCCGGCGCCGCTAACGCCTGCCCCGACCCAGCCCCCCACAGCCACACCGAATCCTGCAGATTTTTTGTATTTCGACAATTTTCAAGATCCTGCCTCAGGATGGTGGGTGGAAGAGAATGAGGATGCTTCCTTTGCATACGATGATGGATACTACACCATCCGGTCAAAGAAGAAGGAAATCATGCAATGGAGCATTCCAGGGCAGCAGTTCGCCGATGCTTCGATCCAGGTCGAAACAATTCAGGTAGAAGGACCATCCAACGACAATACCAGCTTCGGTATTCTTTGCCGCGCTCAATCGAATGGAGATGGTTACGCCCTGCGTGTCAGTGCGGATGGTTATTATTCGATCTTTCTGGTTAAAGGCGACGATTTTACCCCGCTTATCGCTTGGACTGAATCCTCTTATGTCAGGCAGGGAAACCAGATCAACCAGTTGAAGGCTATATGCAGTGGGTCAGACTTGAGCCTGTATGCCAATGGCGAATTATTAGGGACCGTCCGAGATGAGACCTTTCCCACAGGAGATGTTGGTCTGGCTGCAACCACCTATGAAGATTCGCCCGTCGAGGTGCGCTACGACAATTTTCGAGTCGATCTACCGTAATCTGCACCAATACTCAAACCTGCCCATTGCTGCAGAGCAGCGGGGTTATATCGAATGAAAGGGGTTGGGGTAAATCGTGTGGGTTCCCAGTTTGATATTCGTAGAATCTGGCGCGATAATTACTGCATGATGAGCATATTGAGTAACCGGGTGTCACCTTTCAACTCTTGACATGTCGATGCACTTTAACATTTAATTACCAAAAGCGATAGATTTTTCACCAAAGGGAGGTATTTTATGGCGCAGTCTCTATCTGCTGGGTCTGAAAGTCGTGAATATAAGTATGCAAACGCGTTTCTTGCAGAAATATTTCCTGGAGAACGCCCGTATTCGGTTGTTCTCGGAAATGAGATCGTTCTACCCGCAACCGTTTCCGAGAAATTCCGCCTGATTTTCAGGGATGCGAGTATCCTGCGGCGGATTTTCGCTCCTCCTCTCGAGCTATCTTTAGGGGAAGCGTATATCTATGGAGATTTTGATATCCAGGGGGATATCTATTCTGTTTTTCCCTTACTCGACCAGGTTGCTGCACAGTTTTCTTCCGTCAGTAAGTTGATCAGGATACTGCGGGATTACCTTTCGCTGCCGGCTACGGGTCGAAGAGATTATTACGGCCGAGGTCCCCTCGAATTGCACGGAAGAGTGCACTCGATCGAGCGGGACCGCACCGCAGTCCAGTATCATTATGACGTTGGAAATGATTTATACGTTCTTTTCCTGGACCGGGCCATGCAATACTCATGCGGGTATTTTCCTGACGGAAATGAAGATTTGGATACTGCTCAAGAAAAGAAACTGGAGCATATCTGCCGGAAGCTGAGGCTTAAGCCCGGCGACCGCCTGCTGGACATCGGTTGTGGTTGGGGAGGTCTCGTCCGCTATGCTGCCAGGAATTACGGCGTACAGGCGACGGGCGTTACCCTGAGTAAGAAACAAGCCGAGATGGGCAACCAGTTGATCAAAGAAGAGGGGTTAGAAGGAAAAGCAGCGATCAAACTGGAGGATTATCGAGAGCTCAAATCGGAGTCTTTTGATAAAATTGTCAGCGTCGGCATGTTCGAGCATGTTGGGCGCAGCCACCTCCCCGAATATTTCTCACACGCCTACCGCCTGCTGGAACCCGGTGGCCTCTTTCTCAACCACGGAATCTCGACGCGTTCCCTGCCGGTGGATTTTCCCGAAATTCGCCGCAGAACCCTTCCGGAAAAGCGCCGACGAAAAATCTTCGACCTCAATAAATGGGCAAATTCCAAGATCCTGGGGGTGGGGACCTTCAGCCAGAAGTACGTCTTCCCGGATGGCGAGCTGGTAATGGTCAGCGATGCGGGGCTTTTTGGGGAGGCAGCCGGGTTAGAAGTGCGCGACGTGGAAAACCTGCGCGAGCATTATACTCTCACCATTCGGAATTGGATCAACCGCCTGGAGATGCACCGGCAGGAGGCTGAGCGCGTTTCTTCTGCGGTGACTTACCGGACCTGGCGGTTATACCTGGCTTCGTCTGTCTATGGGTTTGAGAGCGGGCAGATCAGCGTGAACCAGACGCTGTTCTCCAAATCCACAGCCGGCAAGAGCAGGCTTCCGATGAGCCGTTCAGACTTGTACATTGACCATGGATGAGAATATTCAATCGCAAACCCCTCCTGTAAATTTTAAGGCGGAAACCCGCCAACTGCTCAACATCCTGATCCACTCACTCTACACCGAGCGTGAGATCTTTCTGCGCGAGCTGATCTCCAACGCATCCGATGCGCTCACCCGGATTGAATTTGAGATGTTGACCAACCGGGACGTCCTTGATCCGGGTGCAGAGCTGTGTGTCCGGATTGTGTTCGATCCAGATGCCCACACATTAACCATCAAAGACAGTGGGATCGGCATGACCGCCGGAGAACTGGCGAATAACCTGGGCACGATCGCCCATTCGGGGGCGCGCGCTTTCCTCGATGCCGTTCAATCTGGCGACAGCCGCCTTTCTCAGATGATTGGGCAATTCGGTGTGGGATTTTATTCAGCCTTTATGGTTGCCGATTGGATCCGGGTGACTTCGCGCTCATACCAGCCCGAGGTTCCGGCAGCCTCCTGGTTTTCACGGGGAGAGGAGACCTTTTCCATCGATCCGGCTGAAAAAGCTGACCGGGGGACAGAAGTGGTCTTGCATATCAAAGACGATGCCCTCGAATTTTTGCAAGAATCCCGTCTGAAAGAGGTAATCAAGAAACACTCTGATTTCATCGCGTATCCCATTTATCTGGGTGAACAGAATGAACAAATCAACCGCCAGACGGCTCTCTGGCGTCAAAACCCTCGCCAGGTGGATGAGAAAGAATATACCGAGTTTTATAAGCAGCTTACACTGGATGTAGAGGAGCCGCTCGCTCATGCACACCTGGTAGTGGATGCCCCGGTGCAGATGTACGCCCTGCTTTTCATACCAGCTCAATTGGAACGGGGAATTTTCTCCCCTCGCAAAGAGAATGGCCTGAAGCTTTACTCGCGCAAGATCTTGATTCAAGAATACAGCCGCGAGTTGCTACCTGAATATTTTAAATTTGTCGAAGGAGTGGTCGATTCGGAAGACCTTCCCCTGAATATTTCACGTGAGTCGGTCCAATCGAACAGAGTTGTTGCTCAGATCAAGAAGCTGCTTGCCTCAAAGTTGGTTGAGACGTTCAAGAAGCTTGCGGAGGAGAAACCCGAAAAATACATCCAATTCTGGGAAGCTTTTGGGTCTCAGATCAAACAGGGGATTGTGGTCGAACAGGCGGAGGTGGATGCTCTTCATCCATTACTGCGTTTCCGAACCACCACCTCGCTTGACGAGTGGTCGTCGCTAGACGATTACTTGGGGCGGTTTAAGCCCGAACAGGAGGCAATCTATTATCTTCTGGGAGATGATCCTCGCTCGCTGATCCACAGCCCGCACCTGGATTATTACCGCAAACATGAGTTAGAGGTCCTGCTCCTGACAGACCCGCTAGATTCCTTTATCTTATTGCGGCTTACCAAATATAAAGATCACCCCCTGGAAAACGCAGCGACGGCCGCGCTGAAACCAAATGAAAAAGAAGAAGAAGAATTACAAAGCCGGCTTACAGGAGATGAAACTGGCGATCTCCTCGCCAGGTTTAAACAGCAGCTCGGTGATCGGGTCAGTGATGTGCGTATGACTCAAAGATTGATCGATTCTCCCGCGCGCCTGGTCGATCCCGAAGGCTCAATTAATCCGGAAATGCAAAGGGTCTACCGACTTTTGGATAAGGACTTTGAGGTGCCCAAAAAGATCCTTGAACTAAATCCAAACCACCCGATCTTAATCCACCTGAAAGACCAGCCAAAAGAAGATCCGATCAACGCCCTGGTCATCGAACAAGTATACGAGAATGCGCTCCTCATCGAGGGGCTGCACCCAGATCCAGCAGGGATGATTGAGCGAATTCAAATGATCATGGAGGCAGCCCTTGCCCACTCAGGTCAAGGGTCGAATACCTGATCTCAATTTTAGTTAATTGCCGTTTTGGACCGGATTGGTAATATAATAATTTTGATAGACTTTTTAGTGAAGATTATATTAAGGGTAGTAAAGTATGGCTCGCATGTCACCGCCGGAAAATCCTGAGTGGACCGCACGGCGGATTGCCCTGGCAACCCTGGTTGTTCTGGGTGTCGCGGTTAGTTTTTGGCTCCTGCTTCGTTTCCGTCTGGTACTATTCAGCCTGTTTGAGGCAGTTGTGTTCGGCACAGTGATCAGCCCCCTGGTCGGCTGGTTTGAGCGGCGCGGCTTGAGCCGAACGGTCAGCATCGGATTAACCTTCCTGGTTATTCTGTCATTCACAGGTGGATTTTTCTTCCTGGCTGCTCCTTTGGTGATCAACCAGTTCGGAACGGTGATCGATACCCTGAGGAATTTTTATCAAAACCTGCGTCACTATCTCCTGACTTCCGACAGCCTCCTTATTCAGCGCCTGGCCCTGCTCCTACCGTTGCAAATCGTGGTTGCGGTTCCCGGATCAACCACCGGTCTTCAGGCGCTGGGCACTGTTTCTCAGGTGTTAGGAATTATCAACAGTTTTGGCAGCGGGTTGTTCGCAGCCATTTCCGTGCTCTTGCTGACTTTTTATTGGATCTTGGATCGCGAGAAGACGGTTATTTCGGTGCTGAAATTCGTCCCAGAGAACCGCCGCGCCTTTGTCCGCAGCTTGTATCTTTCCGCAGAATCTCGGGTAGGTGCATTTCTGCGCGGGGTCGCTCTCCTGGCATTAACCGTCGCTCTGATGGCTCTGGTCGGCTACCTGATTATCGGGTTGCCACACGCCTTCATCCTGGGCTTGATCGCGGGCGTCCTGGAGGTTGTGCCGATTATCGGCCCGATCCTGGGAGCGATTCCGGCGATTGCAGTATCTCTCTCCGCTGCTCCAGAAAAACTCCTGGCGGTGATAATCGTCTACATCGTTATCCAGATCGTCGAGAATAACATCCTGGTTCCGAGGATCATGAACCGCTCGGTAGGGGTCAGCCCTGTAGTGAGCCTGTTGGCCTTCGCGGGATTCAGTTCTTTATTTGGTATTGCCGGTGCGTTGCTGGCCATACCGATGGCCGTACTCATCCAAATCTTGCTCGACCGCTTGTTTCTGAGCCCAGAAGCATTATACCGGCCCGTCCCAAAAGGTAGAGATCGGGTTAGCGTTCTGCGTTATCAAGCCCAGGTGTTGGTTCAGGACGTACGCAAACGCGTAAGGGTAAAAGAGGGGGGAATGAATGAAGAAGCAGACCTGATCGAAGATGGAATTGAATCCATCGTAACCGACCTCGATTCCATCCTTTCTCGCGTCGAAGGGGTGCCGCAGGATGGTGAAAAATGAAGAGAGTGGCCTGGTTTACGGTCATCATCCTGGGAACCCTGGCCGGAATTTATCTCCTCTTCTTGTTTCGAGAAGCGGTGATTCTCTTCTTGCTCTCCCTGGCAACCGCAGCGGCTGCTCGTCCTTTTGTGGATGGGTTAGAGAGCAAACATGTCCCAAGGGTGATCTCATTGTTGGTCGTCTATCTCTCATTCCTGTTATTGATTGCAGGGATATTTTTCTTTATTAGCGGATCGATTATCCTTGAATTAGAAAGCCTTGCTGACCACTTCGTTGTTTTTTATGAAAGCCTTTGGGCAACATGGCCAACGGGTAACGCAATCCAGCAAGCTATTGTTCAATTGTTGCCATCTCCCAATGGGCTTTCTCAGGTTTTTACCGGGTCACAAGGGAATACCATCTTACAGACCCTGCTCGGTGTCACGGTCAGTTCGATAACAACCATCAGCCAATTGATTGCCGTATTGGTGCTCAGTCTATATTGGAGCATCGACCAATTCCATTTCGAACGCTTGTGGCTTTCTCTCTTACCAGTCGAAAACCGCGCTAAGGCTCGCGCGATCTGGAGTGATTTAGAAAAAGGCGTAGGCGGATATATTCGTAGCGAGATTGCCCAGAGCCTTTTCGTGGGAGTTTTGCTCTGGTTGGGATATCATTTGATGGGTTTGCAGTATCCGGTGCTGCTTTCGACCTACGGTGCAGTGGTTTGGCTGATTCCCTGGTTGGGGGCGGTCCTGGCATTGATCCCGGTGATCCCCATTGGATTTTCTGGAGGGTTGGCATTAGGCATTGGCGCCCTGGTATATACAGTGGCGGTTTTAGTGTTTATGGAGGTATATGTTCAACCCCGACTGATCAACCGCCAACGATATAGTTCCCTCCTCACGGTCATTTTCGTGATCACCCTGGCGGATATATTTGGTATCCTTGGAATTTTGATTGCCCCTCCGCTCGCGGCAGCTACTGAGATCTTCTTCGGAGGATTGATGTCCTCAACGCCCCCGCAAGAAAGCCCAGAATCCGTTCGGCAGATTGAAGAATTAGAAGCCCGTCTGGCTCGCGTCCGTTCGGAAGTTGAACGGCAGCCAGGGGCTTCCTCCCCGGAAACACTGGGCATGCTCGAACGTCTGGAGGATTTGATCCAGCAAACAAACGAAATGCTGATGGAATAAATCCGACCAGAGAAATTATCCCGAACTGCGCAGGCGTACTAGATACTACACGCCCCCTGTCCAATTAGATTATTCTATGTTAAAATCTAAAAATTACTGAGCCATGTTTACATAAATGGCTCCCTTCCGCTCTCAGCACGCCGACGGCGATGAATGGGAGCATACCCATGGAAAGGAGGATCCCTATGCGAAATTACGAGTTGGTCATCATTGTCCACCCCGATCTGGATGAAACCGCGCTCAATGGTGTCATCGAGAAGGTCAAGGGTTGGATCACAGAAGCGGGCGGTTTAATTGCTAAAACGGATATTTGGGGCCGGCGCAGGCTGGCTTACTCTATCCGTAAGCAGCGTGAAGGCCAGTACGTCTTGTTTCAGGCTGAAATGAAGCCCTCATTCAGTGCAGAATTAGATCGTAATCTACGCTTCCTGGAACCCGTAATACGGTATTCGATCGTAGCGACCAATTAGCCCGGGTTTACTTTACCAATTTAAGAGTCGGTTTTCCAAGGAGATAGAGATGAGCCGTGGCTTGAATAAAGTAATGATCATCGGTCATTTAGGGCGCGACCCGGAAATGCGCTATACACCCTCAGGCCGTCCTGTAACCACGTATACGGTTGCTACCAGCCGGACCTGGAATACCTCAGATGGCGAAAGACACACCGAAACCGAATGGTTCAATGTGGTAACGTGGGGTAATCTGGCAGAAATCTGCAAACAATATCTGACCAAAGGTCAGCAGGTTTACGTTGAGGGCAGGCTGCAAACACGCCGGTGGGATGATAGTGACGGCGTCAAGCATACGAGTGTGGAGATCGTTGCCAGCGAGATGATGATCCTTGGAGACCGGCGAGATGCCGTGCACAATAATCAAACCGGTGAAACGCCGGCAGCCGAGGATGTGGAAGACGAGTTTCCTTTCTAACGGCTGTTTTTCGCTCGAATCTTGAAAATGAGGAGTTTTTCCTATGGTCGTGGATGATACCCATGTGGAAAATGAACAACCAACTGGACGGCGTTATATTGCCCGCCCAAAAATCTGCCAGTTTTGCGCAGACAAGAATATCGTGATCGACTACAAACAAGCCGATCTCCTTCGACGTTATGTATCTGAGGATGGAAAAATCCGCCCAAGGCGCCAGACAGGCACATGCGCCAGGCACCAGCGTGAATTGGCTCGCGCCATCAAGCGCGCTCGACACATCGCATTGCTACCTTTCACGAGCCAACCCTGGAATGATTCATTACACTAAGATACTTTTCAAGGATCTTTGGCTTTGCTTTTTTTGAATGTCTACTACGGGGCATAGGGTCAAAATATCCTTTGCCCCGATTTTTTGATCGTTGAGGTCGAAATGCCCAAAACCCCTAACCCGAAAGTCGTTTCGAAAAAACACCTGGCTCGATTGGAGAAAGAACGCCGCCAAAACCGTTTTATCATCATCGTCTCGGTGGTGATCTTGGTCATCGTTGTGGGCGTATTGGGCTATGGTATTCTGGATCAGACTGTACTCCAACAAAATCAAGCGGTGGCGAAAGTTGGAAATGAAGCCATAACCGTCCACCAATTCCAGGTCCAGGTGAGATACGCACGCTTCAATCTCATCCAACAGTATAACAATCTTGAACAGCTCATGGCGTTCTTTGGCAGCGACCCAACCAACGCCTCCTATTTCCAACAGCAGTTATCCCAGATAACTTCCCAATTGAACGACCCAACCTCCCTGGGGACCACAGTACTGGACCAGATGGTCAACGACCGCATCATCAAACAAGAGGCGATCAAGCGAGGCATCACGGTAACGCAAGGTGAAATCACCAATGCCATGCAAGCCGCGTTTAATTATTTCCCCAACGGGACACCTACTCCGACAATTACACCAACCGAGGCGGCCACACCCACGCTTTCCCCGACCCAGCTTGCCCTGGTGCCACCCACGGCAACTCCTACGGTTACGCCGACTCCCACTGCCTCACCCACACCCACAATTACCCCCACACCTAAGGTCACCAATACTCCTACGGCAGTTTCCCCTGTCACCCCCACCCCTTCCGGGCCAACCGAAACGCCTACTCCACAGCCTACGGCGACTCCTTATACTCTTCAGGGGTATCAAACTTCGGTACAGAGCTTCCTGGGTTTGGTGAACAGTTATGGATTTACCGAGAGCGATTTAAGGCAGCTCTTCGAATACCAGCTTTACCAGCAGAAGCTCTCCGCCGAAATCAATGCTGGTTTAAAGCCCGAGCAAGATCAGGTGTGGGTGCGCCAGATTGTTGTTCCAGACCTGGCTGCAGCTCAGGCGGTTGAGACTCGCCTGAAGAACGGTGAGAATTTCGCTACCGTCGCCAAAGAGGTATCCACTGACACAGCCACGAAGGATAATGGTGGAGATTTGGGCTGGTTTGGTAAAGGGACTCAAGATTCAGCCCTGGAAGCGGCAGCTTTCAGCATGAAGATTGGAGAAATCAGCCAGCCGATCAAGGAGGCTTCAGGCAGCTATGTGGTGATCCAGCTCTTGGGTCATGAGGTTCGTCCTCTGGATGCAACCCAATTTACCACCCTGCAACAGACCAACTTCCAGGATTGGCTGACCTCAGCCCAGACCAGTTACAAAATTTCCAAATATCCAAATGTCTGGCAGCAGTTCATACCAACAGAGCCCACCCTGCCACCCAGTACAGTTGCCCAGCCAACCCCATAAATTTATCGCCGTTAGCACAATTATCTAACTCTACTGAATGATCAAAGACCTCCGGCGTTATATCCCGGGGGTCTTTTGATTTGGCAACTGAGGATCTCAACCCTTCATCTCTGGTAAAATTTAGTATTATAGTTATAATTATCCTGTATGGGTACCTCCGACGATGGATTGTGGAGACATGAACCACTTTTTATCGCGGCGCTATCCCTATAAGATTGCGGGGAGAGAAAATATCTTATAAAGAGCGGAGAATTGTTGGATGGACAAGAATCGATATGATGTGGCGATTATCGGTGGGGGTATTGTAGGCATGGCCACTGCCATGGCATTGATTACCCAATCTCATCCTTCTTTGATCGTCCTGGAGGCCGAAGACCATCTGGCAGCGCACCAAACCGGGCATAACAGCGGGGTGATTCATTCCGGACTCTACTACAAACCGGGATCATTAAAGGCGCAGAATTGCGTCGAAGGCCGCCAGGCCATGTACCAATTCTGCGAAGAACACAATATTCGTCACGAAAACTGCGGAAAGGTAGTCGTAGCGACACAGCCAAGCGAACTACCGGAGCTCGACAAACTGGAAAAAAGAGGATTAGCCAACGGATTGGTAGGTATTCGCCGGCTGAGCCCGGAAGAGATCAAAGAATACGAACCCCATGCATCTGGCATAGCAGGACTGCACGTGCCTCAAACTGGGATTGTCGATTACAACCAGGTCACGGATACTTACGGCGAAATTGTTAAAAATGGGGGCGGCGTGATCCAGATGAATTCCCGTGTGATCGGTTTTCACGCCGATACGGATGCATTTACCCTGGAAACCTCGCACGGCGAAGTCCAATGCCGCAACTTGATCAACTGCGCGGGGCTGCAATCCGACCGGATTGCTCGATTATGCGGTGTCAATCCCGGCTTACAAATCATTCCCTTTCGGGGAGAATATTATGAGATTGTGCCAGAGAAACACGATCTGGTGCACAACCTGCTCTATCCTGTCCCAGACCCGCGCTTCCCGTTCCTTGGCGCGCATTATACACGCATGATTCGCGGTGGCGTTGAAATCGGACCTAATGCTGTGCTTGCATTCAAGCGCGAGGGTTACCGCATGACGGATATCTCGATTTCCGACATGCTTACCTATGCTGGTTATATTGGGTTCTGGCGGATGGCCATGAAATACTGGAAAACGGGGTTTGGTGAATACTACCGGTCTCTCAGCAAGGCCGCTTTCGTCAAATCGGCTCAAAAATTGGTCCCAGAGATCGGGATTAATGACGTACACCGCAGCGGGGCTGGGGTGCGCGCTCAGGCGCTCGAGCCAAACGGCTTTTTAGCAGATGATTTCCGTATCGTCGAAGCTAACCGCATGGTACATGTGCTCAATGCCCCATCTCCGGCTGCAACCGCTTCCATCAGCATCGGGAAATCGATCGCAGCCATGGCGGTCAAGAATTTCGCTCTAGCCTGAAGAGGTCATCTCCTCACTGACTTCATCCAGCTTTAAGCTGATCACCTGGCTGGCGGAATCACGCCCCATAGTGACTCCATAGATGACGTCTGCAGCCTGGACAGTGTTCCGGTTGTGGGTAATCACGATGAACTGCGTCGTCTGGCTGAGATCTCGCAGCAACTCGCGGAACCTGCCGACATTGGCTTCGTCCAGCATAGCATCTACCTCATCCATTACGCAGAAAGGCGTCGGAGACACCTTTAATAATGCAAAGACCAGGGCGACCGCCGTGAGGCTTCTCTCGCCGCCGGAAAGCAGCGATAAACCCTGCTCACGCCTGCCCGGCAAGCGTGCCTCGATGTCGATGCCGGTTTCGGCGGGATTGTCAGCATCTACGAGGATCAAGCGAGCATTCCCTCCGGCGAACAGCCGGGTAAACATCTCTTTGAACTCGATTGCGACTGCTTCGTATGTCCTGCGGAATTCCTTCTTCATCAAGTCATCTAGTTCAGAAATCACCTGCCTCAGGTCGGCATCGGCCTTTCGTAAATCGGCCACCTGTGTGGTCATAAATTTGTACCGCTCGCGTACCTCGTCGAACTCCATTTGCGCTTCAGGGTTCACTGCACCAAGGCGGCGTAGAGCGGCGCGCTGGCGCAGGATGTTATCTTCCAGGCTGGCAGGGATTTCTACCAGGCTGGGGAGCTGCTCAACCATCCCCTCCAGGGGAAGGGGCGTCTGGCCTGGACTTTCGGCGGTAAATTCGAGCGCAACCAACCCGAAATCTTCTTGAATCCGGCGGTGTAAATTATCGAGAGCCTCCCGGTGGCGGGTAACCTCCAGTTGAGCTTGAACGAAATATCGCTCGGCAATAGTTAGTGCTTGCTGCGCGGTGGAGTCGATTTCTTGCGCCTCCTGGTACTCTTTTTCATTGCGATCGAGATCAATTTCCGCAGGTTCGATAACTATGCGCAGTTCTTCGATTTTCTTGGATATCGTGCTCTCTTTTTCTCGCAGTGCCTGTCCTTCGGCGACGAGATTCTCGAGCCCCGCGGTCAGTTCCAGATGCCTTTGTCGGGCAGAATCGTATTGGTTGCCGGTCTTTGCCAGGAGCTGACTGCGCTCGGTCAACCGCTTTTCGGCATCGCTCAGCGCCCGGGCGACCACCGCAGCCGTTGTCTTCCAATGATTAACCTCCGCCTGGAGTTCGTCGATGGGCAGATCGTACAGTCTGGCACTGACCGCGCGAATATCTACACGCTCCTGTTCGATTTTCTTTTCCAGGCCTGTCAGATCCTGAACGCTGCGCTCAATTTCCTGGGCAGCCTTTTCTTTTTGCGCGCTGAGGTTTTTAAGCTGATTCTCTTGCCATTCTGCCTGGCGGCGAGCTTGTTCGGTTGCCAGGGTAGCCTGATGGTGCTGCGATGAGAAGCGGTCGGCATTTTCGTTTGCGGCGCGGGATTCCTTCTCGGCCTCGCGTTCACGCTGGTGTGCCTGCTCCAGAACCGCACGGATTGAGGTGGATTTCTCGGATAATGCGGCGATTTCCCGGTCTTTTGCTTCCAGTGCTCGGATGATCTCCTTTTTCTCTCGCGGCCGGCTGAACCTTGTGCTCCGCCCCTCTTTGCCTGCCAGTACGGTTCCGCTGCCGTGAAAGACTTCCCCGACAAGGGTAACCGCCCGGGCATCTGTGGGCAAACCCGGAAGCACCCTGCGGGCAGCTTCACGAGTCTTCACCACCAATACACGGCTCAATAAAGTATTCACAAGTGGAAGGAGCTCGTCCGTTGTTGAAATCAGGTCCGCGGCTATGCCGAGGCAATCCGGGTCAGCTGGGACCGGAATAGATGTGGCGGGAATAAGCCAATCTGCAGGAATAAGGATGGCCCTTCCCTGATTAGAAGATTCGAGGAGCCGGAATGCGCTCTCCAGATCAACACCCGAATTTACGTAGAGCGCCTCGCCATACTCATTGAGTGCTCCAGCGATTGCCTCCTCATACTCGGCGGGAATTTCCAGTAAATGATTTAGGGGACGGATTTCCCCCTTGATTTTGCCTTGTTTCACTGCCTGAAAAAGAATCCGGGCTCCGCTTGCCAATCCTTCTAGAGATTTTTCTGCCCGTTCGATTTCCTGAAGCTGCACGTTCAGGCGGACTTTCTCACCCTCGATCCTGGATTGGTCGTCTTTGATTTTGTTGAGATCCCCCTGTACCTTCTCAACCTCCCGACGGATGGTTTGCAGGTCATCATTGGCTTTTTGTTTTCTCGATACGGCCTGTCCCATCTCTTCTTTTAGCAACTCGAGGCGAGATTTTGCCTGGGTTTGTTCCTCCGTAGCAGCATCTACCAATTGTTTCGCCGAAAGAATCGATTTATCGATGTTCTCAACCCGGGCAGCAAGCTCCTGGCGGTGGGCATTAACCTGCACCTGACGGGTCTCATCGGCCACCAGCAACTGGCGTTTCTCGCGTAAAGAGGCTTCTATCTTCTTGCGGTCGGCCAACCGGTTTTCGAGCCTCTGCTGTGCCTGCTTCACTCGCTGCTGTGCTTCTTCTGATTCAACCGATAACTTATCTCTCTCAATCGTCTCGAGGTCCTTCTGTTGCTTCAACAACCGAATTTCCTCTTCCAATCTGGTCAATTCGCTGGCGATACCCTGCAGCTGTTCGTTTAACGAGCGGTGCCTTTCATCGATAATGGCAAGTTCGCGGCTGATTCTTTCACGCTCGCTGTGCGATCCGGAAGACTGCACATGCCAGGCGTTGAGACGTTCGCGTGTTTTTTGCACGCTCGCCCGATAATCCGCGACTTGTCGTGTGGTTTCTTGCTGCTTTAACCGAGCATTTTCCAATCGGCTTTCTTGTGTGCGATAAATTTCTTGCGTGTGAGACATTTCTTGCTGCGCTTTGTGCCACTGATAACCATACCAATCACGCAGCAAGCTGTGCAAATCATTTTTTATGCGTTCGTATTCCTGCACGCGCCGCGCCTGCTTTTCCAGGCTGTGCAACCTTGGCTCTAACTCAACCAGGATATCCTGCACACGATCCAGGTTTCTGCGGGTCGCTTCCAGGCGGTTGAGCGCATCCTCCCTCCGTGACCGGTACAGACCAATCCCCGCAGCCTCCTCAAATAATCTTCGACGTTCTTCGGGTTTCAACGCCAGGGCAGCATCCACCAGACCTTGCCCGATGATCGTGTAGGTTCGTTCGGCCAGCCCAGATTGCGCCAGTAGCTCTGATATTTCGCGCAGGCGGACTCTCTGGCCATTGAGCAGATATTCATTCTGCCCGTCCCGGTAGGCCCTGCGGGTGATGGCGACTTCACTGAAATCGATCGGCAGCCAGCCATCGCTGTTATCGAAGGTGATCATCGCCGAGGCCATACCGGCGCGGGAGCGCTGCTCGGAACCGGAGAAGATCATGTCTTCGGTTTTGCGCCCTCGGAGCATGCTGTAAGATTGCTCACCCAGCACCCAGCGGATTGCATCTGCAATATTCGACTTACCAGAGCCGTGGGGGCCGACGATGGCCGTAATCAAGCCGGGATATTCGAATAACGTGCGGCTGGCGAAGGTCTTATATCCGTGAAGTTCGAGGGATTTTAATCGCGGGGGCATGTGGAGTAAGGAGAAAGATCGATTTTCTGAAATTGGAATTATAGGTTGTCGAGATGGAGACTGTGAAGAGCACTTTGAGCTGCGGCTTTCGCAGCGACTTGTTTGCTGTGGCCAGATCCACTACCGTATACTTTATTGTTGATTAATACATCCACATCGAAAACCTTGGCGTGGTCTGGGCCGGCGGTGTTGCGGGTGATATATAGTGGGGCTGCATAACCCTGCGCCTGCGCCCATTCTTGAAGCTTGCTTTTCGGATCCTCATTTTTATGCATCAAAAGAATGAATTCCGAGGCCTCTTCAAGCAGCGGAGAAATAAAATTCTGAACTGCCTGGATGCCGGCGTGCAAGTACAGCGCCCCGATCAATGCTTCGAAGGTGTCGCAAAGCAGCGCAGAGCGATCTCTGCCACCGGTTTGGGTTTCTCCACGGCCCAGGCGCATGGCATCGCCCAGGTTGATCTGGCGGGCGAATTCGGCCAGCTGTTCGGTATGCACCAGGGCAGAGCGCATGCGGGTCAGGTCTCCCTCGGGCATCTCCGGGTAATGGTTATACAACCAGGCGCCGACAACGAAATCCAAAACGGCATCTCCTAAGAATTCCAAACGTTCGTTGTCTTCAATCGCTTCGGGATGCTCGTTCAAAAAGGAGCGGTGGGTCAGTGCTCGCCCCAATAAGAGCCAATCTCTAAATGGCAGGTTCAAACGTGCCGCTAATTCTTGTGGAGTCTCTTCTCCCAAGTCCGCATGGTCTGGTTTCATGTGTTCCTCCAGGGAACCCAGGGAGCGTAAGCCGCCTCACGCAGAGAAGTCGGTCAGGTGGCTGGCGTTCCATAAGTTCGCGTCCTATGAATTGCTATGCGAAAAACTATGAATGATCCTCGCGTGTTGGTATGTATTCACCTTCAACCCAAATCTCTCCCAGGGGATTGATTTCCTTCTTCCAAATAGGCACAATCTCTTTGAGCCGATCGATCCCATAACGAGCTGCTTCGAACACCCCTTCATCCCGGTGGGCTGCCGAGCAGGCAATTGCTACGGTCGGTGTGCCTGGATCAAGGTTCCCTATCCGCTGGATTATGGTAATCCCTTCGATTTTTTGCCACTTCGAACGGATTTCATCAGCAACCTGCTGCATTTTGGCCAGCGCCATCGGCGTATAGGCCTCATATTCGAGGTGGATCGTTTCACGGGGAGCGCTCCGGGTCGTCTTGCCGCGCACTACTCCGGTAAAACAGCACGCCGCGCCGGTGGTTTCTGAGGTTATTTGCTGGACGACCTGGTTAAGATCGAGTACATCTTCGGTTATGCGCAAGATTGTCGGGTAGCCTTCGCCGCCGCTAACGGGTGGGAATATGGCTACCTCTGCGTCTGCCGGGAGCAGATCATCATCAAAGGCGTACTCCTGGTTGATCGAAACCAGGCTTGATGGTAATGCTCTCTCCAAGGAGGGGAAGCGCTTTGCCAGGTCTGCTTTAAGATCTTTAACTGCAGCTTCTTCTGGCAAAACCATTTCCACTTGCCTGGTTTTGGTGTGCTCCTTCAAATTGGCGAAGAATAAGACGGTGACTTTTTTCATACCTTTACTCGTTGACAACATCGCCGCTTCGCCCGCCGTGTTTTTCAAGAAGACGGATGTTCTGGATGCGCATGGTTTTTTCGACCGCCTTAGCCATGTCGTAGATGGTCAATGCGGCTACTGAGACCGCCGTGAGTGCTTCCATCTCCACTCCGGTTTTTCCCAATGTGCGTGCAGTTGCCCGGATAACTACACCCGGTAATGCAGGATCGACGCGCAGGTCGACCTCGATGTGTGTTAATGGGAGGGTATGGCACAGGGGGATAATCTCAGCCGTCCGTTTGGCTGCCATAATCCCTGCGACCTGAGCTACGGTCAGGGCATCCCCCTTTTTTAGTAAACCTTGTTCGATCATCGCCAGGGTTTCTGGGAGCATAATAACCTCACCCCCGGCTGCGGCGATGCGTTCTGTATCGGCTTTCAGGCTGACGTCTACCATCACGGCGTGGCCCTGATCATCGATATGACTTAGTTTACGGTCGACCATGAGTAGATTATACCCTGTAAATTTCAACTCCATCCCTGGGAGTGCGATCTGCTATAATACCGGTTGTGAGCATGCAAATTGCCGGGCGCCAGACTGAGGGCTACATCGTAACCACACCTATGTACGCGGGTCCGCTCGATCTCTTATTGGATTTGATCGAACGGGCTGAATTAGACATCACCAAAATGGCGCTGGCGATGGTGACCGACCAATACCTGGAATATCTGAAGAAGCTTCCCAGCCACGATGCGGCAGAGGTTTCAGCCTTCCTCGTGATTGCCGCCAAACTGATCCAGATTAAATCTGAAGCCTTGCTTCCCCACCCCCCAACACACGAAATCGAGACCGAAGAAGACCTGGGCGAATCTCTGGCGCGGCAGCTGCTGGCTTATAAGCAGTTTAAACGAGCTTCCCTTTGGCTTGCCGATCGTGAGGCAGCGAATTACCAGGTATATCTGCGGTTGGCCCCTCCTCCAAAATTTGAAGAGAAAGTAGACCTGACTGGGATTGGGATTAATGATTTAGTGAATGCTGCCCTGGGTATCTTTTTCCCAAACCAGGATCGACCGTCTGTCTCTTCCGTGGTGACCATACCACTTGTAACAATACGTAATAAGATGCAAACCATCCTGACGGCATTGCTCAAGCAAGGCCAGGTCACCTTTGGTAAAATGGTCGGTGTCACTCGGTCACGGATGGAAATCGTAGTCACTTTCTTGGCCATGCTCGAATTAATCAAACGGCACGTAGTGTCCGCTCGGCAGGAGGAGTTGTTTTCGGAGATTGAGCTCTCCTCTCTAGAAGAGACCAATGCGCCGTTGGACATAGAAATTGAATTCCTGGAATAGTCACCCAGGATTAGTCTTACACATACGCGCGCGAAGGATGTCACTTATTTTTAGACGTGGCAGCGTTTACAAAGCAGGTAAATGATCTCCTCATGGATCATTCTATGCTATAATTCTTTTCATGGTAGGGAGTGATGGAAAATAATCCGGGATTACCCTCAACGACATTAACAGGCACTCCGCAAGTTCCACCAGGTCCAGCTCAACAAAATCGCGGCCCAATAATCCTGGCTGGACTCATCGGTCTGATCGTGATCGCCGCACTAGTCGCAGGGATCGTTCTTCTGGCTGGCGCAAGCCTGGATACTACAGCCCGGGTAAGGGATATTTTTATCATTTTCATGGCGCTGGAGTTTTTAGTTATCGGTATCGCATTGATTGTCTTGATGGTTCAATTGGCGACGCTGATTAACTTGCTGCAAAATGAAGTAAAGCCAATCCTGGAATCAACCACCAACACGGTGAATACGCTGCGCGGCACAGCGGAATTTTTGAGCGATAATCTGGTTGAGCCTGTCATCAAACTAAACGAATATGTTGCTGCATTGAGACGTGTGCTGGATTTCTTCCATCTGATCCGGCATTAGTCAAGCACTTCAATAACCAAACCTTCGTATGTACCAATCTTCGGGTTGAATAGAAAAGGAGGAACAATGTCCGACCGAGATAGTTTGAATGGATTTTTGATTGGGTTTATTGTCGGTGGGTTGACCGGCGCAATAGTTTCATTATTATTGGCGCCGCAATCCGGCGAGGAAACCCGTGCAGTTTTGAGAGAAAAAGCGATCGAATTAAAAGATAAAGCTGCTGAGACCGCTGAAGATGCCTATGCCCGAGCTGAAGCTGCCGCGGTTGATGCTCGCGCCCGCGCCGAAGACCTGGCGCGTATTGCCAGGGAACGCGCCGAGGATCTGCAGAAACGCGGACAGGTAGTCTTAGAGGAGCAGCGTGCCCGCCTTGGCAACGTCTTGGACGTAGCTCGCAAATCCGATTCAGCAAAGGGTGAAGTTCCACCTACCCCGCCTGCCGAAAGCGCATCCTGACGAGATTTTCACCGTTTAGATCTTGTGGTGTTTCCAGCCTCAATCTACTGGGAACACCACAATTTATACTTCTCCAATAGGTTTGAGTACCCCGGCGATGGCAGAAATCACGTCGCCGGCTAACACTGAAGCGCTATTTCCGACTCTCTCTTCGGCAAGAATTCCAGCTTGAGCGTGTAACCACGCCCCGGCTACCGCGGCGGAAAGCCCATCTAGCCCCTGGGCGCGCAAACCCACAATTATCCCTGCCAGAACGTCCCCCGTGCCAGCTTTCGCCAGAGCGGATGTAGCCACGGGTATCACCACTGATCTCCCTTCCGGCTCGGCAATTACAGTAAATGCCCCTTTGAGTACCACCACGTGGCCCCATTGGTGGGCATATTTTTCGGCTGTGACGATGCGATCTCGTTGAATTTCTTTGACCGGAAGGCCGGTCAGCACCGACATTTCTCCGGGATGCGGGGTGAGAACAGTGAGCTTTGGAAGGATTTTTGGCCAATCGGGGATACGCGCCAGGAGTTTCAAGCCATCCGCATCGATCACCAGGGGTGGCAGCCTCGACGAGGGGGATCCGTTGTGTTCTTCCACAGTATGAATAAAACCAATATTTTCGAACACACCAGGCCGGGAATCATGTAGGAGATGGGCTAAAAAATTCTGGGTGGTCTCCTCCATGCCCCACCCCGGGCCCATAAGCATGGCGTCGACTTTATCCATATGCCCGGCAACCACCCGAGCGGCTTCGCTAGAAATCACTCCGGTTTCGTGAGGTAGCAGCAGCCAGGTGGCCTCGGGAAGCCGTCCTGCCAGCGCTGAATGCAGTGGGGTCGGGACGGCAAGCGTCACCAACCCGGCGCCAATGCGATAAGCCGCTTCACCTGCCAGGATTGCCGCTCCGCTGTAATTCAGCGAGCCGGCGACGACCAATGCGGTTCCGAATGTGCCTTTATGAGCATCCGCCGGGCGCTTGGGGAGCAGCGACCGGATCATTTCCCAATCGGCAACCTCCCGCCGGATGTGCTGGTATTTCTCTGATACAGCTCCCATGCCAATATCGACTTCGATCAGGCGGCCGATAGTTAAAAACGCCGGGAAACTAAGCAGCCCTGTTTTCACTGCCGCCATGGTTACCGTCAGGTTGGCGGGAAGGGTTTCATCAGCGGCCTCGCCGGTGTCGCAATCCACACCGGTCGGGCAGTCAACCGCCACAATCTGGGGGGGTTCCTTCATTTTTCCCACAGCATCTTTAGCAACCGAAAGAACCTGAGTAATTTCAGGTTTGAGAGGCAAATGGACACCGGTCCCCAGTATGCCATCGATCAAGATCGTCGAGGCCTCAAAATTTGCCTGATGAGGCTTTGGTGGTCAAGATCTGCATCCGAAAGAAGGATTTCTCCACCGGCCTCTTTCAGCTGGTCCACCAATTCATCTTGAGGGGGCCTCTTCTTGGTCAAATAAGCCGTGGGATTCCAGCCTGATTGCGCAAGATGTTTAAGCGCAATCAGTGTGTCGCCCCCATTGTTCCCCGGCCCGACCAACCCGATGATTGTTCGTTTTGTCAGGCTAGAATAATTCGCATTAATCACATCCGCCAGGGCTGTGCCGGCATTTTCCATCATTTGAGCAAAAGATAAGCCCCCTGCATCCGATTCGCTCTCGATTGCTTTCATTTCTTCAACGGAGACCAGTTTCATACTCGTTTCCTCATCTCCCACAATTTTCTTGTATCGCTACAAAGTATTATACTCGTGGCGGCTTCTTCAAGATTCAAAGCCTCAACCAGAACTTAGGGCTTGCTTCTCATAAAGTAGGCAGATATCATAACCTCGGGGAATTAATAAAAGAACGCCGCAACTTGCCAAACAAAGATAAATAGCCTTATCTAATGATGATGTTCGCTAAAACCAATCTACCAAGAAATAGGAGTGGTTGGTAAGGCGTTTATCACAAAGTGGCTGTAAACGGAAATCCTGTGCCGCATTCCAGAAGTGGTTCTCGCCCCGCTGACCGACAAGCGGCTGGGTAAACTGCCTCTCGAAGCACTGCTGAAGATAATTAACGTGAAGAATTTTCCCGAATCGGTATTGCCGACCCGGCACTCGGAATGATTTATTGACACGAGATTGTGGACCCTGGTGAGCCCTGTTCATCTCAGAACAGAGCCCACCAAGATCTTTATTGGATATTAATGATGAACACCAGGATGGTAGCTGTGTTGGAGTGTCCGTCGGGGGCGGTGGCTTGCAGGGTGATGACATGCATGGTGTTCTCTCCCACCGATGAAAGCTTCGTCGTGATGCTGGTCCCATTCCCCAGGAATCCATCACGGTCTGAAGTCCACACCAGTTGGTTTCCACTCAACGTGCCATAATCCGGGTCTGTTGCGGAGCCGATGAAGATGATATTATCGTCTGGACCGAACATTGAGCCGCTACCAGGCTGGGTAATCGTTACAGACGGAATCCCGGCCCCATCTTGGATGTTCAAAGTCAGGTCCTGGTAAACGCTGGCACTTTGCGAATCCGTCGCCGAAAATCTGATGGTGTAAACCCCCGGAGTAGTAAACGATGACCAGATATTCTTGCCGGTGCCCATTTGTACCCAGAACGAAAACCACGGTGGATCGACGTGGAGGAAAGACGCCCACGAAACCTTCGCGTCGGGGATTGTCTCGTCTTCGTCGAAGACCCAGCCCTGGAAATTAACACTTTGGTTGGTCAGGAAGGTATAACCGCTATAGTCATTGGGATAGGTAATGCCCACCTGAGGAGAATGGTTAACAACCGTAACTGTGACCGAGGCGTTGCCTGTCGCCCCAAATGGGTCTGTCACGGTGACCTTAATGGTGTGCGTGCCAATGCCCAGCGTTGTCACATCACATGAAAAGCCGATCCCGCTACCTCCCGTCGCGTTCGCGCTTTGAGAACAGAGGGGAGCGCCGCCATCGATGGTGAACACGACTCTGGTATTGAAATTAGGGGTGGTGGAAGCGTTCACGAAGCCGATAATGGTGGGATTCTCGGGGTCGTGCACCTGTGCCATAATTGTAAGATTGGCATACGAAACGGTCGAGCCATTGACCGGAGAGGTGATCTCAACCGTGGGTGCCTGGTTGGATTTGGCTGCCACAACGGCACGGTAGGCGTCGACATAGCCGACAGGCGCAATCTTGGAGTCGGAGCTGGGATTGGCAGTGTTCCAGAGGATATTCCTCACCTCATCGTAGGTAATGTCCTTGTGAACCATTTTCATCAGTCCGACCACCCCAGCCAGGAATGGGGACGAGGCGCTGGTGCCACAAAAGTTCGCCAGTTCATCTTCATCCAGGTTATTAGCGTCCTGAGCGGTGCTGTTTCGAGTGATGGTGGTCAGAAAGCAGGTAGGTGCGAAGATATCCACCACGCTGCCCCAGTTCGAGAAACTGGCTGCATTTCCTGCGTTGGTGATAGCTCCCACGCAAACCGTGCCATCCAACTTGCAAGGGACCATATCTTCATTGGAGATGTCTTTTCCATCGTTTCCGGCTGCGACCACCACAATCATGCCCATGTTCTTGGCACTTTTAATCGCAGCCTTTAAAGCGTTGTAGCCGGTGTACGGCCAGTTGCGGCACCACCAGTTACACTGACCGCTAACGCTCATGTTGACTACGTCGGCTTTGTTGTAGATGGCGTCGTACACGCCCTGCGCCCACGAGTCGAAGTCACCGGTGACCTTGATGAGCAGCGGCCAAGCCTCTCCCGCCCCTGCTGTGCCCGCGGAGCCATAGGAGTTGCCTGCTTTCGCCAGCGCCGCGCCGAAGGTCATCTGCCCGTGCCAGCAGCCGTTACAGTTTGAAAATCCGCTTCCCGCGCCGCCAGCGGTATAGTCCCAGTCGACTTCGTCGAGTTGCTTCGGCTTGCTGCCCATATAGTAGTAGTCGAGGTTGCCGTTCATGGGCACACCAGTGGTCGGGTCCAGATCAAAACCGGTGTCGATGATCGCGATGGTCACTGGAGAAAAGGCAACGTTGATCGGGGGGTATCCCTGGTATTGAACATAATCCCAGGCATGGATAACGCCAACGGATAGTCCCTGATCGCCTGTGATGGATGGGTTATCATCTTCTGTGAACCACCACCAGTTTTCGGTATTGAGATGACCGCCCCCGGTGGTTGGGTGCTCGTTGATACGCCACTGGGTGAGCTGGCCGACGAAGTTCGGGGTCACCTCTTGTGATTGCTCGCGAGCTACCAACGCGGCCAGCCGGGCACCATCTTCAGATGAGAAAGTCGCCTGACCTCCCAGCCCGGCAGCGTTCATGTTGGCTGGCAAGTCGGTGAGTGCCGAGCGGCGCAGGTCTACGCGGACCAGGTACCAACCCGTGGAATCAGGTAGCTCTGGAGGCTTATCCACACCTTCCAACATGTGCGGGCTGCCGTCTCGTAAGACTACTCCGTCATACTTATCAAGGAAAGCATTGAGGGCATCCGGACTGGACGGGTGAAAAATAACCTCGTTAGAAACAAATCCATCCTTGGTACCATCTGGCCCTACTATCGCCGCCACTGGTCGTGTTGGCCCACTATTGAGGCCAGGCAGACTGGTTTGAGAAGGGGCGACGGCAGGGTTGATGGTATAGGTGAAGGGGATAGGTGGGCCGGTATAGACCAGCGGAAGATAAATCGGATCGGTTCCAGGCCCTTGCGCCAGAGAAGAGGACGGGCCAGACGATGCCAGCAACATGCTCGCCAGGACGATTGTCGCTGCGAAACGGATCTTGGTGCGCGACATGGTTCACCTCCTTACATGAAGAACCAGTGCATCCAATAGGGTAAAGCAATAGTCTGTTGATAAAACAGTAAGTTTTTGATAAAAACCAAATTGCCCGGTATATAAATCTAGTTCAATCGCTTATGAACAAGCAATACAAATAAAAGCCGGGGAAGTACAAACGATATTAGTTTCGATGAGGGAATGGGGAAATTCATTTACATTATATCCACAATAAAAGTGATATTCAATTAGGATTATGTCTTCTTAATATATTAATCCCCCATGACCAACAAACACCAA
>JAMCRR010000066.1 GCA_023381565.1 Chloroflexota bacterium
AGACCGGCATCGCGCAGGATGGCCAGGTGGTGCGAAACGGTGGGCTGCGCCACACCGATCCTGGCGGTGATATCGCCCACGCTGATCCACTCGCAGCAGCACAGGCGCATGATCGCCTGGCGGGTCTCGTCGGCCAGGGCTTTGGCAAAATCGACTTCGGAAGGGGTGGGCATAAGGTTTGCTTTCAGAACAGGTATTTACCGCAAAGACGCAGAGAACACAGAGTGATTATTCCTATCCATCTCTGGGCGCTTTGCGTCTTTGTGGTGAAAATCACTTGTCACACGTTGATGCATAGACAATAATCTATGTGTAATTATAATAGATGAACATCTATGAGTCAAGAGGGTGGGTTGAGAGAGGGTAGTTGACAGGGGGTATGATAGAATTTCGCACGAAGATATATGCCACTCAATAAAAGCGAAAGTTGGAGCTCACAAAATTGCCCTGGATGTGGGGCATCCCTCCGCGATAGCGAAAGCTGCCAGACGATTTTCGAATCGTTCCTGGCGCTTGAATATGCAGATCCGGGCTACGGTGAGGTGCATTTCCTTACCGTAGCCTGCTTCATGATCCAGCACGGGTGCTACAGCGACGAGGCGCTGGCCTGGATCGAGCAGAAGCTGCGCCTCAACCTGGAGCAGGGAGTGCCGGCAATGCAAATCTGCCGCCAGGCCGCCAAGGAAACCGGGCAGGGTGTGCGCCTCTGGAAAATTACCCGCCCTCCGGATGCGCCGCAGCTGCCGAAGGTCGCCTGGTCGATGACGATTATCGATGTGAAGGCGGGATACCACGATGCGGCAAGCTATTGCGCTTTGGTAACAGAATGGGCGCGCAGGACGCTGAAGGAAATGAGTCCATTACTCGTCCAGAAATAATCCTCATGCTAATTCTATGCCATGTTGGGACGCGGACTGGAGCAGAAAAACGCGGAGGTCCTGTTTCAAAAGGAACCTCAGCATTCACAGCGCTCGTCCTCGTCCAATTAATCTAAAGACCCTTTTTCGAGAGGCAACCGATGAGCTGGCGCAGGGGACCCTGCGGCGGGGAGGCGGTGAGCGCGAGAACAGGCTGCTGCAGGTCCGGCAGACCTTCTCCTAGTAGGGTAATTTCCCGCACGCGGTTATCCAGCCAGCTCCTGGGCAGGTACCCGAAGGCGTTTGGATCCTTCGCTACAGCCTCGAGCATGGCTGCTGGGCTGGGCGCAAGGTTTGCCCGAGGGGAAAGCTCCACATCTGCTCCCAGGGCATTCTCGACGGCCTGGCGCACGTCGTCGCCGGGGAGATAGCTCCACAAGTTAACGCTCCCGGTTTGATCAGTGGGTGCCTTACTGCCGGGATCAACCGCAGCCCAATCCTGGATGCGCCCTGCCAACAGCTCGCTCCAGGATTTTCCTGTTATAGAAGCCAGGGAATTTTGAGGATTAACGATCATCACCACCTCCTCCCAGCCAACAACGGAGGCAGTCTTTGGCGTATCTGGTCCCGGCCCGATGCGAAGGAGCAAGTCGGCTTTGGCCAGGGCCATCTGGTCTGCGGGTACCTCATCGACGATCAGCCCGATCGAGGCATCTTGCGCGGCGCAGTTGCCCAGTTTGCCGCGCCACGCGGCCAGAGCCGGCGTGATCTGCACCTGGATGAGGCGCGGCGCAGGCAGCGGATCGCCTACCAGAGGCTGGCAGGCGGCCAGTCCCAGGAGGAGCAGCCAGATTGATCGCTTAAAGAAGCGAGAAAATGAATATGCCCAGACCAAGGACCACACAATAGATAGCAAAGATATATAGCGGCCGCCGGGTGAGGAAGCGCAGCAGCCAGTGGATAGAGAAATACCCAACGACGGCGGCGGTCAAGAAACCCGCCAGAACCAGCAGCATAAAACTGCCTGCAGAAGGTGTTTTTAACAGATCGAGCCCGGCCAGCAAACCTGCCGCCAGCATGACGGGCACAGACATGAGGAAAGCGAAACGCCCGGCGGAGACCCGCTCCAAGTTGCGCGCCATGCCCCCGCTGATCGTGGCTCCGGAGCGGGAGATGCCGGGGAATACCGCCACCGCCTGGGCCACACCGATCCACAAGGCATCTTTCCAGTTCAGAGCTTCCATCTTTCGCGACCGGCGGCTGAAGCGCTCGGCGAGGAACAGGAAAAGCCCCGTGGCTACCAGGAGAAGGGCTGTGGCAGCCGGATCTGAGAAAGCCGCTTCAATGGTGTTCTTGATCGTCACGCCGAAGATTCCTGCCGGAACGGTCGCCAGGATGAGATACCAGCCCAGCCGGGCGTCAGGCTCGGCAAATGGCTGCCGGCGGACCAGGCCGTTGATAAAAGCCGTAATGATGCGCAGCAAGTCTTTACGGAAATAAACGATCACTGCCAGCAGGGTGCCGTCCTGGACGAGTACGTCGAAGATAAAAGCTTCCTGGGCGGGGATTTTCCAGCCGAACAGGTACGGCACCAGGACGAGGTGCGCCGAGCTGGAGATCGGTAGGAATTCAGTCAGGCCTTGCACGATACCGAGGAGGATGGATTGGATGAGGGTCATAGTGGATAGTTGTCAGCGGGTAGTGGAAAGTAAATGGTGGTCAGTGGATAGTGTAAGAAAGAGCCGATTCACTGCAGAGACGCGGAGGACGCTGAGCAATTTTAATAATATTTCCTGTGTTCTCTGTGTCTCGGCGGTAAAAGAACTTCATGCGCGGATTTCAGGTTGAGCGGCAATGAATTCATCGGCAAAGGCTTCGAAGCGCCCTTCCAGGATCGACTGGCGAATGTCGGCCGCCAGGGCAATCAGGGTGTGCAAGTTGTGGATGGAGAGTAAGGTGGCCGCCAGGATTTCTTTGGCGACAATCAGGTGGCGCAGGTAGGCGCGTGAGAAAGAACGGCAGGTGTAGCAATTGCAGGTCTCGTCGATCGGGCGAGGGTCGCGACTGAAAGTCGCGTTCATCAGGTTGAGGCGGCCGGTGCGCGTCATGGCAGCCTGGTGTCGCGCCAAACGGGTAGGAAGTACGCAGTCAAAGATGTCGATGCCGCGGCGTACACCTTCGATCAGATCCTGAGGGGTGCCCACACCCATGAGGTAGCGAGGTTTATCGGCAGGCAGCGCCTGGTTCACCGCTTCAATCATGGTGTGCATGTCTGCTTTCGTCTCGCCGACGGAAAGCCCCCCGATGGCATACCCGGGGAAATCGAGCGAGGCGATATACTCCGCCGACATCTGGCGCAGATCGAGGAAAGCGCCCCCCTGAACGATGCCGAACAGCGCTTGGTCTGGGCGCGTCTTAGCCTGCAGGCAGCGCTCGGCCCAGACGTGCGTACGCTGCATTGCCAGTTCAAGGTAAGCCCGGTCGTAGGGGTCGGCGCACTCGTCAAAAGCCATGATGATGTCGGCGCCCAGGTTTTCCTGAATGGCAATGGATTTTTCGGGAGTAAAGCGGTGCAGGGAGCCGTCGATGTGGCTTTTGAAGGTAACCCCATCATCATCTACGGTGCGGGTTTCCGCCAGCGAGAAGACCTGGTAACCGCCCGAATCGGTCAGGATTGGCTTTTCCCAGCGCATGAAACGATGCAGACCGCCCATCTCGGACACAAGCTCGTCACCTGGCCGCAGGTACAGGTGATAGGTGTTGGCCAGGATCAGGCTGGCGCCCAGCTCCTCCACCTGCGCCGGTGTCAGGGCTTTGACCGCCGCCTGGGTACCCACAGGGGCAAAGACCGGGGTAAGCAGCTTGCCGTGGGGGGTGTTGAATACGCCGGCACGCGCATTTCCCTGGCTGGCGAGAAGCTCGAAAGTGAAGGGGGCATCATTCATATGGATATCAGGAATCCTCCCGCTATTATACCCTGCTCTTTTTTCTACTTGTCTCATCCCGCAAGCCGGTTTATACTTGCAGGGTGCAGACACAACTCACCAAACGCTGGCACGTTCCCTCTCCCATTTCCTCCAGCGCGGCTGCGGAGTTGGCGGATTTCTCCCCCATCGAACAGCAGATCCTGTACAACCGGGGTGTTTTCGATGAGGAATCGGCAAGGCGGTATTTGCAGGCGCTTCCGCCGGACGGCACAGACCCCTTCAATTTACTCGATATGGACAAAGCCATCGCGCGCATGCTCCAGGCGCTGCAAGCTGGCGATCCTATGGCCGTCTACGGCGATTATGATGCCGATGGGGTCACGGCAACCGCTTTGATGGTCCAGGCGCTGCGCGCCCAGGGAGCTAACGTAGTCGAATATATTCCCAACCGGTTCGACGAAGGCTATGGGTTAAACAATGAAGCCCTGGCGACGCTGGCCGGTATGGGGGTTAAGCTGGTCATCACCGTCGATTGCGGCATCCGCTCGCAGCCCGAGGCGCTCTATGCGGCTTCGTCAGGCCTCGACCTGATTATCAGCGATCACCACCAACCCCTGCGCGGCGTGCCGCAGGCGGTGGCGGTCATCAACCCAAAACAGGACGGCGACCCATATCCCGAAAAGGACCTGGCGGGTGTGGGGTTGGCGTTTAAGATGGTCCAGGCACTCTATCAGGAACGCCCCGTGCCGGGAGTCTACGCCGAAGATTGGCTGGACCTGGTGGCTTTGGGGACCGTAGCCGACCTCGTGCCTCTAACGGGAGAAAACCGGGCCTTTGTGCGGCGAGGGATCAAGCGCATGCGCGAGCCCAAACGCCAGGGGTTAGCTTCACTGGCTGCGGCCGCCGGGTTGGATCTGCAGCGTGTAAATGCCGGGGATATCGGCTATGTCTTAGGACCGAGGCTGAACGCTGCCGGAAGATTGGAATCGGCGCTGGCTTCTTTCCGGCTGCTGACCACCCTCGATCCGGTGGAGGCCGGCTTATTAGCGCAGCAGCTAGAGGTGCAGAATACACGCCGCAAGCAGATCACCCAGGAGATCGAAGGGCAAGCTGAGCTGCAAATTTTGGCGGGCGAGCCTGGGGCGCTGCTGATCTTTGCCGCCGATAAAACCTTCAATTCCGGGGTGGTGGGCCTGGCTGCCTCGCATCTGGCGGAAGCGTATTACCGCCCGGCCATCGTCGGAACGGAGAATGGGGAGGTGACGCGCTGCTCTTGCCGCAGCATCCCTGAGTTCCATATCACTCAGGCGCTGGATGAATGTTCCACCCTGCTGCTGCACCACGGCGGTCACGCCGCGGCGGCGGGTTTTACCGTCTCCAACGCCAACCTGCCGCAGCTCCTGGAGCAACTGCAAGGCATAGCCGAGCGCGAATTAGGGGGGCGCGACCTGCAGCCGGTGCTGGTAGCCGACCTGGAAATTGCTCTGAGCGACCTGCACCCTAACCTGCTGCCGTTCATCGACCAACTCCAGCCGACCGGGCTCGGCAACCCGGAGCCGGTGTTTATTTCGCGCGATGTGAAAGTCCGGTCTTCGCGGAGTGTCGGCAAAGATGCTAAGCACCTGAAGCTGACCGTTACCGACGGCAAGATCACCTATGACGCCATCGGCTTCCGCCTGGGGCATTTAATGGGGAACCTGCCCGGCCACGTGGATCTCATGTATACGTTCGAGCGCAATGAATACGCCGGCCAGGTAAACCTGCAGCTCAAGGTCAGGGACATCAAGCCCTCAAATTAAACCACCCATCATCCATAATCTATCGCAACGACCCATTCAAACATCGCCATCAGAAAGTAGCATCTGCCGGCATGCCGGGTTTCAGGGCATGATCTGGGTTGCTTAGTTTGATGTCCACCGCATAGACGGTTGTGCTGCGGCTTTCCACGGTCTGTACATTACGTGGGGTAAACTCGGCCTGGTTAGAGATGTAGTCGACGGTTCCGGAGAAGGTTCTCCCTGGGAAAGAATCTACGGTAACGGTAACGGACTGTCCCAGTTGGACTTTCCCATACTGATCTTCGGGGACATAGACGGTGAGTGTGACGGTATCGAGTGAGCCGATCTCGAGGACCGTTTCACCGGCGGCAGCTATTTCCCCCGGGTTCATGGGGCGAGAGAGAACTACGCCGCTCGCCGGCGCAGTGACTGTGGCCATGCTGATTTGAATGTTCACCAGGTTGAGGGCTGCTTGAGCCTGCGCCAGACCCGCCTGAGCCTGTGAAATAGCCGTGTTCGCCCGGCTGATCGCATTCTGGGCGGCCTGCACCTGGTAAGAATTCGACCCCGTCTGTAATTGATCTAGAGCGTAGTTCGCATTGTCCAGCCGGTCTTTAGCCACAGCAACCCTGGCTCGCGCTTCGCGCACGTTAGTAGCAGCCGTGCTGCTCAACATCTGGTCGTAGTTATTTTGGGCTGCGTCGAGATCGGCTTTTGCGGCGTCGAGGTTCTTTTGAGCAGCATCGACAAGATCGGTGTTGTTATTGGCCTGCTTGGCCTGATCCAGGGTCTGGTTAGCAATCTGGTAAGCTTCCTGCGTTTGCGCCAGATTTTTTTCGGCGGCTGTAAAATCTGCATTACTGGCGTCAGTCAAGACGGTAGCCAGGTTTGCGGTTTCGTTATGATAGGCTTGTTGGGCTGCATTCACCTCCGCCTGGAGAGCCGTCATGATTTCGCTCTTCTGGAAATACCACCCGGGTTGTGTAATTTCACTAGGCAGGTCGGCCGTCCAGGAATCGAGGCGCGTCGAATTGTCTTGGGTGCGGGCGGTTTGGAGGGCGAGATCATACTGAATCTGGGCGGCAGCCTGGTTCTGGGTGGCTGCATCCACAGCAGCCTGAGCCGCCTGAATGTTAGATCGGAAGAGCACACGTCTGGCCTGCAGGGCCTGGGTATCCAGGGTAAAGAGGATATCGCCCGTCTTGACGGTAGCGCCTTTATCCACTTTAATTTCCATGATTTTCCCGGCAATCTGGGGAGCGATATACGTGCTGTCGGCCGAGATTGTGCCTGAAGCGGTGAGGGCGCTGCTTGCTGCAGGGGTGATATTCAGAACCTGGCAGGCGCTCGCCGAGGCCACCAGGAGGATCATTGCCAGGTTGAGTAGGATTAATTTGGCTTTCATGGTCTTCTCTCCATCTGTCGGGGTTTGACCGCAGAAATAAATACGTCTTCCAGGGTGGGCGCGATCCAGTCGATCGACTCGACGGGGACGTTTTCTGATCTCAAGAGATGCACGACTGCGCCCTTGAATTCAGCGGCGTTGGGCACTACGGCGTGGATCTGGGCGCCGTACAGGGCGACTTCGTCCAACGGCAGCTTGCCGGCTTGCTGGGCGGCCTTTAAGATGCGAACGGCGCGGTCGGGATCGGGGGTATGGATCTCTAAAACCTGGCCGCGCATTTGAGTCTCTTTAAGGCGGGCGGGTGAATCCATGGCAACCAACCGGCCCTGGCTGATAAAGCCTACCCGCTGGCACAGCTCGGCTTCGTCCATGTAATGGGTGGTCACCAGCACGGTGACACCTTTCTTTGCCATGGCGTAGATCAACCCCCAAAAATCTCTCCGGCTGATGGGGTCCACTCCAGCGGTAGGCTCGTCGAGGAAGACCACTTTTGGACGGTGGACGATAGCGCAGCCCAGCGCCAGGCGCTGTTTCCACCCACCGGAAAGGTTGCCGGTGAGACTGTTCTCGCGCCCGGTAAGCCCGGCCATTTCTATGATCTCGGCCTGGCGCTCCGCCAGCTCCTGGCGGGATAAACCGTACACCCGCCCGTAGAAGCGAATATTTTCACGCGCGGTCAGGTCGGTATAGAGGGTGAATTGCTGAGACATGTAACCTACTTTGGCCTGCATGGCTTTCGTTTGAGTGGCAGGATCCATCTCCAACACCGAGGCTTTGCCGGAGGAAGGCTTGAGCAGACCCAGGAGCATGCGGATGGTGGTGGTCTTCCCGGCGCCGTTCGGGCCTAACCAGCCAAAGACTTCCCCAGGGTTGACCGCAAAGCTGACACTATCTACTGCCGTGAAACTGCCGAAACGCTTGGTGAGCTTCTCGACCACAATTGGGAAAGGTTGGCCAGATGCGGGGGCTGCCAGGGCGCTCATGCGGTAGACCTCCTGGCGAGGTCGCTTCCAGACGGGGCCTGGGCGGCTTCGCGGCGGATCAGGCTGATAAAGGCCTCCTCCATGCGGACTTCCACCGGGTGGATCTCATCGTGGGCAATGCCCTGCGCGGACAGCGCAGTGGAAATCTCGTTCTTACGCCGGTGGGCATCGTCGACGAAAACGTGCAGCCTGGCGCCATAGGTCTGCACCTCCAGCACGCCTTTCATTCCTTCCACCAATCTCTGCGCCGGGACAAAAGGCAGCGGGGTAAACTCGAGTAAGGCTCCCGGCACGCGCTTTTTGACCATCTCAGGGGTGTCGTCGGCGATCAGCTTGCCGGCATAGAGCAAGCCCACCCGGTTGCAGCGTTCGGCCTCATCCATATAGGGTGTGCAGACGAAGATGGTCATCCCTTTCTCTGTGCGCAGGTTTCCCAGCAAATTCCAAAAATCTCTGCGGCTGACCGGGTCGACCCCCAGGGTAGGCTCATCCAGCATCACTACCTGGGGTTCGTGGATCAGGCTGCACGCCAGCGCCAGCTTCTTCTTCATCCCCCCGGATAATTTCCCTGCCAGCCGGCTGGGATACTCGCTCAGCCCGGCGAAAGCCAGCAACTCGGTGATGCGGTTCTTCTGCTGCTCGGGACTGACCTGCTGGACGCTGGCAAAGAACTGCATATTCTCCATCACCGTCAGATCCGCCGGCAGAGCGAACTGCTGGGCAATGTAACCAACGCGCTCGCGGATGGGGTAGGGAGAGCGCATCGAATCGAAGCCCAGGATGCTGCTCTCCCCCTGAGTGCGCCGCAGCAAACCCAGGATGACCCGGACGGTCGTCGTCTTACCCGCACCATCCGGCCCGATCAAGCCGTAAGTCTCACCGCGCTGGACCTGCAACGTTAGGTGGTCTACCGCGGTGATCTTACCTTTGCGGGTCTTGAATTCCTTGATTAGGTCTTTCGCGATGATAGCAGTTTCTGTCATCTGCGCTCTCTTACTTCAATCCAACCGTTTCTTGAAGCTGAATGCGGCGATGATCATGACGATGAACCCGTAGGCCACCAGAACGACGGCATCGCTCCAGAAAATGTTGATTCCAACTCCTTTGGTGATGATGGCGCGCGAGATGCGGATGAAATAGGTCAGTGGGATCAGGCTGCCGATAGCCTGTGGCACGGCGGGCATGGCGGTGCGCGGGTAGAGAATCCCGGTCAGCAGCATGCTGAAGAGCATCAAGACCAGGCTGATCTGCTGCGCCTGCCGTTGGGTTTCCGAGATGGTCGAGACCAGCAAGCCCAGGCCCAGGCTGGAAAGGATGAACAACAGCGCCAATCCCAGGTAGAGCGCCAGGTCTCCCTTGAATGGCACTCCGAACCAGAATATGCCGACCACCAGGATGAGCATGGTAATCAGCATGACCAACACCAGGAGGGGAATTAATTTTCCCAGGATCAGCTCGATGGGCCGGGTCGGCGTGACCAAAATCTGCTCCATGGTGCCGGCTTCTCGCTCGCGCACCATAGCCATTGCCGCCTGGCCTACAGCCAGGGTTTGCAAGATCATGGCGGCGATGGCGGGCAAAACAAACCACATATCTTTCATATCCGGGTTGTAAAGGACCCGCGTCAGCGTGGTGATGGGGAGAGATCCGATCGATAAATTCATGACAGCCGCGTTGCCTAAACGGTCGACTGTTTCGGCGGTCAGCCCTGCCGAGAAGCTCTGGGCAATAGCGCTGGCCGCGCTGTATCCGGATTGGACGCTGAACGAATCCGATCCATCCAACAAGATCAGCACGCTGGCATCGCCGCGATCGATACTGGCGGAAAAATCGGGAGGAATGATTAGCCCAGCTTTGACCTGACCGCTGTTGATGGCCCGAATCACCTGAGATCCGCTCTGCAAATTCAGGGTGAAATCAAAATATTCCGAGTTCTGCATGGCGCTTATGAAATCCTGGCTGTGCGTGTCGTGGCTCTGGTCGACCAGCGCCGTGGGGATGTGGTTTACGGTCAGCGAAACGGCGTATGCGAAGAGGAACAGCTCAATGATCGGGAGACCGAAGATATAGATCAGCGTACGCCGGTCGCGCAACAATTGGACCGTTTCTTTCTTGATGAGAGCGCTTAAACGCTGCAGGCTGATCTGCATTCGACGTCTCCCTTAATCCAGCCGCTGCCTGAAAACCCGGGTGGCCAGGATGAGAATCAAAACCACGTAGGCTGTCAGGGCGGCAACCTGACCCCACAGGAACTCGATCCCCATACCCTTGTTGGCAATCCCACGGGCGATGGGGATGAAATAGGTCAGTGGGAAAATGTAGCCAACCCACTGCAATACCTTGGGCATGGCGTACTGCGGGAAGATAAACCCGCCCAGGATCAACCCGACCATTACGATCATCATGGTGAGCTGCTGCGCCTGGCGCGAGTTTTGCGAGACCGAGGAGATCATCAAACCCAGGCCCAACCCGGAAAAAACGTAGATCAGCGCCAGGCCGAAAAACAGCCAAAGGTTTCCGACAAACGGAACGCCAAACCAATAGTGCCCGGCAGCCACGATTGTAAGAGCATTGATCATCGCAATGATCAGATTGGGGATCGATTTCCCGAGCATCAACTCACCGGCGCGGATGGGTGATACCAGAATCTGCTCGATAGTGCCGGCCTCACGCTCGCGGACGACGGCCAGCGCTGTAAGGGCAATGGTCTGGGTCTGCAGGAGCATGGCGATCATCCCCGGTACGATAAACCACAGGTCTTTCAGATCGGGGTTATACAGGATATTGATGTGTGTATTCAACGGGTTGAGGTTCAGGTTGGCGGCTGCCAATCCGGCTTTTTGGAGATTGTTGGTGACTATTTGGACGGCGTGCGCCTGGGCGATAACGTTGGCAGCATTGTAGGCCGATTGGGTAGTAAAGGGATCTGAGCCGTCGACGAGCAGCAAGACCTGCGCCTGGTTCCGGTCAACTTTCGATGCGAAATCCGGTGGGATGACGAGCGCCACGCTGGCTGTACCCTCATCAATTTGCTGGATGGCCTGCGTTTGCCCGGAGACGCTGCCCACGATGTCGAAATAACCCGAGTTGACCATGGCATCCATGTAAGAGCGGCTGGCGTTATCCAGGCTTTGGTCGGCGACGACCATGGGGATGTGCTGGATGTTCATGTGGATGCCATAAGCAAACAGCACCAGCTGCAGCAGGGGGGTGAGCAGGAACAAAGCCAGCGTGCTGCGGTCGCGCATGGTCTGGATCAGCTCTTTTTGGATGATAGCCGAAATGCGTCTCAGCATGGTCGCTCTCTACCGCTAATCAGAATGGCGTACCCGAACGCCGTCCAGCAGGACGTCGACGACGTCCTGCGCAATCTGGTGGCGCTTCTCGGGAGTGAACGGCGCCTCATTCCCGCGCAACACCGGGATCACGATGCCTGCGAACATGCCCATCACGGCGCGCGCACCCAGACCAGGTTCCACCGGGCGAAAAACTCCCGAGCTTACCCGGTCGGTGATAAAAGCTTCGATGAGCAGTTCGATTGTTTTCAAACGCAGCATGACATAATTTTCGAAGATTTCGTCGTCGATCCAGGCTTCGGCGACCAGGGTACGGGTGAAATCCAGCCGCTCGGTGAAGATATCCATGGCGTTTTCTAGCAGCTCCACCAGGGCTGCGCGGTTCTCCAGGCCGCGCGCTTCCTGGAATTTGCGGTCGAAGACCTCGCCGGTTTCTTTGGCGATGGCAATCAGGATGTCGCGCTTGCTGGCGAAATAGCTGTAGAGGGTGCTCTCGCCGATATCGGCCTCGTTGGCAATATCCTTGGTTGTTGCCGCAGCGTATCCTTTTTGAGCAAAGATGCGTGTGGCTGCTGCCAGGATTTCCTGGCGCTTGCGCTGGATCCGCCGGTCACGCCGGGAAGCAATCTGGTTATCGTCGGGATTCTGCACAGGTTTCCCTCGAATGCATCAATGTTTCTCGAAGAATCGCTCGAAAAACGAGCGTTTATTCGATAATTCAATTGTAGCTCTATCGGGGAAAATGTCAATCATGAATCGCCCGGGAACCGGCAGGCAATTGGTATTTTATAAAAACGAGAACGCCCGGCGTGGGAAGATCTGAAAGGCGCGGTATCAAATCTCCGCGCTGGCCTCTCATTCCTGATGGCGGCTTGCAGGGGTCAGGGGCTGCTTTGCCAATCCGCCATCTGCTTCTGGTGATTGTCCCGGATTTGCACTTCCAGCAAATCTGCCAGGGATTTCTGGTAGGCTGGATAAGAGATAAGCCCATAAGTTGTATCGGTGAGGCTGAAGTGGGCTTTATACTGCAAGGCAGGCTCCCCGTTGCTGGATTGGAAATGGGTGACTGCCTGCGTGCGAAAAGAAATATCCCCATTCGAGGCGTAGGATACTTCTAGCTCGTACTCTGAGCGGGTATAGAACGGTGTGTAGAAATGCTGCACGGGTTTGATTTCCACGTAGAGCACAGGGATATCCATCCGGTCGACCGGCGCATTAATGGCAGTGACCCTGCCCACCGGGGATTGGTTCTGCAGCAAACCCGTAAGATGGTTTTGCACCATCCGGGCGAGAGAGCCTCCTCCCTCCACGTATAAACCTGTCGCCGCGGGGTTGAAAGACCCGAACGGTAAGGCATCGCCCTGGCGACTGGAGGCTACCTCAGAGTTGACCGTGCTTGAACTCTTCGATAAGCGGAAATCGAGTAAAGTGAAGGCGGCGAGCAGGATTAAAAGCGCAGCAAGAAGTGCAATCCAGCGTTTGATGGGTGTTGATTTTTTCAAAGGTTGATCGATGGTATTCAAGAAAACCTCTTTGTCGTATTCCGGTGCAGATGACCGCCGGGATTTATCCGGCAATGCCATTATAACGGTTCTTCCTGATGAAAAGTTCCCTTCAGGCGGAGAGTTGCTCTTCTAAATACTCTTTTAATACAACCGCGTTGTTATGTACAGTGTCCCTGGCGCTGTAAAGCAATACGACATCACCCTTTCGGGCAACCTCCAGGAGAGGCTTCCAGGTTTCTGGATGGCTATCCAATTCTGCCCGGTACCGGCGTTGGAACTCCTCCCATTTAGCGGGGTCGTGTGCAAACCACTGCCGCAGAGACTGGCTAGGCGCGATCTCCTTCAGCCAGGCGTCGATGTGCAGATCTTCTTTCCTGATGCCGCGTGGCCATAATCGTTCAACCAGAAAACCGCGGCCCTCGCGGTTATCTCTGGCATCGTAGATTCGCTTTACTTTAATCATCTTCCCACACCTCAAGTTATGGTCTGAAATAGCAGGCTCTTTAGAATTGATTCTAAAGGGTTGAGGAATTGAACCTCAACCCTTTAATACATCAGATCCTTCAAAGGATTTGGTCTGCAGGTACCTTGCCTTCTACCGGATTAATCCCCCAAGAATCCGTAGATAAAATCCAGAGCGTATGCCTTGTCGACGCGGTTAGAGTAAGTCACACCCGTGCAGTTGCTGTTTGTGACGAAAGAGTTCACGCCCAGAATGATGTTGGTGCCTCCCAGCAGGTTCGGTCCACCCGAATCCCCAAAGCAGGTGCCGCCTTTATCCTGACCGGGGTTAGCGGAGAGCTTGAGGAACATGTCGCTCAACACGTCGTTGCTGTTAATGAAATTGGATGGAGCGAAGAAACGCGTCAGCGAGCCGGTCCAGACTGGTGGACCGCCGCCGCGTAGTTGCATTTGAACGCCGTATCCCACCGACCAAATTTCGGTGTTCATTTTCAGGGTATCCACCATACCTTCGGCAGGCAGAACGCCAAATCCTCGATCGGTAACAGCTTCCGAAAGGACGACCACACCGACATCGTGTGAATCAAAACCGGGCAGGCCATTCCCGCAGCCGATGCAGAAATCAGGATCGGTGTAAGGCATGCCTTCAATGGATGTGCCCCCTCCAAAAGGATACATCGGATCGGTGACCTGCGCATCGAACCAGACCCGAGCAGCTACTGCGCCATCGGTGCAATGACCGGCGGTTAATACGACTGTTGGAGAAATCAGGGTTCCGGTGCAGCGCCAGGCGGGCCCTACAACACCGCTGGCATTCGGAGCATCGAAGACGAGCAGACCGATGTACGGGTGGGCTTCTCCATCAGGCTGGCCGTTGGTAATGGCACTAGCTGTGCCAAAGGAGGCGACCAGCAAGACGATGACGACACCCAAGGTTAAAGCAATTCTTTTCATCTTTACCCCTTTCTGCAAATCGCCGGACTAGCAAATTTCCAGCCTAGATACACATGCAGGCTGGATGGAACGATCAAGATCACAACGGTAAGTGCTGCCCTCCTTTCTTGGCGAGTCGTTCTCGCTATATTAATTTATCAATAATGATTGGCGAATCCGGCTTGTTGACGCCTGATAGGATTCTTCCGATCTGGAAGGGAGGCAATTCTATAGTGGTTCTGTGATGAAGGGGGAATAGTGAGCGAACAATGACGATAACGCCAGACCCAATTTCTATAATATCCATTTCACCCTGGAAAGTCAAATGAAATAGCATTCCAGGCGATGAGTTGCGGCGGTTATCTTTGCCAGGGTCGTCATAAAGAAAATTTAAGAAGGGAGCTGGGTTTCAGTGATGGGTGAAACCCCGCTCATCAATCAGACTTTCAACCTTACTTGGTCGAATATTTTGGTTGATATGAAAAAAATATCCGGGTCGTACTTTCGTTTGAGGTCGACCAGGCAGCTAAAATTTTCTCGATAGGTCACTTTGATCCGCTCCTGCCCCTCTTCCATCATGTAATTGACGTAGGCGCCTCCTGCCGAATATGGATGTACGGCATCCCAATATTCACGGGCCCAGGAGGTGATTTTTCCCGCATTTGCGGGGTCCGGGTCAAAAGGCAAATTTCTATTCAATATTAAAAACTAGATTGATGGGCAGCAGCACAGCATTGACCTATGTATGCCGAGGGCACAACCATCTCAAAAAGGTAAACTCAAGTTCGTAAGTATCACCACAAGCGGAACGATAAATAAGGCGATGATATTGAGAGCCACCGAATATCCAATTGCCGCCTGAACTATTCTTTTATCGACATGCTGCATGCCGAAAGCGACCAGTAGTATGAGGATTGGCATAAAATCCAGGGTGAATCGCTGGGCATTGAGTTGCCACCAGCCATTATTGTAGTAAAGAAGCATGAGGACTAATGTGCAACCAATGGATACCCAGGCGGCTCTAAGGTATTTCTTTTCCCACTTTGCGAAGAAAGCTATCAACAGGAATGGGCTTGCGAAAGTCAGTGAGGTGCCAAACAGGCTGGTATTCGTAATGCTTAAATAAGAGTTAGCTGGATCAAATTGAACCTGGAATCCCTGAAGAAACAAATATATAAAATTGAAGGGGATATACACGATATTGAACAGGCCATATCTTGCTAAACGCTCCTGAAGAAACCCGGGCGCTGTCAAAATATAAGCATAACCCGTATCGAAAATATTGCCAAACCGCGACCAGTTCAGGTAAAGATAGAAAATGCCCCAAATACCGAGGGCAGCAAACATCCCAAATTGATTGAGCAATCTATTCTTATTCTGGGCGGATGGATAAGAGACACGCCACAAGATGATGCAGAGGAAAATCAGACTAAAAATTGTGTTTTGCCGCGAGAGCACCGCCATCCCCAAGAAAAAACCTACCAGCACGCCGCGCGCTTTTCCAAATGCTTCATTGAGCGCCAGTAACAAGCAAGTAATCGCCACGATTTCGGCAAAATGCCAGACGGTGGTGCTCCAACACAATTCGAGCCAGTATCCGGTCCCCAGAAAAAAGGCGGCGACCAGCCAGGGGATGGTTTGTTTTTGGGCGCCAACCTTCTTCAGGATGGATGTGAACAGGTAGAAGTTGAGCAGGGTAAGAGCAATTGCAACCAGCATCGGCCGGGTATTTTCGATACCGGTGAGAGCGACAAAAGGCAAGAGTACCAGCGCCGGAAATGGAGGGAATACGACATAATAATGTTGATTGTAAATAGCAATATCGTCCAATTGCTCGGAGGCATTCTGGATATCTAACCGCCCCTGGAGGAAGGTCTGCGCTTGATAGGCATATAAATTTTCCAGCCCGGTGTCATTAAGCAGCTTTGGCCCCATGCTTCCGGTAAAAATAATAATGCCACCGATGATGAATAAGGGAACTTTATATTTCTCAAAAAACCTTCTAATCATCTTTTCGCCTTTCTGCCATCCGTATGCCGGGGCCTGTTCCCGGCGAAACCACAGGAGCAGGCAGGCTGGTAAGATCTAATTTTGAGCGCGAAGGTCGGTGCAAGCCCCCTTCCAGGGGGTACCGTAAGTATGTTTCAGGTTGATTTACGGATAAGAAGAAAACGGATAACGGGGGGACTAGTCAGGACTTAATCTGGCTATCAGCTCGGGCAGCAAGCGGATATTATCGAGCGTCGTGTACGAGTTCCGGTCATTTTCTGGCAGAGGGGCAATCTCGTGATCCCAGGTTAGAGGATAGGGGATATAAACGGCGATACCGCCGATTTCGACGATGGGAAGGATGTCAGACCGCAGCGAATTCCCCACCATCAGCAGGCATTCCGACTGGATGCGCAGTTTGTGCAGGGTGACGGCATAACCGTGTGGCGTCTTATCACTGAGAATTTCGAAATATTTAAAATAAGGAGCTAACCCCGAGCGCCTCAATTTTCTCTCCTGGTCGAGGGGGTCGCCCTTTGTCAGGATCATCAGGGGATAGGATTTCGAAAGGGCAGCCAGCACTTCGGGCACGCCGTCCAGCAAGCGCACTTCGGCATTGACCATTTCATGGGCGTACCCCACGATTTGCTGGATTTCGCTTGCCTTTACCTGTCCGCCGGTCAACTCTACGGCCGTCTCGATCATGGAAAGCGTGAAAGCTTTAATTCCGTAACCGAAAGGCTCCAGGTTGCGCATTTCGGTTTGGAACAGGCGCCCCTCGATTTCTCTTTCATCGAGATAGGCTGAAAGCAGTTTTTTGAACTTTTCTTGCGTGGTTCGATAAAACGGCTCGTTGTGCCATAGGGTGTCATCGGCGTCGAAAGCGATGAGGTCGATCATGAGATTAATTATATCTTCAGATCACCCACAGGTCGATAAATTCGTTCACCGGGGTAGCTTCGAGATGTTCCTGATTGCGGCACAGCTCCAAAATCGCGTTAGCTCTCTCTGGTGGGAAGCGGCGAAGCAGGTTGGTAATGAACTTGGCCTCCAGGAGGGGCAGAGCTTCCTGGCGCCGTCGACGGTGGCCCAAAGGATATTCAACGGTCACATTATCGGTCTGCGTGCCATCCTTGAAGAAGACCTGGACGGCATTGGCAATCGAGCGTTTCTCTGGGTCGAGGTAATCGCGGCTGAATTTTTCATTTTCGATGCACACCATCTTTTCGCGCAAGGAGTCGATACGGGGGTCTGCTGCCGCCTCGTCCTGGTAGTGGGCAGCCGTGAGCGTACCGAAAATCAAGGCTATGGCGGTCATATACTGGATGCAGTGGTCGCGGTCAGCCGGGTTGTGCAGGGGACCGGTCTTGTTGATGATGCGCATAGCCGATTCTTGGGTGGTGATTACCACCCGGTCGATTTCCTCCAGGCGGTCCTTCACCAGGTGATGAAGCTGTACTGCAGCTTCGACAGCCGTCTGGCCGTGGAACTCGGCGGGAAAAGCAATCTTGAAGAGCACATTCTCCATCACGTATGATCCATACGGTCGCGTGACCTGCAGGTCTTTGCCCTGGTTAAAGACGTCGTAAAACCCCCAGGTTTTCGCCGTTAAAGCGGTAGGATAGCCCATCTCGCCTTTGGATGCCAGGAACGCCAGGAAGACCCCCCGGCTGGATGCGTCGCCACCTGCCCACGATTTGCGCGAACCGGTGTTCGGGGAGTGGCGGTATACCCGCAAACTACCCCCATCCACCCAGGCGTTGGAGACTGCGTCCACAAGCCCATCGACGCTGCAGCCCAGCATCCCGGCCGTAACGGCAGCGGTGGCTACCCTGACCAGCAGCACATGATCCAGCCCAAGGCGGTTGAAGCTGTTCTCCAGGCTGATGACGCCCTGGATTTCGTGTGCCTTGATCATAGCCGTCAGGACGTCGTGCATCGTGAGGGCAGGTCTGCCGGCAGCAAGCGCGCTGCGTGAGAGCCAATCGGCGACCTCCAGGATGCCCCCCAGGTTATCCGATGGGTGGCCCCATTCGGCTGCCAGCCAGGTGTCGTTGTAATCCAGCCAGCGGATCATGGCGCCCAGGTCGAAGGCGGCTTTCACCGGGTCTAATTTGAACTGCGTACCGGGTAGGCGGGCGCCGTTCGGGACGATCGTACCGGGGACGATAGGACCCAACAGCCGAGTACAAGCCGGATAGGACAGCGCCTCCATGGCACAGCCCAAGGAATCCATCAGACAAAGCCCAGCGATCCGGTAAGCTTCCGCGCTGAAGACCTGGCTACCGGCGGCATATTCCGCAATATCCACCAGCACACGGTCAGCTCGAGCAGGGATGCCACCGGCCGCAGAGGTCATGGAGGCTCTGCCGCTAGTTGCGCTTGTCCAGAGGTGGGTAGGGCATGGGTTCAGGCCCGATGTAGTTAGCCGCCGGACGGATGATCTTGTTATCCAGGCGCTGCTCGATGATATGCGCTGCCCAACCCGCGGTGCGTGCCATCACAAAGAGAGGGGTAAACATATTTGTCGGGATGCCCATCATGTGGTAGGTCACGGCGCTGTACCAGTCCAGATTGGGGAAAAGGTGCTTGTCTTTCCAGAGGACAGTTTCGATGCGCTCGGCGATGTCGCACATCGTCTCGTCGCCATAATCTTTGCACAACCCGCAAGAGATCTCTTTCAGGATCTTGGCGCGTGGATCCGAGATGGTATACACCGGGTGTCCGAAACCGGGCATGATGCCGCCATTCTCCAGAACCTTGCGGGTTTCGACTTCAGCCATGTCCGGGTTGCGGTAACCCTGGATCGTATCCATAGCGGCTTCGTTCGCTCCGCCGTGCTTGTATCCACGCAGCGCGCCGATGGCTCCGGTGATAGCTGAATAAAAATCTGAGCCGGTTCCGGCGATCACGCGCGAGGTAAACGTGGAGGCATTGAACTCATGCTCGGCATACAGGATGAGGGTCACGTCCATCGATCGCTCGTGCAGGTCGCTGGGTTTCCTCCCCTGAAGCAGGTGCAGGAAATGCCCGGCGATAGAGGCATCATCGGTTTCTACCTCAATGCGGTAGCCGTGGTAAGCATACTGGTACCAGTAAATCAGCATCGATGGGAAAGAGGCAATCAGCCGGTCGGCGATGTTACGCGCGCCTTCGATGTTATGGTCGTCCTTTTCGGGGAGCACGGTTCCCAGGGAAGAGCACCCTGTTCGCAGCACATCCATGGGATGAGCAGAAGCCGGGATGCTTTCCAATACCGCCTTGACCGGCGCAGGGATACCGCGCATGGCTCTCAACATCCTGCGGTAGCGCATCAGCTCAGACTTGGTGGGTAGCTTTCCGTGAATGAGCAAGTAAGCCACCTCCTCAAAGGTCCCTTCATTCACGAGGTCATGAATATCATAGCCGCGGTAATGCAGTTCGTACCCATTCGAGCCGACGGTGCAGATCGCCGTATTACCTGCCGGAACGCCCGAAAGGGCAACTGATTTCTTTTTCCGCGCTTCCGTCACACCGGTTTCCTGTGTCATTCTTCATTCTCCTTAGTAAATAATTCATCCAATTTTCGTTCATACGCATAATAGTCGAGGATTTTGTACAATTGCTCGCGCGTCTGCATTAAAGGCATCGCTCGCTTTTGAGTCCCATCCGAGCGGATGGTGTCGTAGACCTGCAGGGCGGCGGCGCTCATGGCGCGAAACGCCGAAAGGGGATAGAGCGCCAGGCCAACCCCGGTTTCGCGCAGCTCTTCCAGGGTAAAAAGCGGGGTCAGGCCAAACTCGGTCAGGTTCGCCAGGATTGGGCGGCGAGTGGTCTCGGCGAAGCGGCGATAGGTGATAAGGTCGGTGACCGCCTCGGGGAAAATCACGTCTGCTCCGGCTTCGGCGAAGGCTGAGGCGCGTTCCAGCGCCGCTTCCAGACCCTCGACGGCAATAGCATCAGTGCGGGCCACCACTACGAAACTGGGGTCGGTACGCGCATCCAGCACAGCCTTTAATCGGTCTACCATTTCTTCCCTGGAGACGATTGCTTTTCCGGGCCGGTGACCGCAGCGTTTCGCCTGCACCTGGTCCTCGATATGCAGGGCCGCCGCGCCGGCTTTGATTAATGAGCGTACCGTGCGGGCAATATTGAAGGCGCTGCCGAATCCGGTGTCTACGTCGACGAGAAGAGGCACGCTGACGGCATCGGTAATGCGTCGCACATCCGTCAGGACGTCATCCAGGGTGGTGATCCCCAGGTCTGGTAGCCCCAACGATGCGGCTGCCACTCCTCCTCCAGAGAGGTAAATGGCGCGGAATCCGGCGGTTTCTGCCAGCCGGGCAGCGTAGGCATTGATCGTACCGACGACCTGGAGAGGTTTTTCAATTTCCAATGCTGCTCTGAAACGCGCCCCAGGCGTACCCATTTCCTTCATAATATCCTCGGTGATGGATTCCTTGCAGCCAATACTATCTCCCCCGTGCACGTTCATTCTCCAATGGATGAATGCCGCGTTCATCCTGCGTACCAGAATCATAGCAAAACATGACTATAAAGTCAACGATATTTTACCCCAATTGTCCAGGATTGGCAGCCAAAAGCACTGGTTACCCCCAGGTGCGGGCTACAAATGAATTCAATCTACAAAGCGGTACTTCACCAGGGTCCAGGCGGCTTGAAAAGCATCCCCCATGTGGATTTTCTTACCCTGAGAATAATCGCGCGGGTTAAAGGTGATCGGCACCTCGAAAATGCGAATGCGACGTTTAAGCACTTTGGCAGTAAATTCGGGTTCAAAATCGAAGCGGCGGGCATGCAAAGGAATATCTTTAATGATTATGCGGCGAAAGACTTTATAGCCGGTCTCCATATCACTGATGATATTGTTGTACAAAATGTTGGTCATCAGCGTGAGAATTTTATTGGCAACCATATTCCAGAAAAGGATTGGCCGCCTGGCGCCGCCCAGGAAGCGTGAGCCGTAAACGACATCGGCGATTCCCTCCTCCAGGGGTTTTAGCAAAGCCGGATAATCACGGGGGTCGTACTCCAGGTCCGCATCCTGGATAATTACGATCTCGCCGGTCGCGTTGAGGATGCCCGTCCGCACGGCAGCCCCCTTGCCCTGGTTCATTTCATGCAACACTACTCTTATCGAACCATCGCGGCTCAATTCTTCCAGGATTTCGCGAGTGCCGTCGGAGGAGCCGTCATCGACGACTAGAATTTCATCTACGCACCCGACGGCCTGGACTCGCCGGATGATCTCACGGATGGTCTTGGCTTCATTGTAGACTGGTAGGATAGCGGTGATCTTCATCGGAATAGATATTCGTAAGGATTGTATCTGAGTTCGATCTGGGAGAGATAGATGATTGATTATACGGAACCTGCCAGGATTTAGCAAGGAGAGATTGTTCGCCACGTGCTATAATTTACAAGGAATATCCCGAAGGTCAAAAAGTATGATCTGGCGCTAATAAGGGAATCGAGAAGAAGATCATGAGTTCTATGCCCGCAACCCCAGCCGGTAGTGCTGCTTCGAACAGCCATCCCGCGTCACCAAGCTTCGTGCCACCCCCCATCACCCGTATTGAAGATGTGGGCCTTTCACCCCTTTGGCTGCAGGACCTGGCTTTAAAGATCCTGTACTTCCAGGGGTATATGACAGGATTCAAGATCGCTGAAGAAATGGCGATCCCATTCACAGGTGTTGTCGATCAGATTGTCGAAGCTCTCAAGCGTGAGAAGCTGGTCGAGATTAAATCCTCGCAAATGGGCCTGGGTGAGGGAGCTTACCAATATGCCATCACCGGAGCGGGGATCGCGCGCGCTCGTGAAGCCCTGGAGCGAAGCCAATATGCGGGACCGACCCCGGTTCACTTGAATGTATATTACGATGCCTTCCGGCGCCAAAGCCGGGGACGTTTGCTGGTCAATAACCGCATGATGCGCCAGGTGCTCTCAGACCTGGTTCTGACCGATAAGACCTTCAACCGGATCGGCCCGGCAGTAAATTCCGGAACATCCATCTTCCTGTACGGCCCTCCGGGGAACGGGAAAACCAGCGTGGCACGCGCCATCGGGAACCTGATCCTCAGCCAGACTATGTACATCCCCTTTGCGATCTACGTCGACGGCCAGGTGGTGAAGCTGTACGATTCAGTCAATCACCAGCGCGCACCCGATGACGACGCTTCTACTTCTGGCACCGGCGCGCTGCGCACGTCCCCACGGCGCGATCCGCGTTGGATCCGCATCCGCCGCCCGTTTATCGTGGTCGGCGGCGAGCTGACTCTACCCGGGTTGGACCTGGTATTCGACGACGTGCACAAATTCTACGAAGCCCCCTTCCAGGTCAAGGCCAATGGCGGCATTCTTTTGATCGACGATTTCGGGCGCCAGCAAGTGCGCCCGCGGGATTTGTTGAACCGCTGGATCGTGCCCCTGGAAAGCCGGATCGACTACCTGACCCTGCATACTGGGCGCAAGATCGAAGTGCCCTTCGACGTGCTGGTGGTATTTTCTACCAACCTCCCGCCAAAAGACCTGGTGGATGAAGCCTTTCTACGGCGCTTGCGGCACAAGATCGAGATCGGCGATCCATCTTATGAAGAATATCGCGAGATTTTCCAACGGGTAGCGGCTGCGAAAGGTGTGATGTACAACGACGAGGGCCTGGCCTATCTCCTCCAGGAATGGTACATCAAACGCGGACGCAAGCTGCGTGCCTCTCATCCTCGGGATCTGTGCGACCAGATCCAGGATATTGCCCGGTATACAGCCGAAGAGCCGGCGATGACTCCTGAGATGATCGACCGCGCTGCAGAATCGTATTTTGTGGAGCTATAAGCTTGTGCCAGGCCGCTTGATTCTACAATATGTTTTTACGCAGCGCTAGCGCCGGTGGTTTAGAAAATGGTCTGGCGTCGTCATCGCCGGCATTGTACGGCGAAAGAAATCCGATGTTGGCAGAGGTGTTAGAGGTTGTGGGCAATCCTGATCTGATTATTGTTATGCTGGGAAATTTCTGCTTGGGCCAATATCCGGACGAGGAGGCGCGGCAGTGAAAAGCTGGCGCCAGGTCAGCCACTTGCTGGTCGTGATGGCGATTCTCTGGGGGGTGATTCTGCCTGCGGGAGCCAGCCTGGCAAATATGCCGGCGGGCATCGGGAACCCATCAGCAGAAGCTCAAACCATTCTCAACAATATGACCCCCGAAGAGCGGGTCGCCCAATTGTTCCTGGTCACGTTTAAAGGAAAGCAGGTCGGTGACGGCTCTCAGATTTACGACTTGATCACCCAGCACCATATAGGCGGGGTGGTCCTTTCCGCGGCAAACGATAATTTTTCTGAATCTGACAAGACTGCCAGCGACGCTTACCAGATGATCAGCCAGCTCCAGCAGGATGGGTGGACTGCGGCCCAACCCGGTGACGCCACGCCGCAGGCGAATGCCGCTCCCGGCGATTACATCCCTCTTTTTATTGGGATCTCTCAGGAAGGGGATGGATCTCCGAACGACCAGATCTTGAGCGGGCTGACCACGCTGCCCAACGAGATGGCCATCGGCGCAACCTGGCAGCCCGATCTGGCGAATAAAGCCGGAGAAGTCTTAGGCAGGGAACTTGAATCCCTGGGGATCAATTTGCTGCTGGGTCCTTCTCTGGATGTCCTGGACCAGCTCCCCTCTGAAAGTGGAGGAAGTCTCGGGACGCGTACCTTCGGAGGCGATCCCTATTGGGTAGGCGAGATGGGGAAATCCTATATCTCCGGTGTCCACCAGGGCAGCAATCAACGAATTGCCGTGATTGCCAAATACTTCCCAGGGCGCGGCGGTTCAGATCGCCTGCCTGAGGATGAAATTGCCACGGTGCGCAAGTCGCTGGAACAGCTCAAGCAGGTCGAACTCTACCCTTTCTTCGATGTCACAGGGAATGCCCCGGATTCAGCCTCCGTTACAGATGGGCTGCTGGTCTCCCACATCCGCTACCAGGGGTTCCAGGGCAACATCCGGGCGACGACCAAACCAATTAGCTTTGACGCGGCAGCTCTGGCGCAGCTTTTGGGGTTGAACGAATTTGCCACATGGCGGACGAACGGGGGCGTGGTGGTCACTGACGACCTTGGCAGCCGCGCGGTGCGCCGGTTCTACGATCCGACGATGCAGACTTTCGATATCCGCCAGGTAGCCAGGGATGCGTTTCTGGCCGGCAACGATATTCTCTATGCTGATAATTTCCAATCGACTGGAGATGAAGACAGCTATACGTCGATCTTGAGGACGCTGAATTTCTTCTCACAGAAATACCGCGAAGACTCCGCTTTTGCGCAGCGTGTGGATGCCGCAGTCACTCGCATCCTGACTTTGAAACTGCACCTGTATCCCTCCTTCGACATCCAACAGGTTGTGCCGCCTGAAAAAGCCCTGGCCGACTTAAACAGCCAGGATTCGCAGCAGGTTACCTTCGATATCGCCCGCCAGGCCGTTACCCTGATGAGTCCCGGCGCCGCAGAGCTGGACAGCGTCTTGCCTCAGCCCCCGAGCCAGCGAGACCGCATCCTCTTTATTACCGATTCGGTTGCCAGCCAGCAGTGTTTGCAGTGTGCCCAAACGAGCGACCCGCCGGTCGATGCCCTCCAGAGCGTGGTCGTCAAGCTGTACGGTCCCTCCAGCGGAGGAAGGATCAACCCGACACGGTTGTCGTCGTATTCGTTCAACGATTTGCTTGCTGTTCTGAACTACGTCCCTACCGATACGTCGATTCCCCCGCCTTTGCTGAACGATCTCCAGCTAGCCAATTGGGTGGTCTTTTCTACCCTGGATATCTCTCCAGAACGGCCCGCCTCAGGTGCCTTGCGGCGCTTGCTTTCTGAGCGGCCCGATCTCTTGGGAAACAAACACGTAATCGTTTTCGCCTTCAACGCACCCTATTACCTGGATGCCACCGATATCTCGCAATTAACCGCCTACTACGCCCTTTACAGCAAATCTGCTGCTTTTCAAGATGTTGCCGCCAGGGTGCTGTTCCAGGAACTATCCCCCTCGGGAGACCTCCCGGTTTCGGTCCCGGGGATCGGCTACGATCTGAGCGTAGCGACTACTCCCGATCCAGCCCAGATCATCCCACTCTTCCTGGATACGCCTCAAGCGATGACCGTGGTGGGCGAAGCCACCCCTGAGCCGACGCCAAAAGCCACTTTCAAGGTAGGCGACACCCTCCCCTTGAGGACGGGGGTCATACTGGATAATAACAATCACCAGGTGCCGGATGGCACGATTGTCCGCTTCATCATGACGCGTAACGGGGATACGACCACCAGCATGCAGGTTGAAGCTACCACCGTTCAGGGCATCGCTCGCGGCGCTTTCCGTATCGATAATCCCGGCTTGTTGTCGATCAGTGTAGCTGCCGACCCGGCGTCAATCTCAGACATTTTGCAGTTAGATGTTTCGCAGGGTGAAAGCGCCGGGGTTACTTCGATTGCCCCCACCTCTCCGCCAACCGAGACGCCCACCCCCACCCAGACGCTGAGCCCATCACCAACACCCCTGGTCACCCCCACACCGGCGCCGCCCATCTATCCACGCTTCCAGGATTGGTTCATCGCCATGTTGGTCATCGGCGGAAGCAGCGCGTTGATATATTTGTTCGGTTTGTGGTGGGGCTCACTGCGTTGGGGGCTGCGCTGGGGGCTATCCGCTGCGCTCGGCGGATTGGTGGCTTACCTATACCTCGCGGCCGGCCTGCCCGGTGGCGAAAGCTGGCTGCAATCTGCCGGAAGGTCTGGGATCGTAGGATTGACTTTCTTGGGGGTCTTGTGCGGGTGGGGAGCGGGAGTAGCCTGGCGTGCCTGGCTGGAGGAGAACACTCTGCGGCGTATGCGGCGTTAGCCGGCTAATGCATCAGGGTGGCCACCAGACTGATCACGATCAACCCTGCGGAAATCCACAGCAGTGTTTTTTCGGGCGCTGAATCAAGATAATCTACCACCCGCGGCTTATGCGGCGCGGGATGGATAGGCGGGTTGAGATCGCCAAGTAATGATTGGCGAAATGCAGACACGGTCGCCGGACGCTCGTCTGGATGAAGGCTCATCGCCCAGATAATGGCGCGTTCTGTCCGGGCGCTCAGCATGGGGTTGATCTGCCGCGGAAGGACCAGGCTTTCGGGTTCCAGAAAACGCTCGCGAGCATCCACCGGCGCCTGGTTGGTCAGCAAGTGATAAAGGGTGGCTCCGAAGGCATAGATGTCGCTCTGCACGCCGGTGTGGCCGCTGTCTCCGCCGTACTGCTCCAGGGGGGTATACAGCGCCGTTCCCTGGCCTTGCAGGACGGTAATCGTCACTTCTCCGGGAGCGAGCAGCTTGACGAGGCCGAAGTCTACGAGCTTAAGCAGTCCGCTGGGGGTGAGCTTGAGATTGCTGGGTTTGATATCCCGGTGCAGGATGGGGGGAGATTGGCCGTGCAGGTACTCGAGCGCATCGGCCAGTTGGGCAGCCCAACCCAGCACGTCATTTTCCTGGAGGAACTGGTTAGATTGGCGTGCCTCAATCATCAAGGTGCGCAGGTCTTTGCCGGGAACATAGTCCATCGCCAGGTAATCCCTACCACCGATGGAGAAGAAATCGGAGACTTTTGGCAGGTTGGGGTGATCGAGGCGCGCTAAAACGGTTGCCTCCCGTAGGAATTGTTCGCGCGCCTGGCGGACCAGCTCAGGAGGCATGGTGCGGTCGTGTTCGACCTCTTTCAGCGCGCACTGGCGGCCTTCGAGCCGCAGGTCATCCGCCAGGTAAATACTTCCCATCCCTCCCTGGCCGATGATCCGGCGTATCTTATAGCGACCGCGGAGGACTTCCCCCGGTTTGATGGAGGTAGGCATAATGTAATTCCACGGGCAAGATCAATATCAAGCACATGATAGGCTCTGAGGTTTCCTTTCGGCGTTTGGCCGCTTCTCTCTCGGCCAACAGAGCCAGTCTTGTATAAAAAGGCACTTATCTGCTATATTATACCTTAGAGAAATTGCTATTATCTGTTTCTTTATTTTCATCTTACCTGGTCCCCCGGAGGAGAATTAATGGATCGCGATAACCCGGAATTTCCCGTTTTAATCGGGCAAACTGGGCCTCTGAGCGGGCAACGCTGGTCGATCAGCCATACGGTCATGATCGGGCGGGATGCCTCTTGCGAAATTGTCATCCCAGACCGTCAGGTATCCCGATACCATGCACGCTTGATGCCAGCTCCCGATGGTATCATCCTGGAAGATCTCGGGAGTAAGAATGGGACGCAATGCAATGGGCAGCGGTTGGTGGACCCGATCGTGCTCCAGGATGGAGACCTGGTGCAGGTCGCCATCATCCAGCGATTTATGTTCTTAAGCTCTGATGCCACCGTACCTTTGGAAGATGGAGGCCTGGCTCCTGGAGAACCCCGGCGGCTCCTCCACCTGGAAAGCCGCTCGCGGCGGGTTTGGGTAGGGCAACAAGAGGTGCTCCCGCCGCTCTCCGTGCCTCAATTCAGGCTGTTGCAGCTTCTCTACGAGCAGCAGGGGCAGGTGGTGACGCGGCAAGATCTGGTCAACACCATCTGGAGCGAAGTCGATGCTCAGGGCGTTTCGGAGCAGGCTCTGGATGCCCTGGTGAGGCGGCTGCGTGACAGGCTGGCGCAGGTAGATCCGGCGCATGATTATATTATTACCATCCGCGGCCACGGCTTGCGGCTCGAAAATCCGGTGAATGAATAAAAAAAAGGTGAAGGGACAATCAATCCCTTCACCTTGATCTTTTCACAATCACGCCTACTTCTTCATATTGGCTTGCATCGAAAAACGTAAGGCTGACCGGTAAGCAGCCTCCAGCTGCCCGTTCAATTCCTGGTCTGCATCGCGCGCCTGGTTTTGGGTTTGCGCCACCAGATTGTTGAGCATATCCATGAACTCGGGGGTAACCTGGTCCGGACGGTTCTCCAGGATTTTCTGCCGCTGCTCGTCATCAGGCGCTGAGATCAGCTCCTCGATCAGGGCGTATTCCGGCGGAGGGGCGCTGGCTTTCTGCAGGGTGCTCATCACTTGCTGCAATTTCTTAAGGCGTTCGAGATCCCCCTTCTTGCGGGTCTCTTCCAAATCCGATTTGATGATCTCGAGGAAAAGATCATTGATCTCAGGGATTTTCTGCAGGGTGGCCTCTTCGACGTTCTCAGCCTTTAGGATTTCCTCTAAAAGCTGGTGTGCCTGGCTCACCTGATTTTGAACTTCCTGATCGATCTCGTGGGTGAGATGGAGCAGGCGCTCGCGCAGAGCCAGGAGCCTGGTCTTCTCCTCGTCTTTGGCTTTGTCGATGCGCTGGCTGAGCAGATCGAAGAAGGAATAATCCATGCCGCCGCGTGCCATCCCAACCAGGGCGTTCAGGCGGGTCTCATTCGGTGCTTTGATGATTAAATCCAGCAATTTCTCACGGGTCAACCCCTTTTTGCTGGCTTCTTGCAGGCTTTTGACGGCTTCCTGTGTCTCGGTGACCTGCTCCTGCAACCGTTTCCCGGTGTTGGTTAGAGGAAGGAGCTTTTGCTGCAGGGCGGCGAGCTGGTTGGCAGAATTTTCATCACCCCCTGCGGCAGACGCCTCGATGAGACGGGATAACAGAGCAAAAAAGCTTTCATCCAGCAGGGCGTCTTCTTGTTTAGCGATTTCGGGCAGCTCATCATCTTTGACGGTCATCAGGCGCTGGATCAGGTTCAGGCGCTGTTGCTGCGCCTGGATCATCTCTCGGGTAATTCCATCTCCCTCCAGGATACGCTCGACCATGGTTTGCATGGTGAGCATATTCTGCGGGCGGAACAGATACCCCTTACGCTTCTCCGGAGGAAGCTTGTTCACCACCTGGTTGATCAGCGGGCCGATCAGGCGCTCTTGCTCGTTGATCGGCATGCCCAGCTCGGGTGGAAAATAGGTCAGCAGGAGCTCTTTTTCTGCATCGTGATAGACGAGCGGAGTGGCCAGGCTGCCCTCATAGCCGCAGCTTGGGCAGTGGATGATGTTGAAATTGCCGGAAAGGATTCGCTGCTTTGCCTGGGGGTCGGCATTCACGTCGAACAATTGGGTGACATCGACCATAACCGGCTGCCGGCAGCGGGGACATGTAGTTCGGGTTTGAGGCATACACACTTCTCTCACTAAAGAGTATAAAATGACACAAAATTATACCATTTATCGATTGACTAAATCAGTAATCGAAATAGATTGAATTGCCCCGATAAATTTCTCCCCCTGAGAAGCGTGTTGATGGATACGTCGGTTAAGAACGAGGCAGCGAGAAGCAGATGCGCGCTCCGCCGTCAGGCTTAGGATCTACCCAGATGCGCCCCCCATGCGCCTCGATAATGGCGCGTGCCAGGAAGAGGCCCAACCCGGCGCCTTTTGTCTGCCGCACTGCTTCTGGAGCGCGATAGAAGCGGTCGAAGATATGAGGGATATCTTCCTCGGCGATGCCCGGCCCCTGATCGCTGACACAGACGACTACCTGTTGGGTATGCACCTGCCCGCGAATGCGGATCTCTCCCCCGGTCGAATATTTGAGCGCATTGGAGATCAGATTGTTCAGCACCTGCTCCAGGCGTTGTTCGTCGGCAAGGACTATTGGGAAATCAGACGGAAAATCCGCTACGAGCTGGTGGGTGGTGGTTTGAGTCTGGAAGCGTTCCGTCAGGCGCCGGGCGAGCTCGCCCAGCGAGACGTCTGCACGTTTAAGGGCAAACCCGCCAGCCTGGAGGCGAGAGGCGTCCAGTAGATTCTCGATCAACCCGGTCAGGTGGTCGGCTTCTTCTTCGATAACGGCCAGGCTGTCCTGGACAACGTTACGGTCCCAGACGGCGTCATCGCGGCGCAGGGTGCCGACGTAGCCTTTGATCAAAGCCACCGGGGTTTTCAGCTCGTGGCTGATGATCGAGATGAAGGTGCTTTTAATCTCTTCGGCCTGTCTGAAACGGGTAATATCGCGCACGGTGGCAATGATGTTGATTAGCTTTCCCTTTTCGGAAACGAGGGGAGCATAGGTGATGCCCACCGGCAGGGGAGTGAGGTGGTTGCGTTTGATATCGCCTTCAACGTAGAAATGCGCGTTGGGGGTCAGCGGCCATCCGCCGGCTTCCGCCTGGTCTAACGAAATGCCTTCGGGTGGTTTGCTCCATTCCACCACCTCGTCGTGCTTTTTTCCGACGATCGATTGCGGAGAAACCCCCAGCATGCGCCCCAGGGAGGCGTTACAGCGTTCGACTCGATGATCGGTGGTGAGGATGAGCATGCCGTCGCCTGCTGCATCCAGCAGGGCATCCAGGCGCTTTTTCTCCTGCTGGATCTGCGTGTAGAGTTTCGCATTGTGTACGGCAATGGCTGCCTGGTTGGCATAGCTGCTCAATAAAATGCGATCGTTGGTAGAGAAAATGTCGGGGTAGTTGCGGAAGATGAAAATCACGCCAATCACATCGTCATGGGCGATTAGCGGCAAACCCACCCCCTGCAGCATGCCCAGGCTGGCCATATAGGTCAGATCCTGGAGGATCCGGTTGATCTCGCGGATCTCGAAAGATGATGGATCTTGCTGGTCGGGGATTTGTCCCAGGAGGGACTCGATATACGCTGAGAAAGGAGCGGGTATATTCTGGGTTGACGATACCCGCCAGCCACCCTCCTCGTTGCGCAAGGCGATCAAACCGGCCTGTCCCGCCAGCATCTCGATCGAGATATTCAAGATTCGACCCAGGAGCTTTTCCAGGTCAAGCTCCTGGGTCAGTGCCCGAGCGATCTCGAGCAGATAATCTCGCTGGCGAACACGAAAATCAGGCAGCATACTCGGGTTGGTTCTGGTTTTCGGCGATAGCGATCGCCTCTTCTAGAATCGCCAGGGCTTCATCCACTTCGGCGTGTGAAACGCTCAATGGAGGCGAAATCCTGATCGTGCTCTTGCCGCAGCCCAGAGTGAGCAGGCCGCGGTTGAAAGCCAGGTCAACGATGCGGTCGCGCAGCCGGGCGTCCTGTTCTTTACTCTTGTGATCTTTGACGAACTCGATCCCGATCATCAAACCGATGCCGCGCACCACGCCAATCGAAGGATGACGGACCGCAATTTCAGAAAGTGCATCCAGGGTGTATTCACCCACGCTCGCCGCGTTTTGCAGATATTCCGATTCGATGAGAGAAAGTGTCGCCAGGCTGGCCGCGCATGAGATCGGGTTCCCGCCGTAAGTATTCCCATGCGAGCCTTTCGGCCAGGTCATGACGCTCTTGCGAGCGATCATTGCGCCCAGAGGCATCCCCGAGGCGATCCCTTTTGCTGTACAGATAATATCCGGCTCGACGCCAAAATTCTCGATGGCCCACCACTTGCCAGTCCGGCCCATGCCCGATTGCACCTCATCGGCGATTAATAAAATGCCGTGGCGATCGCATAGTTTACGCAGGGCGGGGAAGAAGCTTGCCGGTGGGACAATGTAGCCTCCTTCGCCCTGAATGGGTTCGACTAAAATCCCAGCCACTTCCTCGGCAGGCAGCACTTTGCCCAGGATTTCATCTTCGATGTACTTGACAACCGTCTCACCGTAATCCTCACCAGGCTGGGAGAATAAAATTGGGCGGTATGGATCGGGGAAAGGAGCGTGCACCACACCGCTCATTAATGGGAAAAAGCCCTTGTGATAGGCTGGCTTGCTGGCTGTAAAAGTCACGGCACCCATGGTACGACCGTGGAACCCGCCCAGGAAACCGATAAACTGACTGCGGCCTGTGCTGTAGCGGGCCAGTTTGATGGCAGCTTCCACACTTTCGGTACCCGAATTGGTCATAAATGATACAGCAGGTTCGCTAAACGGGGCGATTTCGTTTAGCTTTTCCCCCAATTCGATCCATTTTTCGTGATAAAAATCGGATGAAATATGAATGAACTTTTCAGCCTGGTCTTGAATTGCTTTGACCACCTTGGGGTGGCTGTGCCCCGTCGAAACTACTGCGATGCCGGCAGCAAAATCTAAGAACCGATTCCCGTCTACATCCCAGACCTCCGTCCCTCGCCCATGATCCATGACGAAAGGATAGCCGCGGGGATAAGAAGGGGAGATGACCGCCTGGTCGCGTTCGATGATTTGACGAGCTCGCGGCCCTGGTAACTTGAGCGTTTCCACGACATTCCTCCTTCAAAAAATGGACTTGCCTGTTTGTTGTGCATCTAACTTAACGCATCACCTTCAATAAAGAAGTAAATTCTACTGACTGGCAGATATTATATCACCGCTCGGGTTTGGCCCCACCTTCCTGGTGAATAGGTTGCATGGAACAGACCAAAGGAGATCAGGGCAGGTCGAGACCTCGGCATCAATTATTGTTGACGTCTCGCGGATTCACTGCTATGATCGAATTACTATGCCTCTCCGGTTGGCAGCAGCTTACCGTCGTGTGCGCTACAGGATCATCCAGACGCTGCGCTGGCTGGTGCCTGGTTTGGGTGTCAAACGATGGTTCGTCCTGGTTTTAGCCGGAACGACATTGATCGGTATCGGGCTGGCCATCCTCATCCTGGATATCTACCGGACAGCGCCAGATACCTGGTGGCTGCCAATCTTTTCGGCATTTTCACTGCGTTTCATGGATCGCACCTTGAGGGCGGTCGTCTTCGGGGTGTTGGGGATCGGGATCATCGGGTTGGGGGCCTGGGGATTGAGCCGCGCGTTGCTGCGGCCTTACGTTCGACCCGGGCGCCCGGTTATCGAGACGGTCACCGCCTACCGGCGGCGCGAGCGTGGTCCGCGCGTGGTGGTGATCGGTGGCGGCACCGGTCTCTCGACAATGCTGCGGGGAATTAAAGAATATACCCACAACCTGACGGCGATCGTCACGGTGGCCGACGACGGGGGTTCTTCAGGGGAGCTGCGCCGCACGATGGGCATTTTGCCCCCCGGGGATATCCGCAACTGCCTGGCGGCAATGTCGAACGATGAGGCTTTGCTGACGCAGCTCTTTCAATACCGTTTTGCTTCAGGCGTAGGGTTGAACGGCCATTCACTGGGCAACTTGCTGATCTCTGCCCTGACCAATATTACCGGTAGCTTCGAAGAAGCGATCGCAGAGTCGGGGCGTGTGCTGGCGGTGCAGGGCCGGGTGCTTCCGGCGACGCTCCACGACATTTGCCTCTCGGCGGATGTGATGATAGACGGGGTGGTGAAAGAGGTGCGTGTCAGGGGAGAGAGCCAGATCCCGAAAGTGGCGGGGGTCATCCGGCGCGTGTGGCTCGAGCCGAACAACCCCTCGGCCTTCCCCCCGGCCATCCAGGCGATCTTAAACGCCGACCTGATTGTGGTTGGCCCGGGAAGCCTATTTACCAGCATTCTACCGAACCTGCTGGTGCCCGACCTGGCTGAGGCGCTGCGTGTCAGCCGGGCATTCAAATTCTACGTGTGCAACCTGGCGACCCAGCCCGGGGAAACCGACGGCTTCACCGCCGGAGACCACGTCCGCACCATCCAAAAACATATCGGTGGGCAGCCCTTCGATCTGGTCATTACCAATAACCAGCTCGAGGGAAAACTGCCCGACGCATCCGATTGGGTGGAGACGGAGCCCGACCTGGATCACCTCGTTCCAGTTTATCGCGCTAACCTGGTCGATACAGAACATCCCTGGCGTCATGACCCTGAGCGGCTGGCCCAGGTCATCATCGACCTGTTCTACGATCGTACCGGTCCCCTGGCTGGCTGATTGTTCTTGTGAAATAAATCGCAAATCGATATTGAAAGTACCAGTACATGGTACAATTTCCTTTATCAATTTTCAATTATCAGGAGGCAAGTTATGACAACCCGCATTGGGATAAACGGTTTCGGCCGTATCGGACGGCAAATTCTAAAAGCAGTGGGCGATTTCCACGCCAATGATTTGGAAGTCGTAGCCATCAATGACCTTTTTGACACCAAGACGAATGCGCACCTGTTCAAATACGATTCTAATTACGGGATTTTTCCCGGCAAGGTGGAGATCGCCGAGAACGATCTGGTGATCGACGGCAAGCGCGTGCGTGTTTTTGCCGAAAAAGACCCGGCAAACCTGCATTGGGCAGATATGGGTGTCGATCTCGTCATCGAATCGACCGGTGTGTTCACCGATGCGAAGGGCGACCCGGCCAAGAATAAACCCGGGGCGCGCGTGCACATCGACAAAGGCGGAGCCAAGAAAGTGATCATTTCCGCTCCGGCGAAAAATGAAGACATCACTATCGTATTGGGCGTGAACGAGGACAAATACAACCCCGAAATACACCATGTCGTTTCGAACGCCTCCTGCACTACGAACTGCCTGGCGCCGGCGGCAAAAGTTGTCCACGATCAGTTCCACATCCAGCACGCCTTGATGACCACCATCCATTCCTATACCAATGACCAGCGCATCCTGGATTTGGCTCATAAAGACCTGCGCCGGGCGAGAGCGGCTGCCTTGAATATCATCCCCACGACTACCGGAGCGGCCAAAGCCGTTGCGCTGGTGATCCCCGACCTGAAAGGGAAGTTCGACGGCTTCTCTTTACGCGTCCCCACCCCGACGGTGTCCATCGTCGATTTAGTGGCGACCGTCGAAAAAGAGACCAGTGTCGCCGAGTTGAATGCCACCTTCAAGGCAGCTTCGGAGGGCGCATTGAAAGGCATTTTGGGTTATACGGAAGAGCCGCTTGTCTCGATGGATTTCAAGGGTGATACCCACTCCGGGATCGTCGATGCTCTCTCCACCATGGTCATCGCTGGGAACATGGTTAAGGTGATCGCCTGGTATGACAATGAATGGGGATACTCCTGCCGAACGGCGGATCTGGCAGCTTTGATGGCGAAGAAACTCTAAAGAGGCCGGAATGTTTAACAAAAAATCGGTTACGGACGTTGACGTGCATGGGAAACGAGTCCTGGTGCGCGTAGATTTTAATGTGCCGATTTCTGATGGCAATGTATCCGATGACACTCGCATTCGAGCAGCCTTGCCAACCATCGAATACCTGCTGCAGCACGGGGCAAGTGTGATTCTCGCCTCGCATCTGGGCCGCCCGAAAGCCGGCCCGGAGGCGAAATTCTCGCTGCGCCCTGTAGCCGCTTATTTGAGTAAACTGATGGGAATGCCGGTAGAGTTCTGCGAGGATTGCATCGGGCCGAAAGCCGAAGCGGCAGCCAAAGCGCTCGAACCGGGTGAAGTCCTGCTGCTTGAGAATACACGCTTTCATCCGGAAGAGGAAAAGAACAACCCCGAAATGGCGCGACAGCTGGCTGCGCTGGCTGACCTGTTTGTGAACGATGCCTTTGGTTCGGCGCACCGGGCGCACGCTTCGACCGAAGGCGTGGCGCACTATTTGCCCGCGGTAGCCGGTTTCTTGCTCGAAAAAGAGATTCGCTACCTGGGCCAGGCGGTGGCCGATCCCAAGCGGCCGTTCGTAGCCATCCTTGGGGGTGCAAAGATCAGCGATAAGATCGGGGTGATCCGCAACCTTTTGACCAAAGCCGACCAGATATTGATCGGCGGGGGTATGGCCAATACCTTTTTCAAAGCCGAGGGCTACGCGATGGGCGACTCTCTGGTTGAGGCCGAAGTATTGGATACCGCCCGCGAGCTGCTCGAAACGGGTAAAACCAAGATCCGCTTGCCGAAGGACGTCGTGATTGCCGATGGGTTCAAGGCAGACGCCGCATCTAAAGTTATCCCGACCGGGCCGGTCCCCGATGGGTGGAGGATTCTGGATATTGGCCCCGAGACCGTGGCAGCCTACGCAGGTGTCGTCAGCGCGGCAGGCACCGTCGTCTGGAATGGACCCATGGGGGTGTTCGAATTCCCGCCCTTTGCTAAGGGCACGTATGGTGTTGCTAAGGCAGTCGCCGACAGCGGCGCCACGAGCATTATCGGCGGCGGCGAATCGGTGGCGGCCATCCAGCAATCGGGCCTGGCAGATAAAATTACCCATATCTCCACCGGCGGGGGAGCCTCGCTGGAGATGTTGGAAGGGTTGACGCTGCCGGGAGTGGCTGCCCTGCAGGATAAATAGACTTAAACCGGCATTGTCATCACGAATAAGATCAGGTGGGGTGACGCCTCGCCGCCCTACCTGATCTTTGGACAGGTCTTGGTTGGGGGAATTTGGGGCATACCGATCCAGGTTTGTTTAAAGGGAATATCCATAAAATCAAAAAGGCTGGAGAACGGGGCGAATATGAAAAGGGGATGCCTGACTTGCATCGGGGTTTTTGCTGCAGGCTGCCTGATTTTTGCGGGGATCATTCAATTGATTCCTTATGGGCGCAACCACACGAACCCGCCGGTAGTCAGTGAGCCGGTATGGAATAACACTACGACGAAAGCTCTTGCCCAGCGCGCGTGTTTCGATTGCCATAGTAACCTGACTGTCTGGCGTTGGTATTCCAATATCGCTCCCTTCTCATGGCTAATTCAACGCGATGTAGACCAGGGGCGCAGGGTAATGAACTTCTCGGATTGGCAGAACGTGAGTAACCGCCGTATCGATCGCTTATCTGAGGTCATCTCTCGCGGGTCGATGCCACCGCTGCAATATCTTGTGATCCATTGGAATGCCATTTTGACTTCTTCAGAAAAACAAGAGCTGATTTCTGGTTTGCAGGACAGCCTGGCTAACTTAGAATAGATTGGCTTCATTCCGCGTGGGGGATCGATAGGCTGGAATTAAATCGTTTATAATAAAACCGGGGAGGGGCATAAGGAAATTCTTTGGCCCTATTCGAAGCATCAATCCGGAAGATGGGTTGGCGAGAGATTGTTCGGATTGAGATGATTACCACCCGCATCGAGGCACTGAGCTTATGAGCCATTCATTAGCGACAACCCTGGTGGTTGTGCTGGAAGCCGTTTACACAATCTGTGTCGTTACACTTTCAATCTATGGATTTAACAGCCTTGGATTGGTCATTCTATACCTGTTTTCAAAAAGACCTGCCGAACGGCCCCAACTAAGGGTGAAAGACGCCGATCTGCCCCGGGTGACCATCCAGCTGCCGATATTTAATGAGCAAAATATCATCGAGCGGCTGCTCCAGGCCGTAACATCGCAAGATTATCCCCGCGAGCTTTGCCAGATCCAGGTCCTGGACGATTCCACCGACGAGACGACAGAAATTGCTACCCGGCTGGTGGAGCAATACCGGTCGCAGGGTTGGGATATCCAGATCTACCACCGCAGCGTGCGCACGGGGTATAAAGCCGGCGCGCTGGCCGAAGGTTTAAAAAATGCCACGGGGGAATTCGTGGCCATTTTTGACGCGGATTTCGTTCCGGCGCCGGATTGGCTGCGCTCTGTACTGGCCGGGTTTGACAATCCGAAAGTGGGATGCGTGCAAAGCCGGTGGGTGCATCTCAATTCGAGGTACAACCTGCTGACCAACGCCGTATCTCTCGGACTCGATGCTCATTTTATTGTCGAGCAGAACGCGCGCTATCGCTCGGATCTCTTCTTGGGCTTCAACGGCTCGGGCGGAATCTGGCGCAAAGCTTGTATTGAAGATGCAGGCGGCTGGCAGATCGATACCCTGACCGAAGACCTGGATCTAAGCTACCGGGCGCAGTTGAAGGGATGGCAAATCCGCTATAACCCCAATATCGTGGTTCCGGGCGAGGTCCCTGCCCAGGTAGATGCTTTCAAAACACAGCAGTACCGGTGGGCAAAAGGCAGCGCCCAAACGCTGCGCAAGCTGGGAGGCACGATCCTCAAATCTGATTTACCCTGGCAGAAGCGGGTGATGGCGATTATGCACCTATCTATGTATGTGCCTTTCCCCTTCATGATCCTCACCTTGCTGCTAACCCTGCCAATCGCGCTCTATGCCGGACATTTCATGACGTTGTTTTCGTGGACGATCTTATCCAGCCTGGGCCCACCTCTCTTATACACGATCGCACGGACAAACCACCTGCCCCGTTTCTGGGACCGTCTTGTCCGGCTGCCACCGTTGCTCATGTTGGGGTTGGGGATGTCGCTAAATGAAGGGTTTGCGGTCATCTCGGGCATATTTACCAAGGGGGGGGTATTCAACCGCACGCCTAAGTTTAATTTACGGGGTCGCCAGGGAAATTGGACCCAGAATAAGTATGCTTTGCCGATCAATCCTGTGGTCTGGGGGGAGCTGGCGCTGGCCGGTTATGCCCTCTTCACGGTGCTCAAGCTCTGGGATACGACCATGGGTAAAGTGATCGTCCCGGGCATGGCGTATTATGCATTGAGTTATATTATGATCGCCGGGTCGAGCATCCTGCAACGTCTGGAGATGCAGCGCCGCCTCCAGGCAGGTTCATAGGATAACATGACCCAGCGTTTAAAACGCGAGTAGCCGACCACATTTCAGATTTATCGAGGGATGTATGCGAAAACCATTTGTTGCTGGCAATTGGAAGATGAACAAGACTATCGAGCAGGCACGTGTCCTGATCGCCGACATGGTGCCGGGACTGCAGGCAATCCCCGAGGTGGAACGGGTGATTTGCCCACCGTTTACCTCCTTGCTGGCCGTCTCAGCCATGCTGGCAGGAACTGAAATCGGTCTGGGAGCGCAGAATATGTTCTGGGAGAATTCCGGCGCCTATACCGGCGAGATCTCGCCTGGGATGGTGGCTGAGCTCTGCAAGTACGTCATTTTGGGGCATTCAGAGCGGAGGACTTACTTCGGTGAAAAAGACGTCACAGTCAACCGGAAGGTTAAAGCTGCCCTGGCAAACGCGGTAATTCCGATCGTGTGCGTCGGTGAGACCCTGGCCGAGAACGAAGCCGGGCAAACGGCAGCCGTGGTCACCCGGCAGATCAAGGAAGGGTTGCAGGGATTGGAACCCGCCCAGGCGCCAACTTTAGTCATCGCCTACGAGCCGGTTTGGGCTATCGGTACCGGCCGAGCCGCCACGGCTGAGGGCGCTAACCAGGTGATTGCGGCATACGTGCGCAAACCACTAGCTGAGCTCTATGGCGAGGTAGCCGCCCAGGCAGTGCGCGTCCTGTACGGCGGCTCCGTGACGGCGGCAAACGCTGCCGAATTCTTCCGGCAGCCCGATATCGACGGGGCTTTGGTGGGCGGAGCCAGCCTGAAGACGCCCGATTTCACAGCCATCGTCCAGGCTGCTGTGGGGTGAACCTGGCCGGTCTGCAGGCGCTTCCCCTGGGCGGCCTGGGATGGCTTCTGCTGGCGCTGGCGCCGTTTCTTTTTATCCAGAACCGGCTTCACATCGAGATCCAGAGGCTCCTCTTGCTGATCACGCGCCGCCCGGGGATTACACTGCTGATTTTCTCATTGATTTTTCTCCCTGGCGTTGCGTTACACGAAATCAGCCATTTTGCCGCCGCGCGACTGTTGGGGGTGCGGACGGGCAGGCTCTCCCTGGTGCCCAAACTCCTCCCGAAGGGGAGGCTGCGCATGGGGTTTGTGGAGACTGCTCCTACAGATTTCCTGAGGGAGGCCTTGATCGGTTTCGCGCCGCTCCTGGTTGGCGGCGCATTGATCGCTTTCGTGGGATTGAATAAATTGGCCATCGAGCCGGTTTGGACGGCGTTGAAGGCCGGCGATTGGACGGCTGTCGGCGACGGCATTTCGCGACTTCCGGCGAAAGCCGATTTCTGGTTATGGTTCTACCTCTTATTCGCCGTGAGCAGCACGATGTTCCCCTCAGCCTCAGACCGCAGGGGCTGGTTGCCATTGGGCTTTTCGATCATTCTGCTGCTGGGGTTAGCGTTGCTGGCCGGTGCGGGACCGTGGCTGCTGGCCAATTTCGCCCCAGAGCTAAATCGGGCGTTGTATACCGCGGCGGCAATTTTCGCGATCAGCCTGGGGGTGCACCTGATATTAATCCTGCCCATTGGAGGAATGCGCTTGATGATCGGTCGATTGGTGTGATTGGATTCTCCCTGGGGGTTCCTTGATGTTGTGGTCATCCTTAGTAATGCCGGAGACAATCAAAGCTGTGACCGGATTCTATACAACCAGGATGAAGGATTGCTCGAGATCACCGGCAGCCTGCCTGGGGACCTTTGCCGAGTCTGAGGATTGGATGGCGGCATCCAGGGTCGATGCCTATCATGCAGAGGCCGCACAATTGGCCTGGGAGAGGGCTGGAGCGTTCGTTCACGATCGGCTCGACGATCAGGCGGTCAAATGATCCAGGCAATCCTGGCCTGCTTATTGGTAATCGGTTTCTTCGCCGTTGAAGCCTTCCTGCGCAAAGATCGGTCGGCAAAAAGCCTCGAAGCTACCGTCTATGATAAATCCGGAACGACGTTCATTGGGATTTCGTTTGCTCTAGCGCTGATTCTTCCCCTGGCTCTTAACTTCCTCGGGATTGGGCGCATCTCTTGGGTGCTCACCGGCTGGGTGGGCCTGGTGATCATGCTGCTGGGTTTGGGGCTGCGTATCTGGTCGATGCGCGTGCTGGGCGCCTATTACTCGCGGAAACTCAAGATCGGCGATGAGCAGGACATCATCACCCAGGGACCCTACCGCGTGATCCGGCACCCTGGTTATCTGGGGACGATCCTTTTGTGGGTTGCATTGAGCCTTGCTCTGGCCGACTGGATTGCCGTGGCGATTGTGGCGGTGATGATGCTTGCTATCTACAGCCGGCGCATTCGTACAGAAGAAGCCATGCTGCTCACTGCATTTGGCGAGAATTACCGGCAATATTGCCAGCACACCTGGCGACTGATCCCATTTATATACTAGTCGTCATTTTTCCCCATGACTTCTATCGGACCCGGATTACCGCCGAACATGCGGATTTCATTCCTTGCATATAATCCGCGTATATCTGCGCCAATCCGCGTTCTAAAGCGTATTTTGTTTATCTACGAGATTCCTTACGCACAAACGGCGGTCTGACTTCTTCCGAGACGAGCTCTCCGTAGGCTCTCGGTTTGCGGTACGCGTTTCCCCAGCTTTCTCTTTCCCGATAGTCTCTCAGTCGGTCCAGGTCAAATTCGGCGATAAACACACCCTCGTTCTCTCCGGCCTCAACGACAAGCATGTCGCGCGAGCCCTGTTTATCGAAGGCGATCCCATCAAAAGCGACAGAATGTCCCTTGTCTCGGGGCCCGGCGTAGTTTGCTAGAGCCACTGCCAGCATGTTTTCGTAAGCGCGGCTGCGCAGCTGCGCCATGCGGTTCTGCTCGATCTCACAGGCATTGGGAACCAGGATGATTTCTGCCCCTTTGAGCATCAGGAGACGGGCGCTTTCCGGGAATTCGCGGTCGTAGCAGATCATCGCCCCCACCTGTACGGGTCCGCGCTGCGTATCCAGAGTGCAAACAAAAAACTCATCGCCCGGTGTACAAGATGCCTCCAGGCTGAAATCGCAGGTGTGCACCTTGGCGTACGTCATAACGATTTCACCATGGCGGTCAATCAGCGAGACAGTATCTCGCGGGGCAGGCTCCCATTTTTCCAGGTAGGTGACGGCGATGGCCATCTCCAATTCTTGTGCCAGACCTTGATAATGGCGGATTAACTCATCTTGCCGGCTGACGCCCTGGGCCTGCCAGGCTTTCTGCAGCTCACCATAAGCCGGATTGAAGGGGTTAAAATCGTCTTTCCAGACGTCCTCTGAATAGGGTGTGTAACCGATATTCCACATCTCCGGGAAAACGGCGATATCCGCACCGGACGCCGCGGCCTGGCGGCAGTAAGTCTCCCCTTTTTCTAGATTAGCCTGCTGATCATTGCCGCAAGAATTTAATTGCAGCAGTGCCACTCTCAACCCGGCCACGGTCAGGGACTCACCCGGTCAAATATGGCGGGCTCCAGCTGAGCTCCACCGCTCACGGCAGGCAGGTCGATCTGCAAGGTGTTGCCCTGGCATTGGTAGCTTACCTGGGCGTTGCCGTCCTGTCCTGAGCCGAACCAGACCAGACTACTGATCGGGGTCTCACCCAGAATCGAAGCGCCGGCAACTGTCGCCGAGACAGTCAAATCTTTGTCGACCGGGTTGGAGAAGGTCAAAACCCTGTCGTCAGCCTGGTAATCCATGTCCCTTGTCTCGGGGCCCGGCGTAGTTTGCTAGAGCCACTGCCAGCATGTTTTCGTAAGCGCGGCTGCGCAGCTGCGCCATGCGGTTCTGCTCGATCTCACAGGCATTGGGAACCAGGATGATT
>JAMCRR010000082.1 GCA_023381565.1 Chloroflexota bacterium
TTATGTGGGGGATCTACCCCCGGAAAGGAACTTTGTATTATGTCCCAAGTATTTGGCTCTCATCCGGTCTTTGCCCGCCTCGCCCGGGAACTCTGCCGCGGCCGGGCGCGGCAATCTGTCTTGCCTCCGGCCGGCAACCGGCTGCTGGCTGCCTGTTATCTTAATCCTCATTTTTCGCCATTTTCTCGCCTCCCTGCGGCGCGTTCATCCCGGCTGCAGCCAGGCGTTTTGACAGGAACCTGCCATCATGAGTACAAAGGACAACGCTTCAAACGCAAACGACGAAGGCGTCGTTTATAAAAAATCTACCGGCTTGTATTACGTGCACACCCCCGAGCGGGTGGTGCCTTGCGCGCTTTCGAACCGCCTGCGCAAGCAGCTGATCTATCCGCTGGCAGCCTCCTCTACCGGCGGCCGCCGCGTGCGCCAGGTGAAGGAGATCGATCACGGAGACATGGTAGCCATCGGCGACCGCGTCCGCTTCTACGATGCCGGCGACGGCACCGGGCTGATCGTCGAGGTCCTCCCCCGGCGCAACCGCCTGGCACGCCGCACGGCTGTCCCCATGCCAGATGCGCACGCCTTCGAGCAGGTCATCGTGGCCAATGTGGACCAGGTAATCCCTGTTTTCGCCGCAGCCAGCCCGCCGCCTCACTGGAACATGCTCGACCGCTACCTGGCCTCCGCCGAATCCTTCTACCTGCCCGCCCTGGTCTGCATCACCAAGCTAGACCTGGTGGGTGGGGCTGGCGAAAAGCTCAACGACGAGATCCAATCGGTCACGGCCGAATACCGGCGCACCGGCTACCCGGTGCTCCTGGTGAGTGCCACTACCGGCGAAGGGATGGAAGAGCTGCGCCAGGCGCTGGGCGGGCGCACTTCGGTGCTGGTCGGCAAATCGGGCGTGGGCAAAACCACACTGCTCAACACCCTGCAGCCTGGCCTGGGCCTGCGCGTGCGCGAGCTGAGCGCCCGCACGGGGAAGGGCCTGCACACCACCACCGGGCTGGAGCTGTTCCCCCTGGATTTCGGCGGAGCCGTCCTGGATACTCCCGGGGCGCGCGAGTACGGCCTGTGGGATGTGGATCTGGAAGACGTGGCCCTGCTCTTCCCGGAGATGCGTCCCTGGGTGGGCAAGTGCCGCTTCGGGCGGACCTGCCTGCATAACGAAGAGCCGGGCTGCGCCGTGCGCAAAGCCGTGATGACCGGGAGCATCAGCCCGCGCCGTTACCAAAGCTATCTTCGGCTTTGCGAAGATTGTGGGGCGCCATGAGGGACCCCTACACCGATCTTTACCTCGAAGAAGCCTGCCTGCGCACCCGAATGCACAGCCGCGCTTCCCGCCAGGGCATGCTGCGCCTCTTCCGCTCTGAAGCCGAGGACGGATTTATGTGCAAGCGCTGCGGGAGCTATGTCTCCTCGGCGCTGGCCCTGGCCGGCGTGCTCAACCGCAACCACTGCCCGTACTGCCTGTGGTCGCGGCACGTCGATCTCTACCAGTCCGGCGACCGCCTGTGCGCCTGCAAAGAGCTGATGCGGCCCATCGGACTGACCCGCAAGCAGACGCGCAAGAAATACGGCCCAACCGCCCTGGGCGAGCTGATGCTGGTCCACGCCTGCACCGGCTGCCCGGGGGTCTCGATCAACCGCCTGGCTGCCGACGACGACGCGCAAGTTGTGATGCGGGTCTTTGACCGCTCCCTGGAGATGGACGCCTCAGGCCTGGCGCAGTTGGCTGCCCGGGGAATCCAACCCCTGGGCGCCGAAAGCCGCAGCCTGGTGGAGCGTCACCTGTTTGGAAATAATTAACCGTAGGGGCGGGCATCGTGCCCGCCCCATAATTTACAGCCGCGGCCCTTGTGGCCGCCTATGCGCCGCCTGACCCGCCCGCAAGGGGCAGGACGACGGGCGTTTCTTCCCTACCCGCGAGCATCGTGGATTTCTCGGCCACCCCTCCCCAATCCAATTTGAATATAGTTGATTTTTAATGTCCGATTCCCTATAATGTATTTATCTTCATTTGATTTTTTCGGGATCAACATCTGAGGGGCAAAGACGTTCTATCGCTTTAAAATGATCAATTCGTCTTATTAGGAGGAATTCACCACGATGGACGGCTTGTTTAAATCTCTGATGGATGTATCTTACAATGTTACCGATTGGCAGCGAGCCAAGAAATTCTATAACGATACCCTGGGCCTGCCGGTGGCGGCCTTTATGGGCGATGAAGTCGGCTGGATGGAGTTCGGCGAGAAAAATGGCACCCATCTGGCCATCAGCCTGTGGCAGGGACCGGGAGACGTGCCCCCGCGCGATGGCGGCGCCACGGCGGTATTCGAGGTGGACGACGTGTACGCAACGGTCAATGAGCTGCGCCGGCGCGGGGTCAAATGCGATGACGTGGTCGCCATCCCCAACATGGTGACCTACGCCACCTTCTACGACCCGGAGGGCAACCGCCTGCAGGTCGCCGGACCGCCGCCCAAGTAAACCTGCTTTCTGCTACTCTCAGCCTGGCACGCCCGCTTTGCCTGCGCCGGAGAAACCCTTGATGAATTCCCACAGCTCCGGCTCCCGATCCTGAAGCTGAGCGTCGGGGTTTATCCCCAGGGCATCAAAGAAGCGCGCATAAAAATTGCGTACTGCAGCCGTCAAAGCAACATCCACAATTTCTGCCTCGGTAAAACCGTGATCACGCAGTTTCTGGATTTCGATCTGGATCACCGCATGAGGATCCAGGCTAAAACCGCGCCCCAGAGCCATCATATCCACTTCCGCCTCATCCAGACCTGCCGGTCGAAAGTCGATCAGGATGGCTTTGATCTGGTCAACGCTGAACCCATTGCGACGGAGCACCGCCCCGTGGGCGAGCATTCAATACTAACATCCGATCGCGGCGGCTGCAGCGAGTGTAACCAACTCGTAACGGCGCAAGTGCAAGTGAGAGCGGATATTGCGCACCGTCTCGCGCCAGGCTTTGAGCACCTCGGGCCGCTGACTGAAGGCTCGCGTCGTATTCTCTACCTATCCGCCCGAACGCAGGTCCTCGGCGTATAACTCACGCAGCAGCCCGGTAGCCTCTTCTTCTGAGATTGGGCGTCCTGGCACTGCTGGCAGCAGGCGGTTACGATCTCTACCAAAATTTCTCGGCCTGGGGGAGGAAGGCGGCAGGAGCAAGCTACCCCACAGATATTGATGAGAATACAGGTGGCCAAAACGGTGTAAGATATAATTGTAGAGTATATAGATCGTTATTTATTACCAAGAGGAGGGTATTAATGCAGGCCATACGAGTGCACGCCTACGGTGACGCCGCCCAGTTGAAATATGAGGAAATCCCTGTTCCCGAGCCAAAGCCCGGCGAGGTGCGCGTCAGGGTCGAAGCGACCGGGTTGAACTTTACCGAGATCTACTCTCGAAAGGGGCTCTACCCGGGCGTGCTGCCGTATACACCCGGCGACGAGTTCGCCGGGCTTGTCGATGCGCTTGGAGAGGGCGTTACCGATTTCAAAATTGGCGACCGGGTGGGCACAGCCCGGGGAAGGGGTGGCTATGCGCAGTTTGCCATCGCTCCCGCCGAAAAATTGGTGCCCCTGCCCGAGGGAATCACCTCCCAACAGGCGGCAGCCGTCCTCCTGCAGGGCATGACCGCCCATTATTTGGCAATCTCCACCTACCCGCTCAAACCGGGGGATACCGCCCTGGTACATGCCGCCGCCGGCGGGGCGGGCCAGCTCCTGGTGCAGGTGGCTAAGTCGCGCGGCGCCAGGGTCATTGGCACCGTCTCCACCGAGGAGAAAGCCCGCCTGGCGCGCGCCGCCGGCGCCGACGAGGCGATCCTGTATACGCAGCTGGATTTCGAAGCCGAAACCCGCCGTCTGACGGATGGCAAGGGCGTGGATGTGGTCTACGACAGCGTGGGGAAGACCACCTTCGAAAAAAGCCTCAACTGCTTGAAGACGCGCGGCATGCTGGTGCTCTTTGGGCAAGCCAGCGGGCCGGTTGGGCCAATCGACCCGCAGATCCTCAACCAGAAGGGCTCGCTGTTCCTGACCCGCCCCACCCTGACGCATTACCTCCTGACCCGCGAAGAGCTGCTCTGGCGGGCCAACGACCTGTTCAGGTGGATCACCTCCGGCGAGCTGAAAGTGCGCGTCGACCGCACCTTCCCCCTGGCGGAGGCTGCTGCAGCGCATAGTTACATGGAAGAGCGCCGTACGTTGGGTAAGGTTTTACTCCAGCCATGAATTATATAGTGGCTATGCGAAACTCTACTGGGAAAAACCGGATCGTTGGACGCTGACGAGCGCTGATCAACGCGTAATTTTATAGATCAGGTGTTAATTCCACGTCCCGCCGCGCCTGTCCGCGTCCTGTATCTCGTGTTATGGGTTGATCTGTGGCGAAAGGAGGTTGAGATGAAAGTTGGCATTAAAACAGGACAGGGCGGGTATACCTACGAAGAGCTGTCGCGGGTCTGGCAAAAAGCCGACGAGCTGGGCTTCGACTCGGCCTGGCTGTACGACCATTTCATCGCCCTGGGCAATCCCGACTCGGCCTGCCTGGAAGCATATACCACGCTGGCAGCCCTCAGCCGCGACACGCACCGCCTGCGCCTGGGCGTGGTGGTCACCTGCGCCGGCTACCGCAGCCCCGGGCTGCTGGCAAAGACCGGCGCTACTCTGGACGTCATCTCCGGGGGGTGCTTCCTCCTGGGGCTGGGCGCGGGTTGGTACGAGGCCGAGTACCGGTCCTACGGTTACTCCTACCTGAACAACCCGGAGCGCATCGAGCAGCTGCGCGAGACGGTCGAGATCGTGCGCCAGATGTGGAGCCGGGACCAGGCCACCTATGCCGGCAAGCACTACACCGTCGAGCAGGCGGTCAGCCTGCCCAAGCCCGTGCAGAAATACCCGCCGATCTGGGTGGGAATCTCGCGTGGCACTAAGGTAATGCCGCGCCTGGCCGTCCTCCAGGCGGATGGCTTCAATACCACCTCCGATCTGGAGATATCCAGGCAGATCATCGCCGCCGCCGAAACGGAGCGCGAAAAAGTGGGACGGGAGCGCAGCACGGTCACCTATTCGCAGCAGAGCTTTGTGCTCACCGGCTCAGAAAGCCAGATCGCGGAGATCGCCCGCCAGGCCGCCCAGCAAACCGGTGTCTCTCCTCAAGAGTACGTCGACGCCTTGAAGAAGCGCGGCTGGCTGGTGGGCTCGCCGGCGGAGTGCACCGAGAAACTCAACGCCTACCTGCAGGCCGGGATCGATTACCTGGTGCTGGGCATCGCCGGGGATCGCCTGGGCTGGCCGCTGGAGGTGGTGAGAAATGAACTCGTGCCGCTGCTGCCAGGGGTAGGGGAATAATAACAATTTACCGCAGAGACACGGAGAGCGCAGAGAAATTTCTTCGTTATCTCGTTCCACCGGTCTTCGGTGGAACGCTCTTTCTGGACGGTCTCCGTCCACAGGCATGGGTAGCCCACGTCGCGGAGTGGCCTATAGTGGATCCCGTAAAAGCCTATGGGACCCAGGTAAATTCACCACAGAGAGCGCGGAGAACATAGAGAGGTATAAAAATATCTTTGCGCTCTCCGCGCCTCTCCGGTGATATTTTTTACTTGACCGCCTCTATCGGCCCCAACCCTCCAATTTTTCGTTCAGGAGGTTTGTCAAAACAAAAGAAGTAGAGGGGTTTATCCTTCAATTCGAAGTTTTGCGTAAGCTCTTTACCCGGATTGACTTCGATAAATCCTAAGAGCTGGATCCATGGGGGAGGGTCAGTGCTTGGCCAGGCTTCCACATCCGCCAGGGTTTTTCCTTCATCGAGTGTGACGATTGCCAGGCCGGCATCCTTGGCGATGTCCCGATCGATCAGCTTCACGTCAACCATCCCGGCAGGCACTTGCGTCAATCCCGCCAGCGTACACACACCATCCTGGGTGGTCACTGTTACGAGGTTGGCAGCAGATTTGGGGGTAGCCAGGGCAGCAGCCCAATCGATCGCCAATTTCTCTCCGCCGTTCAGCGCGCTCAGGTACGTCTCCATGAAGCGCTCGTAGTTGGTCGTCATGGCTATGCGAATTTCGGTGCCTGCTTCGCTGGCTTTCGTCCTCCCATTTTCTGGGCCTTCCTCCTCGACCACGCTGATTTTCTTGGTGACGTAGCTAGCCAGGCTGTTGTCGCTGGCAATGGCGTAGGTCAGCGGGTCCCAGAGATACATCCCCGAGGCTTGATACGAACCGGTGTAGTCCAGCATATCGTATACAGCTTTGGCCGCAGGCGTAGTCTGGTGCGCGGTGAGCAGCTTGAAGAAAACCCCGTCCAGCGGCACCTGGTTGGTCACATCCAGTGGCACCAGGGTGACCTGTGCGCCGGACTGGATCACCAGGTTCGCCGCGTGGGGATCGATGTAGATATTGAATTCCGCTGCTGTGTTGGGCTCCTCCAGCGGAACGCCGTACAGGTTGCCGGGAACCTCGACCGCCCCACCCATAATATAGATCATCTGGATGTTCTTGACCAATGACGGGTCATTTTCTAATGCTTCTCCCACATTGGTTAGTGGACCATCGGTCAGGATAACTACCGGTGATGTGGAAGCGGAGATGGTTTTTTGGATGAGCTCCACTGCTGTAAGCTTAGAAGCCTGGCCAATCCTGGGCCAGTTGATCCGCAGGGTGCTGTCGACCGTCGCTCGGAATTGGGATGGGAACTGGTGGTCACCGGTTAGCGGGGTTTCTCGCCCGCAGGCCACCGGGATGTCTCCGGCACCAACTATGGCCACCAATCCGAGCGCATGTTCGCTTCCGGGACCGCAGTGCGCCTCTCCATCCCCGGCGACCGTGATGGCTTTCACGCTAAACTCCGGCCTCTGCAAGAGGTAGAGGATGGCCATAATCGCATCCACGCTCATATCCGTATCGATGATCACCGGGGTGCGAGGCGGTTGGGTAGGCAATGGCGGAGTGGTTGGCAAAGCCTGGATTGGCCGGGGAGTGGCCGTTGGGATTTCGGGAGCAACTGCCGCTGGGCTGGGCGAGCAGGCGGCCGCAACCAGGATCACCACCATCATCCCTGCAAATTGAAGGCGAAAAATCCTTGCGCTCATCTCCTTACCCTCCTTTCTGTTGGGGAGACTGATATGAGGTTGATATACGTTTAGAAATTATGAGTTGGCCTGGCACCCGCAGCTTTGACGGATGACCAGCGAAGTGGGAAATACTACGCGCGGCTGGGACAGGTTTTTCCCGGCAATCAAGGTTTGCAGCATGCGCATGGCCGTGATCCCCATATCGTACGATGGTGCCGAGACGGTCGTCAGCGGGGGATCCAGCAGCGCTGCCAGGGGAATATCGTCGATACCCACCAGGGCGATATCCTCGGGCACCCGCAACCCCATCGATTTGAGGGTTTGCAACGCTCCCACGGCCAGAGTATCGGCAATGGTGAAGATAGCGGTGGGAGGCTGGGGCAAATTAGCCAGCCGGCGCGCGCCTTCTGCACCTGCAGCCACATCAAAGGCTGTAACCCCTGCTACCAAAGCGGGATCTCTCTGGATGCCGGCTTCTTGTAAAGCCAGGTAGTAGCCCTCATTCACTTCAACGGCGTTTGGGGATGCATACAGGTAGCTGATCAGCCCAATCCGCCGGTGCCCATGCTCGATCAGGTGCCTGGTCGCCTGGAACCCGGCTCCTTTCAGGTCGAGCAAGACCACCGGCCCGAACGCATCGGGTGCGTCCACTGTAATCAGGGGCAATGTTTTAGTTTTGTACGGTGGTGTACCATCTTTTCCATCGAGCAGCTCGTCCACATTATGCGATATGACGATGATCCCATCCACCTGTTTGGCGCTTAGCTGGATAAAGTAGCGCCAGGCCTCGGATGGGTCATCCTGGGTATCGCAGATGAAGAGCAGGGTTTGATTTTTATCCGCCTCCTCAGATAACCCCCTTAAGAAAGCATAGTAGAAAGGATTGGCCAGGGAAGCCACGATCACCCCCACGGTATAGGAGCGCACCTCAGCCAGAACCTGGGCACTGCGGCGCGGGTCGAATCCGATCACGCGCGTCTCCCTCCCTTGGCGCGTTTCGACCATTCCCTCGGTTTCCAACATCTTATATGCGCTTCTAACGGTGTGCAGGTTGATGGATAGCCGTTCAGCGGCCTGGCGCAGGGAAGGCAGGCAGTCGCCGTGCTTCAATTCGCCGGTGGCGATCAGCCAGATGATCTGATGGTGAAGCTGGTGCGCCAGGGATTTATGCATATTGGGATTAATTGACCAACCGGAAAAAATATCGTCCACTGTTATATTATACTATAACAGTGAAAGAAATGCAACAGACCTCTGGGTTTTATATGCCCTCCGTGGTAATCTTATCACTCTGTGCCTTTGCGTCTTTGCGTTAAAAAATCATTCTTGGAGTGACCCCCATGACCCACCCCCTGGTCAACCAGTTACGTTTCACGCGCAGCGAATGGCTGCGCGGGCTCGAAGGCGTCTCTGAAGACGACGCCACCCGCCATTTCGGCCCCATGAACTGCATCAGCTGGACCGTCGGGCACCTGGCCTGGCAGGAACACAGCTATTGGGTGAAGCATGCCCAGAACAAAGTCTTGTTCCCCGAACTGGACAGGGTGTATGCCTATCGCGCTCCCATGAGCACCCCCTCGCTTGCCGAATCGCTGGACCTCTGGCGCAAGGCCACGCGTGCCGCCGACCCCTACCTGGACGGCCTGACCACCGAAGCCCTGCAGAGCGACCTGCTGCGCAAGGGCAAATCCGTGGGCCAGAGCGTGGGCTCGGCCATGCTGCGCATGATCTATCACTACTGGTACCACATCGGCGAGATCCAGGCCATCCGGCAGATGCTCGGGCAAACGGACCTCCCCGAATACGTGGGCGATATCGAGGTCCTGGCGCCTTACCGCCCGGAGTAAAAAGCCTACCGCTGAGAGCGCAGAGAACACAGAGATATTTATTAAAAAACCCGGCGATCTCTGTCCCCTCTGTGGTTATAGCTCTTCCCTACCCCGTCACCATCGTCCAGGGGACAGCCATAATGCGCTCGCCCAGCCAGCGAATTTCTATCCCTTCGTGCAGCAATAACCCGCCAACCGGCTGCGGGTGGTCTGCCAGAAAAGCGTTCAAACCCTGCGCATCCCTGTAACCCGGCTGGCTGGTTTGCTTCACCTCGATTGCCAGCACCTTGCGTCCATATTCCAGCACAAAACCGACCTCCTGCCCGGCCTGTGTCCGCCAGGTGTACAGCCTCGCCGGGGATACCATCAAATGCGCCAGGACATGCAAGTGATGATAAATAAACGTTTCAAAGAAATTGCCCGGCTCGCGCGCCTTGCGCAGCTCTTCTTCCTGGAAATATCCGGCCAGAAAAACCGCCCGACCGGTGTCATTCCAATATACGTTCGGAGATTTCAGTAATCGAGTGGCCCTATTTACGGGATAGGGTGGAACCCGCGCGAAAAGGTGGGTCGTTTCGAGCAGGTTGAGACGGCGGTGGGCGGTTGGCTGCGACAACCTTGTATCGCGCGCCAGCTCGGATTGGTTGAGCATTCGAGCCGAACGAAGCGCCAGCAGCTCCATCAGGCGCCGGAAATCAACCAGGGCATCTATCTGACCCGGGTGGCGCAGATCTCGCTCCAGGTAGGTGGCGACATACCCCTCCCACCAGCGCTCCCAGGGTGGCGCAGCCGCCAGGCGGAGCAGAGCAGGCATCAAACCGCGCTGGATGATGGGCAGCACATCAAAATCATCCATGGAATAGAAGTCATTCACATAGTGAATAATTTATCAAAGGAACGCGTATTTCAAGAATGATTTCCCATCTTTGTATAAAACCTCTGCGTTTTTTGCGTCCTCTGTGGTGAATTTAGATTCCCTCACCGGCGGGTGTACGAATTTTAATCGCCAACCAGGCATATACGAACAGATACAGCAGCCCACCCAGGTAGCTGCTCGCCAGCAACAGGGGAAAAGGAAATTGAGTGTAATTGGCGTTAAAGCTGGCCACATACATCACCTGGCTGCCGATTGATTGGGGGATGAGGGTAAGCTGGCCGATGGTCAGCGCCACCGACCCAAAGCTGCCCGCGGCGGTTAGCACGAACCCCAGTCCTAACAGCCAGCATTGCGCAGGTTGGCTCATGCCGAATATCAGTAAGGCAGGCACTGCGTAAGCCAGCAAGCCCGCGGCAGCTTTGATCCACTGGCCGGTCAGCGCAGTTTGCAACGACCCGTTCCATGAGCTGATCAGGGAGAGGGGTAGAAAGCCGAATAAATTTGCAGCCCCCCAGAGGAGATACAGCGCTCCAGCCAGGACTACCAGCCGCTGGTGCAGGCCACTGAAGAGCTTTCGCCCTCTCACGATCAGCACGATGGCCGCGATTTCCAGGGCAATCGCCAGGGGATCCAGACACGAGACGAGCACCGTTGGAATTCCAAGCGGCTGGTTAGTCAGAGCTTCGCTGTTGAGCTTTCCACCCAGCGCAATTAGTGACCCGCTGGCGATGATTGTGCCAAATACCAGCGAAATCACCATAGCGATCAATGCGTAAGAGATCTTTTTCATTTTCCCTCCAAAAAATGGCGTGTTTAATCTACCTGCCAGCAGGACATTGACAGGGATCCCGTGTTCTATGCGATTGCCGGCCGGGTCAGCCGGGATTCACCGGCGAAAATACCGGCTTACATTTTTCGCAGTCGATAATCGGTCAGGATATAGGCAAGCAAGCCCAGAACCAGCAGCGCCTCCAGCAGGTTAACCGGCACGCTGCTGTGGGCAATCCCCCCGTAGTAGATCGTCAGAGCGCCCAGGCCCAGGATTAAGGTGACGAAGCCAGATAGCCCGGCCCGCCGGTTGATCTCCTGGCCTAGCTCATCGCGCCGCATGGGAGCCGCGCCCCCTTTGGGATCCACCACGTAGCGCCCGCTGCGCCCCACGACGACGAACCCCGCGAAGATAGCCAGCCCGATCAATGCCGCGCCCCACCAGATCAGGCCGAAGGCGGCCATCAGCGCCGCCAGAATAATCGCAAACAAAGCGCGACTCAGGTAATATTTTGTCATCATTGCATCTCACTCGTTATCAAGCCAGAATAATTCTTCCAGCCGCAGTTGTAATGAACGTGCCAGCACCAGGGCCAGCTTGACCGAAGGCACAAATTTTTCTTTTTCGATGGCGATGATCGTCTGGCGCGTCACCCCTGCTTCCGCCGCCAGGGCCTCCTGGGTCATTGACCGTTCTGTTCGCGCCTCTTTCAACCGGTTGTGGAGATTCATGCTTCAACCTGATGTAAAGTATGGCTTACATTGTTATTTTAGCACGAAATTTAAAAATGTCAAGTATGCATTACATTTACATCCCGGCGTCGCCAGGCAGATCTGATAGATTTTGGAATGTAAGAGGGTATATACTCACCGCAACTTGACCCCCAGGGACTCCTCGATGTTTGTAAAGATGATCTTACCTGCGCTCACTGAAGCCAATAGCCCCTTCTTTCGCCCCATTAAGTATTCGCTTTTCCCTCCCCTTGGCCTGGCCACATTGGCCGCCTACCTCCGTCCGGAAGATCGGGTCGAGATCCAGGATGAGCATGTACAAAAGCTCAACCTGGAGGATGAGCCAGATGTAGTCGTCATCGAGGTCTACATCACCTCGGCTGGTAGAAGTTATGAAATCGCAGACCATTACCGGCGCAAGGGGGTTTACGTTTGTCTGGGGGGCTTGCACGTCACCTCGCTCCCTTTAGAAGCCCGCCAGCACGCCGACTCGATCTTTATTGGTCCAGGAGAAGACACCTGGCCGGCCTTCCTGGCGGATTTTTATGCCGGAAATCCCCTCCCGGTGTACCGGTCCAAGACGCGCACTCTGCGAGATGCACCCCTCCCGCGCCGGGACTTGATCCATCGAAATCTTTACCTGGTCCCGAATTCCATTGTGGTCTCCCGTGGGTGCCCCCACCATTGTGATTTCTGCTATAAAGATGCCTTCTTCGCTGGGGGCCGGGCCTTCTATACCCGCACCGTCGACCATGCCCTGGACGAGATCGAAAGCCTTCGTGGCCGGCATCTTTTCTTTCTGGATGACCACTTGTTTGGCGCCCCACATTTCGCCACAGCCCTATTTGATGGCATGCGCGGCATGGGACGGGTTTGGCAAGCTGCCGGAACAGTCGCCTCCATCCTCCAGCCGGGGTTGATTGAGAAAGCCGCCGCCAGCGGTCTGCGCAGCCTTTTCGTGGGCTTTGAGACCCTCAATCCAGGCAATCTTTCCGTTCAGCATAAGACACATAACTTGAACCATGACTATACGAAGGCCATCCAACGTCTGCACGATTCGGGAGTGATGGTCAATGCCAGTTTTGTCTTCGGAATGGATGAGGATGATGGCGGGGTCTTCGACCGGACAGTGGAATGGGCCATCCTGCAGGGGATCGAGACGGCTACCTTCCACATCCTCACACCTTACCCCGGTACGGCGTTGTATGCACGCATGCAGGCCCAGAACCGTATCCTCACCCCGGATTGGAACCTGTACGATACCCGGCATGCTGTCTTCCAGCCGGCGCGCATGAGCACCGCAGAGCTCGAGGCGGGCTACTGGCGCGCGTATCAGGAATTCTACCGTTGGGGTTCAATCTTGCACGCTGCAGGGGCACACAATACGCTAATTGACCGCGCCAGACATCTTGTATACTCCGTCGGCTGGAAGAAATTCGAGCCGGCCTGGAATTTGGTGATCCGCGCACAGCGTCTGGCTGATTTCAGGGGTATCTTAGAGACAATTCTTTCAGGGGGAGATCGGCAGCCGGTTGACCGAGACCAGGGTCAGGCCCAGATCGCGCACTTTGGTCAGCAGGCCAAATAACACCGCCTGGTCGCGCACCCGCCCGGCGATCACCGTGATCCCATCCCCCTCCTGAGAAATAACCAGGCCCTCGAACCACTCCGACCAGTCCGGGTCCAGGTGCCCTTCCACGCGCAGCTGGTAAAAGGCCGGTTTGGCCACGCCGCCAGGGTGCGCCTACATCTCAAGCCTGTGCCTCAAGCTTGCTCCGGTCGGTTAATACTCAGGTTTGTTGGAGCGGCGCCTGGCGGTGGTCGATTTGGGCAGCCAGCCCTTCCGCCATACCGATGGCGGCTAGCCCAACCAGCAGGTGCAGCACCTGGATCACGTATTCCATCGGCCCGACCAGCAACCCGGTTTGAGCCAGTCCCAGGAGCGGTACGATCAGCCCCCAGACGCCTGCCACGGCTACGAAACCTGGGGCGACCCCCCCCAGAGCGCCCATGTAGACCAGCGTTTACCAGCAGCCGGGTCTGGCGTACTCACCGGTTTATCAAGCTTACACTCACAGGTCTGAAACGGTGAGCCGCTCTTTTACGATCAAGCGGATCTGGTTCTGGAAGGGATCCCGGATCAGCGCATCGCCTCCATCCCGCTCGACCTCCACTTCGGAGGCAGCCAGCCGCTGCGCCAGGCGGTCCAGCTCGGCTGGATCGGGCAGGGCCAGGCTGAACTCCGCCAACCCGGTGGAGAGCAGCTCCGGCGGCTTGCCCCCGCGGCTTTCCCAGGTATTCATGCCCAGGTGGTGGTGATAGCCTCCTGCCGATAAGAACAGCGCGCCCGGCCAGCGTGCCGTCACGTCGAAGCCCAACAGATCGTGATAGAACTTTTCAGCCAGTTCTATGTTGGCTATGCGCAAATGGATGTGCCCAAGTTGTGTCCCCACTGCTGCCTCCGGGCCAGATTGGGCTGCCTCCCCCTCTTTCAACTCCCCAAAAAAGCCCACCAGGTCGATCGGCTCGCTTGCCATGCGCACCCGCTGGCCTTCCCAGACCCACGCCTCGCGCGGCCGGTCCCAGTACAGCTCCAACCCGTTGCCCTCCGGATCGGAGAGGTAAAACGCTTCGCTCACCAGGTGATCGGCGTAGCCGTAGGGAACGCGCAGGGTTTCGATCTGCGCCATCTTCACCGCCAGGGCGTGGCGGTCGGGAAACAGGATGGCGGCATGGTACAGCCCGGTGGCGTTCGGCGGCGGACGGTGCGCCTCAGGAGTCTCCTGCAGTACGATGATCGGCCGCCTGCCCGCCCCCAACACTACCTGGCCGGCCACCTCCTCCTTATGTAGCGGCTGCAACCCGATCACCTGCGTGTAAAACTCCAGCTGCTGCTCCAGGCGGGCGGTCTTCAGCGTCACCGCGCCGACTTCGGTAGCCGGGGGCAGCGCGGCTGCGGGTTTCACAGATTGGTTGAGTTCATGAGATGCCTGCATGGGATCAATCGACGAGCTTGAAGGCATTCATCCAGGGTTTGGTCGATCTCGGCTGCAGCGTAATGAGCAGCAGACCCAGGGCTTCGAGCTGGCGCGCCCGGCTCAAAGGACCCGTATCGATGGGCCGCTGCCCCCCGGCGGTGATAAGCTCTGCCAGGGTTGTTTTGGCTCTTTCGTCATCTCCGGCCATGAGCACATCGAGAGACTGGCTCCCTACCTGTCCCTGGGTAAGCAAGCCGGCGAATGTGGTGTTGAAGGCTTTGACCACACGGGCATCTTTGGGCGCCACCCGGGCGATTTCTTCGGCAGCCGAGCTGCCGGGCGGTGTTGCCAGATCGTCAAAACTCTGGTTCAACGGGTTGCTGATGTCGACCAGCACTTTGCCGCCGAGCTGGCTGCCGTAGGTTTTGATCACCTCCAATACCCCCGGATACCAGAGAGCGCTGATCACCACCGGGTCAGCAAGCGGGCTGCCCAGGACAGAGATGTGTACCCGTGCCCCTTTCGCCGCAGCCGGCGCCAGCGCTTGAACCAGCGAGGACCTGTCTTCTGGGTCGCGGCTCAACAGGGTTACGTCGTTCCCGCCGGCGAGCATGCGGGTGGCAATGGCGCGGGCCATATTGCCCGTGCCGAGAATGGTAACGTTCATTTCGTTTTCTCCTAACTTAATAGGCAGCCGTGAAACGCTGCCGGATATATTTAGGTTGTTCGACTTCATCCATCAGTGCTACGGCAAAATCTTCCATGCTGATGAGGCTCTCCCCATTCGCATCACGCAAAAGCTGCTCCAGAGCAGTGCGGTACTTCCCCGTGCGCTGCCCCGGCTCGATCATGCCGGCCGGACTGAGCACCGTCCAATCCAGTTCGCTCTTGCGATAAACGTCGAGCGCCCGGCGGTGGGCGCGGGCCACCGGCTTCCAACTCTCCGGAAATTCGGGGGTGTCCATCAGCTGCACACCGGGGGCGGCTTGCAAACTGCCTGCCCCGCCTACCACGATCAGGCGACGCACCCCGGCTTGGGCTGCCCCCTGGAGTAAAGCCTGGGCTGCCTGGACGAGCATCTCCGGGTCGTCCTCCCTGCCCGGGCCAACCGCGCTGATAATCACATCTTGCCCGTCGGCTGCCGAAGCCACGCTTTCGCTGTCCAGCACGTCTCCAGAAACTATGGTTATCTGGCTATGCGAAATTTGCGTGTTCTGTGGGCGCCGTACAACCGCCCTCACCCGGTGCTCTCGCCGCATAGCCTCTTGTAAGATCCGCTGTCCGATTCTTCCGTTGGCTCCAAACAATACAATATTCATCAGATAGTCCCCTTTATTCTTTCCATAGTTACTATAATATACTAACATTAATTTTGCAAGTAGGCACTTTTTTGTGCTATACTCTCGTTATGGAAACTACAAAGAGCTCTGACAGCGACTATAATGTCTATCTCGAGAAATGCCCCACCCGCAAGCTCCTGGATCTGATCGCCGATAAATGGACCACCCTCATCATCGGCCTCCTGGAAGACGGGCCGAAACGCTTCTCGGAGCTGCAGCGCGGTATCGGCGGAATTTCCCAAAAGATGCTCACCCAGACCTTGCGCAGACTCGAGCGCGATGGACTGGTCCAGCGTACGATCTATCCCGAAGTTCCCCCGCGTGTGGAGTACCGCCTGACCACCCTGGGCCAGACCCTCAGCAGCCCGATCGCCGCCATCCAGGAATGGGCCGAAACATACATGGAAGAGGTTCTCGTGGCTCAGAAGGCTTACGACGCGCGTTTTTCAGCTCCCGAAAACGAAAAAGCGGCAACCGCAGAGCTCAATTGACATACATTCCGTTCGATCCGCACCTTGATAGCAGCCAAAACCCTTGCCCGGCCTGCAATATTGAGCCAATCCAATGCCTATGCGAAATTTGAATGTCGCTCGGCTGCGTCTAACCGGCCCCTCCCATTCCTTGCGTATACTCACACCACAATTTCGTGCCCCTCTCTAAGTTCATCGACCCCGCCGCTCCTCTAACCCGCAGTATCCCCAGGGCGGCTTCCGGGTTTAATCATTACAGAATATTTCCGGTGTAGCCCGACTCCGGAAACGTCAGCTCGCCGCTTATAAGGAGACCTGTTTATGCCCGGTAAAGATTTTCGCCTCTACCGTTATCGTTGGGTCGTGCTGGGGGTTTTCATGTTCGTCAACTTGACGATCCAGATCCTGTGGATCTGTTTCGCAGCCATCACCGGCCCCGCAGCCAGCTATTACGGTGTGACCGACCTGCAGATCGGTTTCCTGGCAATGTCTTTCATGCTCGTTTACATCCCCCTCTCCATCCCGATCTCGTGGATCATCGACACGTACGGCTTCCGCAAGGCCGTGAGCGCTGGAGCTGTGCTCATGGGTGTATTTGGCCTGGCACGCGGCGTATTCGCCTCCAACTACTCTCTGGTCGTGGCGTGTACCCTGGGGATTGCCGCGGCGCAGCCGTTCTTGCTCAATGCCATCACTACCGTGGCAGCCAGGTGGTTTCCGGTTGACGAACGCGCGACTGCCTCTGGGCTGGCCATGGTCGCCAGCTTCCTCGGCATCGCCGCCGGCATGGTGCTGACCCCCATTTTATTCCTGCAGTACGGCATCGGCGCCATGTTGTTGATTTACGGAGGCGTCGCAGCTTTTTCTTCGGTGCTCTTCGTGGTCCTCAGCCGCGAAGCTCCGCCCACCCCTCCCTGCGAGCCGGGCCAGGAGGAGCGCGCCTTAATGCTGGATGGCCTCAAAAACATGCTCAAGATCAAAGAGATCTGGTTCCTGCTCTTCCTGTTCCTGGTTGGGATGGGTGTCTTCAATGGCATCTCGACCTGGGTTGAAGAAATCGTCCGGCCGAGGGGCTTTTCGATCACTCAGGCGGGAGATTTGGGCGGTTTCATGCTCATCGGAGGGATTGCCGGGGCAGCCATCCTCCCTGCCCTTTCAGATAAATACCGCAACCGCAAATTATTCCTCCTGCTGGGCATGACCATGTCCATCCCCGGCCTGTTGGGGGTGACTTTCGCCGCCTCCTATGGAATAATGGCAGCCTCGATGAGCATGCTGGGCTTCTTTATGATGGGCCTCGCCCCGATCGGCTACCAGTACGCCGCCGAGATCACCTTCCCCGCGCCCGAAGGCACTTCCAACGGCCTGCTCAACCTGGCCGGTCAGGCTTCGGTGGTCTTTATCTTCAGCATGGAGGCCTTCAAAAGCCCCGACGGTTCGTTCACCCGCTCCCTGCTCGCCTTTGTGGGATTGATGGTCGTGTGCGTCTTCCTGATCGCATCTCTCCGGGAATCGAGCCTGATCAAGGCACAAATTGCAGATCAGCAGGTTGTTGAAAATACGCCTCAATCGGGATGAATTTTATGTGGGATACCGCGCTTTAACCGCACCCCCCATCCCTCCTGCATGGGGCGCCGGTCGTTCTTCTCACATATACGGCTTTAGGACAATGTAGATCTTCTCCCATTCCTCCACTTTGGAAGGCTGCCGCGCGTCGCTGAAGGGGATCTCGGCCAGGAACTGCACTTCCCGGTAATTCAGGTTCTGGCTGAGGGCGAATTTTCCCAATGCTGCAGGGATGATCACCCCGGCCGCCGGTTCGGCTTTCCGCTCAGACACCAAAGCAAATAGATCCACCTCCAGTGCGGTTGCCAGGCGGGCGAGAGTTTCCGCGCGCACGTCGCCGGCCCTCCCGCGCTCCAGGTTAGTGATCGAGGCGCGTGAGATCCCCGATCGCTCTGCCAGCACGGCTTGCGAAAGTCCCTTTCTGCGGCGCAAACTCCTCAATCGCTTCCCAATCTCAATGGCGGTGCGCTCGGTCATTGGCTCTCCGTATGTCATTATAATCTAAATTACTTATAATATGTTATTGTATTTTGTTTACTATTCCATGCATTTTGTTCTATAAACCTATACCGTACCTCGATTCGTTAAGACAACCGCCCGCTTCGTATGTTGACAAAAATCAAGCGCTCTCCTATAATGTCACATGAAGTGGTATACATCGTTGCTTTGCCGGGCCATCTTCAGGATCGCGTATCTGTGGGTATTTAATCTATACGAAGGTCACAAATTATATTTATTGATAGGATTACCGGGCTGGGCGCGGTGTTCCGAATTAGCTTGTTGTTCTTGCTGGTTTCACTCTATTTACTATGCGCAGTTTGGCAGGATTATAAACATCCCCTGATCCCCTTCCTTGCGCCAGGACGCTCCGGGAACCGGGACCATCCTTCCTGTTTCGACTCGCCTTTCCACATCGTTGGAGACGCTTCATGCTCGAAGATGAACTCAATCGGATCGTTGACGACAGCGAGGACCACCTCTACTTCACCATCGTCCCTCGCTATATCTGGGCTGTCGCCCGCGATCCGTACGATTTTATGCTCTGGAGCGTGATCAAAGATATAGCCGGTGAGAAAGGCGAGTGTTTCCTATCGACCCCCCAGCTTGCCACCCTCGCCATGATGAGCGAAGGCAAAGTGCAAGACTGCCGGGCCTATTTGATCCAAAAGGGCGTGCTTACCGGCGAAGTGCGCCAGGATCCGGGCTACCCCTACCCCGTCTGGCATCTCTCTATCCCCAACGTTTGGGAAAAGAACCTGCTGTGGGCGAAGCACCATATTACGATCAACAGCCGGATCGAATACAAGCATTCCGATAGTCCCGCTCACCATACCAGTATCAAAAAGCACTGCTCGCGCTGCGGGCGCGAGTTCGTTCCCTCCGGGCGGCGCTCGCATCGCTGTGAAAGCTGCCAGCAAGCCGCCCGTGAAGAGCAAATGCTCATCCATTCCCTCTTCGGCAGCATCAAAGGCAAGCTGATCAAAGAAAACACCACTTGCCAGGAATGCGGATCCAGTGAACAGTTGGAATTGCACCTGGTAGAGACCGCCGAACAGGGCAAGGTTGCCCGGCGCGTGGTCGTCCTGTGCGCCAATTGCCATAACCAAAAACACCGCCAGCTCTCTTCTCCGCCAGATACACCCCCTTCGCCTACACATTCATCAGATGAAAGTATTTTCTCGGACCCTTTATCACATTCATCCGATGAACGTAATCAACCCGCGAATCAAGATCATTCATGGGATGAAGATTCCATCCCACCGGATGAATCCGGTGACTCACCGGGTGAAAACACCCCCCCTTCGGATGAAACAAAGAAGAATCAATTAAAATCCAAACAGAATAACCAAAAGAAGAAGGATTCAGAAGGTCTTTCTCTTCCGGATGCGCATAAAGTCTGGGAAATGGTCTTGGGCATGCTTCGCCTGGAGATCAGCAAATCGGCTTTCCAGACCTGGGTGGATTCGGCTAAGATAACCGGATGGGAGGGCGCCACTTTGAGAGTTGCCGTGGGAAACGAATATACGCGAGAATGGTTGGCGCAGCGGTTGGCCAGCACCGTCCGCCGCCACCTTGCAGGGATTACCAACTGCAGCACAGCCGACGTATATTTTTACGTGGACCGGCTGGACTGAACGAATGGGTGAGGTGTTCTTCCAGCCGATGATATCTCGCGTTCTGGTGATCGTTCACGACCCCTTGGTGGAGGAGATACCTGGCGGGCAGAGAGGGCTCAGGCTCTCGCAGCGTATGGGCTGGCGCAGTGTGGATGAGCTTGAGGCCGGTTATATCGCTGATATCCTCGAGTGCAGCCGAGGTTTAATTCAGTATCAAGTGGTCGAGAGTCACCTTGTAGAAGAGTTTCCCATTAAAGAAGATGGCTTTCGCTACACCGCCTCCAGCTACTTTGACGTAATCCAGCACCGCACCCCTCCCCACTCCCCCGATTGGGTGAACTACCACCGCATCCTGGACCAGTTTGATATTCTGGAACGCGTCGCACACGGCGAAGTCGACGAGGTGTGGCTGTTTGGCTTTCCCTGGGGCGGGTATTATGAGTCGCGCATGGCCGGTCGGGGAGCTTTCTGGTGCAATGCTCCGCCGCTGGAAAATACGGCAAGCTGCCCGCTCCGCTTCGTGATCATGGGCTTCTCCTACGAGCGCGGCGTGGGGGAGATGCTGGAAGATTTTGGGCACCGCGCCGAATCGATCCTCGAGAAGGCTTTCGAGCATGCCCGTGGCGAAGATAATCTGTGGCGGCGCTTCATCCGCTACGATAAGCTTGTTCCGGGGCGCGCCGAGGTGGGCACCATCCATTACGCCCCGAACAGCGAGCGAGACTACGATTGGGGCAACCGGCGCAAGGTCCCCAGCCGGTGCGACACCTGGCTCAACTTCCCGGACCTGGAAGGGAAGCCGCGCCGGGTGAACTGCACGGAGTGGGGCAACGGAGACATCCGCTTGCACCACAAGTGGTGGCTAAGCCACCTGCCCGAGCCCTGGTGGAAAGCAGTTGTCAGTCTGGAGGGGACGGTCGACAGCCTATGGTGAATAGTTCACCGTTTACGGTGAACTGTATACCGTTTACCGTCGAAGGACTGTTTACCGGCCTTCACCGCGCAGCCGCGCAGCCGCAGCGTGCCCCGCCAATCCTTCCAGCGCGGCTAAACGCTCGGTGGCCGGCGTCAGCGCCCGCCTCCCCTCGGGCGACATCCACTGGTGGGTGGCGATCTTGACGAACATGCCCGCCCACAAGCCCCCGTGCAGGCGCGCCGTGCCCATGGTGGGCAGGGTGTGGTTGGTCCCCGAGGTATAGTCGCCGAACACGACCGGCGCATCTTCTCCCAGGAAGAGCGAGCCGTAGTTAGTCAGGTCTTGCCAGATCGAGCGCCAGTCCACGGAATGCACCTGCAGATGCTCGGGGGCCAGCTCGTTGGCCAGTGAGACTCCCTCCGCAAGGGTAGAAACCAGATAGATCGCCCCGTTATTCTCCCAGGATACCCTCGCCACCTCCGCGGTTGTGAGCCCGGCAAGCTGAGTTTCCATCTCTTCCAGCACTCGTTCAATAAGCTCCGGCGAGGTGGACACGAGAACGCAGCGCGCCCTCAGGTCGTGCTCCGCCTGGGCCAGCAGGTCTGCCGCCACCAGAGTGGGCTTGGCGCTCTCATCGGCAAGGATGAGCACCTCGCTGGGCCCGGCCAGAAAATCGATGGACACCTGACCAAATACCTGTCGTTTGGCCTCTGTCACATAGGCGTTGCCGGGTCCTACGATGATATCGACGGGAGCAATGCTGGGTGTGCCGTAGGCCAGTGCGGCGATGGCCTGCACGCCGCCCACGCAGTAGATTTCGTCGGCGCCGGCTACCTGCATGGCTGCCAGGGTATGGGTGTTGATCGTGCCGCTACGGCGATCGGGAGGCGCGCAGGCAGCCACCCGCCTGACCCCCGCGACGCGCGCCGGGAGAATGCCCATCAATGCCGCCGAGGGCAGCGGGTAGCGCCCGCCGGGAACGTACACCCCCGCGCTGTCCAGGGGGATCTTACGGTGGCCCAGATGCACACCGGGCAGGGTCTCCACTTCCACTTCGGAGAGCGCCTCGAGCTGGGCGGAGGCAAATCTGCGGATGTTGTTGGCGGCAAACTCCATATCCGCCCGGTCTTGGGGCGAGATTTGCGCCAGGGCAGCTTCTTTCGCGGCCGCGCTAACCCGGAAATCAAGGAGCTCGACGTGGTCGAACTCTTTAGAGAAGCGCCTCACCGCCTCATCCCCCTCCTGGCGAACGGCTGAAATGATCCTGGTCACCGCCTCGGTCAGGGCGACTTGCTCGCTTCGATCGACAGGCCTGGCTTCTTTTAGGATGGTCCGGCTCATGGGAGGCTCCTGAGAAAAGGGCAAATCGGGAAGGTTATGGCTGGCCTTCATTATATCTGAAAGCCTGTAGCGCAAGCTTTGCCTGGCGCCTCGCTCGTGCAGAAAAAATGGTTCATCGAGATTTGAACCTTTTACCCTCTGCGTGTGACATACTATAGAATTGCCTTACCCCAACCAGACCGGTTGAAAACACCTGGTGAATAAGAGCCTCTCTGCGAAAAAAGCCTCTGCAGACAGCGAGGCGAAGGTACAATGGAGGCGTCTGCCACGGGGCAGACCGTCACGCTCATGCTCAAGGTTCAATACATTGCAGACTGTTCTATGACTGAAAGAGAAGACGACACTGACCTGGTGCGCCGCATGTCTGCCGGTGACGAAGATGCCTTGCGCTCCCTCTACGCGGCTTACGGCCAGCGCATGTACGCCTACGCCCTGCGTTTGACGGGAGACCCCGCCGCTGCCGAGGATGCCGTGCAGGACAGCCTGGTGGCTGCCTGGGAGGGAGCCTCGCGCTTCCGCCGGCAGAGCCGCGTGATCGCCTGGCTGCTGGGCATTGTGCACCACAAGGCGCTGAACTCCATGCGCGGCCGGCAGCCGCTTCCCTTTGAAGAAGAGAGCCTGGACCCCCCCACGCAGGGTCCTCAAGTGGAGGAACAGGCTGTGTTGAGCGAACAGCGCCGCATGCTGCGAGAAGGTCTGGCGCAGCTTTCGTGGGAGCATCGCACCGTGCTCGAGCTGGTCTTCTACCAGCGCTTGAGCCTGAGCGAAGCGGCAGAAATCTGCGGTTGCCCGGTGGGGACCATCAAAAGCCGCTTAAGCTATGCGAAAAACTGCCTGCGAAATATTTTGCGTCTGGATGGGTTGGATGTGGAGGATATCGCATGAGCGAACATGCTGAAGTTGAGGATCTGCTGCCGCTTTACGTGTCCGGCCGGTTGGGCGAAGCCCAGCGCCGCACCGTCGAAGCACACCTGTCGGCTTGCCCGGATTGCCAGGCGGACCTGGCAATGTGGAAGGCTGTGGCCGGCGAAATATCCGAAGCAGACCACCGCCTGGCTGCTCCGCAAGGGCTGGCCGAACGCTCCATAGCCCGCCTTCACCAGCAAACCAGGCGCCCTAATGTCCTACAGCATGCTTTTACCCTGCTAGGCTCACAGGCGCCGCTGGTGCGCAGCGAGATCTGGCCGGCATCGGCGGTTGTCTTCGCTATGGGCTATAGTTTTGCGGTATTGGCCAGAAGCGCTGTGGCTATCCAGGCTCTGGCCCCGTTGGTGGCTGCCGCCGGTATCGCCTTTATTTACGGCACTGAAAACGACCCTGGGATCGAGCTGGCCCTGGCCACGCCGACCTCGCCGCGGCAGGTCTTGCTGGCCCGCCTGGCGCTGGTCTTTGGCTACGACCTGGTCCTGGCGCTGGCAGCCACCCTGGGGCTGGCGCTTTTCGTTCCGTACGGCACGCTCTCCAGCCTGATCCTGGGCTGGTTGGGGCCGATGGCGTTCCTTTCGGCTGCCGCCCTGCTGCTATCGCTGTGGATCGGCTCTTCGAACGCTATTGCTGTATCTTACCTGGGTTGGTTCGGGCAATATTTGGCCCAGGGCTTAATGAAAAACCGGTTTGATCCCGGGGGCGCCGGCCTGACCGTGAGCACAATATTCGGCTCCATTCCAGGTTTGCAGGCGGCGCTCGGCTCTTACCTGCAGTTCTGGAGCAGCCCGGCAATGTTACTGGCGGTCTCGGCAGTGCTGGTTGCCGCGGCTCTGTGGATCGTTAGTCGTACGGAGTACCGGTGGACAGTGAACGGTGTACAGTAAACGGTAAACAGTAATGAGCAGGAAGAGATGAGTGGGTTGAAATATGCGGAAAGCTTTCGGGATTTGTTGATGTATCAGAAAGCACGTGAGCTGCAGCAGGAGGTTTTCATGGTCTCAGGTGCGTTTCCTAAAGAGGAAAAGTTCTCCTTGAGCGATCAAATCCGACGCTCCTCTCGCTCCATTGGAGCCAATCTCGCCGAGGCCTGGGGAAAGCGGCGTTATGAAGCCCACTTTGTGAGTAAATTGACGGATGCGGATGGCGAGCAATATGAAACCCAACATTGGATTGAAACCGCCGTGGAGTGTGGTTACCTGGACCAGCAAAAAGGGACCGAATTACTCGATAGATGCAAACAAATCGGTCGCTTGCTGGGCGGCACGATGGAAAAGGCCCATATATTCTGCGGCGCACTAACTAAAGCCGTTCGCGAATCCACCCGTGAATACCTGGTGAATTCAACCGGCAATCCAGACTGACCTTTTCCCGTTTACCGTATACCGTTCACTGCCGTAGGACTGTTCACCATTCTCTTTGGAGGAATCGTGTCTCGTTTCATGGGTGTCATCCGCAATGAATTTGGCATGTCCGTCCGCCGCAAAGGATTCTGGCTGGCGTACGGCTTGCTCCTGCTCTTTTACGGAGGTCTGTTCGTCCTTGGAGGCCAGATCGAGGTGTCCTCCACGCAGGCTCAGATGGGGCAGGCCTCAGCCGAAATGGCTTTTACGCTCAACATGTTCTTTCCCCTGGTGGGGGGTATCCTGCTCGCCGACCGGCTGGTGCGCGACCGGCGCCTGGGAGTAGATGAGCTGCTCGGCAGCACTCCCCTCGGGCGGGTCGAATACCTGCTGGGAAAATACATTGGTGGTCTGCTTTCCATCTTGATGCCTGTGTTCTTCATCTATTTGGCACTCATGGTTTGCGGCCTGGCTTTGGGCGCTTCGCTGAGGTTTTCGCTGGTCCCGCTGCTCGCCTTCCTGGCCATCGTTGTCCCGGCTTACGTCTTTATCACCGCCTTCTCGCTGGCCTGCCCGCTGGTCATGCCGGTGCGCGTCTACCAGATCCTCTTCACCGGCTACTGGTTCTGGGGCAACTATCTCAACCCCGAGTTCATCCCCACGCTGAACGGCACCCTGCTCACCCCGGGCGGGAAGATCGCCATGGAAGGCTTTTTCGGAGTTGGCGGTTCGGTAGGCGATACTGGTCTTTACACCCCTACGCAGGCAGTGCTCAATCTGGTAGTGCTGGCCGCCTGCGCCGGGCTTGCCCTGGCGGCAGCTGAGCGTTTTCTGGCCTGGCGCGCCTCGCAAGCCTGATCTGTATCCGGTATACGGTAAACAGTACAGTGAACAGTCCACTCCCTTCCTGTTTATGGCCCACCGTTTATCGTATACCGCCGAAGGACCGTTTACCGTTCACTGTTTACTGAAAGCTGTCTTATGAAACGATCCTCAACCCCTCTCCGCTATACCCTCCTCACCTACCGCCTGGACCACCTCTGGCTGCCGGCTGCCTTCTGGGCCCTCTTTCTCCTGTTGATCCTGTTCGTGCCTCAGCCGGAAAGTAAAACCAACATGGCGGCGGCTTATCTCGGCGGGGCGCTGCCGCTGCTGGCCGGCATCCTGGCGGCTTACGCCATCCTGGACGACCCCGCTCTCGAGCTCCAGTTCTCTTCCCCCCGCCCGGCCTGGCGAACCCTCTTCGAGCGCCTGGGGATGATCCTGGTGATTGTTGGTCTCTTTGCGTTTAGCTATCAGGCCTGTATGGCCCTCATCGGCATCGACCTTTCCCCGCTGGGCGGTATTGCCTTACGGCAGCTCGCCTGGCTCGTGCCCTGCCTGGCGCTGATGGCCCTGGGCAGCGCCGGCGCCTTTGCCCTGGCGCAGCCTGCGGCAGGCGCCATGCTTGTTGCCCTCATCTGGATGGTCGAGCTCCTGCTGCGCAGCTGGTTTGCCTCAAACGAATGGGGGCGCTACTTATTCATCTACATGGGTATTTATGCTCCGCAGAACCCCTATTTGATCGCCAGCCACGCCAGCCTGCTGGCCCTCTCCCTCCTGCTGCTCGCCGGGAGCTGGGCGCTGCTTAAAAATCAAGAACGCTATATTTAGTCTGCCTAACAGGAAAACGATCATGATCGAAATTCAGCACTTAACCAAAGTCTACGGCCGCGGAGCCAAATCTGTCTGGGCGCTGCGTGACCTGAGTTTATCCATCGACGAAGGCATGTTTGGCCTGCTCGGGCCCAATGGCGCCGGGAAGACCACGTTGATGCGCATCCTGGCCGGCATCGTCAGCCCCAGCCAGGGCAGCGTGCGCGTCGCCGGGCACGACGCCTCCACCGAAAAAGGCAAGACGGCCATCAAAGCCATGCTCGGCTACCTGCCTCAGGAGCTGGGCCTGTACCCCGAGCTGACCGCCCGGCAGTTTGTCGACTACATGGCCATCTTGAAGAATATGAACGATGAGCCGGCCCGCCGTAAACGAGTGGCAGAGGTGCTGGAGCTCGTCGGCCTTGCCCAAGACGCCGACCGCAAGCTCAAAGGCTTTTCCGGCGGCATGAAGCGCCGTGCCGGCATCGCTCACGCCCTGGTGAACGACCCGCGCCTGCTCATCGTCGACGAGCCTACCTCCGGCCTCGACCCCGAGGAGCGCATCCGCTTCCGCAACTTGCTGGTGGACCTGGCCTCGGACCGCGCCGTGCTGCTCTCCACCCACATCGTCGAGGATATCGGCCAGACCTGCCGCGAGATGGGGGTGCTCTCCCACGGGGAGCTGCTCTTCCGTGGCAGCCCGAATGAGGTCATCGGCGCCGCCCAGGGCAAAGTCTGGACGGTAACCACCACCAACGGGCACAAGCCCAACCATGGCATGACCGTCGTGTCCATGCTGCATCTCAGCGATGGCACCCAGTACCGCCTGGTCGGCCCCCAGCCGGGAGAGTTCCCCGAGGCCCAGCCGGCGCAGCCAGGGCTGGAAGACGCTTACGTGTGGCTGATGAAGAGCAAGGAGGAGGGAGCAAGGGTGAAGGATGAAGGATGAAAAATCACCTCCCTCTAGCTGGTTCATCGTTTCGCTGACGGATTGATTCGAACCGCCATAAGACTACTGGTCGCTCTATACCGCAGTTCTCGCGGGTACATTTCCTGCAACGTTTCAATGGGAGGTAGTTATCACCGCATAGATATTCCCTTCCTATTGAATGCGTCGCTTGTATGGATATGGCCCGCTTATTCAGCCGTAAAACTAATCCAGATCAAGGCCCGAAGGGTCCATCGCAGCCGGTCCGCACGCCGATCCGGCTGAAGATTACCCTGCCCTATCTTCTCCTGGCGATCATCCTGGCTTTGGGCGCCACCTATATGATCTACCGGATCGTCTTCGATAACATCGACGAGCGCTTCACGAACCAGCTCATCGAGGCCGGCAAGATCAGCTCGGATTGGATGGTTCGCGAAGAAGACCGCCTGTTAGAGACTCTGCGTCTGCTTTCATATACCCAGGGTACGGCTCAGGCCGTCCTGGATGGGGATGCCCAGCGCTTGCGCGAGCTGTCCATCGGGATTGCCTTGAATAACAGCGAGGAAGTGATTGAGTTTCTGGATGTTCAAGGCAGTCCAATCCTGACTATGCGCCACCGGACGGGTGGGAATCTGGAAGATTACACCTATTCCCAGGGGGGAGAGAAGCCTGTGCCCCAATGGCCCTTCGTCGAGAAGGTGCTTCAGAGACAGACGGACGCGCTGGGGGATAAGTATTCAGGCGAGGTCAGCGATGATTTTGGGAACACCTTCTACGTTGCCGGGCCAATCTACAACGAACATAACGAATTGGCTGGCGTGGTTCTGGTAGGGAAAACCCTCCCTACCCTCGTACACCAGATGCGGGATGCGACCCTGGCCCAGGTAACCCTCTACAACCTGGACGGGCAGCCGGCCGCCAGTACCCATCTGGATACCAATCCCTTGAATCAAGACACCGTCTCCCAAATCCTGCTCCGCATGAAAGACAGCAGCCTGAAACGGGATTTGAATAATCTGCGCGATATCAGCTCTTCAAGCGTCAATTATGCCGAAATCCTGGCTCCCTGGCAGGCGCGTGGTGGCGAGACGCTGGGTTTGATGGGGGTCTCGCTGGCTAAGACCTTCCTGGTTAGCACCAGCCGGGTAACCCGTATGCAGATCTTAGGCCTCGCGGGGTTGGCTTTCCTGCTGGTCACACTGTTGGGCATCAACCTTGCCAATCTGATCACGCGCCCGCTGCTTGGCCTGGTGCGCGCCTCGATGGAGGTTTCGCGCGGGAACCTTCAGGTGAGCGTGCCGTCTACCAGCGACGATGAGGTCGGCATCCTGGCTCACTCCTTCAACCAGATGGTTGGCAGCCTGTACCAATCGAAAGAAGACCTGCTTCAGGCATATGACAGCACCCTGGAGGGTTGGTCGAAAGCGCTGGAGTTGCGGGATGAAGAGACTGAGGGGCATACCCAACGGGTGACCCAGATGACCGTACGTCTGGCCGAGATGATGGGCATTCAGGGGGAGGATTTGGTCAATATCAGGCGCGGAGCGCTGCTGCACGACATCGGGAAAATGGGCGTGCCGGATGCCATTTTGCGCAAACCCGGCCCTCTGACCGACGAAGAATGGGTTCTGATGCGCAAACACCCAGAGTATGCAATCAAGATGCTGTGGGAGATCGAGTACCTCCACCCAGCTTTAGAAATTCCCGGCAGCCATCACGAGAAATGGGATGGCTCTGGTTATCCAAAGGGTCTGAAAGGGACGGAGATTCCTCTTGCGGCGCGTATTTTTGCGATCATAGACGTATGGGATGCGCTTCGCTCTGACCGTCCTTACCGGAAATGCCTGCCGCAGGAAGAGGTTATGGAGATCCTCCTCGATGGCCGAGGGAGCCATTTCGATCCCGAAGTGACCGATCTCTTCCTGAAGCACCTCCCAGAGCTGACAGCTCCTATCCTCGCTTCATTCTCCTCACCTTCGTATGAGCACCCTCTCCCAAGTTCCGCGGCCGCTTGAACCGCGTTTGAGCGGAAGGAAGAATTTGCACTTGCCCTGGATTAAAGGGCCAGGGGATTCATCTCGCAAACGGGAGCTGTATGTATTTTGGATTGTGATCCTCCTGCTCCTGGGAGTTGCCTGCCTGGTCTCGCTCCTTCTCTTGAATGGGAGCTTCACCGAGGATGGAGTTGTATTCCTGGGCGAATCTTTACTCTCAAACGAAATTGCAGATTACCGTGTGGATGCTCGCCCGTATCCCCTCCCCGCTCTTGGGGAAGGGATTATCCAGGCCATCCTCTGGGACCACGACCCCGGCGCAACCGATCTGCCTTCCCGGGTAACCTCTCTGAAATCGGTTTTGATGTCGCCTATCCCTAGCGCGACGCGGTCGCTTGCGGGAAGAATTGGGGATATCGAGACACCCGATTCGCCTTCCCGCACCCCTGCTCCCGAACCGACTGGTACGGCAACGATGCTACCCAGCCAGACGCCTTCCCCCGTTCCCTCGCTGACCCCTTCGATAACCCAACAACCGACCTCTTCCAGTACTCCCCGCCCAACGGGCACACAAAATATTACGCCTACCGGTACAGCGACACGCAGAATCGTTTTCACCGCGACAAAGACCCTGCTGCCTCCTTCTACCCGCACACCCAGGCCACCTGCGGCGCCAACCCCCACTCAAACCACCATCGTCTCGCCTACTTCCACTCCGGCTCCCACGACAACGGTTAACCCTACGGCAACTCCCGCGCCGGCGCCGACGGGTACGCCCACTCCAATACCGACTGATCTTCCCCTGCCAACCGATACGGCCACTCCAACCCCAACCTATACCCCGCTTCCAACCGATACGGCCACTCCGACCCCAACCTATACCCCGCTTCCAACTGGTACACCTACGCCGACCCCAGCAGCTTCACCCACGCTTGCCGCCTGTGAGAATATCCTCCCCGGCAGCCTCAATGCCATTGAAGATTCCTGGGTAGATCAGACCAACCCCAGCCAAAATTATGGCGCCGAACCAACTCTGTACATCCGGCCAACCGGAGGCGTCGATGAGCGGGCCCTGGTCAGGTTCGATCTTAGCTCGCTGGCGGGGAAGACGGTCTTGTCAGCCATACTCTATATTTACGATGACTCGGGAACTGGCAACTACCCGGTAGATGTGCTGCAGGTGACCTCGGATTGGAGCGAAATGGCCGTCACCTGGGATAATCAACCCGATACAAACCCTGCCTCGATCGGGAATTTCACCCTGACAAAACCGAACTGCACATTAGCTACTTATCTCAACCCCTCCCTGGTGCAATCCTGGGTGGATAACCCTGCTTTGAATTTCGGGGTCATGCTTTACCCCCCGAGCGGCGCTGGCGAAGCCAAGCTTTCCAGTCGCGAAGGCGCAAATCCCCCAAAGCTGTGGGTGGCGACGCAGCCGTGAAGGGCAAGGGCAAAGGCAGATAGAACGTATTTGTATTCTTTGTGCTGAGAAATTTAACCACAAAGAGCACAAAGTACACAAAGAATAAGAACAAAACACTCTTTGTGCTCTTCGTGTCCTTGGTGGTTGAAAGCTTTAACCACAAAGAGCACAACGAAAAACAATAAAATACTCTTTGTGCTCTTCGTGTCCTTTGTGGTTAAAAGGTTTAACCACAAAGAGCACCAAGCACACAAAGAATAACAACAAAATACTCTTTGTGCTCTTCGTGTCCTTCGTGGTTGAAAGGTTTAACCACAAAGAGCACCAAGCACACAAAGAAAAACAACAAAATACTCTTTGTGCCCTTCGTGTCCTTGGTGGTTGAAAGGTTTAACCACAAAGAGCACCAAGCACGCAAAGAATAACAACAAACCACCCTTTGTGCTCTTCGTGTCCTTCGTGGTTAAAATCAAAACCCTCTCCGGTTTATCTTCAACCCAATCTCAGCTATAATTAACTCATCAAAATACCGGGATATCTTTAGACCTGGGGGGATACAGGATTGATCGTCATTTCAAGGAGATTCGTTTGATGAGCCACCCAACATTAAAGGAGCTCGGGCTGGAGCCTCTTTGCCCAACTGTGATCGGCTCAGCGGCTTTTCCCGGCTGGTACGCTTACTTCCAGAGCGAGGTGGAGCAGCACCCCGAGCGCTTTGGCCCGGACGACCTGCGCGAAGCCTGGGCGGATGCGGTGCGTATCGCCGTGGGCGACGAGGTGCGCGCCGGCATCGAGCTGGTGACGGATGGCGAGATGGGCCGGGTGGACTTCAACCTGGGCTTCTACGATTACCTCTCCGGCCTCCACCCGCAGCCGCCACAGCGCAAGCTCGGCACCCCGGCGCACGACCAGCGCGGCAAATACACCTGCATAGAGCCGCTGGGCGCCCCAATCGGGCTGGGCACGCTGAATGAGTTCCGCCACCTCAAAGGACTGACCAACCTGCCGATCAAGATGCCCGTGCCGGGGCCTTTTACCCTGGCCGGCCGGCTGGAAGGCGGGGAGGTCTACCCCGATCGCCGCGCCGTCACCGAAGCGCTCATCCCCATCATCAATGCTGAGATGAAAGCCCTGGCCGCCGCAGGTTGCCGTTTCATCCAGATGGACGAGCCCAGCTATGCGGTCCACCCCGAAGACCCGAACGAGTTCGTCGATTTTATCAATCGCACCCTGGAAGGTGTAGAAGGCGTCTTCATCGGCATGCACATGTGTTTTGGCAACTACCGGGCGCGCGCCGTAGGTCATCGTTCCTACGCCCCCCTCTTCCCCGGCCTGCTGCGCGCCAACGTGGACCAGTTTGCCCTGGAATTTGCCAGCCGCGAGATGGCAGAGATCGAGCTGCTCGAACCTATCGTCGCCGCGGGGAAATCGGTGGCCGTGGGTCTGGTGGACGTCAAGAACCTGTGGGTCGAGCCGGTCGAGCTGATCACCGAGCGCATCCGCACCTGCTTGCGCTACGCCCCTGCCGAAGCTCTGCACATTACGCCCGATTGCGGCTTCAGCCAGACCGCCCGCTATGCGGCTCTCGGAAAAATGCAGAACCTGGCCCGCGCCTGGGTCTCAATGAGAAATATGAAGTTTTAAAATCTTACCCCAGAGACGTGGAGAACGGTGAGAAATTATTATTCGCAGAGAACAGAAGAGACCTCATAATGAATTTTCCGCGTTATTCCGTGCTCGCGCCAGTCCTGACACAGGACGCAGGACGTGTGTCAGGATCCGCGTCTTAGTAAATTCTATTTTCCCCACTCCCCGCGTCTCTGCGGTGATAAGGTATTAAATGGCCGAACAACCCATCACACAACTGATCAATATTCATGTCCCGCTCAGCGGGAACAAGCTGCTCGAAAAAGCGCTGGATAACATCAATAACGACCTGGAGGTCAAGACGCTCTGGAAGGTGATCAACGTCAACGCCATCGACCGGCTGGGGATGAGCGACCACGGGCCGGTTCATTTCCAGATCGTCGCCAATATTGCCTTGAGGCTCACCCGCCTGCTGGTCAAGCACCAGGTACAAATGTCCATTGTCAAATATTACGCTCTCTCCAACGAGCATGCCGAGCTGGTGGTCCTGCTGGGGAGCCTCTACCACGACCTGGGCATGTCCATCAACCGCGAAGGCCACGAGGATTTCAGCCTGTTCCTGGCGAACACGATCTTGCACCGCACGCTCGAGTTCCTGCCGGTGGAAGAAAAGACCATCGTCACCTCTGAGGTGCTGCACGCCATTATCGCCCACCGCAGCGACGGCCGTCCCTATACCGTCGAAGCCGGCATCGTGAGAGTCGCCGATGCTCTGGATATGAGCGAAGGGCGCTCGCGCATCCCCTATGAAGCCGGCAAGCTGGATATCTACTCGGTGTCTGCGGCTGCTATCGACAACGTGCGCATTTCTGAGGGGACCGATAAACCCGTGCAGATCAACATCTTGATGAACAATTCAGCCGGGCTCTTCCAGGTGGACGAGCTGCTGAAGAAAAAGCTGCGCGGCTCTGGGATCGAAGATTACATCAAGGTGCGGGCTTACGTGCAGAGGAAGAAAGAGAAAAGCCTGATCGGGGAATTCGAGATCAGCTGACCTGGACCCTGCGCTCTGTGCCGGTCATATTGTCAGACAATAATGTCATACAATTGTAATAAAACCATGTAAATTTTACCCTTAAGGACTATAATTCTGTCGTCTTATCTTCATTGTTTTATTAACGGTCGATAGGAGACAATGACCATTAGATAGGCTCAAAGATGGATCGACCTGCAAATCATCGAGTCCTCAATCGATTTTTTGAGAAGCCAGGGTTCAAACGCCTCGCCAATCAGACAATCGAAGCCTTATTGCCCCTGGCTTCGGTTCCACTGGCATTGATCATCGGAGCGTTTATGCTCCTGGCTTTGAACGTAAACCCCCTAACCGCCTACGGCGCCCTGATCAACGGAGTCTTCGGCAGCACATTTGGCTTAACCCAGACGCTGGTAGATGCCACTCCTCTATTATTAGTTGGACTGGGGGTGGTCATCGCCTTCCGCGGTGGGGTGCTCAATATTGGCGGCGAGGGCCAGATTACTGTGGGCGCCCTGGCAGCGTCGGCTGCGGCCCTGACGCTCAACCAGTGGCCTGCATATGCCCTCATCCCCACCTGCCTCATCGCCGGGGCGCTGGCGGGGGCGGTCTGGGGTGGTATTCCAGGTTTCTTGAAGGCCCGGTTGGGGGTGAACGAGATCCTCTCCACTATCATGATGAACTCGATTGCCCAGCAGTTCAGCCTGTACCTGCTGACCGGTCCGATGCTCGATCCGAGCGAGAAAGCCGCCGGAACAAGTATTGCGCAATCAGCCCTGCTGCCCAAAGCTTCCTGGCTGCCAACCCTGGTCCCTCAGACGCTCTTGAACGCAGGTACGATCCTGGCGGTCGTCCTCGCCATCTTTGTTTACGTATTTATGTGGCGGACAACCATCGGATACCGGATCCGCGCCGTGGGTCTCAACCCAGATGCGTCGCGCTACGCCGGCATCAATGTGCGTCTGTATCAAATGCTTGCACTAACCCTCGGCGGGCTTTTTGCCGGCATTGCCGGAGCAGTCCAGGTGATGGGCGTGCAGCGCCGCATGATGGACGGGCTCTCCGGTGGATACGGTTTCACCGGCATCGTGGTAGCCCTGTTCGGGCAGCTCCATCCCTTGGGAGCGATACCGGCTTCTATTCTCTTTGGCGGGCTGCTGGTTGGTTCTGACCAGATGCAGCGCACCACGCAGGTCCCTTCGGCGATTGTGGACGTTCTACTTGGAATGATCGTTCTCTTTGTGGTCAGCAGCGTGATCTGGTCGCGTTATCGTGCCCGCAGGAGACAAACACATGTCTGACCTGTTTACGCTATCGGTTTTGATGGGTATCATTGTTTCAGGGATCCGTTTAGCCACCCCTTACCTGTTCGCTGCCATCGGCGAAACCTTTGCCCAAACCTCCGGTGTGCTCAACCTGGGTGTAGAAGGCATCATGTTAATGGGCGCCTTCAGCGGCTTTTACATTGCTTCCACCACGGGTAGCCTATGGCTCGGGCTGCTGACTGCAGCGGTAGTGGGCATACTGATGGGACTGTTGATGGCTTTGGTAAGCGTAACCCTCCAGGCAGAGCAGGGTATCAGCGGCATCGGGCTATCGCTGTTCGGCCTGGGGCTATCCAGCCTGCTCTTCGAGAAAACGATTGTATCGGTGGTGGCGATCAGCGGGTTCCAACCTATCCGTATCCCTATCCTGGGAAATATCCCCTATATTGGCGATGCGCTCTTCGATCATAGCATCTTAGTTTATGCTGCATTCTTACTGGTGCCGCTGTCGATTTATGTGCTCAACCATACCCCGATCGGCCTGAAGATCCGCGCCGTAGGACAAAACCCGCAGGCGGCAGATTCGCTTGGCATCAGCGTGGCGAAAATCCGTTACCTGACCGTCTCGTTCGGCGGAATGATGGCCGGGATTGCCGGCGCTTCGCTCTCCCTGGCATTGATTGATCTGTTTCAGGAAAATATGACCAACGGAATGGGGTACATTGCCGTGGCGCTGGTCTACTTTGGCGGCTGGAACCCGTTGGGTGTCTTAGGTGGATCGCTGTTGTTCAGCTTCGTTAACGCTTTTCAATTGTGGCTGCAAGTAAAGGGGGTGCAGATACCCTCGAACATCGCCCTGATGATGCCTTACGTTCTAACGATCGTGGCGCTGGCGTTTGCTGCCAACCGCGCCAGGCAGCCGACAGCGCTAGATAAGCCTTTCGAACGCGGTGAGAGTTAGCGGGTGAGGAGAGGCTGCAATACGGTAGCGCCTGTATTGATGAGATTCAATCAATTGATGCGATCCGGCAGATTGAAAAGGAGGAAAATCGAAAAATCTGTAGATCATGCAAGGCTTCTAGCATGCAAAAATCCGACCAAAGATATTTACCAGGAGATTGAAAGATGAAACCCGTAGTTTTTCGTGTAAGCCTGCTTGCTGTTATTGCGACAATGCTTTTAGCTGCCTGCGCCCCGGCGGCCGCGCCGGCAACCCCTACCGCGGCTGCTTCAGCCAGCGTATTCAAGATCGCCGTCGTTTTCCCCAGCGCGCATAATGATGCTGCCTTCAGCCAATCCATGTATGAAGCGCTACTCACTGTCCAAAAGGATATGGGCGGGCCGAGCAAAGTTGAGATCGCTTATTCCGAGAACCTGTTCAATGTCCCCGATGCCGCCGCGGCTATACGCGACTATGCCTCCAAAGGTTATAACCTGGTCATCGCCCACGGCTCTCAATACGGCACCTCGCTCGAGCAGATCGCTCCCGATTTCCCCAAGACCGCCTTTGCCTGGGGCACCTCGCTGGACACCTTCCAGGAAGCCGGCATCAATAACGTTTTCGCCTACCAAGCGGATGCCGAGCAGGGTGGGTACGTTCAGGGCGTCATGGCTGCCATGCTCTCTAAATCCGGCGTGATCGGCATCACCGGGCCCGTAGAAGCTGGCGACGCCAAGCTCTACGTGGACGGCTTCAAGCAGGGTGTGCTGGCTACCAAGCCTAACGATAAGGTCAACATCACCTACACCGGTTCGTTCTCGGATGTATCTTTGATGGCCGCCGCGGCCACCACGCAAATCCAAAATGGCGCAGACGTGCTGACCGGCTCATCACAGTCCGTGGTTGGCGCGATTGGCGTCTGCAAGGATAAGAACGTCTTGTGGTTTGGCCAGCAGTGGGACCAGGCGTCCCTGGCGCCGTCCATCGTTGTTTCCAGCCAGGTATACGATTGGGTGCCCACCCTGGAGGATATGATCGCCCTGGTTCAGAAAGGCGTGTTAGGTGGCAAGGGTTATACCCTGACCTTCGCAAATAAGGGCCTGGTCATCCAGTATAACCCCAGTTACACCGTCCCGGCTGATGTCAAGTCTGCTGCTGACGCTGCCACTCAGGGTATTATCGATGGCAAGATTACGGTTCAGCCATAAGTAGTAAGATTATAGGATCCGGCCTGGCGGTTGAAACCAGGCCGGATCGCTGGAATTTATTGTTTGAAATCAGGATCCTATGAGCGAGACTGTCGCGAATAACGGCCACAAAAAGCTGCAAGAAGTGCAAATGGTCGGGATTGTCAAGCGCTTCCCGGGAGTTCTGGCCAACGACCACGTCGATTTTGACGTGCATGCTGGAGAGATCCACGCCTTGCTGGGCGAGAATGGCGCCGGTAAAAGCACCCTGATGCGCCAGCTTTACGGTCTCTACCGGCCGGATGAGGGCAAGATCTTGATCAACGGCCAGGAGCGCCTGTTTTACTCGCCGGAAGACGCTATTGAAGCCGGGATCGGCATGATCCACCAGCATTTTATGCTGGTGCCTTCCTTGACCGTCACCGAGAATGTGGCCTTAGGTTTGAAATCTACACGCCTTTTCGCGCTCGACCTCGATAAGGTAGAAAGGCGCATTGTCGATCTCAGCGAACAGTATGGCTTGAAGATCGATCCGAAAGCATACATCTGGCAGCTGGCCGTTGGCGAGCAGCAGCGTGTTGAAATTGTGAAGGCCCTGTACCGGGGCGCCGATCTGCTCATCCTCGACGAGCCTACCGCCGTTCTGACACCCCAGGAAGTGGAAGATCTGTTCAAAACCCTGCACCAGATGGCGCAAGTCGGCCACACCTTGATCTTTATTTCCCATAAGCTGTATGAGGTGCTATCGATCAGCAGCCGTATTACCGTTCTGCGCGATGGGCGCGTGGTGGGATCGCGCCCGACCGAAGGGGCTACTCGAGCCAGCCTGGCGCAGATGATGGTAGGCCGGCCGATCATTCAACAGTATGACCGTCCTGCGGTTGTTGCCGGCGAGATGTGCCTGGATATCCAGGATATCTATACGAAAAGCGATCGTGGGGGCGATGCCCTCAAAGGTGTGTCGCTCAGCGTGCACGCAGGAGAAATTTTGGGATTGGCGGGCGTGTCCGGAAATGGTCAGCGCGAGCTGGCCGAGTGCCTGGGCGGTCTGCGTCCTGTTCGCCAGGGAAAAGTGATCCTGAACGGCAAAGATGTGACCCGCGCCTCACCCAGGGAGCGCATCGCTGCCGGGCAATCTTATATCCCCGAGGAGCGCATGCGCGAAGGCGCCATCAAAGAGTTTAGTGTGGCGGATAACTTTGTGCTGGAAGATCACGGCAAGTCCCCTTATGCGCGTGGCATATTCTTAAACCTCAACGCGATTCGTTCGCAGGCGCGCAGCGTGATCGACGCCTACAACGTAAAAACACCCAGCCTCGATACTCCCTTGAAGAACCTCTCCGGTGGCAACATCCAGAAACTGATCCTCGCCCGCGAGCTCTCGCGCCACCCCAAGGTCCTGGTTGCCTCCCAGCCCACACGCGGTGTGGACATCGGCGCTACCGAATATATCCACCTGCGCCTGCTCGAACAAAGGCAGACTGGGACGGCCACCCTGCTCATCTCGGAGGACCTGGATGAGATCCGCGCCCTCTCCGACCGCATCGCCGTGATCTACGAAGGGAAGATCATGGGGATCGTGTATAATTCGGAGACTACGCTGGAACAGCTCGGTTTGATGATGGCTGGTGTTACAGAAAAGTAGGGGCGCAGCAGTTTGAACCAATGCTGGTGCATGTAAATCGTCTCGCCGCGCCCGTACAATCGAAGAGTTAAATTAGTAGTATAATAAGATAAATATTATCTCATAATCGGTGGTCGGCAGGGAACGAACCATGCCGGCGTCGGGCCTGAGAGCCCGTCGAAAAGTACCGCCATCCCCAAAATTTAGGGGTGGGCCGAGAATTCGCAAATATAACGGCCCCCAAAGGAGTCCACCGATCCATGAGTCTTTGGTCACAATATACCCTGACATATTCAATTGAAGAGGCCTTGCGGGCCCTGGAAACAGCCCCTGGACCGGCGCTCCCGGTTGCCGGCGGCACCGATCTGCTCCTTGAGCTGCAGCAAGGCCACCACCCCCCCATCCACACCCTGGTCGACATCACCCGCATCCCCGAGCTGGGCCGCCTCGAAATCCAGCCCTCGACCTCGTTCCCACGCTCTGCATGGGAACGCTCCCGCCCTCCGTGGGAACGAGCCCTGTTCATCGGCGCGGCCGTCCCTGTACGCCGCGTGGTCGATTCCCCCCTGGTGCAGGAGCATGCCCTGTGCGTCTCTGAAGCCTGCGAGCTCATCGGCGGGCCGCAGGTGCGCAACACCGCCACCTTGGGCGGGAACGTGGCCCACGCCCTGCCCGCCGCGGATGGCATGATCGCCCTGGTTGCCATGGACGCTCAGGCGGAAATCGCCAGTGCCCAGGGTCGCCGCCTGGAACCCATCCTCAAACTGTTCCGCGGACCGGGAGAATCGGCCCTGCGCCTGGACCGCGAGATCCTGGTGGGATTCCACCTGCCACTGAAACAGCCCGGACAGGCTTCTGCGTTCGGGCGCGTGATGCGCCCTCAGGGTGTGGCCCTGCCCATCCTCAACACTGCAGTGTGGATCGAGCGTGAAGAGGAGCTTATTCGAGATATAAGGATCGCTTTTGGTCCGTCCGGCCCGGTGCCGCAGCGCGCCACGGAGCTGGAAAAAGCCCTGCTTGGGGAAAAGTACAGCCGGGAAGCCGTCGCGAAAGCGGTCGCGCTCATCTCCACAAGCCTCCATTTCCGTACGAGTGCTTACCGGGCGAGCGCGGGGTATCGCTACCAGTTGGGCGAGGTTTTATTGGAAGATGTTCTGGCTGCGGCCTGGAACAGGACAGAACAGGTGGTGAGAATATGAAACAGAATGCACGGCGAGCCGCAGACGAAACCGTCAAAATCGGCCCGCCAATTGAATTAACGGTAAATGGAAAATCGGTGTCTCTGCCTGAAATCCCCGGCGAGATGCTTTCAGATCTGCTGCGCTACCGCTTGGGGCTGACCGGCACCAAGATCGGATGCAACGAAGACGAATGCGGCTCCTGTACGGTGCTGATCGATGGCGAGCCGATGCTTTCCTGCACTTACCCGGCAGCCAAGGCGCAGGGCAAGCAGGTGCTGACAGTCGAGGGGTTGGGATCAGTGGACAGTGGACAGTTAACCGCGGACAGTGAGCAGTTGTCCATAAACTACCCACCACCCACTGCCCACCGCAAACTGGAATATACGCCCGAGCTCCATCCGCTGCAGGATGCGTTTATTAAATACGGCGCGGTGCAGTGCGGCTTCTGCATCCCCGGGCAGTTGATGACCGCTTATGCCCTGCTCTGCCGCAACCCGAACCCCAGCGATGCGGACATCAAAGACGCGCTCAAGGATACCCTCTGCCGCTGCGCCGGCTACCCCAGCATCATCGGCGCCGTCCAGGCGGCTGCCGAGGCCATGCGCACCGGCCAGGCCGTGCGCTCGCCCGAGATCCCCCCCTCCAGCCGCCCGCCGAAGGCCGTCGGCACGCTCGTCCCGCGCCTGGATGGCGTGGCGAAGGTCACCGGGAAGGCGATTTATTCAGACGATATCCAGTTCGAGGGCATGCTGCAAGCCCGCGTCAAGCGCGCCATGGTGCCCTCGGCCATCGTGCTCAAGATCGACACGTCAAAAGCGAAAGCCCTCCCCGGCGTGAAGGCCGTCCTGACCGCTGCCGATATCCCCGGCGAGCACAACCACGGGTTAGTGATCTTCGATTGGCCGGTGATGGTCGGCGTGGGCGAGAAAGTCCGCACGGTGGGCGACGCTGTGGCCATCGTGGCCGCCGAAACGCGCGAGATCGCCACCCAGGCGCTGGACCTGATCGAGGTGGAATTCCAGCCCCTGCCGGTGATCAGCGATCCCGTCCAGGCGCACCAGCCAGATGCCCCCGCCATTCACCCCAACGGCAACCTGCTCGATCACATCAAAGTGCGCAAGGGCGATATGCAGCAGGGCTTCGCCGAGGCCGAGGTCGTCCTGGAGCACACCTTCCGCACCCCGGCGCACGACCACGCCTTCATCGAGCCGGAGTGCAGCATCGCTCGCCTGAACGAGGAAGGCCGCATGGAGATCTACGCCGGCTCGCAGATCCCCTATTCCGACCGCAGCCAGGTAGCGCGGGCGCTGGGCGTGCCCGAGACGCAGGTGCGCGTGCTGGGGCAGCTCATCGGCGGGGGCTTCGGCGGCAAAGAAGACATCGCCGGGCAGATCCACGCCGCCCTGCTGGCCCAGGCCACCGGCCGGCCGGTAAAGCTGCTCTACGACCGCCAGGAGAGCCTCATCGCCCACCCCAAGCGGCACGCCACCCAGATCCGCGTCAAAGTGGGCGCCAGGCGCGATGGCCGCCTGACCGCCGTCGAATCGGAGCTCTACGGCGATACCGGCGCCTACGCCTCCCTGGGCGAGCACGTCCTGACCCGCGCCACCACTCATTCCGCCGGGCCGTATATCGTGCCCAACGTGCGCGCCGACTGCTACGCCATGTATACGAACAATCCCCCGGCCGGGGCTTTCCGCGGCTTCGGGGTGGTCCAATCCGCCTTTGCGGTGGAGAGCATCATGGACATGCTGGCCGAGAAGCTGGGCATGGACCCCGTGGAGCTGCGCCGCATCAACGCTTTGCGCGAGGGCAGCCTCACCAATACCGGGCAGCTATTGAAGAACAGCGTCGGCCTGCTCGAGTGCATCGACAAAGTCGACGCCGAGATGCGCCGCCTCGCCGGGCCGGAGCCTTTTGCCGCCCGGGCTGACCCCCAGGCGCCTTACCTGCGCCGGGCCTGGGGCTTTTCGGTGGGCTACAAGAACACCGGCCTGGGCGGCGGGGCCGATGATTCGGCCGGCGCCGAGGTCGAGCTGTATTCCGCCCGCGGTTTCG
>JAMCRR010000125.1 GCA_023381565.1 Chloroflexota bacterium
ATTCTAATAAAACCATCCGCGGTGATGCCGAGCGCTTGATCACCCTGGCGCGGAACAGCAGCAATGCGAGCGAGATCGAGAAAGTCAATGCTCGCCGCCTGGCTGCCGCACGACTGAGCGACGCCGAAATCGTCAAGAAACTGTTCGACGACATCGGACCCCGGTTCGCCGACCGGAAGGGGGGGTATACGCGTATGTTAAAGGTTGGTCCTCGGTTGGGCGATGCCGCCGAGATGGTTTTATTAGAATTGGTTGAGGAATAACCCCGGCAAGCGTTCTGGGGCAGACCCATCCGGCCTAAAGAGCCCGGAGTGGAATGGCACGTTACCAGCTTATCCTTGCTTATGATGGCACCCAGTTCCAGGGGTTCCAGCGCCAGGCGTATACCCGCACGGTGCAGGGAGTGGTGGAAGCTGCCCTCAGGCAGCTCTCCTGGGAAGGCCGCTCAATTTTGTCGGCAGGCAGGACCGATACCGGCGTGCACGCCGTTGGGCAGGTGGCCGCATTCGATCTCGATTGGCGCCACCCGCTGCCGGAGCTGCAGAATGCCTTGAACGCCCTCCTACCGCTCGATGTCGCCGTTCGTGAGGTGCGCGAGGCAGCGGCGGATTTTCATCCTCGCTACGACGCGCTGGCCCGGCGCTACCGCTACCGCTGCTATTGCCAGGGAGTACGCGATCCTTTGCGCGAGCGAATTGCCTGGAAGGTGTGGCCGGGGTTGGAAGGCGACACCCTGGTTGAGGCGGCCGGGCTGTTGCAGGGCAGCCACGATTTTTCTGCCTTCGGATCTCCGCCAAAGCCTCACGGCAGCACCTTACGGACGGTCTATACTGCCGGTTGGATGCAGCAGGACAGCGGGTGGGTGTTCGAGATCCAGGGGAACGCCTTTTTGTACCACATGGTGCGGCGTCTGGTCTACTTGCAGGTGCTGATTGGACAGGAGAGATTGACCCTGTCCGATTTCCAGGCAGCGATCGACCGTCAGCAACCCCTGCCGCCCGGGTTGGCGCCTGCCCGAGGGTTGACTCTGGTTGAGGTGCTCTATCCGGCGCCTGAGCAAGAAGAACAGCAATCAAATTTTGTCGAGGGTTCCGTGAAACCCTCCCCGTGAGTGGAGAAAACAACCGTGGACAAGACATACGTCCTTAAAGGCCAACAAACACATGAATGGATCCTGGTGGATGCCAGCGATCAGACTCTGGGCCGTTTGGCCACCCAGATTGCCAGCTATTTATTGGGCAAACACAAGCCGACGTTTACCCCAGGAGTGAACATGGGGGATTACGTCGTCGTCGTGAATGCCAGCCGCATCCATGTGACCGGGAGACGGTTGGATACGAAGTTATACTATTCCCACTCCGGATACCCGGGGGGGTTGAAGTCGATTGGCTTGCGAGCGCAGCTTCTCAAGCGCCCAGACCGTGTGATTCGTGCGGCAGTGTGGGGCATGCTCCCTCACAACAAAATGGGCCGCCAGCTGATTAAGAAGCTGAAAGTATATGGCGGGGCTGAACATCCCCACACAGCGCAGAACCCGCAAATGGTTGCATAAAGGAGCAGCAGAAATATGTCAGTCCAATATTTTGAAGGTGTCGGTCGCCGTAAAGAGGCGATTGCACGTGTCCGGATTATGAACGGCAATGGGCGTTTTATCGTCAACCAAAAAACGATCGAAGCCTATTTTGGCCGCACCGGTGACAAGGAATCCATTCTGTCGCCCCTGGCTGCAGTTGGGCAAGACGCGGCAACCTTTGATATCACCGTGGTAGTTAAGGGCGGTGGGGTGACCGGGCAAACTGAATCCGTGCGCCTGGGATTGGCCCGTGCGCTGACGAAAATGAACCCCGATTTTGGCCTGGTGATGCGCAAACAGGGCTTTATGACGCGTGATCCGCGGGTGAAAGAGCGCAAGAAGCCCGGCCTCAAGCGTGCTCGTAAGGCGCCGACCTACACGAAGCGTTAGAATTTACTCATTCATCAAACCCGGGTCCGGTTTACCCCCTGCGAAGGGCGGCGAATCGGACATACCGGGAAATTCACAGACGCGGCTTGCCCAACCGTGAGGATCGGAATGAGGAACGTCTTGGCGATCCTCAGACCCTCCCTTCAGAAATTGACCGGCAAGGCGCGTCTGGGTCGTTAATAAGTGGAGAAAGATCGCATGGACCAGAATCCTGGTTCGCTGGTGGAGAAGGGTGGGATCACGCTCCTGGGTTTGGGGCCCGGAAGCGCCGGGATGCTCACCCGGGAAGCGCGTAAATGGATGCAGGGGGTTGATGAGATCTATTTACGAAGCGAGCATAAGCTCCCACCAGGGATAGTTCCCAAAAATATGCGCATAGGCGTTCTTCGCCCCATGTCTGGGCAAAAAGATGCGCAGGATGAAAACCAGGCGGAGACCCTGGATCGTTTACTCGAGCTGGGGAGACGCATTCAGGGGGTGACCCTGGCGTTGCCGGGCGACCCCTTCGAATCTACGCTGGCTGCGGCGGCCATTCGCCGGGCGAGCGTGGCGGGGGTGCCCTGCCGGGTGATTCCGGGTGTAGGTCGAATGGCGCCTGCCCTGGCAGCTGCCGGTTTGTCGGTAAGCCCACACGCTGTGCTCGTAGAAGGCACTGAGCTGGTTGACCGCCACAGCCCGTCTTTCCCACCGGATGGGCCGGTGGTGATTGCCGGGTTGGAATCTAGTGGAATGCTCGGCAAGGTGAAGACTATCCTGAGCAATTCCTATCCATCTCAACATCCGCTGAAATGGATTGTCTTTCCCGGTGGATCTAACCAAAAAGTAACCGATCTCACTCTGGATACGCTCGACCAGCAGGTCGCCCCCGATGGGTTTGCCGTCCTGGTTGTTCCCCCGTTGGCTGGAGGAACTTCTCTAGAAGCCTTCCAGGAAATTATCGCTCATCTGCGCGCTCCAGATGGCTGCCCGTGGGACCGCCAGCAGACACACCTTTCGCTGCGCACGCACCTTCTCGAGGAGACCTACGAAGCGCTCGAAGCCCTCGACTCAGGTAACCAGAAAGACATGGTTGAGGAGTTCGGCGACCTTCTACTGCAGATTGTGCTGCATGCGCAGATCGCTTATGAAGCAGGGGAATTCAATATGGCGGATATCCTGGAAGGGGTCTACACCAAGATCGTCCGCCGACACCCACACGTATTCGGCGATACTCAGGTGGAGGGGGTGAAGGGAGTGCTCCAGAATTGGGAGAAGCTCAAAGCCGCCGAGCGTGAACAGAATGGGGATGACAATGGCAAAAAAGGCTTGCTGGATGGAGTGCCGCGCCTGTTCCCTGCTCTGGCGCAATCTCAAGAGCTGCAGGATCGGGCCGCGAGGGTAGGGTTCGACTGGCCGGACATTCAAGGTGTGCTGGATAAAGTTCGAGAAGAGATCGACGAGGTGCGCCAGGCCACAAATGATGAGGCTCTGGCTGATGAAATCGGCGACCTCCTCTTTGCCCTGGTTAACCTGGCGCGTTGGAAGAAAGTGGATGCAGAAAGCGCTTTGCGCAAAATGAATGCTCGCTTTCGTTTCCGCTTTGGTTATATCGAACGTACAGCTGAAGAGCAAGGCCGCGAAGCGCGAGACCTGACCCTCGAAGAGATGGATGCTCTTTGGGAAGAAGCCAAAAAGCAGGAAAGCTAGAGCTGCTCGAGATTAAAGCGGCTCGAAATGGGCCGTGAAATGCCTGAGCAGAGGCGGGGAGTAGGTGATGCGGTAGCCTCGCAGAGTTTCTTTCTTTTCGCCCAGCTCACCCAAAACGCTGGCGACATAATCCATGTGGCTCTGCGTGTAAACCCGCCGGGGAATAGCCAGCCTCACCAGCTCTAGCTCGGGGTAGAGCATTTCGTGGCTGTCGGGATCCTCGTGGGCGAACATCACCGACCCGATTTCAACCGAGCGGATGCCCCCCTGCAGGTACAGCTCCGCGGCCAGCGCCTGTCCAGGAAACTCGCCGTGGGGAATATGGGGCAGAAGATGCCCGGCATCTACGTAAATGGCGTGACCGCCGGAGGGTTCGATAATGGGGATATTGGCGTCGAGCAGTTTTTGCGCCAGGTAAGCTGTTTGAGATAACCGATAAGCCAGGTAAGCCTCGTCGAGTCCTTCAACCAATCCAACGGCGATTGCGTCCAGGTCGCGGCCAGCCAGACCGCCGTAAGTAGGAAACCCTTCCCGCAAGATCAGCTCGTTGCATACTTTTTGATACAGGTCGCCGTCTCGCATCGCCAGGAAACCGCCGATGTTGACCAGGGCATCCTTCTTGGCGCTCATAAAGGCGCCATCGGCCAGGCTGAACATCTCGTGGGCAATCTCGAGCGTGCTTTTAACAGCGTAGCCTGGCTCGCGCAGCTTGATGAAGTAAGCATTTTCCGCGTACCGGCAGGCATCGATAAAGAAGGGAATGCCGTATTCGTGGTAAACCTCTGACACACTGCGGATGTTCTCCATGGAGACTGGCTGCCCGCCCCCTGCATTGTTGGTGACGGTCAGAGCGCCAAAGGGGATGTTCTGGGAACCAATACGCTCAATGAATAAACGCAATTTTGATACGTCCATATTCCCTTTAAAAGGGTGCTGGAGGGTTGGGTGGAAAGCTTCCTCGATGACCAGGTTCTCCGGACGGCCGCCACGAGCGCGTATATTGGCTTCGGTAGTGTCGAAATGCATGTTGGATGGCACGTACCCGCCGGGTTTCATCAAGACAGCACACAGGATATTCTCGGCAGCCCGACCCTGGTGCGTGGGGACGAAATGCTCGAAGCCGAAGATCTTCTGCATGACATCTGCCAGGTGGTAGAACGAACGCGCCCCGGCGTAAGATTCGTCTCCTTCCAGCATGGCGCCCCATTGCGCCTGGCTCATCGCCCCGGTACCCGAATCGGTGAGCAGATCGATAAAGACATCCTCGGCGCGCAGGGCAAACAGGTTGTATCCGGCGAGGCGCATGGCAGCCTGCCTTTGCTCGTGCTCGACCAGCCGGATCGGCTCGACCATCTTGATGCGGAATGGTTCAACGGGGTGCATAACGCTGGTTTCCTCCTCTTGGCTGATGATAGATTGATCAAGAACCATACACGAACACGCTATAAATTAGTTTAGCATGCTTTTCCGGAAGAAGGGCCGAGTGGAGAGAACGAATGCCTGATTCTTGCCACCTACGTAAGGCTAGCAGGTCAATTGCACCCCCGATGTGGTTGGAGAAGTCAAAATAATAATCGTTATATTCCGGGTGGTTCAACAGGTGATATGGAATAAACCGATTGCTTTGCCCTGAGCCTCATTCCACAGCTTGATCGCTTTGTCCGTCCTGGTGAGCACCGCCTCGACTTTTTTCTCTTTCAAATATCGCTTGGCTTCATCAGAAAGGCGAACCTGATCGCTCTGCCCTGACCCGATGATCAATATCTCGACGCCTTCCTCGTAAACATACTCCGCTTCAGCAAGCGAGATGACGTGTGAGGTGCCGTAGATTTCTTTCGACAGCTTCTTTTTCCGTTTGCTGACGGTGCCGTCCAGCCGGATGAGGATATCGTGTGAATACTCTTCGCCTGCAACGGTAATCGATCCGAAAGAGGTCGAGTTGATGTGAGGTTTCATTCACAGACCGGTGTCTACGCTCGAAGGCTCTTCAGGAATGATCAGGCGGCTCTCAGGTACAGGGACTTTGTACACCACGTCGCCTTTACGCACGCGCTGCAGCACTTTGAGGGCAACTTCCATCCCTGAGCCGACCTTTTGCACCGTGTGGTGCTCGATCTCCATCGACTTGACGCGCTGGCTGAAATCGGTGTTACGTCCCAGGATGTGGACGTAATCTCCAGTATTGATTTCACCGGAGAGATCCAGCACGGCCACGCTGAGATGGTTGTAATAATGGGTAACCTTGCCAATGCGGATTTCCATAACCATACCCTCCCGGCTGGAAAATCGCAAATTAGATGAAATCAACTGTTTTGTTCGGATCGATGCTTTAGTTACAGTGTAGCGGATTCATCAACAAATTTCAAGCCTCGGCTGATTCCGCCGTTCTATTCCCGAACATTCTCGATCCGGAATTGGTCTATTTATTCGTGGATGGTGTCCTTAGTAGACTCTGACTCAATGATTCTCGATCGATATAATATCTTTGAAGTCGATAAACTTCTATAGCGATTAATGGAATCAACCGCATCCTACATGCAAAGAGACAGGCTCTCTTCAAGCGAAAAGCTCTTGGAGCTCTGGTTTGCGCCTAAATCCTTCGAAAGCACAAATATCTATAAACGCCTGGTAGTACGGTCCATCAAGCGTTACATGCCGAGGGGTGGCGGCTATTTTATCCAAAGGTTTGGGGTTCGCCTTGTCAACGTCCAGGGCAATTTAGATTCGAGGATCCATTTCGAGCAGCTCACTTTAAGTCAGGCTGGCAAATCATCTAACAGCTTTCTCATCTTCAGGCGATAAGTCTGGAAAGCCGTACGGCCTTGCGCGGTGAGGCGTAGCATCGTATTCGGTCGTTTCCCCTTGAAGGATTTCTCCACTTCAATGTAACCGGCTTCTTCCAGCTTGCTCATGTGTGCCGAAAGGTTGCCCCAGGTAATCCCGGTCTGGTTCATCACAAAGGTAAAATCGGCGCTGTCGATGACATAGAGCACTGCGATGATCATCAGGCGCGCCGGTTCGTGTACTATGCGATCGATTTCGGCGAGATCGGACAGATCGGAGCTGGGTAGCACATCATTCATAGCTGGCCCTCGGCTGGCGGTAATGGATGTTGGATTAAAAACCGGATGAAGACGACGATCCCGGGAATAAGGATCAGCATGCCGGCAATAACTAAATAGACAGGTTCGTGGAACCAGACCAATGAAAAGACCGCCAGCGAAGCGATGAAGGCAATATAGTAACCGCGCAGGAAATCCATAAAGTATGAGATCATGACCATGCTGGGGCCGACGAACAAGGCGCTGATGGCGGCGACGATTAATCGCTCGAAGTCGGGGTTGATCTGGGACAGGCCCAGGCTTATCGCCCATTGTGGGTTTCTCAACAGGAGACTCGTTCCCACTACGATGGCAACCTGCACGAGTATGATCCCGGCCATGACAAGAAACAAGATCATTTTACGTCGCTGCCTGCGAGGGCCAAATTTAACCCGACCCAGGCGGGGAGTAGTGATATATTTCCTGCCACCCTGAAAGAGTAGGGACAATACAACTAATCCAATCATGTAGAGGACAAACCGGGAGAATTGATAGGTTTCACCCCCTGTTGAAACCGCCAGGATTGTCATGCATAACACGACACCGCCGAAGTAGATGTCATAAAGGCCATCCTGGTGTTCGGCACGGAATGCTCTCTTTTCGATATCTTTTAGATCGAGCGAGTCAGACATGGCAATTGTCCTTTGCTTGAACTATATCTTTGTGATACAAAGTTATATACATTATAAAGTAATTTTACAGTAAAGTCAAGTAGCAATTTAGCCATCTGGTACTCTCTAGTGTTAATGTGGAAACCGCTGTGGTATATTTACAAAGTCTTGTTCGTTGAACGGACGATTCTGAATGTGATTTCCCATCAACCCTCACAAATTGGGGTACGGGTAGAAAATGAGTGAACCTAACAGGGATTCCAAAGACGAATAATTCCTGCGAAGCTGGCCTTTTACCATAATTGCGAATACTTCATTTCCCGATGTATTGTCCCGTTCATAAATTCGCCGCGTCTCGCCTGGCGGCAGGTCTGATCCTCGTCATCCTGTCGCTTCCCCTGATTATCTGGGCATGGCTCCCACCCTCACAGGCTTCTCAGGGTCTGGAGCTTTCCGCCGGGCAGTATGGTTTGGCTGACGGGCGGCGGGTGATCCTGGAATGGACGCCCAATGTGCGGATGGGGGATAAAGGCGAAGTAAACCTTACTTTAGCCCCTATCTCTCAGGGAGGGCAGTCTCAGCAAGGTAAATCCTCGTCTGAGGCTGCCCTGACACCTACCCACGTGCTTGCTGTGGCGCGATTGGAGCTAACGGGTGGGTTGGTTTCCCCCGTAGCGGAGGCCAGCGAACCATTGCTTATCGGAAAGCAATTGTCATTCTACTGGAATTTCACGCCAGCGTCTCCCGGCACTTATCCTGGGACAGTGTGGTTGCACCTCCGCTTTATCCCCGCAGACCAGACCGTGGGAGAATCAGTTGCAGTTTCGGCACAGAAGATCGGCATTCACACGGTGACTTTCCTTGGGCTGACAAGTGTACAGGCAAAAATGGCAGGAGCGATGGCTCTGCTTTTAGGGGGATTATTGGCGGTTCCCATACGAATCAGACTAAAAAAGTCTTGAAATAGATTTGTTCAGAGGCTCATAGACGTGATATAATAGCGCCTGAAATCACAACCGTATTAATGAGCCACGCTGATTTTCAAGTTCCTCTTAATGATCAGAGACAGTTATGCTGATCCAAGTTGAATGCCTTACGACTGGTCACCCTTGATGCCAGCCTGCAAGAAAAAACCCTCAAGGAGTATTTATGTTGAGTGATTGGCTGTATATCGGGCTGTTCATCCTGATTGCTGCAGCGCTGCCGGCGGCAGCTATTATCGTCGCCGGGCTGCTCGGACCGCACAAACCCAACTCAATCAAAAACCAAACCTATGAATGCGGCATCGAGACCGTGGGGGAAACCTGGGTACAGTTTAAAGCGCAATATTACATTTTTGCATTGGTTTTTTTGGTCTTCGACGTCGAAACCGTCTTTTTATATCCATGGGCGGTCGCCTTTGGCCAGCTTACCCTCTATGGAGTGCTCGAGGCAACCTTATTTATCCTGATCCTGGCCGGGGGATTACTCTATGCCTGGCGCAAAGGCGCTCTGGAATGGGTTTGATCGCTCATATGCAATCGCAATCCAGGCTGATAGGGAGACTCCGATCAGCCTTCTTTTTGACGGCTTGAGGAGCACGTATGAATTTCTGGAATGACCCGGTCAATTTTATTGGGCAGTGGCTGGGAGGCCTTCTATCTGGATTAGGGTTGGCGCCGAGCCTGGTGAATTTCCTGCTCAGCCTGTTGGGCGTGCTCGTCCTCGCCATGGGCAGCCTGTTGTTCACAATCTTCCTGATCTGGTACGAACGCAAAATCCTGGGGCGCATTCAAGACCGCCTGGGGCCTAATCGGGTGGGACCGTTCGGGTTGATCCAACCCATAGCCGACATGATGAAGATCTTCACCAAGGAATACATCACACCCATCGGAGCGGATTGGCTGCCGTACAATCTGGCGCCGATCATGGCGGTAGCTTCGGTGCTTCTGCTCTACGCGGTGATCCCGTTTGGGAACCGGATGGTGGGGGTTGACTTAAATGTGGGCGTTCTGTACCTGGTGGCGATAGGCGGTTTTGGCATCCTGGCGATCGTCATGGCCGGCTGGTCGTCGAATAATAAATACGCCTTATTGGGTGCTTTCCGGGTGATTGCCCTGCTGGTCTCCTATGAAGTCCCCATGGTGCTGGCGCTACTGGTGCCCGTCCTGCTTTCAGGATCCATGGGAATGAGCGCCATCGTTCAAGCGCAAGCCGGGGGATTCTGGTATCTCTTTGTTGCGCCTCTCGCGGCGCTGGTTTTCTTTCTCTCCTCAATTGCAGAAGTTGGCAGAGCGCCATTTGACCTGATTGAAGCCGAATCAGAAATTGTTGCCGGATTTAATATCGAATATTCTGGTCTGAAGTTTGGTTTCTTCTACGTTGCCGAGTTTTTGCATTCTTTCACCGTTTCGGTGATCTTTGCCACAGTCTTTTTGGGCGGCTGGCAAGGTCCAGGCGCAGCAACATATCCCCTGTTGGGATTTGTCTATTTTATTGTAAAAGCCTGGATTGTCTATTTTGTCCTGTTATTATTCCGCGGTTCACTGCCGCGCTTCCGTATCGATCAGATGATGGATTTGAATTGGAAGGTCCTGACGCCTCTTTCTCTTTCACTGGTAGTCGTCATTGCGCTGGTTGACAAGCTGCTGGCGAACGTTTCACTGCTGGTGCGGGGGATTGGCTTGTTGTCGTCGAGTCTGGTGGTAGGGTTCGTGGCAGTCGAGATCATGCGCCAGGCGGGTGCAAAGCGGCGCCGCGAGGTTGCTCCCGCTTTTGAACACCGTGAGGCAGCTTCAGGAAGCGCTCCTGTCCAACCCGGATCAGGAGGTGGGTTATGACCTCCATCCAGATTATTTTCCTGCTGGCTGCAGCCGGCACGCTGGCGGCGGGTGTCTTTGTGGTCAGCTCTCCCAAGATATTACATGCCGCTTTATGGCTGATCGTTTCTTTGTTTGGTATTGCCATCATGTTCGCCTTACTGCAGGCGAATTTCTTTGCCGTGATTCAGGTGGTGGTATATATCGGGGCGATTGCGATCTTGATCATTTTTGGAGTGATGCTCACCCGCCGTATCATGCAAGATACCGGGTTGCAGCTCACGCGATTTTGGTGGGGCGCTGCCCTGGCTTCGCTGGGAATATTTGCCGGCCTGATTACGATGTTGAGCGGTTGGAAAGCGGCAGACATCGCTTTGCCTGAGATGAGCAGCAGCGGGACAACTCAGGCCATCTCTCAATTGGGGCAAGCCCTGGTTTCACCCGACGCGTACGTCCTGCCTTTTGAAGCTGCCTCAATCCTCTTGGTCGTGGCGATGATTGGCGCCATCTATATCGCGTTGGACAGGAAGTAACTAACGGAGAATACTATGATCCCACTCTCCTGGTATTTGGTATTTTCAGCAGCATTGTTCAGCATCGGATTGTTCGGAGTCTTAGCGCGTAAGAACGCCATTGCCATCCTCATGGGTGTGGAGCTGATGTTGAATGCAGTAAATATCAACCTGATTGCTTTTTGGAGATACTTAACCCCCACCCAGGTTGCCGGTCCGGCATTTGTGACCATGGTATTCGCCACTGCCGCAGCCGAAGTCGCGGTGGGTTTGGCGCTGATTATCTCGGCGTACCGACGGCGCAACACGGTCACCGCAGATGAGATCGACCTGCTTAAAGGTTAACGCGGAGGCCGCTGCATGATAATGAATACCTTGATCTGGCTGTTACCCCTTCCCCCCCTGCTGGCTTTCTTTCTAATCGTACTCTTTACCAACCGCAGCAACCGTCTGAGCCATACCCTGGCAATCGGAGCTGCGCTGCTATCATGGGCAGGGGCGATGTACGTTTTCTGGGGGGCGATCCATGTCCCAGACCTGGCACAAAATCCGATTGCCTCAGCAATCAACTGGTTCCCTACCGGGAACACCTGGTTCCGTATCGGTGTGCAGATCGATCCCTTATCGACCGTGGCGCTGTTCTTTGTCGCCTGGACAATATTGATGATCTTCATCTACAGCGTGGGGTACCACAACTACGGACAGCCGAAAGGCGATCACGATCAACCCGGCCTGCCACCTCATGGGGCAACGCTGGCGGGTAAGGATGGGCACGAGCATCACGTGCCATCAATCGAACCCATGTACGCCCGCTTTTTTGCATTTAGCTCCCTCTTCGCTTTTGCGATGTACCTCCTGGTGGTGAGCGATAACCTGCTCACGCTCTATATTGGTTGGGAGATCATGGGCTTGTGCTCGTACCTGCTGATCGGTTTCTGGTACGCCAAAGAATCGGCGCGCAACGCAGCGGTGAAGGCATTTTTGACCACGCGCGTGGGCGATGTGTTCATGCTGCTGGGCCTGGCTTTCCTGTATTCCACGACTGGAACGCTGAACTACCATGAAATCTTTGGGAACCCGGCTTTGCTGGAAAAGCTGGCGACGACCGGCTCGGGAATTCTGGGCCTCTCGGTAGCCGGCGCCATTGGCCTGCTGCTTTTCCTCGGCACGGTGGGGAAATCGGCGCAGTTCCCTCTCCACGTGTGGCTGCCGGACGCTATGGAAGGCCCCACGCCTGTTTCAGCTATGATCCATGCCGCTACGATGGTCTCGGCCGGGGTTTACCTGGCCATCCGGATTTTCCCGCTGGTTTCCGCCGGTTGGATTCCGGGCACCCCACTCAACACCACTATGACGGTGATGGCTTTGATCGGAGCGTTCACGGCATTATTTTCTGCGACCATCGCCGTCGGGCAAAACGACATCAAGCGCGTTCTGGCCTACTCCACCATTTCGCAGTTGGGTTATATGATTGCCGCCCTGGGGGTGGGTGCCTACACTGCGGCAGCCTTCCACCTGGTGACGCACGCCTTTTTCAAGGCGCTCCTGTTCCTTGGCTCCGGCTCGGTCATTCACGGTATGGAACACGGCGTTCTGCACACTGGTAAGCACGTGGATGCCCAGGATATGTTCAACATGGGTGGCCTGCGCAAGAAGATGCCTCTCACCTTCTGGACATTTTTAATCGGGGGTTTGGCGCTCTCGGGCTTCCCACTGGTAACGGCCGGTTTCTGGTCGAAAGATGAGATCCTGGCGGGGGCATTTAACGGCGGGCACCTGGTCGTATTCATTACCTTAGCTCTGGCGGCACTGTTGACTGCCTTCTACACTATGCGCCAGATCTCGCTGACGTTCTTGGGCAAGCCGCGCACTCCGGCTGCCGAGCACGCCCAGGAGACCGGCTGGACGATGACATTGCCGCTGGTGGTGCTGGCTTTCTTTGCCGTGACCGCAGGCTGGGCCGGAATTTCGAGCAGTTTCCCTGGTTTAGGAAGGCTGGTGCCCAACTGGTTCGAGGGTTTCGTGGGCACCATGCTGGCCGAAACCGAGACGGCTGCCGCTGCGCTGCACAGCCTGGTCCCCCTGTTCACCTCATTGGTGGTGGCTCTAGGCGGGCTGGCTCTCGGCTGGTGGGTCTATAAAGATTTACCCTTGGGGGCCGCCGATCCCCTGCAAAATGTCTTTAAAGGGTTCTACACCCTGCTCAAGAAGAAATATTACCTCGATGAAGCTTACGATTTTCTTTTCGTAGGTCCGAGTCATTGGATCGCCGACGTGCTGACTGCCGAATGGGTTGACCGCAAGATGATCGACGGCTTCCTGCACGGAGTAGCGAAACTTGCGTTAACCTTGGGGACGACTTTACGGAATTTCTTCGATCTTCCGGTGGTGAATGGCACTGGAGACGCCCTGGGAGAAGGGGTGCGTAACTTCGGGACTTCGTTGAAGGTGATCCAAACCGGCCGCGTGCAGCAATATTTGATTATTGGCGTTCTAATCTTAGTAACCGTAGGAATCTTGTTTTATTTCTTGCTGACCCTGTCTTTGATTTAAAGGCGTATTTGGGAGCGTACGATGGAGTTCCTTTTCAGTCACTTGCTTACCCTGATCCTCTTCCTGCCGACCCTCTTCGCGCTCGTGCTGCTGGTATTGCCGCCTAAAGAGGTCAAGCTGATCCGTTGGACCGCGTTGATTGCCAGCCTGATCCCCCTTGGGCTATCGCTGCTGTTGTGGTTCCGCTTCAATCCTGCGCTAACCGGTTTTCAGTTTCAGGAGCAGATTACCTGGTACGACGCCATCCATTCCATGTATCACCTGGGAATCGACGGCATTTCGCTCACCATGGTGATTTTGACCACCCTGCTCACCCCCCTGGCGATCCTGGCTTCGTTCAACATACAAGACCGCGTGAAGGCCTACATGATCCTGTTCCTCCTGCTAGAGACGGGCATGTTAGGCGTCTTTGTCACACTCGACCTGCTGCTGTTTTTCGTATTCTGGGAGGTGGGGCTGATCCCCATGTACTTCCTGATCAACCAGTGGGGTGGGGCAAACCGGGGGTACGCTTCGCTCAAATTTATCCTGTATACGATGGCAGGCTCGCTGGGGCTGCTCCTGGCAATCCAGATGATCGGGGTACTGGCCGGGACGTACGATATGCAGGTGCTGTTCAAAGTCTGGCCGGGTATCCAGCAGGGTATGTTATTTGGGCTCCCGGTAGGGACAGTGAAGGCTGTCGCCTTCTGGGCTTTTGTGATCGCCTTTGCCATTAAAGTCCCGGTCTGGCCGTTCCACACCTGGCTGCCAGATGCGCACACTGAAGCGCCGACGGCAGGTTCGATGCTGCTGGCCGGGGTTCTGCTGAAGCTGGGCGGGTATGGATTCTTACGGCTCGTGCTGCCGCTCTTTCCGCTGGAATCCAAGATGTTCGCAGGCACACTGGCGCTGCTGGCTACATTGGCGATCATCCTGGGTGCCCTGGGCGCCTACGGGCAGAACGATTTCAAGCGCCTGGTGGCATATTCCTCAATTAACCACATGGGCTTTGTCGTGCTGGCGATCGCTGCCGCTGCCTGGGCAGCGGGCACCGATAACGCCGTGATTGCCATGAATGGGGCGGTGCTGCAGATGTTCAACCATGGTTTATCGGCGGCGGGGATGTTCTTCCTGGTTGGAGTGATCTACGACCGGACGCACACCCGCGATCTTAACGCATATGGCGGGCTGTTTGCCCTGACGCCGATTTATGGAGGCATTTTGCTCTTTACCGCCATGGCCTCGTTGGGCCTGCCCGGTTTGAACGGGTTTGTCTCTGAGTTCCTGGTAGTGCGGGGCGCCTGGCCGGTCTTTACCCTGGCTACAGCTTTAAGCATGATCGGCTTGTTCTTTACCGGCGCTTACGTGCTAAAAGCCCTGAAAAAGGTACTGCACGGCCCGCTCAACGAGCGTTGGGTCGGCCATTTGCCCGAGATTAAGCCGCGGGAGATGGCTGTGATCGCCCCCTTGATGGTGTTGATCCTTTCCATCGGCATTTGGCCTTCCTGGATTTTGACCGTTATCAACCACGCGGTAAGCATGTGGTTTTAGCTGAGGTGTAGGATGCAATTTCCCATATTGAGCGTGATCGTTTTCACTCCCCTGTTAGCCGGGCTCCTTATCGTGCTGATGCCTCCAGCGCGTAAGACAGAGGTGAAGGTTATAGCACTTGCGGCGGCGAGCGTTTCTCTCTTGTTGGCGATCTGGACGTATTTCTCCTATAACGTTTCAGCGGGTGGGTACCAGTTCGTCGAGCGCTTACCCTGGCTGCCGCAGCTCGGGATCAGCTACGCGATGGGAGTGGATGGGATCAGCATGCCGCTGGTTTTGTTGGCGGGGGTGGTGGTCTTCTGCGGGGCGCTCATCTCGTGGGGAATAGACGACCGGCCGCGCGAGTTCTACGCTTTCTTGATGTTCCTGGCCACCAGCGTCTTTGGTGTCTTTGTATCGTTGGATCTATTTCAACTCTTCTTTTTCTTTGAGATCGCCGTATTCCCGAAATACCTGATGATCGTGGTCTGGGGCTATCCCAAGACGCGCGAATACGGGGCGATGAAATTGACTCTCTACCTGTTTATCGGGTCAGTCGTCGCCCTGATCGGTGCGCTGGCCATGTACTTTGCCTCCGGGCTGCACACATTTGATTTGATCGCGCTGGAAAAAGCGAATTTCTCTGCCAGCTTCCAATACATCTGGTTCCCGGTAGTCTTTTTCGGTTTTGCTATTCTGGGCGGCATCTTCCCCTTCCACAGTTGGGCACCAGATGGTCACGTGGCTGCTCCCACGGCAGTCTCGATGCTGCTGGCGGGCGTAGAAATGAAAGTTGGCGCTTTTGCAGCACTGAGAGTGGCGATCATGCTATTGCCCCAGGGTGCGCGGGATTGGGCCTGGTTGATCTTGATCCTGGCAACCGTCAACGTGATTTACGGCGCATTCATCGCTATGATCCAGACTGATTTTAAATACGTGATCGGTTTCTCCTCCGTTTCTCACATGGGGCTGGTCTTGCTCGGTTTTGCCACCCTTTCTGCGGAAGGCCTGACCGGCGCAGGAATGCAGATGTTTTCCCACGGCATTATGACGGCTCTCTTCTTTGCTGTCGTCGGAATGGCTTACGACCGGACGCACACCCGGGATATCTCCAAATTGGGAGGTCTGATCAAAAAGATGCCCTGGGCAGGGGTTGGGTTCATCATCGGGGGGTTGGTGTCCATGGGCATGCCCGGATTTTCCGGTTTTACGGCTGAATTCCCAATTTTTATGGGGATCTGGCGCTCGACACCGCCGATCTTCGCCATCATTGCAGTGGTCGGCGTGGTGATCACCGCGGCCTATATTCTGCGGGTCGTGAGCAAGGTATTTTTTGGCGAGCTTTCGCCTGAGTTCGAACAGGGAGTTGGGGATGTGACTGTCCTTGATAAAGTGGCTATTGGGTTGCTTTCGGTCTTGATGATTGCGCTGGGCGTTTTGCCCTCTTTGATGGTGCCGATGGTCCAATCGGGGGTGGAACACGTGCTGCGGCTTTTGGGAGGTGCATAGGTGGCTGCCGGTCCGTTTAACGCGACGATGATATTGGCAATCTTGCCGCAGATCGGGCTGCTTGCCCTGGGAGTGCTGGTTTCGATCTTGGACCTCCTCTGGAAAGAGAACCAGAAACGTAACCTGGGCTGGCTGACGGCAAGCGGGCTGGCTTTGATCATGGTGCTGGCGGGTGTTTTTACCGCCCCAGCCGCACAGCCGGTGCTGGTTTTCGGAGGCATGCTGCGCCACGATTGGCTTAGTTTTGTCTTCCAGATGATTTTCTTGTTCGGGGCCGCACTGACGGCCTTATTTGCGATGGATAGCGAACCCCTGAGCCGCAAGGGCGAGGCGTACATGCTTCTAGTCGCGGCGACTCTGGGGATGACTCTGATGGCCTCGGCAGCTGACCTGATTATGCTGTTCCTGGCAATCGAAATGACTTCAATCCCGCTCTATATTCTGGCAGGTTTTATCGTTGGGGATAATAAATCGACTGAATCCGGTTTTAAATATTTGCTCTTCGGGGCGACGACTTCAGCGGTGATGCTCTATGGGTTCAGTCTGCTCTATGGATTCGCAGGCACCACGCAGATCTACCAGCTGGCGGGAATTTTACAGCAAGGGCAGTTTTCCACTTTTACCTTGATCGCCGTTCTGATGCTCGTGCTGGTCGGTTTCAGCTTCAAAGTGTCGGCCGTACCCTTCCATTTTTGGGCGCCGGATGTCTATGAAGGATCACCCACGCCGATCGCTGGCTTCCTTTCGACTGCTTCGAAAGCTGCCGGTTTTGCCGTGCTGATGCGCTTTTTGCTGGTGGTCTTTCCGATGACCGAGCACTATTGGATCCCGCTTCTGGCAGTTATATCGACCGCTACAATGATTGTCGGCAACACGCTGGCGTTGGCGCAGAAGAATGTCAAGCGACTGCTGGCATATTCATCCATTGCCCAGGCCGGCTATATGCTGATTGGGGTGGCATCGGTCTCGCCCCTGGGAATTACCGCTTCGGTTTTCTACCTGACCGCCTACCTGGTGACGAACCTGGCGGCATTCGGGGTAGTGACGATCGTAGGCCGTTCTACTGGATCGGATGAGCTCTCAGCCTATGCGGGCCTGTCGCGCAGGGCTCCCGGGCTGGCAATGGTTTTCCTGGTAGCTTTGCTTTCACTTGGGGGGATCCCTCCTTTTGGCGGGTTCGTCGGTAAAATCCTGGTTTTTGCGGCTGCCATCAACTCAAACCTGATCTGGCTGGCTGTCTTAGGGATTTTGAACTCGATTATCGCTCTATACTACTATTTGATGGTTCTGAAGGTGGTTTATCTTTATCGGTCGGAAGATGAGAACCGCCCGCTGGCCATCCCGCGCTCCTGGGCGATTGCGATGGGTTTGTGTGTGGTAGGAATTTTGCTGCTGGGCACGGTTTTTGGTCCGTGGTACCAGTGGTCTGTAACCGCCGCCTCGTCGTTGTTCTAAGTACTTTGGTTATTTTAGAGTGACATTATAAGGTTTATTGACGCATGTAAAGTGGGTGTGTTATAATGCCGCAGCCATGACTCTCCCAGGTCTCGACAATAAAGACCGCAAGCAAAAAATTGTCAATCTGTCGATGGCGGTCATCGCCGGGCAGGTTGGATGCCTGACATTAGTGATTGTTCTCGTGGCTGTGTTGGGCGGCCTGTGGTTGGATAGCCGCCTGGGAACTCGTCCGACCTTTACCCTGATATTTGTATTAGCAAGTATTCCAATTTCTCTGCTTTCCATGTTGTTCTACACACGGGCTACGATTAAGCGCATAAAAACTAAGCCCGATCAATCTCAAACCAATCAGCAGGAGGGAACCGATATTGGAAAACACGCGTAAATGGCGCTACGGGTTCAACCGTTGGCTCGTCTTGCTATTTATCGTTCTTGGTGCAGTGGCTGCGAGCTTCTTCCCGCCTCTCCGGCCGCACATTCAGGTAGCGCCTGAAGTGATCTCTGGCCCATTGTTCAGCCTGCCGGTTATCGGGAATTTCTATTTGACGAATACCCTGGTTGCCTCATTCGTCGTATATCTGCTCCTGATCTTGATGGCCTTCTTTGTGCGCCGCGCGGTGAATAGTGGAGAGCTGGTCCCCAAAGGGCTGGCTGGGGCAATGGAAGCTCTGCTCGAGCTTTTGTACAATTTGACCGAATCGACTGCCGGGAAGTGGGCCAAAATCATCTTCCCCTGGTTCACCACAATTGTCCTGGTGGTGCTGCTCTCGAACTGGCTGGAGCTGATCCCCTTTGTGGATAGTGTGGGATGGCTCGAGCCGGTCCAACAGGGCGGTCATGCCGCTCAGCAGCTTCTTCCGGGGGTTTTCGCCGTCACCGCGGGGGAGGCCGCCTCGCAAGGTGGGTTTAACGTGGTGCCCTGGCTGCGGGTTCCCTCCACAGATCTGAACTTCACCGTCGCTTTGGCGATCATCTCTGTGACGATGACGCAGGTGATCGGACTGCGAACCCAGGGCCCTCGTTATCTGTCGAAGTTCATCAACACCACAACCATGTTCAAGAAACCCCTTTTTGGAGCGATTGATTTTGCCGTCGGGCTTTTGGAGACAATTTCCGAGCTGGCTAAACTGCTCTCTTTCTCCTTCAGGTTGTTTGGCAATATCTTCGCAGGCTCGGTGTTGTTATTTCTGGTGGGCTCGTTGATCCCGATTTTTGCCCAATCTGCCATACTGCTCTTTGAGTTTTTTATCGGCCTGATCCAGGCCCTGGTGTTTGGGATGTTGACCATGGTCTTCATGGCACAGGCCACACAAGGGCACGGCGGAGAGCATGATTGAACCGAATACCAACATAAATTAACCCACATTTCATAAAACCTGGGACGGTCATGAGCCGGACCACCAAAAACGGAGGCAGAGAAACGACCGATGGAAGGCAACATCATTCAAGCAGCGAAATTTGTTGGTGCAGGTTTATCCATGATCGGCGCTTTGGGTGGGGGGATTGGGATTGGCTTGAGCGTACAGGGAGCGCTTGAAGGGATGGCGCGTAACCCGGATGCCTACAGCAATCTTCTGACCAATATGATCCTGGGGATTGCATTCTCTGAAGCGATCGCGATTTATTGTTTGGTGATCGCATTTTTGATGCTGTTCGTGCTTTAGTAGCCACGGTAGCGAAAGGAGAATCCCTTGGAAGCGCTGGGTATTAATCTAGGTTACGTCCTGCTTCAAATTTTCATGTTCGCCATTGTGCTCGTAGTTTTGCGCCAATGGGTGTATATTCCGGTCTTAGGATTATTGGATAGGCGAAGCAAAGCGATTGCGCAGGGTTTGGAAGATGCGCGTGTGGCAAGCGAGGCGCGAGCAAACGCCGAAAAAGATGCCGAAAAGATCATCGCCGAAACTCAAACCAAAGCGGCTCTGATGATCCGAGAAGCCTCAGAACGGGCAGAAGCAGCCGGGCGCGAAATCAAAGCGGCAGCGGATGCAGAGATCGCCAAAGAGCGCGAAGCTGCCATGCAAGAAGTGGAGATCGAGCGCAACCAGATCCTGGGCGAGCTGCGCACCCAGGTGATTTCCCTGGCTATCGCCGCCGCCCATAAGCTGATCTCCGACGCTATGGACGAGAAGCGCCAGCGTGAGTTGCTGGAGGAATTCTTCTCGGGTGTCAGGGCGGGCCGGGTTGTTGTTCTGGATGGCGCGGCTATGGACGGCGCGATGGAAGATGCCGAAGTGACCAGCGCCTTGCCGCTTACCCAAGACGAGCAGGATGCGATTTGCCGCGACATTTTGGGACGTGCGGTGAAAGTGAATAATGTCAACTTTCGAGTAGATCCATCTCTACTCGGCGGGTTGGTTGTCCGGGTTGGCGACAAAATCATGGATGGGTCGCTGGCAGGGCAGCTCCAAAACTTGCGCCAGAATCTATCATAACGCATTGTTGAAACGGTGAAGGTTTTGGGAGCCGTCTGGACGCCTCCCAAAACCTTCATTTTGTTAATAGCGGGGTTTGTGAGATGACCGGTTTTATTCAACATACGCTTCAAGAGTTGTTTGCCGAGATCCCAGGGGATGTATTATCAACCGTCCCTGACCTGACCGTGACGGGGATCGTTTCGGATTCGCGCCTCGTTCAACCGGGGAACCTGTTTGTCGCCCTGCAAGGGGCTACCACAGATGGGCACCGCTTCATCCCCACAGCTGTGGAACACGGCGCTGCTGCCGTAGTCGGCACCCAACCATTGCAGAATGTCGGCGTTCCCTACATCCAGGTCGTTGATGGACGCTTAGCGCTGGCTTACCTGGCGGCTGGTTTTTACTCCTTCCCGGCCAGACAGCTTACCGTAATCGGGGTAACGGGTACCGATGGAAAGACTACCACGGCAAATTTGATCTATGAAATCCTGATGGAGGCCGGTTATCCCACTGGCATCATTTCGACTGTCAATGCCACCATCTCGGGAGAAGTGGTGGACACGGGGTTTCACGTCACCACGCCAGACACTCCCGATATCCAACGCTATCTGGCGCGGATGGTTGCGGCGGGTTTGTCTCACGTCGTGCTGGAGGCTACCTCTCACGGCCTGGCTCAGGGTAGGGTGCTGGCCTGCGAGTTCGACGTGGGTGTGATCACGAATATCACCCACGAGCATCTGGATTACCACGGCACTTTCGAAGCCTACCGGGCGGCCAAGGCCTCTTTATTCACCAGCCTGGCAGAAACTCACGCCAAACGGCAGGGCAATCCTCGCACAGCAGTATTGAATCGCGACGACGATTCCTACGAGTATTTAGATCGAGTGACCTCAACGAAAAAAATCTCATATGGTTTCGACAGCCGGGCGGATGTGAGGGCGGAAGATATCGTCTCCACTTCCGGTGGGACTCGTTTCACTGCGGTTGGACCGGGATTTTTCATCCCGGTTGAGAGCCGCATGGTCGGAGCCTACAACGTCTCAAATTGCCTGGCAGCGGTTGCAGCAACGGTTGCGAGCCTGGGGAGCCCAACCGAAGCTGCTCAGAAGGGGATTGCGGGGATGGGTGGTGTGCCGGGAAGGATGGAGCAGATCGACCTCGGGCAGGATTTTACCGCCATTGTCGATTTTGCCCACACACCCAACGCGCTCCAGCGCTCGCTGGAGACCACGCGAGGATTGACTCATGGTCGCGTTTGGGTGGTGTTCGGATCGGCGGGATTGCGCGACCGTGAAAAACGCCGCCTGATGGCCGAGGTTGCCGTTGCTCAGGCAGATGCCACCATCTTCACGGCAGAGGACCCGCGCACCGAATCATTAGACAGCATCTTGGAGGAGATGGCGCACGGAGCCAGTACCCGCGGCGCTCGCGAAGGCGAAACCTTCTGGCGCATCCCAGACCGGCGAGAAGCGATCCGGTTTGCCATTCGGAACGCCAGGCCCGGCGATTTGGTGATCGCCTGCGGCAAGGGGCACGAACAATCGATGTGTTTTGGCGAGATTGAATACCCGTGGGATGACCGGGTTGCAATGCGGGCGGCCCTGGCTGAGCGCCTGGGCATTTCGGGCCCAGAAATGCCCTATCTGCCGGTTTAGGGGCTGCGTGCAGCTTGCTGCAGATCGGCGTAGCTTACCCTCTTGCAGACAGACGCAGCGCCGTTTACGACCGTGCAGACTGCCCAATCGCCATCGAAATCGATGATCACATTCGATGAATAGAGCGACTCCTCATAGGTGCCCAGGATCAGACGGTAGGGGCGGTCGATTAATCCTGACAGTGGTTTGACTGCCAGCATGCCCGTGGCTATTTGTGTCTTGCGGTCAACCTGGTCTCCCTGATGTTGCAGGGTGTATTGAATGGCGGCATTGGTTGCCACCACCGGCTGGCGCAGCTGGCTGGTGAAATTATCTTCTGGGGCGATGGCTGCCAGTAGGAAGATCACAGACCAGAAGACCATTGGGAATATGCGGCCCAGGGGAGCTTCTGCATCGGCTGACGCATCTACCAGAGGGATTTCCAGGAGCCCGGCAATAGCAGAAAGCACCACGGCAACGATCAAGATAAAGGGGTTATACGGCACGGGATAGTTGACGATCTCGCGCAGCGCCGGGTTGAGGATTCCCAGGGCGGCCATCAGTAAATTAAAAGAGGTGTGAATAGCAATCCACCCGAAGAAATAACCTACCAGCCCCCAAAGCAGGCTGCTAACCAGTAGATGGTTGATGCGGTAAGCGAGCCACCCAACGGCCGCGCCTGCAATTGTGCAGGGAATGACGGCGATTGCGAATTGCAGAAAAGGGTAAGCGGCATGATTGAGAGCCAATTGCACGCCGTCGTATCCCCAGGCAACACAAGCGTAAATGAAACCAGCAAGCGCGCCGAAGGACAGCGCGTACCTGAGCTTTGACAATAAAACTTTCCGAGATTGCTCGTTGAAGTCCATGAAGTTAGAACCCAATTAAAATGAGCGAAACCAAGATGCTAGAAACCGGCTCCTCTATGGAAAGGGGCGCAAGTGAATTGCGCCCCTATGTATGGATACCAGGTAAACGGCATCGACACCGATAAGATAGCCTTTAAGATCAGGCTGGTTTATCGCCGGTTAAACCCTCCGCCACCACGGCGGTCGTTATGGCGGTTATCGCCGCTTCGCCCGCCGCCGGGCCGGTGCTCTGAGCTGCCGCCGGGTCGGCTGCGACCTTTGCGGTCGTGCTGGTTGGCCTCTTCAGGCGTCCAGCCTTCCAACACAGCCTGGCGGGACAACCGGATTTTCCCCGCAGGGTCGATATCGGTGATCATCACAGTGATTTCATCTCCGACGTTGACGATATCTTCCACCTTTTCAACTCTCTCGCTGTCGAGCTGAGAGATGTGCACCATACCATCCAGGTTGGGCAAGATCTCGACGAAAGCGCCGAAATCGGTCACGCGCACGACCTTGCCCGTATAGATACGGCCAACCTGCGGCATCTCGGTCATGGATTCGATGCGCTCGCGGGCGCGTGCTTCGCCTTCGCCGTCAGTCGCGGCGATATAGACTGAGCCGTCGTCCTCGATATCGATTTTAGTCCCGGTCTCTTCCTGCAGGCTGCGGATGTTCTTTCCACCCGGACCAATGATCGCACCGATCTTATCGATGGGGACCTTAATCACGGTGATGCGCGGTGCATGCGGCTTGAGCTGTGGCCGGGGCGCCGGGATAACCTCGAGCATCGTATCCAGGATCTGCCGGCGCGCCTGTCGCGCCTGTTCTAAGGCTTCAGCCATGATCTGCGGGGTAATCCCCGTGATCTTGATGTCCATTTGCAGGGCAGTGATGCCTTTGTCGGTTCCGGCTACTTTGAAATCCATATCGCCGAGATGGTCCTCAAGACCCTGAATATCCGTCAAGATGCGATGGTTGTCTTCCTCTTTGATCAGCCCCATGGCCACCCCGGCTACTGGCGCCCGGATGGGGACGCCCGTATCCATCAAAGCCAGGGTCGATCCGCACACAGATGCCATGGAGGTGGACCCGTTGGAGGACAGCACCTCCGAGACCAGGCGCAGGGTGTAGGGGAACTCCTTTTCCGGAGGAATCACCGGGAGCAAAGCCCGTTCTGCCAGGGCGCCGTGGCCCACTTCGCGGCGAGATTGGCCGCGCAGCTGCTTGACTTCGCCAGTCGAGTAGGGTGGGAAGTTGTAGTGGTGCATGTAGCGTTTGGTTTCAGCCGGCGTCAGCGAATCCAGCTCTTGAGCCTCTTTGGGGGTTCCCAGAGTAGCCAGGGTAAGCACCTGGGTTTCGCCGCGGGTGAAGAGGCCGGAGCCGTGAGCGCGCGGGCTGACGTCAACCTCGCACCAGATCGGGCGGATCTCGGTCAGACCTCGACCATCCGGCCGGAGGGATTTTTCCAGGATACGCCGGCGAACGACTTTTTTGTAAGCCTCCTCGAACGCCATCTTCAGGGAAGACTCGAGCCCCTCATCTCCATTGGCCAGGTCGGTAATCGCCTCTGCGCGGAGAGCATCGATTGCCTCATTCAGCTCGGATTTCGTATGGGGGGCATCCAAAATGCTTTCGATCGCCTGACCCGCGCGCTGGTCCATACTCTCTGCGAGCGATGGATCAAGCCCAAAGGTAGGCACTTCTCGCTTTGGTTTGCCGATCTCGGCGGCCATCTTCTCCTGCATTTCCACCAGCGGCTGGATGGCGCGGTGCCCCAGTTCGAGGGCTGCCAGCATATCGCTCTCGGAGACTTCTGTCGCACCGCATTCGACCATCAGGATGGCCTCGCGTGTCCCGGCAATGCGCAGGTCCAGGTCAGATTCGTCCAGCTCGGCGAAGGTAGGATTGACGATGAACTGACCGTTCACCCTGCCCACTCGAACTGCCCCAACCGGCCCGGCCCAGGGAATATCCGAAATCATCAGCGCCGCAGAGGCTGCGTTGATCGCCAGGATATCGAGCGGGTTTACTCCATCGGCGGAGACAGAGAAGAGGATAACCTGCACCTCGTTGCGCATGTCGCTAGAGAAGAGTGGCCGCAGCGGCCGGTCGGTCAGGCGAGCGGTGAGGATCGCCTCGGCACCCGGGCGGCCTTCACGCCGGAAGAACGAACCGGGGATGCGACCGCCAGCATACATGCGCTCTTCGTATTCGATGGTGAGAGGGAAGAAATCTGTGCCTTCTCGCGGTTCAGCTCCCATAGTTGCAGCTGCGAATACAATTGAATCACCTAATCGAATGGTGACAGAACCGCCAGCCTGTTGAGCCAGCTTGCCAGTCTCGATGATAACCTCCTGGCTACCAACCGAGGCTGTGTAACGTTTTCCTTCGGGTTTCATAGTTTATTCCTGTCCTAAAATTCCCACCTGGTCAGGGACTGACAATTGCCGAGGAAATTTTCCTCACCACTTGTCAATTCCTAACCGGTGGGTTGGTTTACCGACCTTCAACACTTCCCTGAGTATCGGATTATTGTGATAGCCCCTTTGCGAGCATACCGATCAATATACAAAAACGAGTAGATGGGATGCGGTGCGCCATCTACTCGGGTGGAGCATGCTTATTTCTGGCGGATGCTTAACCGTTCGGTTAAGTCCAAATAGCGCGCGTAATCTTTACGGCGTATGTATGCCAACAAGCGGCGCCGATGTCCGACCAGTTTTAGCAACCCACGCCGAGAAGACTCGTCGTGTTTATTGATCCGTAAGTGATCCGTCAATTGGGTGATCCGTTTGGTGAGCAGGGCTATTTGAACTTCAGGTGACCCTGTATCACTCTCATGCCGGTGATAGGTGGTAATGACTTGGGTCTTAACTTCCTTATCTAATGCCATGACGTCTGCTTTCTCCTAAAATTAGTCATATGAGCAGGTCTCCATTCCTACAGCCCAAGCACGCATCTCCAGGCCGTAAAAAGGTCCAGTCAGTGGAAACATTATACCAGAATGCAAGAGTTTGGGGGAGAAATAGCCTGCAGGCATCAACCTTGCTCGGCCTTCACCCTGAGGGCAGATCGTAAGCCGTCCTGGGTGGCGGGGTCGAAGGCATCCAGGCATCGGCGTACAAGGCGGGCAGCTCCATCGTCATTCGAAACCGAAAGCGCGTGGCGGAGGAAATATACTGTCTCTCCCGGGGAGCGCTGCGCTAAAGCCGCAATCAACCCTTTTAGCTCGGGAATCAGCGCGCTTGACGAGGTTGAAACCAGAGGGGTGAGAGCGACAAAGGTCAGAGGCAGGTTCTCGAAGCTTTGATCGTCAACCATCGATCGTAGGGCTCTCAACCCCAAGGCCTGGATTGCGATTTTGTCGCTTGCAAGCCAGGAGGAGAGCAGGTCGACCCATAAAGCGGGTTTTTCCTTTTGCAGCCGGGTTTTTTCCACTGGCAAGCAGAAATCCAGGAGGTGGTGATCCGTGGAAGGGACGGCCCATTCCCGCAGACGTTGAAGGATGGGCTCAGGAGGATTGGGGCTGATCTCTCCCAGGAGAAATATTGCCAGGATGCGCGGTTCGAGATAGGTATCCGCCCATAAACGGTCCGCCAACGCCAGAGCGGCGGTCGGGTTGGCAGCACAACGCTGGGTAAGCTCGACCTGTATCTGCCTGAGCACCTGAGCCGGCGGGGAGTAATGAGGGATTAACGTGGCGCGTGCGCCCGATTGCTGCGGCCGCAGTGTCCGGTTGGCATAGAAGTACAGCACCTCGTGCAGCGTATGTTGAAATACATCCGGTTGCCTGAAGGAATCGCCTAATTGAGCGATTTGATGTTTAAGACGGGACATCTGGATGGCAGGCATCTAATCAGTGTCTCCCCAGGGTCACGGGTAAGCTATCCGGCGCCGAGCGCATTTCCAGGCTAATACGCACGTGCAAAATAGACTTTCTCCGAAGCAGGCTTACCGCAGTAGATGCATCTCCCGCTGCCTGCTGATTGGTCGAGGGGGATGCAGCGTGTGGTGGCTTTGGTTTCTTCTTTTATTTTAGCCTCACAGGCGGCATCACCGCACCACCAGGCGAAAGCCCACCCGTTTTGGACAATTTCTTTCAACTCGGGGTAATCCTTTGGTTCTACAATATGCTCATCACGGAATTTTATTGCCCGATCGTATAGCGACTTGTGAATATCCTCCAACAGGTCGGCGACCTGGGCGGCGATTCCGGCTTGCGGGACGAAAGTGCGCCCGGCTTTACCGGCAATATCGCGCCGAGCGACAGCCAGGGTGCCTTTGGCGACGTCTTTCGGTCCCACCTCGATGCGCAGCGGCACCCCGCGCATCTCCCAGTCGTTGAACTTGAAACCCGGAGTGACTTCCGTACGGTCATCGACGCGCACGCGGAAACCGGATAGCTCTCCACGCAGCCGCTCGACAACCGGCATCACCTGCGATTTCTCATCATCGTTGCGGAAGATTGGCACGATAACCACCTGGATCGGCGCCAGGCGCGGTGGAAGCACCAATCCCTGGTCATCGCCGTGGGTCATGATAATGGCGCCGATGAAACGGGTCGATAGCCCCCACGATGTGGTCCAGCAGTGCTGCAGCTCATTATTGGTATCCAGGTAGCGGATATCGAAGGCTTGAGCGAAATTCTGGCCCAGGTTGTGTGAGGTGCCGGCTTGAAGGGCGCGCGTGTCGCCCATCATGGCTTCAATCGAATACGTACGCAGCGCCCCGGCGAATTTTTCCGCCTCACTTTTACGTCCCCGGATAACCGGTACGGCAGCCTCGTTGATCGCAAAATCCGCGTAGGTCTCCAGCATTTGTAGGGTTTCCGCCTGCGCCTCATCGGCCGTAGCGTGAGCTGTATGCCCTTCTTGCCAGTAAAACTCGAGTGTGCGCAGGAACAAGCGGGTGCGCATCTCCCAGCGGACGACGTTCCCCCATTGGTTGATCAGGACGGGCAGGTCGCGGTAGGATTTGATCCACTTGGCATACATGTGCCCGATGATGGTCTCGGAGGTCGGCCGGACGACGAGCGGCTCCTCCAGCTTTTCACCACCTCCGATGGTCACCACTGCCAGCTCAGGAGATAACCCCTCGATGTGTTCTTTCTCTTTTTCCATGAAAGACATCGGGATGAGCAGCGGGAAAGCTGCGTTCACGTGACCGGTGGCTTTGAAGCGAAGGTCGAGGGCTTGCTGGATATTTTCCCAGAGCGCCCAGCCATACGGGCGGACGATCATACAGCCACGCACCGGCGCATAATCAGCCATTTCGGCGCGCAGGACGACCTGGTTATACCATTCGGAGAAATTTTCATTGCGGGTGGGGAGTTTTTCGTCAGTCATGGGTAAGTTCTTCCAGGTTGTGAGATATTGTAATTCTCGTTATCGAGTACACGCGGTCAGGCAGCCGTATGTCTGCGAAGCTCTGCGATCGCCGCGTCGACATCCGGCGCGAAGGTCAGGAAACGACGGTCGTGTTCGGCGACAAATTCGCCCAAGCTGTCCAGCAGCTGGGTGAAGGTGGTTTTCCAGCCAGGCCCGATCACAATCAGCGGTCGGGTGGGAATCGATTGGACGATCATTTCATTCCACATTAAAGAGATCTCGACCAACGTGCCCGCGCCTCCCGGCAATGCCAGGGCTGCATCGCACCCATCGATGAGCGCATGCAGGCGTTCTCGCAGGGTGGCGTAGCGCCATTCTTCGTGCACCCAATGGTTGGGGCTGACTTTGCGCCAATCTTCGATCTGCTGGCAGGTCACCCCAATCACGTGTCCGCCGGCTTCGGCTGCCCCGCGCGAAACCGCTTCCATTGAGCCGATGTAACCGCCGGTCAGGACCTCATGACCCTCTCTGGCGAGCATCGCGCCCAAACACATCGCATCTTGATAAAAACCATTACCCGGGGGAGGTTGTGATCCCCCGAAAACAGTAACGCGCATAGGACAGGTTCCTGTATTAATTCGATTCCAATGCATCTAAGGCAGCGATTGCAGAAGCACGCTGCTGTGGATGCCAGCCCTCTTCAGTTGCCATCCTTTTCAGGTGGCTGAGGACGTTCTTTTGCTCCATCTGGTCAGCTTGTGCAAACGCAAGGCGAATGATCTCAGGTTGGCGGGATAAGATTTGGTCCCAAAAATCATCCAGCGGGATCGGAATCTCGGATTTCAAAAACGCACCCTCCAGAGCTTTGCCCCGATGGGCAGGAGATGATTCGATGGATTATACCTTGATTCTAAGGCGTGGAATGCAATCAGCTGAGCTGGAAATTTTCAACCTGACTATGATAAAGCCTATTAGGAGATCAAACAACACGTTACTTACATCCCGATCGCTCACGGTCCCTCAGCGACGGCTTTCAAGGCCAGCGTCCAGAGAGCGCTTGCCAGCCCCTTGAACAAAGAAGACTTTGCCGTTATGAATTCCGGCACCGAGCGACTGGTCTGGATAAGCTGGGCTGAGCCGACAGTGATCTTATGCCCGGATGAAACCGACGACGGGACGACACGGGTCTGCCACCAGATCGACGACAGCCTGTTCGCTTTCAAACCGGGCCGCGCCGCGCTGGTCCCCCAGCTTGCCGTAGACGGAAATACCAACCCAGATGCGACCGAGTAGACGGGCGCTTTTTATTATTTGATCTTACTCTTCTTTCTTGTTGGTATTTTCTTTCTGCTTGGCGGCGATAATTTCCTGGGCAATGTGCGCCGGGACAACCTCGTAGTGGTCCAGCTCCATGGTGAACAGTCCGCGCCCGCCGGTTATGGAGCGCAGCTGGGTGGTATAGCGCAGCATTTCGGCCAGCGGAACCTGGGCGGTCACTACCGAGCGGCCCCGCTCCGTCTCCATCCCCTGGACCCTGGCGCGGCGGGTATTCAAATCGCCGAGCACGTCGCCCATGTTGGCTTCGGGGACGATGACCTTCACGTTCATGATCGGCTCGTATAAGACCGGAGAAGCATCTTTGAAAGCCAGCTTGAAAGCCTCACGCCCGGCGACTTCAAACGCGATGGGTTTCGAATCCACCGGATGTTCTTTCCCATCGAAAACCGATACCCTGACCCCTCGCACCGGGTAGCCGGCCACGATGCCTTCTTTCATCACTGCTCGGATGCCTTTCTCGATAGCGGGCATATAGCTGGAGGAGATGGCCCCGCCGAACACGTCGTTGACGAACTCGAAATCGCCCTCCGGCAGCGGTTCAACCCGCAGGTGGACTTCGCCAAACTGCCCTGCGCCACCGGTCTGCTTCTTGTGCCGGTACATGGCTTGAGATTTCTTGGTGATGCTTTCGGTATAAGGCACCTTAGGCTCGAGCGTAACCAGGGCGACCTGAAATTTGGTCTCGGCGCGACGGATGGCGACGTCAATGTGCTGATCGCCCATCCCCTGCATGATCGTCTGGTTCGTGGCCGGTTCCTGATACCAGGAGAGGGTCATATCTTCTTCGGAGAGGCGGGTTAATGTCGGGCTGATCTTGGTTGAATCGGCCTGCGTCTTGGGATTGATGGCCACCCTGTATAAGGCGGTCGGGTACTCAGGCACAGGCAGAGTCAGGGGGTGGCCCCGGTCGCCAAGCGTATCGCAGGTGGAGGTCTCGTTCAGCTTGGCCACCGTGCCGATATCCCCGGCGTGGATGGTTTTCACCGATATCACCTCTTTCCCACGCGAGACGTGCAGCGTGCCCAAGCGCTCTTCGGTTTGTTTGTTCTGGTTCCACACGCGTGTATCCGAGTTCATCATCCCCGAATACACCCGAAAATAGGTCTGCTTGCCAACAAAAGGATCGGCAGTGGTTTTCCACACATAGGCGGCCAACGGACCACCATCCTTGGCGCTGATTTCCTCCGGACCATCCTTCCCATCTGCCACGACGGGAGCGATTTCGGCTGGAGATGGCGCCAAACCTATGGCCGCATCCAGCAGAGGCAGAATTCCGATCTCCGCGGCGCCCGAAGCGACAAACACCGGAACGATATTGCCCGAGCTGATGCTCTTGCGCATGCCGCGGGTGATCTCCTCAGGCGAGAGGGTGCCATTCTCTAGGTATTTTTCCAACAGCTCGTCTTCACCTTCGGCGGCGGCTTCCACCAAGACGACGTGGGCATCGTCGGCTGCTCCCTTTAGATCCTCAGGAATTTCGGCTAAATTTTTCCCTTCACCGCTGAAGGCTTTCATGGTGAGCAGATCGATCACACCTTTGAAATTTTGTTTCTCACCCCAAGGAAGCTGCACTGGCACCAAGCGTACCTGTGAAAACTCCTGGACCGCATCAATGACTTTGCGGAAATTTGCATTCTCGCGTTCCATTTTGTTGATTACCAGGAAGCGCGGAAGCTTGAATTTGTCACAATACTCCCAGGCGACTTCGGTACCCACCTCCAGCCCGGATACTGAATCGACGAGCAAGATAACTGTATCGGCCACCCGCAAAGCCGATATCACCTCGCCGATAAAATCTGTGTATCCCGGAGTATCCAGGAAATTGATCTTGCAGTTCTTATATTCGATGGGGATGATGGAGGTGGACAACGAAATCTTGCGACGAATTTCTTCTTCGTCGTAATCGGAGACAGTGGTGCCATCCTCGGTCTTACCCAGGCGGGTGGTAGCGCCAGCGCAATGCAAAAATGCCTCCGTCAACATCGTTTTTCCTGCGCCACTGTGAGAAGCGAGCGCAATATTACGGATAGTCTCGGTGGTATACTCTTTCATGAAAAGTATCCTTTTTTATCTGATTAATATTTTAAAATGGCCTGCTTATTTTAAAGGAAGAACACGTTCTTGTCAAAGATCGTTTTTGACCGATCAGCCCCAGCAGGCATCCGGGGGCTTAAACAAGCTGCTTTTCCATGCGCCAGGCAGGCTCTTCCACGGTTCTCCAGATCCCTTTCTCATCCGGGTAGGACCAAATCCCGGGTTCTGGCGCAATGACGCGAAAGCCCAGACGGACGTACAGGGCTTCGGCGCGCACGTTCTCGCGGGCGACGTTCAGTGTGACGCGGGTGTAGCCTCGCCGGCGCAGGTCGTCTTCTGCGGCATTCAGCAGGCGCGTCCCTACACCCTGGCTACGATATTCCGGGCGCACGCGCACTGCATAGATATAGCCCCGCGTGACCCCATCGGCGAGCTCCGGGCGGTCGCAGATTAACTGCACGAATGTCTGGCCGATGATCCCGACATTTGGATAATCTGCTACCCACATAACGGCGCGGCCCGTCTGGCTTCTTTCGAAAGCATCCGCGTAGACGCGGCGGAAATGGGCGTATTCACCCTCCCATTCTAATTCCGGCAGGTCGCCTGTCCTGGCATTGCGGATCACCAGGCAGCTCAACCAGAGAGAGGTTTGCTTAACCGAGGGAATATCAACCATTTTTGATCAGTTCGGCCAACATTTGGTGTTCTTGCTCTGGAGTATCGATTTCTCCGTCTAACCAGGCGGAGCGCAGGGATTTGAGGATCGTGCGGTAAGTCGGTCCGGGCGTCAAACCCAGGCTGCGCAGGGTTTCACCGGTGGTTTCAGGGGTGAGCCAGCGCCACTTGCAGACGTAGCTTTCGATCAACGCGCATAGTTGGGGGTCCTCAGTGGTTTTGAACGCTGCATACAGGCTGGGGAGAGGGACCTCTTCCAGCCGCCCTGTGATCACGCTGGGGGCAGCCCCTGCCAGGTCCGGCAGGTCAATGCGTAGCCGGCAGCAGGCCACTAAAGCCTCGCAGACGAAGCGAGAGAACTTCAAGCGCGCGCAAACCTGTTTTGCCTCTTCGGGGCTGAGAGGCGCCAGCCAGACCAGATAGGCGAGCAGCTTCTGGATAGGGATACCGAGGGAGCGGGGCCCAAGATCCCACTCGGGACCGGGTAAGGTGGGCACGGGATGGGTGAATTGAGCCGGCAGCCCGGGTTGGATTGCGGAAAGCAACCCGAGCTCATCCAAACGGGTCAACATCTGCGAGGCACGCTCCTCGGCCAGGATCAGGTCTACTTCGTGACGGATGCGGTCGCCCGAAACCTGTTTAAGCAGCGCGCGCGCCTCTTCCATCAGCTGCAGGGTGCGCGATTCGATTTCAAACCCGAAGCGCTGCTCGAAGCGTACTGCCCGCAGCGCGCGGGTGGGGTCGTCGATGAAGGAGAGCGAGTGCAGCACGCGCACCAGGCCGCGCCGCAGATCGTTCAATCCGCCCCAGTAATCGTACAACTCGCCATAATGGCGGCCGTCCAGGCGCAAGGCCATGGTGTTGATGGTGAAGTCGCGACGGTGCAGATCGAGCTTGATACCGCTGCGTTCCACCACCGGCAAGGCGGTGGGCCGCTCGTAGAATTCCGTTCGGGCGGTAATCAAATCCAGAGAAGCAGGGAGGTCCCCAGGCTCAAATCCCGCCGCCTCATGCCCATTGGTGGGAAGGTTCTCCTGGACACCGGACAGATTCCACTTGGCGGTGCCGAAGCGGGTATGGCTGACGATCTGCCCGCCGTATTGCCCGGCCAGCAGGCGAGCCAGGGTGATGGCATCTCCCTCGACCACCACATCGAAATCCAGGCTGGGCAGGTCGAGTAGCAGGTCGCGCACGAACCCGCCGACGATGTAGACAGCGATCCGCTGCTGGTGGGCTTTTTCAGCTACAGCTTTGAGCAATGCCAGCCGCCCCGCCGGAAGGGCCGCCTCGAGTTTCTCTGAGAGGTTTGGCCGGGTGGGGAGGCTGGTTGGGTAAGAGAGCGTTTTGAGCAGATCGGTGCGGGTTACAATTCCCACGATCTCGCCGCTTTCGGGTTCGACGACCGGGATTTGTCCCCATCCGCTGCTGATCATCACCTGCTGAAGATGTTCCAGGGAATGGTTAGGGTGGACCACGACTTCACCGGCTTCCATCAGGGAGGCAGCCTGCAGGTTGAGCTTGTGTGCTAAAGCCCGGTCGACCGCCCGGCGGGTGAGCAAACCGATGACCTTGTTTTCACGGATCACCGGATAGCCTTCGTAGCCGTAACGTTGCATTAGCTGGGCAGCTTCTTGGGCAGAGGTTTGTGGGCTGATCAGCCGTGGGCGCCGTGACATGATTTGCCCGACCATGATCGATGGGCGAATATAAGCGGGCAGGAGCTGTAGCAGCTTGCGCGCAGTCTGCTCCAACAGCTCATCTTTACTCGGCATGCTGCCGTCTGGATTGGGTACGGTCTCCTGGCGGATGAGGGCTGCCGCAGCGCGTTCATGCCCGCCCCCACCGAATGCGGCGGAGATTTCAGCCACGTTGACCCTGTTCGTGGTGGAGCGGGCCACCATGCGGATGCCATCCCCGGTAGTCACGAGCATGAAGAGCGCATCCGGGTCGAGCAGGTCGCGCAGTTTATGCGCGATGCTCGACACCTCTTCGTTCATGTTCTCTGCCGAACCGTAAGTGATGACGATTTTTTGTCCGTGGATGTGGTGGAATTTGGCACTGGCGAGCAGGCGGTCGTACGCCTGGCGCTGGTCGTTCGAAAGCGGCGGGTTGAGGTACTTTCCGGCAATGCTCAGGCTGGCGCCCTGGTCCAGCAAATATGCTGCGGCGCGGACATCGCGTGAGGTGGTGCCGGCATAGGTAAGCGAGCCGGTATCTTCATAGATGCCGAGCAGAAGCAAGGTCGCCTGGAGCGGATTAAGACCTCCGTTGTGCTCTTGAAGATTTTCTACGAAGACCGTGGTCACCGCCCCGGTGGGGTCGCAAACAACCTTCCACTCCGCGGGCAGGTCTGGCCGCGGCTGGTGGTGGTCGATAACCTGCACCGTAGTGCTGGGTCCTGCGCCTTTCAGAGTGACCAGGGATTGGGTATCTACCAGGAGGATGCTTTCCACCGGCTCGGAGGGCAGGTCGGGAACCTCGAGAAAAGGCAGGTCTGCCCCATACAGGGTCAGGAAGGAGCGTACGTTGCGATTAAGGCGTCGCGGCAGAGCCGGCAGGTAGTTTTCCTGAAGCAGATGAGCCCCCAAAAGCGCGGCCAGAGCGTCAAAATCAGCCTGTTCGTGAGTCAATATCACGCGCATAAGGTTATTTTACTACATCGTCAAGCGTGATATTGATCTTGACAAAAGCAAAGCTAAGGCTATAATATATATCAATAATGTCATAATAATTCTTGAGGGATACAAATGTTGATTTGCACATGTCCGCGGCGGAGCGAATAGCCGCCGCGAAGTCAAACCTGAGAGCATAATTACGGTCATTTGACAAAGGGTGGCTTCCGCTCCGCTTGCGAAAAAATGAATCGCAAGGGTTAGTTCCCATCAAATTGGGAGCAGGTCCGGTACAAAAGCCGCCCGTTTATTTTGCCATATGGCCGTTTTTGTTTTTTTGGAGTGAATCGTGCGTCTCAAATAGTAATCGATCGGGGGGTCAAAACCCCCCCTTTGGAGAGGTTGACATCGCGTGTGGGCAACACCCCTTTACTGCCCTTGCTCAAGATCGGGCGGGAGCTGCCGGAAGGGGTGAAGCTGTACGCCAAAGCTGAGTGGTTTAATCCGGGAGGCTCGGTCAAAGACCGGCCGGCCCTGAATATTTTACGCAGAGCAATCGAAGAAGGCCATCTGCGGTCGGGCGTGCGCTTGCTGGACTCGACCTCCGGAAATATGGGGATCTCTTACGCCACCTTTGCCAATGCTCTCGACATCCCGGTGACCCTGACCATGCCTGCCAACGCCAGCCGCGAGCGGATGGTTTTACTGCGTGCGTTGGGAGCTGAGCTGATCTTGACCGACCCTACCGAAGGATCGGACGGAGCTTTGCGAGAAGCACGTCGCCTGGCGAAGGACACCGAGCGCTATTATTACGCTAACCAGTACGACAACCCGGCTAACTGGCAGGCACATTACCTGACCACCGGTCCCGAGATTGCCCACCAGTCCGGAGGGGAGATCACCCATTTTGTAGCTGGACTGGGGACCACCGGGACCCTGGTGGGGACGGGTCGCTATCTGAAGGAATACAACCCCGCTATCCAGATCGTGGCCGTGCAGCCAGACAGCGCTTTCCACGGGCTGGAAGGGCTCAAGCACATGCCAACCGCCATCCGACCTGCGATTTTTGATGCAGGTCTGGCCGACCAGACGGTCACCGTGGATACCGAATCGGCGTATACTATGGTGAAGCGATTGGCCCGAGAGGAGGGGTTATTGGTGGGGATTTCTTCAGGCGCGGCAGCAGCTGCTGCATTAAACATCGCCGTGGAGTTGAATGTGGGGGTAGTCGTGACGATATTTCCGGACTCGGCATATAAATATTTGAGCGATCATTTTTGGGAGGGATAAACAACATGCTCGAGGTCTCTCCAACGATCTTGAACCAGATTCACGCAGAAGGCGAAGAAGCCTATCCTGAAGAGGGAGCTGGTTTCTTGTTGGGAAAAGGCGGAGAAATCAGGCAGGTGCAGGCAACCATTCGACTTCCGAATGCGCGCGAGGATACTGCAAGGCACCGGCGCTACTTAATCACGGCAGATGATATGGTCTCTGCGGAGAAAATCGCCGAGGAACGCAATATGGAAATTATCGGTGTCTATCATTCTCATCCAGATCATCCCAACCGGCCATCGGAGTACGACCTGGAGTGGGCGCTGCCTTGGTTTTCGTATGTGATTACCAGCGTGCATGAAGGCCGGGCTTTAGACAGCCGCTCCTGGCGGTTGAAAGACGATCGTACCGCCTTCGTCGAGGAAAAATTAGTAATCGAATAAGAGGGGTTTTACCACAGAGATGGCTGAGATCACAGAGAGACATAAAATGAAATACTCTGGGCTCTCAGTGAACTCCGGGGTGACAAATATAACTGAATGAAATTGGAAAGAAAATGGCTACTTTAAAAATATCATCACCATTGAGACCTTATGTGGATGGGAAGCCGGAAGTGACCCTCAGTGGCCAGACGGTGGCGGAGGCCATCCAGAATCTGACCAGCCAGTACCCGGCTCTCAAGACGCACCTGTTTAAATCGAACTCCGAGCTGCGCCCGTTCGTGCACGTCTTCGTTAACGATGAAGACATCCAGCACCTGCAGGGCATGGAGACGCCGCTGGCAGAGACGGACCGCCTGATGCTCATCCCGAGTATCGCCGGCGGGAAGGAGGCCGAAGGCGATGCTGCCTGAGCTGACCCACGAAGAGATCTTGCGCTACTCCCGGCACCTGCTCATTCCAGATGTGGGCCTGGAAGGGCAGCGCAAATTGAAAGCCGCCTCGGTGCTGCTGATCGGGACGGGAGGTTTGGGCTCTCCGGCTGCCCTCTATCTGGCGGCGGCCGGCATCGGGCGTATCGGCCTGGTGGATTACGACGTTGTCGACACTTCGAACCTGCAGCGCCAGGTGATTCACGGGACGAACCGGCTAGGAGATCTGAAAGTCGAGTCGGCGCGCGACCGAATCCTGGACCTAAACCCGGACATCCAGGTGGATGTCTATAATGAGCCATTCACCTCGGAGAATGCGATGCGCATAGCCGAGGATTATGATATTCTTTTGGATGGTACAGATAATTTTCCCACTCGCTATCTGGTGAATGATGTGTGTGTTCTGATGGGCAAGCCAAACGTCTTCGGCTCGATCTTCCGTTTTGAAGGGCAGGTGAGTGTTTTCGATGCCAAACGGGGACCTTGCTACCGCTGCCTGTTTCCCGAACCGCCGCCGCCAGGGCTTGTGCCTTCCTGCGCGGAAGGGGGCGTGCTCGGGGTGCTGCCCGGGACGATTGGCACCTTACAGGCTACGGAGACCATCAAGCTGATCCTGGGGATCGGCAAACCGCTGATTGGCAGGTTGCTGCTTTACGACGCTCTGGATACGACCTTCCAATTCGTCAACCTGCGCAAGAACCCGCACTGCAAAGTATGCGGACCCGAGCCGGAGGTCACCCATCTGATCGATTACGAGGAATTCTGCGGGGTGCCCGGCCACGATCACGATATGGGTTCAGCAGGGGTTGAATGGGATATCGAGCCGCTAGAGCTTGCCAGGCGCTTGGAGGCGGGAGAGGCGATTCACCTGGTCGATGTGCGCGAGCCGGTAGAGCTGGCCGTTTCCCGGATTCCGGGAGAAGACTTGATCCCGTTGGGCGAGCTGGCTGCCAACCTTTCGCGGCTGGATAGCGCGGAGGAGATGGTGCTCTTCTGCCGCAGCGGCACGCGTTCGGCGCGCGCCTTGCAGGTTTTGGTGAGCGCGGGTTTCCGCAAGGTCAAGAACCTGCGTGGGGGAATCAACGCCTGGGTCCAGGATGTGGACCCAGAGCAGCCGATATATTAGGGAACGAATTCAATTATGCAGGTTGTAGGACAAGAAACCAGGCCGGAAAAGGAAATTTCCCAGCCACAAACTGGAATGCGGCTTTTAGCCGTGCTGGCTCATCCCGACGACGAAACTTTCGGGATGGGTGGAACGTTAGCCCTGTACGCCAGGAAAGGCGCGGCTGTGTATCTAGCCTGCGCCACACGCGGCGAGCTTGGCGATGTAGAGCCTGAGATGCTGAATGGGTTTAGGGATGTGGGTCATCTGCGTGAGACAGAGCTACGCTGTGCGGCGCAAACCCTGGGGCTGGCGGGCGTCGAATTCCTCGGCTATCGCGACTCGGGGATGGCCGGCTCTCCTGAAAATCAGTCTCCTGGAGCCTTAGCCGCAGCGCCTCTGGACGAGGTCGCCAGCCGGGTGGCACAACTGATCCGGAAATTGCGGCCCCAGGTGGTGCTGACCTTCGATCCGATTGGAGGTTACCGCCATCCAGACCACATCGCCATTCACAATGCCACGGTCAAGGCGTTCTACGCGGCAGGCAACTCCCAGATTTACCCGGATGGGGTGCCGAGCTATACTCCCCAGCGGCTTTATTTCCAGGTCATACCGCGCCGGATGATTCGCGTGGGGGTCAGCCTGCTGCGTATGGTTGGTAAAGACCCGCGCCATTTCGGTAAGAACGGCGACGTCGATCTGACGGCTTTAATGGCAGCGGATTATCCCGTGAATGTGGTAGTCGACTATGGCCAGGTGCGCAAACAGCGTGACGCGGCTGCCGCCTGCCATGCCAGCCAGGGGGGTGGGGCGCTGGGGAGTGGCATTCAGGGCATGGTTTTGCGCTTGATCCGCCCCCGGGAGATGTATATGCAAGCCTATCCGGAACCGGCAAACGGCAGGCATACAGGCGATCTATTCACCGGGGTGAGCCTGGACGTCTGATTGGGTCACCGGGGTGAATACCAACCCTTCAGGACTGGGTTCGACATGGATGGTATCGCCCGGGTGGAACTCTCCTTCCAGCAAGCTCAGCGCCAGCGGGTCTTGCAGCTCGCGCTGGATGATGCGCCGCAAGGGGCGAGCGCCATAATCGGGGTCATAACCTACCTCCGCCAGATAGTCGATGGCAGGCGGGGTAATTTCCAGGCTGAGGCCGCGCTGCGCCAGCAGCTCTTTCACATGACCAAGTTGGATGTCGACGATGGCTTTGATATCCAGGCGGGTAAGCGGGTGGAAGACGACGATCTCATCGATGCGGTTGAGGAACTCAGGGCGGAAGTGAGCTTGAAGCACCTGAGTGACATCAGTGCGACTGACTTCGCTGGCGCCGCCGATCCAGAGCTCGTTGCCCAGGTTGCTGGTCATGATGATCAATGTGTTGCGAAAATCCACCGTTCTGCCCTGGCCGTCGGTGAGCCGGCCATCGTCCAGGATTTGCAGGAACACGTTGAAGACCTCGCTGTGGGCTTTCTCGATCTCATCGAATAGCACTACGCTGTAGGGCTTGCGCCGGACGGCTTCGGTGAGCTGACCGCCCTCCTCGTAGCCCACGTAGCCCGGAGGCGCCCCGATCAGGCGCGAAACCGTGTGCTTCTCCTGATATTCGCTCATGTCGATGCGCACTATGGCATGCTCGTCGTCAAACAAAAACTCGGCCAGCGAGCGGGCCAGCTCCGTCTTGCCGACACCGGTGGGCCCAATGAAGATGAAAGAGCCCATAGGGCGGTTTGGGTCCTGCAGCCCGGCGCGTGCCCGGCGAACTGCGTTGGATACGGAATGCAAAGCGTTTTCCTGACCCACCACGCGTTGGCGCAGCCGTTCTTCCATGTGGATGAGCTTCTGCATCTCTCCTTCCAGGAGGCGTGAAACGGGAATCCCCGTCCAACGCGAAACGACCTCGGCGATTTCCTCGCCGTCCACTTCTTCTTTTAATAAAGCGCCATCTTTTTGCAGGTCTTTCAGATGAGCCTCCCCTTGCTCGAGCCTTTCCTGCAGGTCGTGCATCACGCCGTAGCGCAAACGGGCGGCTTTTTCAAGATCTGCCTGGCGTTCCGCCTGTTCCATCTCTGATTGTGTCCGGTCGATCTGCTCTTTGATGGTGCGAATTTCGGCGATAGCCTGTTTCTCGGTTTGCCAGCGCGCATGCAGGGCCGTGGCGCGTTCGCGTAATCCGGCTAATTCCTGTTCGAGTTTATCCAGGCGGTCGTGAGAAGCTTTATCCTTCTCTTTCTGCAGCGCCTGGTGCTCAATTTCCAGCTGCATGATCTGCCGGTCGACCTGATCCAGGTCCACCGGCTTGGAGTCGATTTCTGTGCGCAGGCGAGCGGCAGCTTCGTCGATCAGGTCGATGGCTTTATCCGGCAGGTGCCGGTCGCCAATATAGCGGTTTGAAAGGGTTGCCGCGGCAATCACTGCCGCATCGGTGATGCGCACGCCGTGGTGGACTTCATAGCGCTGCTTAAGCGCGCGTAGAATGCTGATGGTATCTTCAACGGAAGGCTCTTCCACCAGGACAGGCTGGAAGCGTCGTTCTAATGCCGCGTCCTTTTCGACATATTTTCGGTATTCATCAATCGTGGTGGCGCCGACCATGTGCAGCTCACCCCTGGCTAAGAGGGGTTTGAGCATGTTCGAGGCATCCATGGCGCCTTCGGCTGCGCCTGCGCCGACGACCGTGTGCATCTCATCGATGAATAAGATGACCTGGCTGGAGGTTTCGGTGATTTCGTGCAGGACGGCTTTTAGGCGTTCTTCGAACTCGCCGCGGTATTTAGCCCCGGCGATCAAAGCGCCCATATCGAGCTGGATCAGTCGCTTGCGTTTCAGGCTTTCGGGAACGTCACCGTTAACGATGCGTTGCGCCAGGCCCTCTACAATGGCGGTTTTCCCTACACCGGGGTCGCCGATCAAAGCCGGGTTGTTCTTGGTCCTCCGGGAGAGAATCTGCACCACACGGCGGATTTCTTCATCGCGCCCGATGACCGGGTCTAATTTGCCCTGGCGAGCGAGACTGGTAAGATCGCGCCCGTAGCGTTCCAGCGCCTGGTAAGTCTCCTCCGGGTTTTGCGAGGTCACCCGCTGGGTGCCGCGAATGCTTTGCAGGGCTTTCAGGATGGCGTCTTTATTAATCTAGATCGTTATACCC
>JAMCRR010000012.1 GCA_023381565.1 Chloroflexota bacterium
GTGATCTTTTCTGAGGCAGAATGGAACTCAGCTCGGGGGCAATCGGACATTGAGGATTCACCCGATAGGTTTTCGAATTTCCCTGCCGTTTGCTGGTCAAGATGCTGATTTTCTCCAACTTGTTCAGCTCTTTCCACACCGCACTATAGCTTTCATTTTGGGATTGAGCCAGCCTCCAGGCAGTCCACTCTACACCCGGGGAGAGAAAGAAAGCCGTGAGTAGCTTCGATCTGACGCGTGAGGAAAATAGAGTCGTCAACATGCTTCAATTCCACTATCACTTTTAGAGATAAGTATATCACTATTAGTGATATAGAATCTATGCTCATCTTGGGTGATGGTGAGTTTCCAGGTAATGCTCCAGGTTAATTCCGGTGATCTGGGTCAGCCCGGTGGGCGCCTGATCGGGCGCGAACCAACCGATCTCGGTGCATTTCCCCGGCTCGAGGATACGCGGCTCGCCCGAAACCAGCGAGCAAATGTAGGTCGGCGAGACCCAGTGCTGGCCCTCTTCCGGCAGGATGTGGTCGACCACATCAAGCAGTTCGCCGACGGAGATCTCGACGCCGTATTCCTCGCGCATCTCCCGGCGCAGGGCGTCGGCCAGGCGTTCGCCGAACTCCACCGAGCCGCCAGGGAACTCCCACAGGCCGCGCTCGTTCTTGGCCGATGGGCCGCGTCGAGCCAGGAAGAGCCGCCCCTGATCGTCGACGATGATCGCCCCAACCCCCACGCCGATGTAGTCAACTCCGCGCTGCATGGGTTGATTTTACACGAAATGTGAGTTGCAAGCATCCCGGGTTTCGGGCACAACCGACCTGCCAAATACTCAAAACCTGTGCGCTATAATTACACGCAGAGATCGATTAAGATTCCGGTTGAAATTTCTGCCGTACCCGATAGATAATTTTAAAACCACGGATATGCTGGATTTCTTGACCCACGAAAGGAATGTGTTATGGAACTTCCTCAGTACGTGACCGTCGCAGAAGTGCAGCGCGTGTGCCAGGAGCTGGGCCTGCGCGATTGGACCGCCATGCAAATCGCCGAGGTGCAGCCGGCTGAGGCGCGCCTCATCTGGGATGCCCTGGGCGTGGAAGACATCGACATCCCGGTGGCAGACCTCGTCCAGGGGTTAGAGGTGGAGCTGGAACACGGCCTGCGCTACCCGGATGCCAACGTGACCAACAACCACCCCCTGCTCACCGGTAAGATCGTCCTGGCGCACCTCAAAGAATCGCTGGATTACTACCACCGGCTGGAAGTGGCGGAGGTGGAGGGCGACCTGCTCAAGGTCGTCGCCGCCGGGGATATCGAAATGGTCGAGAAATACGCGCGCAAGCTCGCCCAGGCCAAACTGCTGCTGGACCAGGCGGTTCTCAGGCGCTTTGAATGAACCCTCGCCTGCTGGTAGACTCTTTACTGCGCAAAAAACCCGTAGAACGCGTTGGCCTGGTGGACAGCCCCTGGGAGGATACCCTGGCTGCCTGGGTGGAGCAGGGCTACCCGACTCAGATCGAGTACCGCGAGCCCGGGGAGAAGCGCTGGCGCCGCTCGGACGGGCGCTGGATCGACGTGGAAGCGCCCGGGGAATACGAAGAACCAGTCCCGGCCTGGGAGCATTTCGGCTACGACCTGTACGGCATCGGTCCCTGGTTCGATATCCTCCCCCAGCGCGGCTACGACGAGCTGCTGGAAGAGAGTGATGAGTGGGAAGTGCGGAGAGACGGCGCCGGGGCGGCGCTCAAATATTGGAAGCATAAGTCCGGCACCCCCGAGCATGTCGATTTCCGTATGGTTACCCGCCGCATCTGGGAAGAAGAGTACCGCCCGCACCTGCTGGAATGGGACCCTGCCCGCTTCGATCTGAAGCGGCAGCGCAAGAACTTCGCACGGGCGCGCCAGACAAACGTTTGGGTGCATTTTGGGCACCAATTCATCTGGGAGAACATGCGCGGCAGCATGGGCGATGTCACCCTTTACGAGAGCCTGCTATTGGACCCAGGCTGGATCCACGATTACGCTCGCGTGTATACGGATTTCTACAAGCGCTGCTTCACCTATATGTTCACCCAGGTGGGCCTGCCGGATGGCGTCTGGCTGTATGAGGACCTGGGTTACAAGAACGGCTTGTTTGCCTCGCCGAAGGTCCTGGAGGAGCTGATCTTTCCCTATTTCAAGGAACTGGTCGATTTTTTCCACGCTCACGACCTGCCGGTAGTCCTGCATACCTGCGGCAGCACTGCCCAGGCGCTGCCCATGATCGTGGCCGCCGGCTTCGATGGGCTGAACCCGATGGAGCGCAAGGCCAAAGACAACGACCCCTTTGCATTTGCCGAGCGCTACGGCGACCAGATTGCCTTCATCGGCGGGCTGGACGCGCGCATTTTCGAGACGAATGACCGCGAGATCATCCGCAAAGAAGTGGCAGACTACATCGAGGGGATGAAGAGGCGCGAGGCGCGGTTGATTTTTGCTTCGGACCACTCCATTTCGACCAACGTGCGCTACGAGAGCTATTTGTGGGCGCTGGAGGCTTACCGCGAGCACATGCTGTATTAAAGCGCCGGTTATTCCCTCGGCCAGTCCCGAAACCGCCGTTCAATACGAATTGCCGAGACGGTCCGGCAAATTGGTTAACGGATTAATTACCTGTTGCCGCGAACCAGGCGCCTGTGGGGCTGGTGACGAAAACGATTGGAGCAATGCAGGGGTGGGGCAGGCTGACCGTTGCCTCGATATTGGCGTCACCACCTCCCAGGGAGGCAGGTCCTGTTGTCGCCGGGAAAAGCCCGGTGGAGACGTTTACTATAGACGCGTTGCCGCTGGCATCTATTGAACGACAGCTCACGATCGCTTTAAACTCCGGAATGGGATTGCTTCCCGTGGTGGCGAGCACCAATCCTTTGACCTGAATCTCCAGTTTCCCATTCACATTCAGCTCGCCTTTGCCTGAGCTGATCAACCAGGGAAATCCTCCGCCGTTGATACCGCGAATGGGGTTGGCGTTGCCAACATACGGCCCCTGGACGGGCGCCATGTTGCCGAATTCCAGCAGGTTAGGATTGGGTTTTGGCGTCTGCATCGACGAACCGTATGCAAAGGCGCTGGTGGTTAGAAGAACCAATGCCATCAGAACAAACAGTGTCTTTTTCATCCCCGCTCTCCTTATTAATAAAAATCTGAACCCATATCCAAATTATAAGATATAGTTGATCATTTATGAACACTATTTGGAGATTGAGGTAATTCTGGAATTCGTAATTCCCCTTGTGGGCGGATGGGTGGGGCGGCCACAAGGACCGCGGCTACAAACCGGGTGGTTGGGCGGCTACAAGTCCTGTGACTACCTGGGTATGAATAAAACAACGCGGATGATCTAAATAATCATCCGCGTTGATCTGCATAGATCCGAGTCGCATCGATTTTTATTGGGTGTAATATTGCAACGTAGCCGAGCGAGTGAACTGCCAGTCCGTGGTGCTGGCCGTCAGAAGCAGCTTGTTCTGGTTGACCTTGCTCCCATCAGACCAATGGGCGGGCATCATGAAGCTCAGGTCGGCAGCGCCGCCGGCATCCGTGCGGCCGGTGGCGACGATCAGGTCGGGGTTCTCGCCGGGCAGGCCCAGGCTCACCGTAACGTCCCGATTGGCCGGGAATTTACGCAGCGTAACCGCAGCCTGGTTGTTCTCGATGGTCGCCTGGATGCTGAAGACGGAGGCGGTGGTGGGGATGGGGGTGGGGTTGGCATTCACCGGCCCGCCGTAGGCCTCATCTACAGGCAGCGAGGCGAGATCGCCGCTGGTCTGCACGTAGCTCGAGTAGACCCAGCCCTCTGTGCCGGCGGCGGTCTTGACGACCAGCCAGTCGCCGTTCGTGCTGCGTCCCACGACGCTGACTTTATCCCCGATGTAAAGCAGCTGGACCACGGGATAATCCACGCCGGGACCGAGGCGCAAGTTCAAGGGATCTGAAGTGACCACTGCCGAAGGACCCTGAGGGACGGCGGTCGGCTGGGCGGTGGGCTCGGTTTGAACCGGCTGGGTGGTGGGCGCCATGGTGGGCGCCGGAGTGATATGGATCACCGGGCCGGTGGTCGGCGCCGGGCTGGTGGCGGGCGTATTGGCGATCGTGCCACATGCAGTGAGTCCCAGGGCGATCAGGACAAGAATGGATAAGGCGTTGATTTTCATGGTTCTCCTCCCTGGCCGGGTTTATTTTATCGTTCAGGCCATGGTATGTGCTATGATAATAGACGGTTTCGCTCCGGATTTGTTCCCGGAGGGTGGAAAATGATCAGACTTGACGAGCAAACTCTGCTTACCGGTGTGGATGTTTTGGCCGGCCGAGATCGGGACCTGCGCCGCATCTGGGAGCAATATGGCGCGCCGCCGCTCTGGGCCCGGCCGGTAGGTTTCCCTACTCTGGTGCACATTATCCTCGAGCAGCAGGTCTCGCTGGCTTCGGCTCGGGCGGCTTTCGAACGCCTCAAGCAGGCTGTTTCACCGTTGACCCCCGCGGGGTTGCTTGGTTTAAGGGATGCCGAGCTCAAAACCATCGGTTTCAGCCACCAGAAGGCGGCTTATGCTCGCCATTTGGCGCAGGAAATCCTGGCCGGGCGGCTCGACCTGTCCGCCCTGGAAGAGATGGACGACGACCGGGCGCGCCTCGAGTTGCTGCGCCTGCGCGGCATCGGCCCCTGGAGCGCCGACATTTACCTGCTCATGGCGCTGCTCCGCCCAGATGTGTGGCCCGTGGGCGATCTGGCGCTGGCTGTCGCCGCGCAGAAGGTCAAGTGGCTGGCAACTCTACCATCTCCTGCCGAGCTGGAGGATCTGGGGCGCGCCTGGCAACCCTGGCGGGCGGTAGCGGCGCGGCTGCTGTGGCACTACTATTTGAGCGTATAACAAAGAGGTGGGAATCCACCTAAGACACGAATAGGCACAGATTTTTTGCTGTAAATTTGTGTTATCTGTGGATGATTATTTTTTATAAGCCACCAAGACACCATCGCGGATGGGCACTATCGAGGCAATCCAATCCGGGCTGGAGGTGATGCGCCGGGTAAACTCGCGCACCCCCTCGGTATCGGCGGTGTGGTTGTGAGGGTCGAAAACCTCTCCGTGCCAGAACAGGTTATCCACGATCAATGCACCGCCGCGGCGCAGCTTCTCCTCGATCACTGGAAGGGAGGCCGGGTAGCCGCGTTTATCGATATCGTTGAAAATGAGGTCTAGAGGGCCTTCGATCTCGCGCAAGGCCTGCACCGCTTCGCCAACCTGATAATGAATGAGGCTGTCGTAGCCGAGCCGGCTTAAATGCTGGCGCGCCTGCCGCGAAAGCTCTTCGTTCCAAACCACGTGGTATACGCTCCCGCCGCCGTTTTCCTGCACGGCACGCGCAAACCAGACGGTCGAATACCCATAGCCTGAGCCAAGCTCGAATACCTGCCGGGCGCCGATCAAGCGTGCGACCAGGTAGCAGAAGTAGCCGGAGGCTGGCCCGATGATGGGGAAATGAATCTGCCGGGCGTACATCTCCATGGCAGCCAACTCTGGTGCGCGCTGCGGAACCAGATTCTCCAGATAGCGGTTGATGTGTTCGGGAAGAAGCTCGTAAGCCATCAATACCCTCCTTATAAGGTGAGAATACTCATAATATAACCTATTTCGACCCAAAATGGATTAACAGTATGTAAATATCTCGTTGCGCCAGGGAGATGAATGTTCTATACTGGCGAAGAGAGGTGTAAATGAATTACGCCAGACTCCTGCTCAATTTTGGGACTATCCCGATTCTGCTGCTTTGGCTGGCCCGGCCCAAATTGCTTCGCCGGCACATCGGTAGCCTGGGTGTGATCGTGGCGCTCATTCTGGCCGCCAGTATCCCCTGGGAGATGGTTGCTATCGACCACATCTGGTATTACTCGCCGGACATCCTGCTGGGGCCGCGGTTTCTCAACCTGCCGGTTGAAGAGCTGGCTTTCTACGTAATCGACGGGTTGCTGGTGGGGAGTCTGGCATTGGTGCTTAAAGGAAGGAGCCGGAGCTGATTGCCGGATTTTTACGTCACTTTACTTACCTGGCCATGGAAGCCGTGTTCGTGGGCGGCGTGGCGCTGGTTTTGTGGGGGATTCATTTCCGCTTCTTATGGGCTTACCGCACGCGCATCTTGATCGGTGTAGCGCTGGTCTGCGCCTATGCCTTGCCCATGGAGGTTTTTGCTCTGTCGAACCACTGGGGTGGGTTCAACCCGGTGTATGTCCTGGGGATCACCTTCTTTGGTGGGATGATCTATCTGGAGGAAATTGTCTTCTGGGCAGGCACTTCGCTGGTCACGATTTCGGCTGTGTTTATTTTTGCCGAGCTCGAAGAGCGGGGTGTGCCCTGGTGGGCGCTCCCCGCGGGTATCCTGCTGCCCGTCGATTGGCTGGCTTCTGCCTTCTAGGAAGCCTCTGCCTCTAACCAGGGGGTGTATTTACCCTGGCGCGCCGCGCTGTTGAGGGCCGAGCGGTGGTAGAAGATCCGCTGGGCAATCTCGGTGTTGGCTGCTTTGCCATCCCAGGCGCGCAACACCGGATCTTGCAGCGCTCGCCCGTAAGAAAAGCTCAGCTCCCAGGGCGCCCCGCCCATGCGGTTCATGGCGTTCAGGTGCGCCGTAGCCTGCTCGGGGGTCTGCCCGCCGGATAAAAAGACGACACCCGGGACGGCGGCCGGCACCACTCGCCGCAGGCAGCGTACGGTAGTTGCGGCAACTTCTTCGACGCTTGCCTGCTGGGGGAAGTCTTTACCCGAAATAACCATATTGGGTTTGAGCAGCAAACCTTCGAGCAGCACGCGCTGTGCGGTGAGGGCGGCGAAGACGCTGCGCAGGGTCGTCTCGGTTACTTCCTCGCAGCGCTGCAGGTCGTGGTCGCCGTCCATCAGCACTTCCGGTTCGACGATCGGCACCAGGTCGGCTTCCTGGCACAAGGCCGCGTAAAGAGCCAGGATGTGGGCATTGGTCTCGATGCAAGTTTGGCTGGGGAGGTTACTGCCGATGGCGATTACCGCCCGCCATTTGGTGAAGCGTGCTCCCAGCTCGCGGTAGGCTTGCAGGCGGTCGCGCAGGCCGTCCAGCCCTTCGGTGACCTTCTCACCGGGGAAGCCCGCCAGGGCAACCGTGCCCGTATCGACTTTGATCCCCGGAAGGATGCCTTTCTGGTTGAGCACCTCTGGAAACGGGACCCCATCTTTTGATTTCTGGTGGATGGTCTCGTCGTACAGAATCACCCCACTGATGGCTTTCTCAGCCTGGGGGGTGGTGAAGAGCATCTCGCGGTAAGCGCGCCGGTTTTCTTCGGTTGATTCCAGTCGGATAGCGTCGAAGCGCCGTTTGATCGTGTTGAAGCTCTCGTCGGCCGCCAGGATGCCTTTACCCGGGGCGACCAGCATTTTGGCTGTAGAAATCAAGGTTTTTTCGTCCATTTCTTTACTCCCTCCCATGAATATATTGTATCAGTTAAAGATTCAGGAATGGGACGCGGATGGGCGTGAAGAAAGCGAATAGATTATTCAGGATAGAGCATGATGTTGATTTGAGGTGATATTATTCTCGTTCACATTTTGGCAACCGAAAGGATGGCGGCCAGGCTTTTATCCACATCCTCCTTGGTGGTGGCCCAGGAGGAAACACTAATGCGCATAGCCGTATGACCCTGCCAGACGGTCCCCCCACACCAGCAGGTGCCGTCCTGTTGGACTGCGGCGATCACCCGCCGGGTAGCAATCTCGTCTCCAAACGAGACTAACACCTGGTTGAGCACGACCTCATTCAGCACGCTGTAACCGGCCTGGCGCAGACCATCGGCGAACCGCTCGGCGTGCCGGCAGCAGCGCTCGATCAGCTCGGCCAGCCCGGTGCGACCCAGAGAGCGCAGCGCCGCCCAGATCTCGACGCCGCGCGCCCGGCGAGAAAGCTCGGGCGTGTACTGCGAAGGTTCGCGCTGCTCCTCTTCCTGAATGAGATAGGCTGCCGTGGTGGACATGGCTGCGCGCAGGTTTTCAGGACTGCGGCAGAAGGCTATGCCGCTGTCGTAGGGCACGTTCAGCCACTTGTGGGCGTCGGTGGCGATCGAGTCGGCCTCTGCGACGCCGTCTGCCAGGTGCGCACGCTGCGGGCTGGCGGCTGCCCACAGCCCGAAGGCGCCATCTACGTGCACCCAGGCGTCGCTTTCACGGGCGATGGCGCACAGCTCGCGCGCCGGGTCAAAGGCCCCAGTATTGACGTTGCCGGCCTGCAGGCAAAGAATGGTGGTCTCGTCGAGCCGGGGAAGAGCCTCGGGGCGCATGCGGCCCTGTCCGTCCACGGGGACGCGCACGACACGCTCGCGTCCCAGCCCCAGCATGGCCAGCGCTTTGAGCAGGCTGACGTGCACTTCCTCACCGACCACGACCGTCAGCGGCGGGGCGCCGTACAGGCCGCGTCCTTCCACATCCCAACCCAGCTTGCGGTACACGCCGTGGCGCGCCGCCGCCAGGCAGGTGAAGTTCGCCATGGTGGCTCCCGTGACGAAGCCGGCGCCGCTCCCTGCAGGCAGCCTCAAGACGTCTCTCAGCCAGCCCAGAGAGATCTCCTCGATGGCGGCTGTGGCCGGCGAGGCGACCACCATGCCGGCATCCTGGTCCCAGGCGCCGGCCAGCCAGTTGGAAGCCAGGGCTGCCGGGAGTGAGCCGCCGATGACAAACCCGAAGTAGCGGCCTCCGGCAGAAGCCGTAGTGGCGGGCGAGCCGATCTCGTCTAATAGAGCCAGGACCTGTACGGGGTCTTCCCCATTTTCAGGCAGCGGGCCTCCCAATTCCGGCAGCCGGCGCAATGCCTCTGGACGAGGCGCCACGCTGCGGCTGTTTAACCCATTAAGGTAAAGGCTGGCGCGCTCCGCAGCGTTCATAAAAAGATCGTCCATTCGTTTCCCTCCAAGAGAAAATGCGGCAAACCCCTACCGGCTCCCGCGTCAGAATTATAGGCTATCTGCCAATTATCGGGCGGGATTACGACGACCAGAACCATCCCTTTGTAATCGCGGCGCAAATGCCCGCCCGACGACGCCTCTTGTAGTCGCGGCCCTTTTGGCCGCCCAAGCCCTGCCGCCCACAAGGAGCGGGACTACGAGTACCAGAACGATCCGCTCTACCCCGACGATGTGGATTAATGGCTCTCGAACACCCAACGCGTGGCATCCTTGGGAAACTGCGTCCAGGCGAATGCGGTGTGAGGGTCCATGCGGTACAGGCCACCGTTATCCCAACCGTCGGGCGACGGCGAGTACCCGTCGCTGGCGTATTTACGGGTGTAAACAGCCGCCAGGCGCTTCGTCAGATCATGAGGCGGAGCTTTGACCTCATGAGCTTCTCCCTGCAGGATGACGACGTCACTGCCGCTCTCGAGATGCACAACCACCGCCGGGTTGGTTGCCAGGTTTCGGCCGCGGCGAGTTTGCGGGCTGCCGTCGAAGTACAGCGACCCATCCAGCCAGACTCCCCAAACCGGAGTTGCATGCGGTTCCTGGTGCGGGCCTGTCGTCCCGATCCAGTAATTGCGCGATTTTTCCAGGCGTTCGACGGCGTGCTCCCAGGGCAGGGTGCCCTCGATGGTTGTGGGGATCCCGTATCCCGGGATGTGCGGCCTGCCGGCTTGAGGCTCGCTCGCTTTCATAGAGCTCTGCTCGATTTCTGCCATCTTCTTTTCTCCCCTGGTTCATAAGCTTTATGGAAACTGATCTACTCCTCACCAAAGAGAATACAAAGACCACAGAGCTGTTTTTTTGAAACATTAATCTCTGTGGACTCTGAGCTCTCTGCGGTGAAATCACCGTTGAATTATTGTATCATCGATCCCACCCACATTCGCGTGGTGGCAGGATGCACGGTATGCTGCTGCTTCCAG
>JAMCRR010000142.1 GCA_023381565.1 Chloroflexota bacterium
ATGATGCGGTACATCACCGCACCGGCGACAAATGGTGCATCTACCCCATGTACGACTGGTCGCACGGCCAGAACGACTCAATGGAAGGCATCACACATTCACTTTGTTCACAGGAATATATCATCCACCGCCCACTCTACGAGTGGTTCCTGGAGCAACTGGGAGAGTTCAAGACGCGCCAGATCGAGTTTTCCCGCCTGAATCTGACCTACGCGATGATGAGCAAGCGCAAACTACGCAAACTGGTGGAGTTGGGAATTGTGAGCGGCTGGGACGACCCACGTCTCACCACCCTGCGCGGCATGCGCAGGCGAGGCGTGACCCCGGAAGCCATCCAGACCTTCATCGACACAGTCGGCGAGACGAATAACGACAGTTGGGTGGACATTGCCCAATTCGAGGCCGTCATCCGCGACGACCTGAACAAGCGATCCCTGCGCCGCATGGCCGTGCTGCACCCTCTCAAACTGGTCATCGACAACTATCCCGACGACCAGACCGAAGAGATGAGCGCGATCAATAATCCTGAAGACGAATCCGCGGGAGCTCGCAAGGTACACTTTTCGAAGGTGGTGTACATCGAACAGGACGACTTTCGGGAGGCCCCGCCTCCAAAATACCACCGACTGTACCCCGGCAATGAGGTGCGGTTGCGCTACGCCTACCTGGTCAGATGTACCGGCATTACGCGGGACCCGACCACCGGCGAGGTAACCGAAGTGCATTGCACCTACGACCCGGCCACGCGCGGCGGGGATGCCCCCGACGGACACAAGGTCAAATCCACCATCCACTGGGTCTCTGCACAGCACGCCGTGAAGGGAGAAGTCCGGCTGTACGAGCAGTTATTCACCGTCGAGAATCCGGATGTGGGTGAAGACGTCAATACCATCGTCAATCCCCATTCACTCGAAACGCTGACCAATTGCTACCTCGAGCCATCCCTGGCGGAGGCAAAACCGGGCGATAAATTCCAGTTCGAACGTACCGGCTACTTCTGCGCCGACCCGGACTCCACTCCCGGTAAACCGGTCTTCAACCGAACCGTGACTCTCAAAGATACATGGGCGAAAATAGAAAAGTCTAGCAAGTCGTAAAGTCTGACAAGCAATAAATTCCGCCCCGACAGATTTGCCGGGGCGATTGGCTTTATTTCATTTTCTCCAGAATTGCGATTGCATTCTTCACCCTTTCAAGGACTTTCTCCTTCCCCACAACCTCCATGCTCTCGAACAGCGGTGGACTGACGGTCTGACCCGTGACTGCAACGCGCAGAATCCCAAAAACCTGGTTCGGGCCGAGTCCCATTTGTTCCACCAGGGCGCGCAGGGGCGGATCGGCGGTGACGGGAGTGATTTCAGGGAGCGCCGCCAGGATTTCAAGCGACTTGCGTGCCACCTCCGCCGATTGAGCCGCGGTCAGGTTTTTTGCGATCAAATCCGCGGGATCCGGTTGGATCGTCTCACGGAAGAACCAGGCCGCGAAGGGCAGGCAGTCGTCCAGGGTGACCAGGCGTTCGCGGATGAGCGGGATGATCTTCAGCAGCATGGCATCATCCACGGTGAGGCCCTCACGCAGGAAATAGGGTCTGACACGGGCGGCCAGGTCACCGGCCTGGAGGAGGCGGATGTGAGTCGCATTGAAATGGTCGAGTTTGGCAAAATTGATAGCGGCAGGAGAGGGGGTCAGGTTGTGGATGTCGAAGCGGGCGATCATATCGTCCAGGGTCAGCACATCGCCTTCCGAAACACCCCAGCCCATCAGGGCAATCCAGTTGAGAACGCCTTCGGGAATATAACCCAGTCCCTGCATATCGCTGACAAAAATCGAGTGACCACCCTGGATTGCCTCTGCGGCTCCGCGTTTGCTCATCTTGCCTTTCCCGCTGGGCTTGAGGAAAACCGAGAGATGCACAAATTGAGGCGCTTCCCAGCCAAAGGCATTGATGATGTGAATATGGAGCGGCAGGGAGGGCAACCATTCCGAACCACGGATGACATGGGTGATTTCCATCAGGTGATCATCCACCATGGCGGCAAGGTGATAAGTTGGCAAGCCATCCGATTTAAGCAGAACAGTGTCATCGAGAGCGGAGTTCTCGGTGGTGCTGGGACCGCGCACCAGATCAGTGGTGGTGACACTCCCTTCCTTGGGCATCTTGAAACGAATGACATACTTCTCGCCAGAGGCGGCCCGGCGGCGTCCTTCATCCAGGGACAGATTGCGGCAAGTCCCGTCATAGCGCGGGTTTTGCTTGTTCTTCATTTGCTCCTGACGGATCTTCTCCAACCGGTCGGGGGTGCAAAAGCAGAGGAAGGCGTGCCCCATTTCCACAAGTTTCCAGGCATATTCGTGGTAGATCTCGCGGCGCTCGGTTTGACGGTAAGGGCCGAAGTGACCGCCCACATCCGGGCCTTCATCGAATTCGATTCCCAACCAATGCAGGCCATTTATCAGCTCCCGTTCGGCACCGGGGACGAAGCGTTTCTGATCAGTATCTTCGATACGCAGAATAAAAGTCCCACCGGTGCGGCGCGCCAGCAGGAAGGGATAGAGCGCCGAACGGGCGTTCCCAATGGTCATCCGCCCAGTGGGAGAAGGGGCAAAGCGTGTGCGAACAGGCCGTTGGTCCAAAAAAAGCCTCCGAAGCGCAGTGGTAACGATTACCTCCGAGGAGTGCTTCCCCTTGGGGGCGGATGCTGTAAAGCCGCCCCTGCGCTAGAAATCCAATGCTTTATGTCTTAAGACGACGCTTTCCACCAGCCCAATCCCCAACATCAGGGAAATCAGGCCACTACCGCCATAACTGATAAACGGGAGCGGCACACCCGTGACCGGGATCAGGTTCAGGTTAACAGCGATATTCACCGCCGCCTGGAAGAAAATGAGGATGGCAACCCCATAAGCGATCATGGCTCCAAAGGGGTCCCGGGCCAGCCGAGCCGCCCTCAAGCAGCGATAAACAATAAAACCGATCAAGAGAAGCACAAAAATCGTACCGACAAAGCCAAGTTCTTCCCCAATGACTGAAAAGATGAAATCGTTATGACGGACTTTCATAAAACGCAGTTGGGTCTGCGTGCCGTGACCATAGCCCTTGCCCACCCAGCCACCAGAACCGAGTGCGATCAGCGCCTGGATCACATTGTACGTGGCACCATTACGAGCGCTCAAATCCGGGCGGAAGAAATTGATGATGCGCTGTTGTTGATACGGTTGAATAAAATTGAAGGCCACCACGGCCAGGACAAGACCTGCCAACACCATAATCCCAAGCTGCTTCAATTCCAGCCCGCTTTCCCAGGTCATTGCAGCCCACAAAGCCATGATGACAATCACGTTGCTCAAATTGGGCTGGATGAAGATCAACCCGGCAATAAAAAGAGCGATCAGCAATCCCTTGAACAGCCAGCTCCAATTACGGCGAACGTCGGCATTTTTGGCAAAATAATTCGCCAATGCAATGATGACGACAATCTTCGCCAGTTCGGTCGGTTGGATGGATACCAGCCCGGTCTCGATCCAACGTGTTGCGCCGAAACGGGCACCGCCAATAACAAATAACAACAGCAGGAACAACACAATGACGATATACATCGGGACGATCGCGCCGGACCAGAAGCGGTAGTCAATCGCGGCAGCAAGGATAATCACCACGAAACCGATGCCGCCAAAGATCATCTGGCGCGGTACCAAAGTCGCCAGGTTTTCGTTCCCGGCAATCGCGGAAAGAATCATGGTAACGCCAAACACGAGGGCTACAATGACCGCCCCCAGCAGCCAGAAATCGAAATGACGCCAGAAACCGCTACGAAACATAATAAACCGCTAAATTATCCCGCCGCCCTTCCGGTCTCATGCCCCCGCCGACGGCCAACACTCCGCAGCGGAATATCGGCCACCAAGCGCTGCGAACGTCCATCCTGGGCCACACGGATGGTTACCGCCATAGGATCTATATCAATATGGCGCGAGATGGTTTGAATCAGATCATCTTTCAACGACTCCAATTCCACCGGCGACAGATCAGTGCGGTCATGGATCAAGACCAATTGCAAACGTTCCTTGGCGCTGTTTGCGCTCTTCCTGCGTCCAAACAGAAAAGCCATAATTACTTCCTTCCCAGAAGCCGCTGAAACAGATTTTGCGAGTCAAGGTCCATGAATGGCACCTGCTCCCCCATCAACCGCCGGGCAATATTCTGGAACGCCAGCCCGGCTTTGCTTTTACCATCCAGTGCCAGCGGCTGGCCTTTATTAGTTGCCACGATGACATTCTCATCTTCGGGAATAATTCCAATCAATTCAATTGCCAAGAGATCAATGACATCTGCGACCGAGAGCATATCCCCGCGTTTCACCATGGCAGGATCAAGCCGATTGATGATCAACGCGGCAGGGCCTTTTTCCTCGGCGTCGAGCAGACCGATCACCCGGTCTGCATCGCGCACGGCCGAAACCTCGGGATTGGTCATCACCAGCACGCGGTCGGCGGCAGCAATGGCATTCTTGAAGCCGCGTTCGATGCCGGCCGGGGAATCGATGATGATCCAGTCCACTTCCTGGCGCAATTCATCACACAGGCGCACCATGTCACTCGGTGAAACGGCAGTCTTATCACGGGTCTGCGCCGCGGGGATGAGATACAGTTCTGGCAGGCGTTTATCGCGAATCATCGCCTGGCGCAGACGGCAGCGGCCCTCGGTCACATCCACCAGGTCATAGACAATGCGGTTTTCCAATCCCAAAACCACATCCAAGTTACGCAGGCCAATATCGCCGTCAACGCAAGTCACTTTCAGCCCCCGTGAAGCAAGGGCCACGGCAATATTCGCAGCCGTGGTGGTTTTACCGACCCCGCCCTTACCAGAGACTATTGTCACTACTTTTGCTACCATGTCACCGTCCTGTCACTTCCTGCCAGGGTTCCGCCACCAGACGACCATCTTTTAGAGATGCCACCTCAGGCCGGAGTTTTCCTTGTTTCTTCGGAGAGACGGCGATCTCGCCGGCAATACGCAACTGCGTCGGCGCCAGCTCCAGCGCACAAACAAACGCCTGCTCATCTCCATGTGCACCGGCATGGACAACCCCACGCAACCGCCCCCAGACAATCACGCTCCCGCCGGCAACTATCTCTGAGCCCGGGTTGACATCCCCCATCACCACGACATTTCCTTCAAAGAGCACTCTTCCACCGGAGCGGAGCGGCCCTTTGACCCATTTGGCGGCATCCTCGGGCAATTCCTCCGACGGTTCCCGGTAATCGGCACGGCGAGGCTTCGAGAGACGGGTTGCAAGGCCAAGATTCTGGGCAGTCGTCTCGGTGACAGGCGATTCGCTCAAGACCGCCCACAAAGATAAACCGCGCTCCGAGAGCTGGTCGCGCAGGGACGATAATTCGGCTACCCGCAACTCATTTGTACCCACGTCCAACGCCACGCGCGCTCCATTGAAAAATGAAGAACGCTCGTCCACGTTTTTTACGAAGGCGGATGCCAGGTCGGGCCAAGGCGCGCCGCCAAGTGTTATCAGCAGCCCATCACGGACGCCTTTGATCTGAATAAAGGAAGATGTCTCACCCATAATTCCCGAAATTATACTGCTTTTTAAGGCGAGCATTGAAAAGTGATGCTGATTTCCAAAATATTTAATACGCGGTGACAGGTGTGAGCACCACCGGCAAATATATTTGCCCGGGGACAGGCAGCGTTTTGCGGAGAAGGGGAGATGCTTTTTGCTCACATCTTTCACCCTACGTAATGCGATTAAGGCCTTCCCATGCAGACAAGCCTCTGGTAAAATCAGCCCCCGGAGCGTTGTACCCTTCGCTCCACCATCCTAAAGGAAGAAAGGGCTTGAGCATGAAAGTATTACTCATCAAGGACGTTTACAAACTTGGACGCGCAGGCGATGTAAAAAAAGTTGCCGACGGGTATGGCCGCAACTTCCTGCTCCCGCAGAAAATGGCCGTACTGGCCACTCCCGGCGCAATAAAAACAGCAGGACACATCCGTTCCAAGGCGGCCGAGAAGCGCGTCATCCTCAACGAAGAGATGAGCGTGGTCGCCGAGGCACTGGCAAAAGTCCAGTTAACCTTTGGAGCGCGCGCCGGCGAGACAGGCAAGCTGTATGGTTCGATCACTTCGCAGGAAGTAGCCGACGCCATCCAGAAGAAGACCGGATACAGCCTCAAGCGCCAGCAATTGGACATGCAGCCGCTGCGTGCCCTGGGCGAACACACGGTGCGCATCCGTTTGACGATGGACTTGATCCCGGAAATCAAGGTCACGGTGTACCGCGAGGGCGAAGCCGAACCCAGCCTGCCTATCGAAGAAGCTGCTCCCAAGACTGAAGAGCAGCAGCCCGACGAGCATCCCTCCGAGCAACCTACCGAACAGCCTGCCGAAACCGACGGAAACGCCGAACCCGCCGCTTAAATCCCGAAATGAGCAAACGCAGAACATCACCGGTCGAACCAAAAAGGGAAACCGGTGATGTTTCTTTACCGCATATGACAGAAACCATAGGACAACAACTCAAACAAGCGCGCGAAGCCAAAAACCTGACCATCGAGAAAGTGGTGCAGGCCACACGCATCCGAGCGCACCAAATCGAAGCCATCGAAGCCGACGATTTCGAATCGCTGCCATCGCCGGTCCAGGCGCGCGCATTCCTGCGGCTATATGCCGAGTTTTTGGGACTCTCGCTCAATGAAATCATCGCCCACCAACGGAGCGGAGCCGACGAAACCGGTGCTGAGCTTTCAGGCAGCCCACCCGCTCCCGAGGAGCAGCCTTTGACCGCTGCTGAAACGGGCACCGAATCTGCCAACGCAGAGACCCAGACTGTCAGCGGCAAGCTGAAGAGGTTTCTTAACCGCATCAAGCGGACCATTACACGCTCTGGAGACCGACCGGCAACGATTGAACCGGAGGAGAAAAGCAATCCGTCCGAACCGATTGAAGCGGAGGAAGAAAACAGTTCCTCCGAACCAGTCGAAGCAGAAAACGAGGAGCCAGATCCCCCTCTCGAGGAAAGTTCCGCCTTCGCTGCTGAAACCCCTTCATCCCAAGTCACTTTCACCGCCATCGGCAATACCCTGCGCCAACGCCGTGAAAGCCTGAGCCTGACCCTGGACGAAATCGAGAACCACACCCACGTCCGTAAGCGTTACCTGCAGGAACTGGAAGCCGGAGAGTTTGGCCGATTGCCATCCTCGGTTCAGGCACGGGGCATGTTGAACAATTACGCTCATTTCCTCAACCTGGATGTCGATGCGCTGCTGCTTACATTCGCCGAGGGTTTGCAAGCCCAGCGGTTGGAACGGCAACCCAAACCAGAAGAAACATCTCAAAAACCAGCTTCTAAAATTAATATCAGGCTCCCCTTCAAAATTCAAATCCCTGCAACCATCAGGCGCTACCTTTCCGTGGACATCTTCGTCGGGGGCGGGCTGGTGATGCTTCTGCTCACGTTCGCCATCTGGGGCACCAGCCGGATCGTCAACCTGCGCGCAGGTTCCACGCCTCAACCCACAGCTCCCTCCATTTCGAACATTCTCGTTTCAACAGGAGAGGCGGCTACCGAGACTCCCACGCCGACAGCAACGGGGAATGGCAGTATCACTGTTGTCCCGGTGGCAGAAGAGACCCAGGTGATGACATTGCCGGCAGCAGGACATGGGCCGGTACAGATCATCGTCATTGCGCAGGAACAGGCCTGGATTCGGGTCACCGTGGATGAAAAGGTCGAGTTCGAGGGGCGCGTCACCACCGGCACTGCATACCCGTTCGACGGCAATACCCAGATCGAGGTCCTGACCGGAAACGGCAGAGCCATCAGCATTATGTACAACCAGAATAACCTGGGGCCAATGGGTAATTTCGGCGAAGTTGTGGACCGCATCTATACCGCCAATGCCATCCTGATCCCCACCGCAACCAATACGCCCACACCTTCCATTACTCCTACACCAACCATTACCCTGGTGCCATCTGCCACGCTGCGCCCGAGCTCAACCCCGCGCATCTCACCCACACCAACCCAGTAATTCCCGGCTCCCTGGACGCTTATCGTAAAGCTTGTAGTTTACGATTTCCATACCTGGCACTAGAAACCCTTATTGTTATGAACCAAAAAACATTCCACCTGACATCCCTTGGCTGCGCCAAAAACAGCGTCGATTCAGACTCGATGGCCCAACTGCTGGAACGCGACGGCTACCGAGCCGTGGGCACTCCTCAGAAAGCCGGTATTCTCATCGTAAACACTTGCGGATTCATCGGCCCGGCGCGTGAAGAATCATATTCCGTGCTGCAAGCTCTGGCGGAAGCCAAGCGCCCGGACCAAGTGCTCATCGCGGCGGGATGCCTCACGCAACGGTACGGGGAAGAAGTGGCCCGAAAGGTGGCGGGCGTGGACGGCATCCTCGGCACACGACGCTGGATGCGTGCGGATTGGGCGCGGATGGATATTGTAGAGGTAGTGCGGCAACTGCGGGAAAGCCAGCGTCCATTAACCGGAGGTCAACAGGTCCAGCCCGGCAATTCAGGACTACACCCCGAACCACTCTATCACCTGCCCGAAACCCCCACCATCGGCATCGACGAAAAAGGCGCCCTGTGCGCATCCATTGCAGGGGTCAGCGCCTACCTGAAAATTGCAGATGGCTGCCGGCGGCCGTGCGCTTTCTGTGCCATCCCGCTCATCAAAGGCACCACTGTCAGCCGCCCCCTTGATAAGATACTTGACGAAGCCCGCTGCCTGCGCGACCTGGGCATACGCGAATTCGTCCTGATTGCCCAGGATACTACCGACTACGGTCACGACCTGGGTATGGAAAACGGGCTCGCCACCTTGCTGGAGAAGATGACCGCAGCCGTCCCGGATGTGGACTGGATACGGATCATGTACGCGTTTCCCGGTTGCGTAACCGACAGGCTGATCGAGGTGATGACCAACCACCCGCAGGTGCTCCCCTACCTGGACATCCCCCTCCAGCATGCCGATCCCGCCACCCTGACCCGTATGCGCCGCCCTGCAAACCTCGACTGGGTTCATACCACAATCGCAAAAATGCGCAAAGCCCTCCCCAAATTGGCCATCCGCACGACCTTCATCGTCGGTTATCCAGGCGAGACGGAGAAAGAGTTCCAGACACTTTTGGGTTTCGTGGAGGAGATGCGCTTCGACCGCGTCGGGACATTCCAATTCTCGTCCGAATCAGGCACCGCTTCCGAGGCGCTTGGAGACCCAGTCCCTGCCGCGGTCAAAGAGAGGCGGTATCAGAGGTTGATGGAACTCCAGCAGAGCATCTCGCTCCAGATCAACCAGTCTTATGTGGGACAGACGCTGGATGTTTTGATCGAGGGCCAGGATAAGGGGATAGCAATCGGGCGGTCTTACCGCGACGCCCCAGAGATCGACGGCCTGGTTCTTGTGGAAGGGAAAGCAGAAATCGGAAGCATTATCCCGGTAAAAATCACCGGGGCGATGGCCTACGACCTGACGGGGGTGCCGGTAAATTAAACCTGGAAGGACAGCGACCCGGCCTTCCTGTTGATCTACCCCACAAGATTTTCATCCGGCACCCTGCGCCGAAAAGGCCCAACAAAAACCAGCACAAATACCATCAAGCCGATGAATGCCGCGGATACGGAATAAACCGCGTCCAGCGTATTGACGGTGAACAGCGAGGGGGTCGGCATCACCGTCCCGGTGTAATTGGCAAACAGGGCGGTAAACAGGTTGTTGGCGGCATGCAACCCCAGGGCCAGTTCCAGCCGTCCATCCCGCTCGACGCATCGC
>JAMCRR010000118.1:0-16477 GCA_023381565.1 Chloroflexota bacterium
TCATCTGCATTGGGCACCGCGGCCTGCTGCGCCTGGTGCTGCGCGCCGCAGGGAAAGCCGTGCATTCGGGCAGTGCCGCCTGGAGCCAGGGGCGAGACGGAGCGAACGCGCTGACCGGCCTGGCTGCTATCCTGCTACGGCTGGAAGCGCTGGAGATCCCCACGGCGGAGCAGCCTGCCTTTGTCGGTTTAGGGAATAAGATCACCCCCACCTTGCTGCGTGGCGGCGAGTTCGAAAGCATGGTTCCGGCGCACGCCGAAGCTCTGGTGGACGTGCGCTTGCTGCCGGGTGTGTCTCCGCAGGGGGTGGTCGACCGCGTGAAGCAGGCGATCGCTGAAGAGACGGCCCGCCGTCCGGGATTGGTGGTGAGCGTGGAGGTCAAGAACTCGCTGCCAGGCGCGGCCATCCCTGCCGATCACCCCTTGGTGAAGCTGGCTGAGGAGTATACCCAAACGCTGACCGGCCGGACCTGGCTTGCCCAGGGTGCTGGTCCGGCGAACGAAGGCTATATGCTCATCCAGGCGGGCATCCCGACCTTATGCGGCTTCGGACCGCAGGGAGATAACGCCCACGCCCCCGATGAGTGGGTTGATCTGGAGAGCTTACCTCGTACGGTGGCGATCTATGCTGGGATGGTGAGGGAGTATCTGGAAGGAGGTGTATAACGCGAATCAGAGAAGAGGCGAATCGACGAATCCGGGTAGGGTGAGTTCGTTTTTGAACGCACCAGGTTGTGGTTAGCAAACAAAATGTAGCAATCCAAAATCTATACGATAGGAGTGAATTATGGTCGAACACAATCGAGATCCCTGGGTGGACGTGCGCACCCGCCATGGTTTTCCTGCCGATGAGCTGATCTCCACACTGCAGAAAGAGATCCGCCGCGGGCACACCGAAAATGCCGCCCTGGTCGCCTATGAGATGGCGACCACCAGCCCCGAGATGGAAGCTTACCTGTGGAAGCGCCTGCTGATCATTTCGGTTGAAGACATCGGTTTTGGCGACGTGAATGCGCCCATCCTGGTGCGCACCCTGCACGAAATGACCCACGAGTTGGACCGATCGGCCGGGGAGCGTACCATGTACGCCATCCACGTGGTGCGCTACCTGTGCTCTCGCCAGAAAGACCGCTCCAGCGATGAGATGCTCAACTGGCTGATGCGCGTGGTTGAGAGCGGCGAGCGCCTGCCCGAGGTGCCGGAATACGCCCTCGATATGCACACCGCCCGTGGCCAGAAGATGGGACGCGGGTTGAAGCATTTCCTGGAGACCGGTGCCCAGGTATCTCCCGAGCTGAAAGATCGCGAGAAGGTTTACCACCAGCGCCTGCTGGAACTGGTTGATAAAGACGAAGAAAAATGATGCGAATCTTAAATTATTGAAAACGTTTCCAATTCCCTATTGACAAGCCCGGATGAACTCTTTATAATGAAATCTGGTCCTACCAGCGGACCAACAAGCCAGCAAGTATAATCCAATCGTCACCCAAGGTAACTCAATGGATATCAACTTCGAGCCCGTTGAACGTGTTACCGTGAGCGAAGAAATCATCAAAAAAGTCATCAGCCTGATCAATTCTGGCAAGCTCAAACCGGGGAGCAAGCTTCCCTCTGAGCGTGAGCTGATGGAACAACTCAAGGTGAGCCGGTCATCGGTGCGCGAAGCTTTGCATTCCTTGACCATGGTAGGCTTATTGGAAACATTCCCGGGAGCAGGCACTTTCGTCAGCCGGCAACTTGTGGATGTGATCTTCGACCAGTTGGAGTGGTCGGTGCTGCTCGGGAAGCGCGAGCTTGTCGAGCTGATGGAAGTGCGTGAACCGCTGGAGATCCAGGCTGCCGGGCTGGCTGCCCAGCGTGCCAGTGCCGGGGGGTTAGAAGAGCTACGCCAGATAATTGAGGCATATCACCAAAACCGAGACGATATTGAGCGACAGATGGATGCGGAAATGTCGTTCCATCGCATCATTGCCGAAATGGCTGGCAACCGTACCCTGGTCCAGCTAATCCTGACCTTCCAGGGGTTGCTGCGTGAATACCGCAAGCATAAGTGGGTAGGATTTGCAGGCAACTCCTCGGTTGTGGTGGAGCAATACAAGCAGGTATTATCAGCTCTCGAAGATGGAGACGAAGACCGGGCGCGCCAGGCAATGGCGTATCACCTTCAGGTGAGCAAGCAATTGGCGCTGGTTGAACAGATTAATGCCAGCCCCAGTCCTGGTTCGTACGAGAACGACAGCAGCTAACCTCCGCTTTCGTTCAAGATGCACACCAACCGTATTTTCTGGCAATTTTGAGTTATCGGTAACAATAGAGACCCCCAATCGTTAAAGGCACGCATCGTTTTATTCAGTGCACACATCATTATGCTTGTGAATTCCTCCTGAGCCCCGACGCAGAGCGCCTGTACCCCTGATGGTATTATCGGGACCCTCGTTTCACTACACTGCAAACTTCGGAGGGAAGACCATGGAAGATATGACGCTTGTATAGGTCAAAACCCGAACCTCACCAACCTCGTATTCTGCATGAATGGAAGGTTAGCGTAAAGCATACCCTATCAACTAACAAGAAAGAAGGAGAGAATATGTTCCGTCATACCATGGTCAAGCTGTTTGTAGTCCTTCTGGCTCTAACAATGCTGGCAAGCTGCGCCCCCGCCGCGGTGGCACCCACAACTGCTCCAGCAGGCGGCACCAACCCTACCTCCGCTCCCGCTGCCAGTGAACCCACCGCGGTCACCATGAACGTCCTGCCGACAGCAGCAGCCGCAGAACCGACAAGTGCGCCTGCAGCTACCGGTAAAAAATTCAAAGTGGCGTTGGTCATCGGTCTATTAGGCGACAAATCTTTCAACGATTCGGCCGCTCGTGGCATTCAATTTGTTAATGATAAATTCTCGGATGTCGAGACCAAGATCATCGAGAACCAGGACGTCGGCGAGCAGCAGTTGGCTGCCCGCGCCATGGCCCAGCAGGGTTTTGACCTGGTCATCACGATCGGTTACGGTTCGGCCGACTGGACCGACCAGATCGCTTCGGAATTCCCCGATACCCACTTCGCCATCATTGACGCCGAGCTCAAGCAGCCCAACGGCACCGGCCTGACCTTCAAGGAGCATGAAGGCTCCTTCACGGTCGGAATGATCGCCGCCATGCTGACCACAACCAAGAAAGTCGGCTACGTTGGCGGGATGGACGTCCCCCTGCTGCGCCGCTTCGAAACCGGCTATATCGAGGGTGTTAAGTATGTCGACCCCACCATCGAGGTTGTCAGCGGGTGGGTAGGCGACTTCAACGATCCTAACAAAGGCAAAGAGCTGGCTCTGACCCAATACACCGAGGGCGTGGATATTATCTATGCTGCGGCAGGGAAATCAGGTGAAGGCGTTCTCCAGGCTTCCAAAGAAAAGAATCTCTTCTCCATTGGTGTAGATTCCGATCAGGACTACATGCAGCCCGGCCACGTCATTACCTCCATGCTCAAGCGCGTCGATCTGGCCGTCTACGAGACAGTAAGAGAGCTGCGCGATGGCACCCTGAAAGGCGGAACCCAGTCCTTTGGTTTGAAAGAGGGCATGGTTGGATCCACCTTCCTGTACAACGAAACGCCCGTTTTCTTTGATAGCGGCCCGGCCGAAATGGTCACCAAGATCAAATCTGACGTGCTCCCAGCCCTAACGGCAGCGACCGACAAAATCAAGAACGGCGAGATGTGCGTTGACGATTTCATGAAAGTCTTCCCCTGCACCAACCCAGCCCCTGAAGGCGGGATGGGAAAGTAAGTGATATGAACTCCGTAAGAGGGCAGCAGAATGCTGCCCTCTTACATCCTGCATGCACAGGAGATTAACTATATGGCTCTCGCGGTTGAAATGATCGGCATACGCAAGGAGTTCCCGGGCGTGGTGGCCAACGATAATGTGAACCTATCGGTGGAACAAGGGGAGATCCATGCCCTGGTTGGCGAAAATGGAGCGGGCAAGACGACGCTCATGAATATATTGTACGGGCTCTACCGTGCAGAGGCAGGCACCATCAAGATCCGTGGCAAAGAAGTGCATATCCATAGAAATTCAGATGCCATTACTCTGGGGATCGGCATGGTTCATCAAAGCTTTAAGCTGGTGCCTTCGTTCACGGTGGCAGAAAATATCACCCTGGGTGCTGAGCCGCGCAAATTTATTTTTACGGATCGCAATGCGGTTCGTAAGAACGTGCAGGAGATTTCGGAGCGCTTCGGTTTGCAGGTAGACCCGGACACGCGTATCCGCGACCTGCCTGTTGGTGTGCAGCAGCGTGTGGAAATTCTCAAGGCTCTTTACCGCAATGCCGACATCCTCATCCTGGATGAGCCGACCGCGGTGCTAACCCCGCAGGAGACGCGCGATCTGTTTGGTGTGGTCCGCTCTCTTGTCGCAAAAGGAAAGACGGTCATCTTCATCACCCACAAGTTCCGTGAGGTGATGGAAATCTCGAACCGGGTGACGGTCATGCGAGATGGCAAGGTCGTCGCTACGAAGGAAACTCGAGATACGAACCCTGCCGAGCTGGCGCGCATGATGGTTGGCCGGGAAGTCTTATTGCGGGTAGATAAAGAGAAAGCACGCCCTCAGGAAGCGGTGTTGCAGATCCAGAATCTAAAAGTGCTGGATAACCGCAACCTGCAGGCAGTGAGGGATGTCTCACTGGAGGTACATAAAGGTGAGATCCTGGGCATTGCCGGCGTTGAAGGAAACGGCCAGCGCGAGTTGGTCGAGGCGATCGTCGGCCTGCGGCCGGCAATCAAGGGCGCGATCCAGGTCAAGGGAAAAGAAATCACAGGGCTTTCCGTACGCGACCGGCGGGAGACAGGCATTTCTTGCGTGCCTGAAGACCGCTACGTGCGCGGAGTTGCTTTGGGAGCATCAATTGAAGATAACCTGATCGTCGGCAACTATTTCAAGGAGCCGATGTCGAAGGGCCAGGTTCTTAACCTGAGCAAGATCGCCGATTTTGCCCGCGATATGGTCAAGAAATTTGACGTCCGCACCCCAGGTACTACGATTCCAGCCTTTACGCTTTCGGGCGGGAACCTGCAGAAAGTGGTGCTGGCGCGCGAGATCAGCGCTGAGCCCGAACTGCTGATCGTTGCCCAGCCTACCCGGGGCCTGGACGTAGGCAGCATCGAGTTCGTCCACCGGCGCATCGTGGAAGCGCGTGATAAAGGCGCGGCCGTCTTATTGGTTTCCGCCGAGCTGGAAGAAGTGATGTCATTGAGCGACCGAATATCGGTGATTTATGAAGGCAGGATTGTTGGAACGATTGACGCCGACCTCGCCACTGAAGAGGGCCTGGGGTTGTGGATGGCCGGGGTGACCGATCACCATAAGCCAGACGAAATTCCGGCGGCCGGAGACCAGCTGGATATTGACCAAAAGGAGGCGAACCTTGTCTAGCATCAGCATCCCCAAGAAGAGCGGATTTTTGACCAATCTGCAGCGCTCCATGGGAGGTGTTCTAAGGCGCTCGCTGACCATTTTCTTAAGTGTATTTCTGGCGATCATCGTAGGCTCGATCATCATGCTTTTGTATGGCCAGAACCCGATTATGATTTACAAGCTGCTCATCATGGGCGCTTTCGGCAGCCAGGTTGGTTTTTTTGTCACCATCCAACGAGCCACCCCGATCATCTTTACGGCGGTTGCCTCGGCGCTGGCCTTCCGCACCGGTGTATTCAACGTGGGCGTGGAAGGGCAATTCTTTATTGGCGCCATCGCCGGCACCTATGTGGGCTATGCCTTTAAAATGCCCACGATCATCCACTTGCCTCTCTCCCTGTTGGCAGGTTTTGCCGGCGGAGCGCTCTGGGCCTTTTTCCCGACCCTCATGCGCCAGAAGCTGGGAGTAAGCGAAATCATCACGACCATCATGACCAACTACCTGGCCACCTACCTGATCTCCTGGCTGACGACCTACCCCCTGGCAGCCTCGGCGGTCACCTCTGAGACACCGTTTGTGCAGCCTACGGCGGTGCTGCCACAGTTCCAGGAATTTACCCCCTTCGGCAAAGGCACCCAGGCCTCTGTAGGCATCTTCATTGCCCTGGGAGTAGCCTTCGTGATGTGGTACATCTTCAAGCGCACCAAGCTGGGCTACGAATGGCGCATGGTGGGCCTCTCCTCGCTGTTTTCCGAGTTCGGCGGTATCAACCTGAACAAGACCTTTATCGGCGGTATGCTGGTCAGTGGTGGAATTGCCGGGCTGGGCGGCGCCGTGGAGATCTTGGGCGTATGGCGTAAATATAAGAACCTGTTCGCGGTCGGCTTTGGGTTCAAAGGGAACCTGGCTGCGCTGCTGGGCGGGCAAAATATTATCGGCTCGACTGTGGCGGCCAGTCTCTACGGAGCCATGGAATCGGGCGCGCTGGGGCTGGAATGGAATGCCGGCGTCCCCCGCCAGTTGATCGATATCGTGGTCGGTTTGATCATCTTCTTCATGGCCGCTGAAGGCATGTGGGATTTCCTGAGGAAGATCAAGATTGCGCGCGGTGAGCCTGCGCGCCGGACGACGGAAAATCTCGAAGTATAAGTCGGGCGGCTGGTCCCAGACACGCCCTCTTGGAGGCATGATCCTATGGATTGGAGCGGAGTACTTGACGTAGTGCAGCGTTACATATTGAATGTAGCCAACCTGCAAGGTATGCTGCGCCTGGCCACGCCGGTGATCCTGGCCGGGCTGTGCGCGTTGATCACCGACCGGGCCGGCATCCTCAACATCGCCGGCGAAGGCATGATCCTCTTCGGCGCCTGGTTTGCAGTGGCCGGTTCTTACTTCTTTTCCAGCAGTTTCGCCGGTTTGTTTGCCGGTATCCTCACCGGGTTGGTCATTGGCGGGCTGTTTGCCCTGTTTTCATTGAAATTCCGGGCGAATATCATCGTGATGGGGATTGCCATCAACACTTTTGCCAACGCGGCAACGATCTTTCTCACGCGCGCCGTTTTTCATGTGGCCGGCTCATTCTCTGACCCCAAGTTGCAGGGGTTTGGCCCGATCAATATTCCCGGGCTTCAATCGATCCCTATCCTGGGGCCGCTGCTGAGCGGCTACACCTTTGTGGTCTACCTGACCTGGGCGCTGGTGATCTTGACGGCCGTCTTCCTTTACCGCACCCCGTGGGGCCTGCACCTGCGCGCCGTGGGCGAAAACCCTCAGGCAGCCGAGACCCTGGGGATCAACGTGGGGCGCATCCGCTTCCTGGCGGTGATGGCCAGCGGCGTTTTCGCGGCCCTGGCGGGAGTGTATCTGTCGCTGGCACACCTGAATGGCTTCGTCGATCTGATGTCTGCCGGGCGCGGCTTCATCGGTATGGCGGTGAATACCTTCGGCGGTGGAGCGCCTCTGGGCGTCTTCTTATCCAGCCTGCTCTTTGGCTTCACCGATACCATCGGCTTCCGCCTGCAGGCCGAGCGCATCATCCCGGTATATTTCATCCAGATGCTGCCCTACCTGGTGACACTCGCCGCGCTGACGTTCTTCACTGTCCGCCGGCAGCGCGCCCTCAAGGCAAAAATTGCCACCAGCCATGCTGGGGATTAAAGTCATTTACCGCAGAGAACACAGAGCACACCGGGAAAAACCTGTAAAAAATCTCTGTGCACTCTGTGAACTCTGTGGTGTAACCCTCTCTTAGGAAGGTCATAGAAACGATGGAATTCCATATTCTTTGCGATCCAAAGGATATCGCGCGCTACGTCTTTGTTCCTGGTGATCACGACCGGGCCAAAAAGATCGCAGCCGCTTTCGACAACTCGCGCTTCGTCAGTGATAGCCGCGGTTACCACGTCTATACCGGTACCGTAGCCGGCATCCCCATGACGGTCTGCTCGACGGGGATGGGCGGGCCGCAGGTCGCCATCGGCATCGAGGAGCTGGGGCACATGGGCGCCGACACCTTTATCCGCATCGGCTCCTGTGGGACCCTGCAGGATGATGTGAACGTCGGCGACGTGATCGTGCCCAACGGAGTTTTTCGTGCAGGTGCAACGGCAAACCGCTACCTGCCGCCGGCTTTTCCGGCTGCCCCCGATTTCAGCATGCTGACTGCGCTGGTGGAAGCCGGCAAGTCGCTGGGCACTCCCGTGCGTGTGGGCCTGGGTTGGGCGGGTGATGCGTTTTATGCTGAACCGGACCCGGCGCTGATGGCCAGGTTGAAGCAGGCGGGAGTGGCAGCGGTGGAGATGGAAAGCGACACCCTATTCATCATTGCCAATTTCCGCGGCTGGCGTGCCGGAGCGATCTTCGCCTGCGACGGCACCTCTCGCGAGATCAAGCCGGCAGCGGGCGAAGCTGCCTTCCGGCGAGGCGAGGAGCAGGAAATTCACATTGCAATAGAAGCCATGAAAACCATCGCACTGGCGGATGGTGGGAAGAAATAGGAGGAGATGATGGAATTCCACATTCGCTGCGATCCAAAAGATATCGCTCGCTATGCCTTCGTGCCCGGGAGCCACGACCGGGCCAAGAAAATCGCTGCCCATTTGAACGATGTTCGCCTGGTCAGCGACAGCCGCGGCTATCTGGTATATACCGGCACGGTCGATGGCATCCGTATGACGGTTTCTTCCACGGGAATGGGCGGACCCAGCACGGCCATCTGCATCGAGGAGCTGGGACACATGGGTGTCGGTACGTTTATCCGCGTGGGTTCGAGCGGCACGATGCAGGACTACGTCGACTGCGGGGATGTGATTATTTCCACAGGCACTTACCGCGACGGCGGCACGGCCAACAATTACCTGCCCATCGAGTTCCCCGCTGTGCCGAACTTCGATGTCACCACCGCCCTGGTTCAGGCAGCACGCCATTTAGGCCTCAAGGCACACGTCGGGTTGGGTTCTGCCGGAGATTCCTTCTACGCCCCGCGCGATCCCTCGCGCCGGGACTTGCTGAAGCAGGCAGGCATCGTTTCTGGGGAGATGGAAAGCGACACCCTGTACGTTGTCGCCGCCTTGCGCGGCTGGCGCGCCGGGGCTTTGTATGCTAACGACGGGACTTCGAAAGAGACCAAGCCGGCCTGGGGTGAGGAAGCTTTCAAGCAGGGCGAGGAGAATGCGATCCTGATTGCCATCGAGGCGATGAAAGCGATTGCCCTGTCCGATACGGCCAAAGCCGGGTGAGACAGGCCAGATTCTAAAGAGAATATTCAACGCGAAGATCTTAAACGCGTAGGGGCGCAATTCAATTGCGCCCCTACTTATGGTGATTGACGAAATCCCTGTTTCTTGGAGATGGTTTTTATGCCTCCGCACAATGTCATTATCGATTGCGATACCGGTGTAGATGATGCCCTGGCGCTTCTGCTGGCGCTGCGCTCGCCGGAGTTCAACGTCTTGGGGATTACCAACGTGGCCGGCAACGTGCCGTTAAATAAAGTCGTGCGCAACACTCTGGTGGTGGTCGAACATTCCGGCAAAAACGTACCGGTTTATCAGGGCGCCTCGCATGCCCTGACCGGTGGGGCTGAAACCGCCGAGTACGCCCACGGCTCGGATGGGCTGGCGGATATCGGCTTCCCAGAGCCGAAGCTCGTCAAGCAGGAAGAGCACGCTGTAGATTATCTGGTGCGCACCTTCATGGAGAGCGCCGAGCCGATCGATCTGATCACTCTTGCGCCGCTGACCAATATTGCCCTGGCCTTGTTGGTTGAGCCCCGGCTGGAAGAGCATATCCATTCTCTGGTGATGATGGCAGGCGGGATTTCCGGCGGCAATACAACCCCCGCTGCGGAGTTCAACGTGTGGGTCGACCCGGAAGCCGCCGATGCAGTTTTCCGCTCGCACATCCCCATGACCATGGTCGCTCTGGACCCCATCCGGCAGGGAGGAGGTATCTATCCGGAAGACGTCGACCGGCTCGAAAAGTGCGGCGCCTCCTGGTGCTGGATGGCCTCTCGGCTGCTGCGCGTGCAGCGCACGCGCTGGGAGGAGTATCTGGGGCATCCCACCCCGGCCAGCCCGCCCGACCTGGCCGCCATGGGCGTGGCGCTTGACCCCACCCTGGCTGAAGCACAGATGCTGCCCGTGGTCGTCGAGACCGGCGGCAAGCATACGCGCGGCATGACCCTGGTCGACCGGCGTGAGGGGCGCATGCGCTTCCGCAGCGGCCAGGAGCCGAACGTTAATACCGTGCTGAGCATCGACAACGCCCGCTACCGGAAGCTCGTTTTGGACACATGGCTTGAGGATTGATGATTTTGGGAATGCTAATTGAGGATGATTCGACGGAGGATGCATGACAAAGCATACAAATGAAGTACCTGGTTCTGAATGGAGGGTCAGGCGGCAGGAAGCTGCGGCTTTTATACGCTCGAAGACTGGTGTGCAGCCTCAGGTTGGGCTTATTCTCGGTTCCGGGCTGGGCGCGCTGGCGAGCGAGATCGCTCAAGCTACGGTGATACCGTATGCGGAGATCCCGCATTTCCCGGTATCAACGGTGCACGGCCACGCCGGCGAGCTGGTGATTGGCGAGCTGGAAGGCAAACGGGTCATCGCCATGAACGGCCGCTTCCACTTTTATGAGGGTTATTCGCTGCAGCAGGTTGTCTTCCCCGTGTGGGTCATGCGCACGCTGGGCGCCAGCGTGCTGATTGCCACCAATGCCGCCGGCGGCATCAACCGCTCTTTCACCCCAGGCGACCTGATGGTGATTGTCGACCATATCAACCTGCTGTGGGACAACCCCCTGATCGGCCCGAATGACGACGAGTTGGGCGTGCGCTTCCCGAGCATGAAGCTGGCGTATCCCTGGGAGCTGGTCGAAGTAGCGCAGCGCGCCGCCGAAGCCGAGGGGATTGCCCTCAAGCGCGGCGTGTACATCGCCACCCAGGGGCCGAACTACGCCTCCCAGGCGGAGAGCGAGTTCTTCCGGTTGCTGCGCGGCGATGCGGTGGGCATGTCCACTGTGCCGGAGATTATCGCCGCCACGCATGCCGGGATGAAGACGCTGGGGATTTCCTGCATCACGGACGCCGCACGTGACCCGAAAGCCGGCCCGAGCACGATCACGACCCACGAAGAAGTCATCCGGGTGGCCAATGAGACCAAGCCCAAGTTTACCCGCTTGATGAAGGCTTGCGTGCGATTATTAGAGGTGTAATTTCGTAGGACAAGATTGCATCTTGTCCAGAGCGGGCAAGTTGAAAACTTGCCCTGCAGAGAGTGGAGGTTGTTATCGATGAAGCTTTACTTCGCCGGACCACTGTTTACCCCCTACGAGCGTGACTTCATCTCGAAATGCGCCAAAGTTCTGCGGGATCATGGGTTTGATCCGTTCGTCCCTCACGAAGACCACCTTTACCCGCGCCCCACCGCCAAAGTCTGTTTCGCCAACGACTTCGGCGGTATTTCGCGCGCCAACGCCATGCTGGCGATCATCGATGGCACTGAGGTGGATGACGGCACCGCGTGTGAGATTGGCATCTTCCACGCTCTGATGCAGACCGACCCGACCAAAAAAGGCATCGTAGCCCTGCACGACGACCTCCGCACCAACGGCCTGGGAGAAGGGAAAGGTATCAATGCCTTCGTGCTGGGGTGCCTCGAAAAATCGGGCAAGGTCGTGCGCAACATCGAAGAAGCCGTCGCCCAGCTTGAAGCCTGGAATGCAGAATTAACGGCAGGCTCTTTAGGAGGAGGATCCCTGGAGAAATGAAGATTTACTTTGCCGGTCCATTATTTACGGAATATGAGCGCGACTATATCTCGAAATGCGCCCAGGTGCTGCGCCTCAACGGCATCGACCCCTTCGTGCCGCATGAAAGCCCCAAGGTGCAAATCCCCGGCGACCAGCGCAGCCGGCCTAAGCGCTGCTTCGATAACGATTTCGGCGGCATATACCAGGCGAAAGCCATGCTGGCGATCCTGAACGGCACCGAGGTGGACGACGGCACGGCGTCTGAGATCGGCATCTTCTATGCCCTCTTGCAGTCCGATCCCTCGCGCAAAGGCATCGTGGCCCTGCATAACGATTATCGCACCAATCCTAATGGGGAAGGGAAGGGCATCAATTCCTTCGTCCTGGGCTGCATCCAAAAGGTTGGGGTGGTGGTGCGCACCTTAGACGAAGCAGTAGAACAGCTCAAGACCTGGAAAGCGGAGCTGGATGTAGAGGCTTTACCAGAAACAGAGGCGACAAAATGAAAATCTACTTTGCCGGGCCATTATTCACACCCTACGTGCGAAAATTCATCTCGGAGCAAGCAAAAATCTTACGCGCGCACGGCATTGATCCCTTCGTCCCGCATGAGGGATTTAACGCCGATATCCAGCCCGAACGCGTCGAAGCCCTGGTCAAGCAGGGCGCCCTCCGCCGCCAGGACATCGGCGATCCATACGATCCAGACCGGGTAATGGAGTTGGTTCGGCGGGGCAAACTCAGCCGCGAGCTGCTCGGCTTGCCGGTGGTCACGCCGCAAATCGTCTTTGAACGCGATATGGTCGGGGTGACGACCGCCAACGCCGTGGTAGCCCTGTTGGATGGCACCCAGGTGGATGACGGCACCGCCTGCGAGATCGGCATCTTCTACGGGCTGATGAGGACAGACCCCACCAAGAAGGGGATCATCGGTTATGTCACCGACAACCGCAGCCTGCGCCAGGCTGAGCGCGGCTTCGGCCAGAACTTGTTCACGCTGGGCGTGATCGAAGAGGTGGGCCGAATCACAGATGATTTTGAGGCTGTGATTGCCCAATTAAAGGTTTGGGACGCTGAGTTGAAATCTTCTTGATGCAAGCCGCGAACTGGATATACCACGGCGTCGAGAATTACCTCCAGCATGTTCGGAAGTTCAACCGCAACATCCGCCTCCTGCTGGTGATTGCTGCGTTCAGCTACTTTGCCCAGGGCATCTTCAGCGTCGATTTTAATCTCTACATTCTATCGCTGGGCATCCTGCCTGACGGCCTGGGCAGGATTCTCAGCGCAGCGCCGTTTGCCCACATGCTGGCAGCCATCCCGGTGGGCTTTCTGGCGGAGTGGTTTGGTTTCCGGAAATCGTTCCTGGTGATCTACGCCCTCACCGGCCTGGCGCTGCTCTCTCAGGCCATCTCCCCTAATGTGGTGCTGATCACCGCCGCGGCATTCATGAGCGGGTTGGCGATCTCCGGGGATTTTGTGGTGCGGCTGCCGTTCATCGCAGCCAATACCGAAGGGCCGGAGCGGAACCACGTATTTGGTGTGGATGCCCTGCTGACCGGTATTTTCTTCGCTTTGGGCGCCCTGGCAGCCGGGCACCTGCCCAACCTGCTCACCTTCCTATCGCCCGATGAGACCGTGCGCTACCGCTTCACATTGTACCTGGCGGGGATCGTCATGATGCTGGCCGTCATCCCCGTTTTATTAATGAAAGATCGCCCTCTCCTCCAGCGCAGGAAGATCAGCCTGGCCCCTTATTTGTGGGCGATGGACCGCTTCACGCGCCGGGGAGCCACGATCGAGTTCTTCCTGGGGTTGACCTTCGGCCTGGTAGTGCCCTTCATGAACGTTTTCTTCCTCTACCGATTGGGGACGACGCGTGAGTATTTCAGCAGTATCGAAGCCCTCGTGTTTTTCCCGGCCATGATCGCCACTGCGATAGGCCCGGTGCTGGCTGGCAGGTGGGGGCAGGTCAACACCTTCAAAGTGGCGCGTTTTACAGCTCCGGTGTGCATGCTTGCCATGGCGCTAACTTCGCTGCCGATCATCGGGGCAGTCTTCTATTGGATTTACAAAGCTCAATTCAACATGTCGCAAGCCATCTGGTTTTCTTATGGAATGGAGACTTCTGCGCCGAGAGCTAAAGCAGCGCTCTCCTCCTGGTTGGAGATTTCGTACCAGTTTGGCATGATGGTGTCGGCGCCTCTCACGGGGATCTTGCTGATGCAATCCAACTATGCCACACCGTTCTATCTGGCGGGGGCGGCAGCGCTCGTGGCAGCCGTGCTGACCCATTTCTTTATGGGAAAGCCGGTTTCCGTGCGTGAGCCGGCACAAGCGGCGGAAGAATTCTAATATTATGGGATTTTATCGAGGCGTCAGCGCATATCTGGGTAGTCTGAGACGGGTCAACCGCAACTGCTGGCTGGGTTTTGCAGCCGCAGCCTTGAACGGTATATCGCAGGGAATTTTTACCGTCATCTTTAACCTCTACATTCTTTCCCTGGGCATTACGCCGGATATCCTGGGCGCAATCTTGAGTGCAGGGCCTTTCGCCCAGGCATTGGGGTCGATCCCGATGGGTTTCCTGATGGAGACCATTGGCTTCAAGAAAGTTTTCCTGATCATCTACCTCGGGTCGGGGTTGGCCAAGCTGGCCCAGGTGGCGACCGGCAGCGTACCGCTGATTTCGCTGGCAGCGTTTGCCAGCGGGCTGGCGCTGGCAGGCGATTTCGTGGTCCGCTTGCCGTTCCTGGCAGCCAACAGCGAACCTGAAGAACGAGCCCACATTTACAGCCTGAGCAGCATGATCTTCGGCCTCTCGGTGGCTTTCGGAGCGCTTTTCGCCGGGTATGCGCCCAACCTGCTGGCTTTCCTGCACCTCGATCTATCGATCGCCTACCGCTACACCCTCTATATTGCCGGGGCGCTGCCCTTGCTGGCTGCCATCCCGATCTTGATGCTCGAAAACCAGGCTCCTCTGAAGAGCCACAAGATCAGCCTCGCGCCTTACCTGTGGGGGATCGATCGCTTCACCACGCAGCAGGCGGTGGTTTCCCTGTTTGTGGGGGTGAGCATGGGCTTGACGACTACCTTCATGAATGTATACTTTATTTACCACCTGGGGACGACGCGCGAATATTTCGGCACGGTCTCGGCACTGGTGGTCATCCCGGTTCTGGCAGTGACGGCGATCGGCCCGCTGCTGGCGCTGCGAACGGGGATCGTGAGAATCGTTACCTATCTGCGCACGCTGATTGCCGTATTCATCGTCAACCTGGCGCTGACCAATACTCCCTGGCTGGGGACGCTGGCTTATTGGGGGCAGAGCTCGCTCTCGAACAGCGCCCAGCCGCTCTCTTTCGCTTTTGCCATGGATGCAGCCTCACGCAAGGCGAAATCGGCGGCTTCAGCCTGGCTCAACGTGACCTACTGGCTGGGGACTGCCATAGCTGCTCCTATCGGGGGCGCGTTTCTGACCCATTCAAACTACCTCACGCCTCTCTTCATTGCCGGCGCATCCATTTTAGCGGCAGGCTTGCTGAATGAGTTCTTCTTTAATCCGGTAGAAATTTCTTTGAGGAAAAAGCGGGCTCTGGAAAAAGAACCGGAGATAGAAATCAGTTGAGGGTTTGCTTATGGCGGAATATCACCGCTTATTGAGAGTTGCTAAGGGAGATGAACCGGCAGACCTGGTGATCGCGAACGGGAAGCTGCTTAACGTGGTGACCCGTGAGATACACCCGGCGACGGTCGGCATCTGCGAGGATACGATTGCCTACGTCACCGACCCCGAGGATACGCTCGTCCAGGGGAGACAGGTGATCGACGCCACAGGCATGTGGATCGCTCCGGGGCTGATCGACAGCCACATGCACGTCGAAAGCACCCACGCCACGCCGCGTTATTTCGCGGAGGCGGTTGTGCCGCGCGGCGTCACCACCGTGGCCCAGGACCCACACGAGATTGCTAACGTGCTGGGGGCAGTGGGGGTTGACTATATGCGCCAGGCAGCACGCGGCTTGCCCCTGCGCGTGCTGACCTTTGTGCCCACCTGCGTCCCGTCTGTGCCCGGTTTGGAGACCGCCGGGGCGGCGTTCATCGCTGCTGACGTGGAAGCCCTGCTCGGCGGGCCCGGCACCCTCGGGCTGGCGGAGGTCATGGATTACTGGGGCGTCATCCGCCAGTCGCCGCGCATCAGCGAGATCGTGAAAGCCGGGCGCAAGCACGGCGTGATCCTGACCGGGCACATCCGCGGGCTGGGCGGCCGCGAGTTGAATACCTACCTGGCGGCAGGAATCGATTCGGACCACGAGGTATTGACGCCGGAAGGCATTCTCAGTCGCACGCGTCTGGGGATGACCGTAGAGATCTGCTGCACGATGCACCGCGATAATATTCCCGAGGCGGTGGCAAGCTGGCGGCAGCGCGGGCACCTGGAAAACGTGGTCTTCGTCACCGACGACGTGCCGCCCCATGAGCTCGTGCAGGAGGGGCATCTTGATCGCGGGGTGCGGCGGGCGATCGCCCTGGGCATGGACCCGGTCGACGCTGTGCGGGCGGCCAGCCTGGTGCCGGCGCGCCGGCTGCGGCGCTACGATCTGGGCTGCGTGGCTCCCGGCAGGACGGCTGACCTGCTCATCATCCGCGACCTGGCGGCGTTCGAGGTTTACCAGACGGTAGCCTCGGGGATGCTGGTGGCACAGGAGGGGAAGATGCTGCAGCCGTCCATCTCGGATTATCCAATCCCGGATGCAGCCCGTAATTCCGTCCACCTGGATGCGCTCCAGGCCGGTGATTTCTCCG
>JAMCRR010000118.1:16487-28519 GCA_023381565.1 Chloroflexota bacterium
CCTGACAGGCCGGGCGGCGCGCGCCCGGGCCCTGACTCAAAGAGGCCCCGGCATGCCTGCAATGCCGCTCCCCATCGAGAACGGCCGGTTGGCCTGGGAGCAAGAGAAGGACCTCGCGCTGGCTTCCGTCTGGCACCGCCATGGGTTGAACCATAACCACTCTTTCGTGCTGGTCGCCGGCACAGGCCTCGAGCGCGGCGCGCTGGCCACCACCTACGCTCACGACAGCCACAACCTGGTGGTGCTGGGCCGCAGTGTGGCGGATATGGCGGCCGCGGCGAATTCCTTGATCGCCTCGGGCGGCGGGTATGTTGCCGTGGCGGATGGGCAGGTGCGCGCTCTGGCGGCCCTGCCGGTAGCCGGAGTACTGGCAGAGAAACCCGTTGAAGCGCTGGCAGGCGATTTTAACGCCTATGCCCAGGCGGCAGCTGATCTAGGTGTGGTCGAGAACCCCATCGGGCTGCTGAGCTCGCTGCCGCTGCCGGTCGTACCGAGCTTCCGGCCGACCGACCTGGGACTGGTTGATGTAGAACGCCAGGAATTGATCGAAGCGTTTGAGGTTATTCAATAAAGGAGGCCCCATGCAACATAAGCCCAAAGTAACCGTCGTTGGCAGCTATAACCAGGACCTTTCGGTGCGAACCAGCCGCATGCCTGTGCGCGGTGAGACCATCCTGGGAGGGCCGTTTATCACCGGGCCGGGAGGCAAAGGCTCGAACCAGGCCGTCGCCGCCGCCCGCTTAGGCGCCGAAGTCGCCATGGTGGTGAAGCTTGGCCAGGATACGTTCGGCGACCAGGCGGCAGCGAACCTGGTTAAAGAAGGCATCCTGCCAGACTTTATTTTCCGAACCCAGGAGACGCATACCGGCGTGGCATTCATCATCGTCGACGATACAGGCGAAAACATGATTGTGGTCGCGGCCGGAGCCAACAATCTGCTCACCCCGCAAGATGTCAAAGCCGCCCGGCAGGCCATCGTCTCTGCAGATGTGCTCCTGGTGCAGCTCGAAGTCCCCCTGGAAACCGTGGATTATGCCGTGCACCTGGCCCGTGAGGCCGGGGTGAAGGTAGTGCTCAACCCGGCTCCCGGAAGGCTCCTGCCGGACGACCTGCTCGGCAAAGTGGATATTTTGACCCCCAATGAAACCGAAGCCTCGCTGATCACCGGGCTGCCGGTAGGCAGCCTGGACGAAGCCGCTGCCGCGGCCGAGCATCTGCGGGGTAAAGGGGTAGGCGCGGTGGTGGTCACCCTGGGGGGCAACGGCGCGCTGGTGGTCGACGCGGCGGGCGCGCGCCCGATCCCTTGCAAACGGGTGGAGGTGGTGGCTGGCAAACGGGTGGAGGTGGTGGATACAACCGGCGCCGGCGACGCTTTTAGCGGATCGCTGGCGGTGAGCCTGGCGGAGGGAAAGAGCCTTGACCAGGCGGTGACTTTTTCCAATGTGGCGGCGGCTATCCAGGTGACCCGCCCGGGCACCGCCCCGGCCATGCCCTACCGGGCCGAAGTCGAGTCGGCATTGTAGCAAAAAAACCACGAAAGGAGAGGCATCGATGTTACCGCAATATCACATCCGCTTAAAACCCGGGGACGCTGCGCCATACGTCCTGCTGCCGGGAGACCCGGGCCGGGTGGCAACCGTGGCCGGTTTCTGGGATGAAGCGCATAAAGTCGCCGAGAACCGCGAATATGTGACCTACACCGGGGTCTATCAAGGCGTGCCGATTACCTGCACCAGCACGGGGATCGGCTGCCCCTCGACGGCGATTGCGATTGAGGAGCTTGCGCGGGTCGGGGCGACAACCTTCATCCGCATTGGCACCTGCGGCACCTTCCAGGATTACGTCAACCCCGGCGATATCGCCATCTTCGATTCGGCCATGCGCTATGACGGTGCATCGCACCTGTACGCCCCGCCGGAATTTCCCGCCGTGGCTAACCACGAGGTGGTGCAGGCTTGCATCGAGGCAGGGAAGTATTTGGGTTACCCGTCCCACGTCGGCACCACCCGCTCTGCCGATACGTTCTATGCCTGCCACCCGCAGCCCGGCGGATCGTTCAATAATTTCTGGCAGTCGAACTGGCGCGAGCACTTCCAGGACCTGCGCCGGCTCAATGTGATCGCCGGCGAGATGGAAGCCAGCATCATCTTCGTTCTGGCGCGCGTTTGGGGGCTGCGCGCTGGGGGTATCTCGCTCGTGTTAGATAACGTCTTCAAAGCCTCAGGCGGCGACGAGAATTTCGACCCTGAGAAAGCCTTTGACCACTCCAAAGAGGGGATGGAGCATCTCTGCCGCATGGGCTGCGAGACAGTGCGCTTCCTGGCTGAGATGGATAGCAGAAAATGAACAGAACGCGGACCTTGACACCGCCCGCAAGGGCAGGCGCGAACACGGAAATACGTGGAAAGTTATAAAACATCCAAAGAATCCACGCCCTAACTTATGGTTTCAGAATTGAGATGATTAATGGAACATGGACATACCGTCGAACAGGATCGCAAGCCGGAGAGTACGGTTAAAGTAGATTCGCGCTCTGACGCCTCCGATCCTCAGCAGACTTACTCGCATAAAAAAGTTTGGCGAACCTACGGATTGAACCTGCTTTTATGGGTATCTCTGAGCATCCTTTTCGGCTCGATTATCGTGATCCTGGATGGGCAGAACCCGCTGAATGTCTATGGGACCATGCTCCGGGAGGCATTTCTCACACCGACCGGATTGATGATCGCCATCCAACGGGCAACTCCCTACATTCTTACCTCTGCCGCGGCCGTGATGGCTTTCCAGGGTGGCGCTATAAACATGGGCCTGGATGGGCAGTTCATGGTGGGGGCTGCGCTGGGAGCCGTGGCCGGTTTTGCACTCCCCGACCTGCCCAAGCCGATCATGATCCCCTTGATTTTGCTTATCAGCGCCGCAGGAGGAGCCGCGGCGGGCTTCATTCCCGCCATCTTCCGGCGCCTGTCTGGGGTCAGCGAAGTGATCACCGGCATGATCGCCAACCTGATCATCCCTTACCTGATCTCCTGGTTCCTGGACAGTGCCCAGTTCCTGCGTTCGGCTCGTGCGGGAGCCTCGATGGAAGGCATCCGCGATTCGGCCAAGCTGAGCCAGTTCACCGAGCTGACCCACGGGGTTTTGGGTTACGGAACCCAGGCCAATACCGGCATTTTCATCGCCCTGGCGATAGTCGTGATCCTGGCGATCTGGATCAAGCGCTCGAAGCTGGGCTTTGAAATCCGCATGACGCGGTCGAATTTCTCCTTTGCCGAGTTCGCCGGCATCCGCGCTGGGCGCAGCTTCTTTTTTGCCATGATGCTCTCTGGAGCAATTGCGGCGATGGCCGGGGCGATCGAGATCCTGGGCATCTGGCGCGGTTACCGGTTGGGCACGATTGCGGTGGGGAATAAGGGACTGGTGGTTGCCCTGGCCGGCGGGCAGAATTTCTTCGGCTCTCTTATCGCATCGCTGATCTACGGTGGTCTGGAATCGGGGGCGATCAATGCGGGCTTTCATACGGCGATCCCGCGCCCGCTGATCGACGTACTGGTGGAGATCATCGTCATCTTTGCCGCCATCCCCAGCATGCGGATGTTCTTCTCGGGCACTTCATTTGCAGACGTCGAGCGCCTGGGAGGGCGCTTCACCAGCAGTCAAAGATAGAGAGGAGATTCGATGAACCCTGATTTGCTGATCGAACATGCAACGGTAGTCACCATGAACCCGGACCGCGATACCCTTCACGACGGGAGTGTGGCGATTTCCGGGGAAAAAATCGCTGCGGTCGGCCCGGCGGAAGCGTTGCGAGCCCAGTTCCCGCAGGCAAAACGCATCGATGCCCGGGGCAAGGTGGTGCTGCCGGGGTTTATCAATGCCCACACGCACATCGCCATGAGCCTGCAGAAGGGCGTCACCCTGGCGGTGCCGGATGGATTGTACCGGGTGATGTGGCCGGTGGAGAAAGCGCTGACCCCTGAGGACGTATACATCGGCGCGCTGGTTGGGGGAGCGGAGGCGCTCAAAGGCGGCGCGACCACCGTTGTCGACCACTATTTCTACGTCGAGCAGACGGCAAAGGCTACTACCGAGCTGGGGCTGCGCGGCGTGCTTGGCCATACCATCATGAGCCGGTTAGGGCCAATGGTCGGCGAGAAAGAGCTGGAGGCCGGCATTGATTTCGTGCGCACCTGGAAAGGACGGCATCCGCTCGTGACCCCCTGGCTGGCGCCGCATGCGTCTGACACGGTGGCCAAAGAGTGGCTGGAGAAGCTGCGCCAGGTGGCTACCGAGGAGGGTGTGGGGATTCACCTGCACCTTGCGCAAAGCCCGCAGGAGAAAGCCTACATCAACGAGCAGTACGGGGTGGGTTGCGTTGAATATCTCTACAATATGGGCTTTCTCGGGAAAGACGTCCTGGCGGCGCACTGCATTTTCATCGAAGACCACGAGCTGGACCTGCTGGCGAAATCGGGAACGCACCCGCTGTACTGCCCGATGACCCACTCGCTGGGCGGGCACCCTGCGCGCGCGTGGGAAATGATGCAGCGCGGGGCGAGCGTCTTGATCGGCACGGACTGCGTTACGAGCAACAACGTGATGGACATCACCGGTGAGCTGCGCATAGCCGGCGCAGCGCAAAAGCAGCTCACTCGCGATTCCGAGGTGATGCCCTCCGCGCGCCTCCTGGAGATGGTCACCGTTGACGCGGCGGCGGCCATCGGCATGGGCGACCGGTTGGGTTCTCTGATCCCCGGCTACCTGGCTGATCTGATCGTGATCGACTTCGACGGCCTGAATACCGCCCCGGCTTATTCGCTGACCGATAACCTGGTGTATTGCTGCAATGGGCGCGATGTAAACACCGTCATCGTTAACGGTAAGGTGGTGGTGCAGGACCACAAGCTTCTTACCGCCGACGAGAGCAAGCTGGTCGAGCTAATCGAGGATCGAGGAAGGAAGTTGATCGGTAAAGCAGTCAAAGATGACGCGGATCTGGCATGGCTGTGGCGTTCCAGCAAACGAAGCGAGCTGTAATAATCATAGGGGCGCAATTCAATTGCGCCCCTATGGATTCACCCTGCAATCTACAACAAATCACGCCGAGATATGCGCTACAACCTTACGGCCCAGCTTGGTTGCCTTATCACCGGCTGCATCGCGCACTGCCTCGATGATTTTTATCGGCACCTCATCTTTGGTCAGGTAGCCTGAAACCCCCTGCGCCAATGCCGAGAGAATGAACTCTTTTTCTGCGTACGCGCTTAAAATCAAGATGCGAACGGGCGACTTCGCGGAGGCCAGCCGGCGTGCAACCTCAATTCCATCCATCCCTGGCATCTCAACATCCAGGAGCAGCACATCCGGCTTGAGCTCCTGAACCATCTGTAGAGTCTCTTCTCCGTTGTTGGCCTCGCCGATCACATTGAGGTCATTGTACCTGCTGATCAGTTTCCGGATGCCAATACGGACAATCTTGTGATCATCGGCTAACAGAATACTGATCGTGCGGTCGTGCCGGTTTTTTTCCTGGCTGCTCATTGCGAATTCCTAATCCCGATCTCTAATAGCATATTATCCCAACCCTACCAATAATCTCACCCAATTCTGCCGCAAAGAGCGTCTCATCTAATTCAGTATATCGGGCCTGAGCACAATTTGCCATCGGGACTTTCCCCCAGGCAGGGTAGGGGAATCCCCACATCTATATTAAAGAATAAATGACCGCCTTTGCAGACGGCCATTTATCGTTTTTAGTTCTGATAATCCTGAAGAGAAAACCGGTTACTTGATCAGGATCGGGAGGAAGAAATAGCGGAAAGCCTGGAGGAGGAATTCCAGCCGGCCTTCGATAGCCGGAGCGATGGGCTCAGTCTGGGCTTTGATGTAATCGATCACGGCATCGCGCACGTAGAACTGCGTGTCGTTCTCGATCTGGTCGAGCGGCCACAGTGAGACGCCGTTATCATTGAAGTTGCACGAGCCGGCTGCCAGGTAGTTGACCGTGGAGACGTTGTAGTATGTTTCCGCATCGTTGAAGTCAACCGCTTTGCCATCGATCGTGAATGAAACGACGTTGTTTCCGTTTGGCGGCACGGCGGGGTCATCACTGTAAGTGATCTTCCCGGCCGAGTTGGTATCGAGCATGCAGGTGGTGTAGTGGGAGTAGCCGCCGTAACCGTCCGGAACGTTCTTATAGTACCAGTAGTTGCGGTAGCCTCTCTCCAGAACGGCTTTGATCTGCGGTCCATTCATGCGCAGCATCACCAGCGAGTTCTCGTAGGGCATCAGCGAGAACATGTCGGATACCTTGAGAGTGTACGGAGTAGCCACCGTTGCGGAGTTTGCGACCTTCTTATTGGTCATGGCGCCCGAAATGTGCACGTCGGGGATGATGTCGTGCTGCTCCAGCTCGTATACGGAGGCATCCGCTTGCAGGTTAGCCGCATTGGTCTCCTGGGTGAAGGCATCCAAGGCATCGATCGGGACGGTTGTCTCACCGAGGACGGTGTTGTTGTAGGCAGCCAGGAGACCCAGGTAAGGATCCACGATAGCATCGATGGCTGGATCTTGCGGAGTATCCATCGTCACGCTGATGTATTTACCGGCGCGGGTAACGACCTCGAAACCGCCGCCAGCTTTCGGCAGCAGGCCTAATACAACTTCACCCAGGGTGTTGTTGTAGCGGTAGGCCTGGTTGACGATCACCGGTTGGTCGGCAGGGCTGCCGATGATAGCGGGCAGGTATTTGTATTCACCGTCGCCATATTTCGGGTTGGTATGGCTGTGGGCGCCGATGATTGCGTCGATGCCGGATACCTCGCTTGCCAGATTTGTGTCAACCCAGGGGTCATAATCGATGCTGTTCGGGTCGGAGGTGAAACCGATGTGGGTTAGAGCAACCACCACATCGTTGTTGGCCCGTAGGTCTGGCACCAGGTCCTTGGCGGTCTGGATGGGGTCGGAGAAGGTCAGCCCGGGGATGTTGCTGGGCAGCTCGTAGTTAGGCACGCGCGGGTTTGTCAGGCCCAGGATGGCCACCCAGATGGGATTATTCGGATCGCCGGAGGGCAGGTTGACGGTGATGTCGTCGTGGACAGGCACCTTACCGGCGGCGATGGCATCAGCAGCCGAGGCGGACATGTCGCTGAGTTTGGCGATCCCGTATGCGCCGCTGTCGGACAGGTTAGCTCCCAGGATGGGGAACTTGGCCTGAAGGAAAGTGGTGTCGAACACGGTAGGGCCGAAGTTGAATTCATGGTTGCCGAGCACCAAGGCGGTGTAGCCCATCTGATTCAACACAGCGATATTCGGGTTGATGCTCAGCGCTGCAGGCAGCGGAGTTCCATCCGAAGTCATGCCTTGCGCGGCAGTCTTGAAGTAGTATGACAAAGCATCGCCCTGGATATCATCGCCGCCATTTAACAAAATGGTGCGGTCTGGGTTGTGAGCGCGTTCCTGGTTGATGATGGTGGCAAGCTGGTCGTAGCCGACGTAGGTGCCTTTCACCAGGTTGCCGTGGGAATCATTGTGGTGCAGGATGGTGACGGGGATGATTGCCCCGCCGGCATCATCGCCCACACGGGTGATGCGGCCGTCCAGCAAGCCGTCCTTATTGGGGCCTTTATAAGCGGTGACGGGCGTGCCGTTGGCAGTTGATACGTAAGCGTTGACGGCATCGAGCATGTCACCCCAATAGGAGAGGTTGGTCAGGTATTTGAATGGCAGGTAGCCATCCTGACCGGCTGGGGCCAGGAATTCATTTGTGCCTACCCGGTAGGTCTTGTTCACATCCAGCGGGTCGCAGAGGTGCGTGACGCGATTGACCACGCAGGCGTCGTAAGCGCCCCAGGCATATGTCGTCCCGGCATCCTGGTAGCGATAGAACTTGTAGCGAATACCGGAAGGCTGGATGGCGCCTTTGAACAGGGTGGCGCTTTGGTCGAGCAAATCCAGGATCTGCGCGCCTGTCATGGTCCCAACAACTGTGGCGTTGCCGAACGGCAGGATATTGAACATATTCCCGTACGTCAGCAGCATGGGATCGTGAGTATAGATGCCTGGCTTGCAGTCGGCGGCCGTCGAGCTCCAGATGTAGGTGCCAGGATTGAGTGGATCTTCAATGGAACACCAATCAGTGCGGATGCCGCCGGCGTTGTTGAAGAACATGTCAATGTCGTTGGTGGTTGTGTCGTCGTTATTGAGGTAGTTGTAAATGGCGTCGTCGACGAAATCGCCCATCATATTATCGCCGTTGTAGTCACGCGGGAGGTCTACGGCTGTGTAACCGATGGGTTGGTTGATCAGAGCCAGGTACTCAGGGTCGGTGGCATAGGTGTTGATGAGGGCATCGACATCCGGGTTGGGGGCTGCAGCGGCGGTAGCCAGTGCGTTCCAGGTGATGGTAACAGCTCCGGAGACGGTGTTGTACACGATATCAGCACGGCCGACCTGGCGGCCGTTATAGTATGCCTGGGTTACTGTGGTTTTATCATCCACCACCACGGCACCCGGGGGGGTGAGGGGAGAGCATATTGGTGTGGCTGTGGCCGCCGATGATCAGGTCGACGGGCATGTCGTCATCAATCAGGTTCTGGGCCAGGGTTTTGTCGCCGTAGACCGGTAGACCGTAGCCATAGCCGCCGTCGTTCAAACCCAGGTGGCTTATCACGACCATCACCTGAGCGCCGTCAGCTTTCATCGCATCGTAATAGTGCTCGATGGATTCGGTTGGGTCCTTGAAGCACAGACCCTCGGTGGCAGAGGCGATGGTGATGGTAGGCGTTTCTGTAGTGGTCACGCCAATGAAGCCCACCTTGACGCCGGCCACAGTCTCAATCTTGTATGGAGCGGTAGCGAAGTCAGGCGTGGTCCAGCCATCGCAGTTCCCATCAGCGCCTGCTTTGACGATATTGGCGGTGATGTATGGGTAGTTGGCTTCGCTGGTGCGGTCTCCCAGGACCGTCTGGCCCCAATCGAACTCGTGGTTGCCGAAGGTGGCCAGGTTGTAGCCTACCTCGTTGAAGGCAGCGATAACCGGGACGCCTTTCTGCAGGTTGGAGAGCAGAGAACCCTGCATCTCGTCGCCAGCGTCCACCAGCAGGACTTTATCGGCGCCGACCGCGGTACGCACATCGTTCACCACCGTTGCCACACGGGCTAACCCGGGGTTGCTGCCGCTGGCGACCAGCTGGCCGTGGAAGTCATTGGTGTGCAGGATCGTGAAGCTTACGTCCCCTGCGACCTGCTGCGGCGCCATTGAAGGCATGGCAAGCGCCGAGGAGGGGATGATAATGCTGAGTGCTACGAACAGGATTACAAGCTTACGGATCTTAATCGACATGGTTTCTCCTCTTTCTGTGGAATGGATTTGGAACTTTGAGAAGCTATTCTTTCTGAAGTCAAGCATCCAATCCTACAAATCGTTTTTTCCTCTTTTTCACCTCCTGTTTTGAGCGTGTAGGTCAGGTATAGATCGGGCTTAAAACGCAGCCTGAGTGCCCCGTCTGCGGAATTTGCCAATGCGATGCGAAGAGGGATGATCCAATGCTCTCGTTAGATCCCAGACCGGTTAAAGGTACTGTATTTACCTGTAAAAATGTCTCGTACTGGGTACAGCAGAAAAATGTGATCGAACCACGCAAACTTCAACAGCCAGAAATCTATTCACGCCCCTGGATACCAGTAAAAAAATCATCCGATATTATTTTGGCGGCGCCGGAATGCCCCGATAAGCAGCGCTCTTGAAGGACTTTTGATATTTTTCCAGCTGTTTAGTGAATTAATTATAGCATATTATTTTTATTGGGTATTTTGTCCAGGCATTTTACCGGGAATTTTGGGTGTGGAAAGTGGATGATCCCAGGATGCAATCGCCCGGCAGGCCAGGTTGTAGCCATGCTCGATCAGCTCGTCTGTGCGGGTGAAGTCCCAAATCGGCACCGGTTCTTTTCCCTCTAAAACGATCAAATGCACGGGCACACCCCTGGCAACAGCCAGGGCCAGTTCCAGCTCCGTTTGGCGCTGGCCTACCGTTCCGATCAAGCGGTCGAAAAACAGGCGCAAGCCATCTTCAGAAGCAGGCGAGCGCGGATCGTTCAGGTCCAGGGCGATGATCTCGGAAGCGCCCACCTGGATGGCCGGCTCAATGGGCAGGTTGCTGGTGATGCCTCCATCCACCAGGTATTTCCCGTCGATCTGCAGGGGCTGCAGCCAGGGCGGTAAAGCAGTGGAGGCCAGGACTCCCTCCAGGATGCGTTCGCCCGGGCGCTCTCCATAGATGATTGGGCGGCCGGTATTCAGGTCGGTGGCCACAACGTACAGGCGCACTCCCCGGATATCTTCGAAGCAGGCGCCGGGCGCCAGTCCGTGGGATAAGCAAAATTCGCGGACTTTTTGAGTCGACCAGCCGATGCGGCGGTTGATCATGCTGAGGAGGGTGATGCGCAGATAATGAGACGGCAGCAGATCTGCTCGAGCGGCGTCTCGCCAGGCCTCGACCAGTGAATCCAGGCTTTCCAGGCTGATCCCGCGCATGGCCAGGTAAGCCGCATTAATCGCGCCGATCGAGGTGCCGATGAGTATATCTGGATGGATGCCGGTTTCGAGGAGGGCGCGCAAAGCGCCAACCTGCAGGGCGCCGCGAGCGCCTCCACCTCCCAGGACGAATGCCAGGTTGTTTTCCATCAGATCACATCCCATTCCCAGGCGCGCATCGCTTCAATCAATGTATACGAAGTCAGGTCGAGCTGCAAGGGGGTTATGGAGACATAACCGGCAGCCAGAGCGCCGATGTCCGTGCCCTCCTCAGGCACTCCTGTGGGCGCGTCGCCTCCGATCCAGTAATACGGTTTGCCGCGCGGGTCGGTCCTTCTCACCAATTGGTCGCGGTAGATGCGTAACCCCTGCCGGGTAATCTGGATACCGCGGATCTGGTCATCAGGCAGGTAGGGAACGTTGACGTTTAACAAGGTGTGCTGGGGGAGACGCCCCCCGGCGACAGTTCGCGCGATGCGGGTGGCGATGCGCGCCGCCGGGCCGTAATCCAATACCCCGCCCCCATTTTCGGGGGCGTCGAGAGAGACGGCCAGGCTGGGAATGCCCCAGATCGATCCTTCCATAGCTGCGGTGACCGTGCCCGAGTAGGTTACGTCGTGGCCCAGGTTGGCATTTGGGTTGATCCCCGAAACCACGACGTCAACCGGCTCGCTGAGCAGACCGAGAACTGCCAGCGCCACGCAGTCAGAAGGAGCGCCGTCCGATGCCAGGGCTCTGGAGCCGTCGGGCAGCACGGTTTCTTTCACTCGCAGCGGGCGATGGAGCGTCTTCACGTGGCCCGAAGCCGACCAGTTGTGGTCCGGAGCCAAAATGCTCACTTCTCCAGCTCTGCGCAGTTCCTGGATGAGGGCAAAAAGCCCCGGAGCTGTTACACCGTCATCATTGGTTACCAGGATGTGCATATCGAGTTTTTCCGATCATAGCCTTGCGAGGAAAGGGTTCTTCCCGACGACACTTGCACCGCACTGCGTCCCAGCACCTGCGGAACTGGGCAGGTGTCGGTGCACTGCAGGTGAGCGATCCCCTGATTAAGTGGAGCCTGCTTCGTTGCACAAAGCGCGCCTCGCTGAGCAGGGATTTAAGCTAATGCCTGCGGCGCTTCTTACGGCGGGGCTGCTGGTCGGGTTGAGCCGCCTGAGGCACGCCCGATGGTTGGGCAACCGCCTGAGCAACCGGCAGCGACTCCTCGGGAGGCCGTTCTGCTGGCGCCATAGGAGTGATCTGCCGGGGGCGGAAAGTGAACATGCGGCTGATGATACCCACACGCACCTCCGCCAGCAGTTCCTGGAACATCTCGGTGGCGCGGCCCTTGTACTGCACCAGGGGATCGCGCTGGGCATAGGCTTCCAGGCCGATCGACACGCGCAAGCCTTCCACCTTGGTGAGGTAGTCGACCCACAGCTCAGAGATAACGCCCAGCAAGAGCTGGCGGTAAATCTCGGAGAGCACGCGCTGCCCGCCGCCCTCAAGAAATCATG
>JAMCRR010000118.1:28529-30004 GCA_023381565.1 Chloroflexota bacterium
CGAGCACGTCAATCACGCCCTCTTTGTCCTCAGCGCTGAACTCTGTCAGGGGCACGTCAGCCAGCTCTGCAAAATGCTCCTCACCCAGCGTTTCCGCCAAACGCCTCTGGGCCACTTCGTTCAGGCTCCTGAGCGTGGCTTCACTGGTGAGCAAGCGGTTCCACTCGCTCTTTCCCCACACCTGGCTCATGCTGGCTTGAGCGCCTTCAAGGTGTTCGAGCACCTCGTCGGTAATCTGGCGTGGTTCGCGCGCGGCCATCAGCCGGGCAGCCAGGAAAATATAGCGCAGGCGAGTAGTGCGCTGCCATCCCTGACGGTGCGTTTTCCGGTCGAAGGCGATGCGCGCGCCCTGCGCCATCAGATTCAACAATTGGATGATCTGCCCCGTGGTTGGCGCGGGGGTGTTCAGGCGCTCTAACGCCAGATCCAGGTCGTGGGCAATCTGTCCCTGGCTGCCGAACAGACGCTGCTCCCGGTGGGTAAAGACCTCCTCCAGTGTCTGCAGCAGGACGTCGGTGACCTCATTCCACTCGAAATCCTGGAACTGCGCTGGCCTCAGACTCAGGTTTTCTTCCAGACGGCGCTCGAAACTCCCGATCAGGCGGGAGATCATCAAACCGGTCAGTTGAGTTTTAACCTGTACTCGGATGGCATCTACCACGGTTTGCGGGTCCGAGGCGAGCTGGCGTATCTGCTCGGGGTTGAGCTTGACCGGCAATCGGATGAGGGCAGACAGCTCTTCCAGGATTTCTTGAGGGCGGCGGGCAGCGCTTTCTTCATCGCGGTCGTTGGAGCTGTCCAGGAAGTTATCCAGCGCTTCGTTGCGCTCATCCAGTTGCAATTGGAGACTCTCTGCCGATTTGTCGAGCATATCGCGGGCGCTGACCAGCATGTGCTCGCGTTCTGCCTGGAGAGCTTGCGCTCCGAGATCGATCAACGCATCTCGCAGGGCGTTTTGGGGATCGGGGCTGGCGTCGATCTTCTGCTGCAGGGTATCCAGCAACAGGTATTGGGCGAAGGAGGGATAGATGACATCCTCATACTCCAGGGTCGGCTGGATTTCTTCGAGGTATGCCAGCAGGCGCCAGGGACCTTCTTCGTCTTTCAGCGCCTCGGGGATGCGCGTCTGGAGCTCCGTGCGGAGCATATCGGTCACATCCTCGCTTAGATCCTCCTTGGTGAAGATGGCGTCTCGCTGAGAATAGATGCGGGCGCGCTGTGCGTTGAGCACGTCATCGTATTCGAGCAGGTGTTTGCGGATATCGAAATTGGCGCCTTCCACACGGGTCTGAGATTGTTCGACCAGGCGCCCGACGATGCCGCTCTCGATGGGCAGCGCCTCATCGATATTCAGCCGGGTAAGCAAGTTTTCGACCTGCTGGCCGCCGAAGGCATCTATCCGATCGAGACCGAAGATGAGGCCTTCGATCCCCACCGGCACGTCGCGGTGGAAAGCGTGCCCGCGCCGGGCGGCC
>JAMCRR010000118.1:30014-39304 GCA_023381565.1 Chloroflexota bacterium
GCATCAGGTCATCTCCCAGGGATAGATAAAACCGGGAGGAACCCGGGTCGCCCTGGCGGGCGGCGCGGCCGCGCAGCTGGTTATCGATACGGCGGGCTTCGTGACGCTCAGAGCCGATGATGTGCAGGCCGCCAAGCTGGCGCACGCGCTCCATATCGTCCATATATTGAAGGAAAGCGCGCACCTGTTCTTCATAGATGCCGTAATCTTCGGCATTCAGGGTCAGTAATGCCTGCCGGCGCTCCTCGTGGGTCATGTCGAAGGCATCTTCATGCCCGGTCTTGCTGAGCACCCGATTGACATCGCCCAGGATTTCCTCGGGCAGCTCGCCCCCCAGCTTAATATCAACCCCGCGCCCGGCCATATTGGTGGCGATGGTTACTGCCCCAAAGCCGCCGGCGCGGGCAATGATCTGGGATTCTTCATCGTGTTTACGGGCGTTCAACACCTGGTGCGGTACCCCGCCTTGCAGCACCGAGACCAGCCGCTGCTCGGAGCCCGGCGGAAGCTCCAGCAGGGTGGTGAGGCGGGCCAGGTTCGAGGGCTCTTCAGTGTTGAGCGAAACGTCCAGAGAACGTGCCATCTGGCGCATCTCGCCGATTTCGAGCTGCTCGAGAGGTTTGTACAGCGGCTGCAGCTCGGGGATGGCGCGTTCGTCTGCCTGGCGGTTGTGCTTATCAAGCCAGTGCTGCCGTAGCAGCAGGGTCTGCAGCAGGCGACGGACCGGCTCGGCCCGCAGGCGGTCGGAGAGGCGTTCGGAGTGCTCGACAGAGGTCGTGCCTACCAGCTGAGGGCGTCCAAGGATGTGATATTGCAGGATCTCTTGGGTAATCGCTCGCAGCTTGGCTTCCTCGGTGCGGTACACCACATCGGGGAAGTCTTTGCGCCGCCAGAACGCCGGTTTCTTTTCGGCATCCCCGGGACGGGCGTAATAGCTGTACTTGTAGCCGTCCTCATCACGCGTTTCAACCTCAACCAGCTCGGCGTCTGCCTTCAAAGCCTGATATTCAAGGTTTGTGGGGATGGGCAGCACGTCCAATTTGTAGATCTTGTAGAACTCTTCGGCTTCCGTCAGGGCTGTACCGGTCATGCCGGCCAATTTATCGTACATGCGGAAGTAGTTCTGCAGGGTAATTGTGGCGTAGGTGACGTTCTCCGGTTCGACCTTGACCCCTTCTTTGGCCTCGACGGCCTGGTGGAGGCCGTCGGACCAACGCCGGCCGGGCATCAGGCGGCCGGTAAACTCGTCGACGATGACTACCTTGCCGGATTGGACCAGATATTCTTTATTGCGCCGGTACAGGAACTGCGCTCGTAAAGCCTGTTCGAGGAAGCCCATCAGCCTGGCTTGCTCGGGAGAAATATCCTCAGGGCGCTCGGGGTCGCGCAGCGGCATGTTGAGGATCTGCTCGACGTGCGCCTCGCCAACCTCACTCAGGGTGACGGTATGGTCGCGCTCGCTGACCTCATAATCTTCAGGGTTGAGCTGGCGCACTGCCTGAGCCATGCGGTAATACCACTCGGTATCTTCCGAGGCCGGGCCAGAAATAATCAACGGGGTGCGGGCTTCATCGATCAAGATGTTATCCACCTCGTCGACGATGGAATAGTGATGGCCGCGCTGGACGCGGTCTTCCAAACGCATGGCCGTGTTGTCGCGCAGGTAATCGAAGCCAAATTCGCTGTTGGTGCCGTAGGTGACATCAGCCAGGTATGCCTCCCGCCGCAAGACCAGTCGCAGTTGGTGCTGGTCTTCGTGGGGGGAGGTCTTTTCCAGGTCGACGAGAAAGGCGTTGCGGCCGTTTTCGGTGCGAGAAGCCATCTGCAGAACGCCCACGGTCATGCCCAATGCCTGGTAGATCGGACCCATCCAGCGGGCATCACGCCGCGCCAGATAATCGTTAACGGTGACCAGGTGCACGCCCTTGCCAAGCAGGGCATTTAAGTAAATGGGCAGCGTGGCGACGAGGGTTTTGCCTTCGCCGGTGCGCATTTCAGCGATCTTCCCCTGGTGCAAAGCGATGCCGCCGATGAGCTGCACATCGAAGTGACGCAACCCAATCGTGCGTTTGCTCGCTTCGCGCACGGCGGCGAATGCCTCCTCGAGGAAATCTTCCAGGGTCTCACCTTGAGCCAGGCGTTCCCGGAATTCGTCCGTCTTTGCGCGCAAAGCCTCGTCGCTCAGCGCCTCGAATTCCTGCTCCAGCTCATTGATCTCATCAACAATGGGGACTAATTTTGCGACTTCACGCTTGTTGGGGTCCCCGCCCAAAACGCGTACAATTTTCTGCAGCATGAATCTAACCTTTCTGGAGAATGATTATAGCATATGGGAGGGTAAATTTAAGGTTGAGGGGTAGGGCAGGCGCCTGAAATTCCGGTTACGTTAATGATGATTTTGCCGGGCTCATTTCAAGGGGTGCTCCGTTATTTTATCCGTCACGTCCGCGAGATCGAATTGATTGTCGAGCGGCGAATAATAGCTGCGGTCATCCAATAAAGGGTAGCCGGCTCCAAAACAATCATCAAAAACCAACCGGAAGGTGTTTGCGGGTGAAATACCAGGATAGAGCGGCACGGTCTGCTTACAGGAGGGTAGGTAATAAGCGTTCAGAATCGAAAATCGTTCCCACACGTTGGTATTTTCAAGGGAGTTTTGGTCGAACATCGAACCCGGTCCATGATCGCCTTGAATGATTATTACCGGTGGGGTCTTAGAGGCCGCTAATATTTTGCTGATCGTAGAGATCAATTTTCGCGATAAGAATTCAACTTGATCCCGATACCCGGTAACATACTCCTCTCTGGAGGCGACCTCCATAAAGTCGCTGCCATCGTTATACTGGTATTCCCTGGGAGGGTAGATTGCCTCGCCATTTACTCCGAAAACAAATGGCGGATGTGGAGCAAAAATGTGAGCAAACACGAAGGTGGGTTGGTCGGATGCGGCGACATCCGGAAGGTGATCCAGGGTATACAGGATCTGGTTCCGGTGCCAGTCGTACTGCTGGCTTGGAAGGAAGATTGTAAGGGGGGTGTTGTTGAGCACCAGGTTCTGGAAGTTGTTGGGAGATAGGCCGGGTGAGAACACGATATCGGAGGTTGATACGGATGCCAGGTCGAAATCGGTCGAAAAACTGGCAATCCGGTATCCCAGGCTGCGCAGCTGGTGAAATACCCGGTTGTGATTAAATATATCGCTTAGAAATATCTCGGCATTATTCTCTACCCCATACTGGCTGGCGACATCGTTCAGGTACATGAGATTAAGCGAAGAGGATAATGACAGTTGGGTATGCGCGTAATTTGCTCTTCCATCCGTCGCTAAGTAGAAGCCTTGTTTTGTCAAAAACGACAAGAATTGGCTTGTGTCTGCGCCATAAATACTCGCCAGTACATCCTGCCTGCCATATCCGTCGAGCACGATGTAATAGATATCGGGCAGCGCCCCGGTGTTCCTCAAGGCGCTGGCTTCAGATGAAATGGTTTTATTCCAGGCCTCGGCCGGGGTGGATGAAAGATAACCGGGATCTTGATTTTGTAGTTTTTGCGTATTGTTTTGTCTGATGCCGTTAAAGACAATGATGACCGTAAAAATTACCGAAAAGATATTCAGCGGCTCCGTTAACTTTTTATATCCTGCACGGCTTTTGAGAATTCGATAGGTAAGATACCCTATCAGCAAAGACATGATGATCAGCCAGAGGATGAGCCAATTCTTGGTTTCAACAAAGGGAGCAATGGGCACAAACCGATCCAGATAAAATGCTATCTGGGAGACTGCATAAATTAAAAAGTGAAATGATAAGAAAAAGAAGAGCAGGATCGAAACTATCATTGCAGATTTCTGCAAATCACGAAGCAGGAAATACAATCCCAGCCAAAGAATCACGGAAAGGATAAAGAATAAAAAAATGATCCCAACTGCATTTTGAAAGAGCAGCTGGTATGAATTTTCCAAATACAGGTAGAGGGGCGGGAATATGGCAAAGAACAAAGGGTGGAAAGGTAATTTTTTCATCATCACACCGGGAAAGTCATTCCATCCAGCTCAATAAGAAGAAGTATGCAATTAAATTTCCCGCAATTCCCCCACCATATCGGGTAAAACAGGGAAGTCCGGGGTTCAGCGAACCACTAAAAACCAAGCAGCATGGGCCCGGCAATTCACCTTACTCTTCGTCTTCTTCTGTAGTGCTCTCCTCAACTTCTGCCGGGGGAGTGGGTGATTTGAACAGCAATTTGCGGATTTTCGACCAGTAGCCTTTGATCAGGAATAACGAGCCAACCCCCACTCCGATCAGCAGCTGGATCAGGAAGCTGCCCGAACCAGGGTCTAAATACGCCAGGACTTTCTCGTGCCCTGAGGCAATTTGCGCCAGTAAGGATATCGAAATAAGATTAGTAGGGAACATAGATACCTCCGGGGTTTCGCATCCGGCGAGAAGCTGTGGCTGGCGAATCGTTTGCTCTCGAGCGCCTGCCTGCGGTCTGCCGGTATCCTGCAAATTCTCTAATTGTATGGATCAAAAACCTAAAGCTATCAGGAATTCAACAACAGTCTGATTATAATTAGATTCTTCGATTTGGGTGGTGTCTATCGACGAGCAAACCGGCTTTTTTCACGCAATTCGTTCGACTACGTCCATCTGGGTAAAAGGCTGGACCAGTTGGGTGACCTTCTGTATTTTGTGGGTGATCTGCTGGCTCACAATCATTCTGGGTCCCCCGGCGACGTTCGCCCTGGTCTATGCCGGGCGCCTCAGTGTGCTCGAGGTTATGCCAGGCTTGAGCGAGCTTGTTTCGGCGGCCCGCCGCAGCTTTGGCCTGGCGTGGTTGTGGATGGGTTTGAACCTGTTGGCGGGGGGGGGGTATTCTATCTGGGATTAGAATCCACCGGGTCTCTCACCGGCGCCTGGTTTGAGCTGGCGCGGGCCCTGCTTTGGCTGGTGGGCGCCGGTTGGTTTACCCTGCAGTTTTACACCCTGCCGGCGCTGATGGTGCAGGAACGCCAGAACCTGGGACTGGCTCTACGCAACGGTCTGCGCCTGATGATCTCTGCTCCCGGATATTCTCTGGCGGTAGGAGCGGCGGCTCTGGCGGTGAGCGCCTTCAGCCTGTTTTGTATTTCCCCACTGGCCTTTGGCGGGCCGATGTGGGTGGCGATCCTGGGCAACCGGATTGTGTTCGAGTTCAGAGGGAAATTGCAAGAGACGTAAGCGCTTAGAAGTCTTTCAGCAGCACGCTCTCTGGGCCGCGATCGATCTCCCAGGGATAGACGATATGCGCGTCGGTGATGGCGGCGTAATAATCCGGGCGTACCGTACCGAATAAGCTGCGGTATGGGTTGAAGTGCAGCACGCAGGTTACCGGCAGCCCGCCTGCGCTCGAAATGCGATTTTTTACCGCTGTGATTGTCCTGCCCGAGCCCCAGACGTCGTCCACCACAAGGATGCGCTTGGCGCGCAGCTGGTTTTCTTCAGGGAACTGGATGAATTTCGGCCAGGCGAGCAGTTTGCGCTTCTCTGCTTCGATCTGCGCGGGGAAATCGACCGAGGCGGTGAAAATATAATCCAGGTGCATGGCTTCGCACATTAATCCCCCGGGAATGATCCCGCCGCGAGTGATCATCAGCATCGCAGCAAAATCCCCCTCAAATTGGGGCAGCAGGTGATCGATCAGTCGATCTACTTCATTCCAGGAGAGCACTTCGCGCCGCATGGGTGAAATCCCCCTACGATCTGGTGTATACAGGAGAAGATATGCTGGCAATCCCCTCCATTGCCGCGGCTAAAGGCGCTGGAGGTTCGGCTGCCCCAGGATGGTCTGGCTGGCGACTGCGCTCGACCTCGCGAGCCCACAGATAGAGGCAGGTGTGATAAGCCGTGGCATTGTACGAGGCCAGAACGATGGCAACCGCGATCAGCAATCCGGCAACCAGGATGCCGGCTGCCAGAGCGGCTACCGTGCCGAGAGGGGCGCCCTGGGTGATTGCCGCGATCCCCATGCCTGCGCCGATTCCCAGGGCAATGCCGGCGGCGCCCAGCACCAGCCCGATCAGCCCATTGACCAACCGCACCCCGATCATGCTGACTCCCATGAGCAGCAGGTTATCGCGCACGATCTGTGCTGTTCGCAGCAGCCCATCCTTCAGCCCAAGGTTTTCGATGACCATGGCAGGCAAGATCAGGTAAGTCGCCTCATTCCAGAGCGCTCCCACGATTCCGCCGATCTGGCTGCGAACACCACTGCTTCTCTTCCCCTGCAGCAGGCGTTTGATCAGGCTCACTACGGTAGAAACGGCAGCCAGGCTGAGCAGGTCCAGCCAGTCGCGCCGGACGATGGCCCATGCCCGGTCCATGCAACCATCTCCCTCGCCCAGGTAGCTGAAGACCAGATGGACAGTCATGGCTGAAAAAATATAACCGACTGCCAGCTGGCTGAAGATAAGCAGGATGCCGAAGAAACCTGCCAGCAGGGGTCCGGCAGGGTGATCGCTGAGCAGGGTAGCCGGGAGGATAATCAGCCCTGCGCCCACGATCGTAACCAGCACGACGGTGATAAGGGCATAGATGGATGGCTTGATCAGGTCGGGGTCTGCCCGCGCCATTTGCCAGGCTTGCTTAAAAAATGTGAACCCGCGTTTCAGGCTTTCCATGATTCGATACCCTTTATTATAGCAGATTCGGCGGGTCGACTTCCACGTGCCAATCGCCGAGCGGGCGGCCGCGCAGCAGGGAGGCCGGGTTCGGGCCGCGCAGGATGATCTGCCAGCGGTACAGCCCGTGCAGGCGAGAAAAGAAACAAGGGACCGGGCCGATGATCTCCGTCTCGCCTCGGTCTGCGGAGTCCAACCAGGCGCCGATCTGCCCGGCGAGCTTCTGGGCTTCCTTTTCGGCGGTCTCGCTGCGTGCGTGGCGGTATTCGAGACGCACCAGCCTGTAGAATGGAGGGTAGCCGAGGAGCCGCCGGTATCCCAGCTCCTTCTCGTAGAAGGCAGCAAAATCGTGCCTGGCGGCAGCCTGCAGGGCGTAATGGCCGGGTTGGAAGGTTTGCATAATCACCTTCCCGCCCAGGGGGCTGCGCCCGGCACGCCCGGCGACCTGCGTGAGCACCTGGAAAGTGCGTTCGGCGGCGCGGTAATCCGGCAGGTTCAGTCCCACATCGGCCAGCACGACGCCAACCAGGGTGACGAAGGGCAGGTCCAGGCCCTTGGCCAGCATCTGTGTGCCTACCAACACATCGGCGCGGTGAGCTGCAAAGTGGCTCAGGATGATCTCGTGGGCGCCTTTCTGGCGGGTGGTCTCCGCATCCCAGCGCAGGGTGCGCGCCTGGGGAAAGAGCGCCTGGACCTCGCTTTCAACGCGCTCGGTGCCCGTGCCGAACTGGCGAATCTGGCTGCTGCCGCAGGCCGGGCAGGTCTTCGGCATCAGGCGCCGGTATCCGCAGTGGTGGCAAATCAGGCTTCCTTGAGGAGAATGCAGGGTCAGTGGGATGTCGCAGCGCGGGCAGTGCAGCGCCTGGCCGCATTCCCGGCAAAAGACATAGGTAGCAGTGCCGCGCCGGTTTAAGAACAGGATGGCCTGATGCCCGTCCGCCAGTACGCGTGTGAGGCTCTCCTTCAGGAGGCGGCTGAACATGTGCCGGTTGCCTTGCTTCAGCTCCTGGCGCATATCTACGAGATGCACCTCGGGGAGATCGAGCGAGGCAGCCTCGGCTTCGTAGGGGTGCGCTGCAACCGGGTGTCCCAGACGGCTGGCTTGCCTGGCCACCGCCTCGCGGTGCGCCAGGATGCGGTCTGGTAAAGATAAGGTCTGCCAGCCAGAGGACCGCGCCTGGTAGGTCAGCGCAACATCCGGGGTTGCCGAGCCGAGCAGGCAGGCTGCCCCGGTCAGCCTGGCCAGCTTCAGCGCGGCCGTGACGGCATGGTAGTAAGGCTGCATCTCGTCTTGAAAGTAGGATTCGTCGTGGAACTCATCGACGACGATCAAGCCGGGGTTGGAAAGCGGCACAAAGAGCGCGCTGCGGGGCCCGACAACCACCGGCAGCAGTCCGGCGCGTACGCGGCGCCAGGTGTCGTAGCGCTCGCCTTCGGAGAGGCGGGAATGCACCAGCGCCACCTGTCCGGGGAAGCGTGCCATGAACCGGCGAATGGTTTGAGCGGTAAGGGCGATCTCGGGCACCAGGATGATGGCTTGCCGTCCGAGCCGGAGGGTTTCTGCCACAGCCTGAAGGTAAATTTCCGTCTTCCCTGATCCGGTAACCCCGTGCAGCAGGAAAGGTTTGCGCTCACCACCATTCACTCCGCTCGACCGGCTGCGTAGGGCATCCTGGATCGGTTCCCATACGGATTGCTGGTCGTGGGTCAGGGGGAAGGGATGGTCTGGAAGGTTGTCCAGGCTGGAAAGAGGATCACGCCAGACTTCTGTTTCTCCGAGGGCAATCAAGCCGCGTTCCTCCAGCTCCTGCAAGTCGGCCCATTTTGCCCCTGATTGAGCGTAAACCCAGGCGACCTCTACCGGCCAGGGGGTGGTGATCAGGAAACGCAAGGCCGCCTGGCGCCGGGTGAGGGCTGCCGAGCCGGCTCTGGCCAGGTTGGGCAGAACTTCTTGGGCGGCCTCTACACTGCAAGCCAGTTGGACTGTGCGTGCGGTTTTGGCCCGCACGGCAGGCGGCGGCAGCACCGACCGGCTGGTCAGCAGGCCCTCTTTTTCCCACCCCTGGAGGAGGCGGCGCCAGGGCTGGTGCGGGAAGCGCCGCTCGAGCTGCCGGCCGCGCAGCTCGCGATTCCGTTCGAACGCCGCCAGAAGATGTTCCGCCAGGCGCCTGCCGGGATCGCTGCCGCGCCGGCTGGCCGCAAGCGCAGCTTCCGCGTGTTCCTCTTCCAGGGAGTAGATCGTTTCGGTATGCTGGCTTAACCCGGGAGGCAGCATGCGATCGATGCATGCTGCCAGCGGCGCCAGGTAATACTCTGAAAGCCAGAAAGCCAAATCGAGCTGAAAAGAAGTCAGCACCGGTTGGGGATCGAGCAGGGCTGTAACCGGGCGGGTTTCAGGGACCTGCGGCTCGGCGATGGGACGGATGACCACCCCCTGTACTTCTTTGGCGCCAAAGGGCACCTGCACCAGGCATCCGGCCTCCACCCTGCCGAACAATTCGGGAGGCAGGTGGTAGTGAAACAGCCCCGCCACCAGCGGTACGTTGACGGCCACCTCGACGTATGATTTGTCTGGTCCGGCCATTCGCTTTCTATTTCCCTGTGATCAAGACCAGCGTGGAACTGCCGAATT
>JAMCRR010000004.1 GCA_023381565.1 Chloroflexota bacterium
CATCCGGTATCTCCCTCGATATCGGTCAATGTCCTCCAGACTCTCAGAAAGGAGACGGACGATCCGGTAACATTTTCATTTGAGCCAACGATCCCTCTTCGGTAACATTATCTTTTGACTTGACAGGGTATTCATCCTCGCTTCAATCCCTGGCAGGACCGGGATTGGCTGAACAGCAATTCCACGGATTTTGCTTGAATACCAGACAAAACCCTGCCGGCAGGCTACCTAAGTCACGTCCGGGTTGGGCAGCAGGAAATCGCGGACCACGCCCACCAGGTCGTGGTAGGCGCTGGTAAAGTTCCGTAGCGTGCGCACTGTGGGTCCGAAGGTGTCAAATTCGCTCATACTCATCCCATCCAGGTCGTACGCTCGGCGAAAATCAGGGAATTTCCGGTACAGTGTCTCGACGATCTCTGGACGCACCGGGTTGTTCATCCGTTCTTTCACTTCAATATCGGAGGCATTAAACATCTTCTGCCACTCGTATGGAATCGTTAGAACAATGTCGCCACCGATCAGTTCCGACCAATGCAAATGGTGCCGGTAGGCTGCCGCCAATGGGCGCGCCTGGTATCTGCGCTCCTTGAAGATGCCGTACGCCTTCTTGAAGACGGCGATTCCAGCCCAATGTAAATAGCCGGGGTCCACGACTATCGCATCCCGTTTGGCAACCACCAGCAGCCAATCGTCCAGGCGGCCAATCATCACGGTGATCACCGGGCTCATCGAATCGATGTCTTGCTTTTCTTGAGATCGCCGCTCCAGGCCTCGCTCCACCGCCTCGGCAGCCGCAACCGCCTGCGGCAGAGTAAAGCACACTGTGGCGTTAATGCTTACCCCCTGGTAAGTTGCCTCTTCGATCGCCGCTACCCCAGCCTGGGTGACCGGAATTTTGACCTGGATATTAGGAGCCAGGGTGTTGAAATGGACCGCCTGCCGGACGATAGCCTCAGCATTCCGATAATATGCCGGGTTGGTCTGGATCGAAAGGCGACCTTTCTTACCATGCTCGCGTTCGAAAACAGGCCGCAGCAGTATGGTCCCGCTCACCGCCATCTCCTCGATCAGCTCCCATGTGGTCTCATCCTCGGTCCAGGTCGGGTTCCGGGCGATGATCTCGCGGATGCGATCTTTCCACAGGTGCATTTCTTTCTTTAGAACACCCAACACGATCGGCGGGTTGGTAGTAGCCCCCACGGCCCCCCGCTGGATGGCATAGGTCAGCTCCTCCACCGAGCAGGAGTCATTCCAATAATCGGTCAGTGTCAGCGCAGTTTGCTGAAGCGGGCAAGAAATGAGGGTTTCCATCTCTACACCTTTCTATGCGACCGGAGCAAGCGAAAAGTCTGCATCGCCCATTCGGCCGCTTGGCGACTGTTGGGCAGGGGCAGGATCTCTGCACAAATGTAGCCCGAGTAAGCCATCTCCTGCAGGACCTCAACCAGCTCGAAGAAGTTGATGTGCCCCCTACCAGGAGCCTGCCGGTTGCTATCCGGAAAGTGGAGGTAACCCAGCCTGGAACCTGCTGCTCGAAATGCAGCCGGCAACGAAGCTTCCTCGATGTTCATGTGGAAGGTGTCCGGAAGTACGATCAGGTTTTTGTATCCCAACCTGTCGATCACATCCAGGCACTCCTGCACCGTATTGAGAAAGTTGGTCTCGTATCGGTTGATCGGCTCGAGCGCCAGGCGCACGCCAGCCGGCAAGGCATACGCTGCGAGCTTATCCATCATTTGGAAGGCAGCCTCTTTTTGCGCCAGTTGTGCCTCTAGAGGACCGCTGAGCATGCCGCGCACCCCGCCCAGGATGATGATCGCCTGCCAGGCGGCAGCGAAATCGACCAAACCCTTCAAGCGATCCATCAGTTGTTTCTGGACCGTCGGATCGGTGCTCGCCAGACAAAGCCCATCGGTGTAATACGATTGTCCGGTGGCAACCGCCGACAGAGACAATCCGCTCTTTGTAATCGCCTCACCCAAGCGAGGGACCACCGGGCCTTTCGGATCACGCAGGCTAACCTCTACCGCATCGTAGCCGAGCTCGCAAGCTGTCTGTAAAGCAAGCTCCCACTCCCCGGCAAACAGGAGCGGGGCGAACTTTGCCGGAGCGGGAGAGATCGCCATGCTGGTGCGAAAGATCATTCAATCCACCTCCAGCAAATCTTTGGGGTTGACCACCACCATCTGGCGGATATCCTTCTTGCTGAAGCCACTCGCCAGCAGGATTCTGACGAAGAGACGCATCCCCTCTGTGGGAGGTACGTTGACCACCGTCCCCAGGTCTGAGGCGATGACGCAACGCTCCGGACCCACCCGGCGGATGACCTCCATGAAATACTGCGGGTCGCAGTTCGGGTTGTTGAAGTTGGGGATATCGCCGTAGGCAAACAGGCCGATGTAGGCGCCCATCTTGCTGATCTCGACTTCCTGGTCGATCGTCATCTTGGTGACGTTCCAGTTGGGATGGGTCAGGATCAGCTTTTCGATGCCCATTTTGCGCGCTTCTTCCACGACGATGAAACGCTGCTTGGTGCTCGCATGACACGGGTCCAGGATCATCCCATTGGCAGCAACAAGCTTGAGGATCTCAACCAGGGCAGGCACAGGTCGATCATCCGCATCCAGCAGCTCAATTCCGCCGGGCTCGCCGATCACCCGGTTATGGTGGGCTGAGTCGTGGCTGGGCAGCCAGACACATTTCCCTCCCAGACGGGCCGCCATCTCGACCGAATCGGGGTGCAGCCCGCCGACGTAGTTATTCAACACGATACCACCGTAGGCTGTGGCGGGCTTCATCCCTTGAGCAGCCGCATACTGGGTCACGATCTGATTGACAAACGGCACGGTGGCGGCAGTGGGGAAGGTGTGCGCCTTGAAAAGCACCCCGCCCATGCCGGTATCGGTGGCGGCTTTGGTGATCTGCACCTGGTCCCAGCCGGTATCGATAAGCGGGTCAGGGTAGGCATGGACGTGCATATCGATTGCCCCTTCCAGCACATCCAGAACATCCTCCTCTTTCAACAGCCGCACTTTCGCGCCCATCGATTCAATCGTCACATAGGCGCGTTTGGTATCCTCGATCCACTCTTTTTCCATTGAGAGCTCGTAATACTCGCGTTTTGCTGCCATCGGATCGGCCTCCTTTTCGTTAGGTAGTGTCATTGAGAGACCGGCGTTCTTTGCCGGTCGAAGCAATCCCCAAGCTAATTTTTTGTACGGCTATTATTTCCTGGCGGGTGGCGTAAACCCATAGGCTTCCCAGTTCTCGGGGATGCGCTGGTCGGTCAGGTAGAAGCTCGGCACCTCGGGATAGATGCCCACCACCTCGAAATCCTCGTCCCAATCGTTGCGCATCCAGTGCACCACATTTTTGGGGATGAGCATGGCAGTGCCCGGGGTCATAATGTATTCCTTACCTTCCACCCATTGGATCGCCTTCCCTCGCAGGGCATAAGGCAGCTCGTCTGACTTAGTATGGTAGTGCGGGCCGTGGTAGGCGCCCTTAGGGAAGATCACCCTGAAGAGGCAGGCGGTCTCGGAGCCCATGGTCTTATCGGCGATAACCAGGCGCAAATCCACATCCTGAAAACCTTCCGTGTTGCCCACATCTTCAGGCTTGACCTCGTCGACTGAAATTAGATAGCAGGTTACCGGCGACATATCACGTCTCCTTATGATTTATTGAGCTTGAGCAGCCGGGCGGCATTGCCGCCCAGAATATCCGCCTGATCTTCTGCACTGAAAAACGCGAAACGTCTTACCAGGTACTCCTGGGATTCGCCATAATATTCAGGTCCATGCGACCCGTACAGGGGCAGCGACATATAAGGACCTTCCGATCCCCACAACAAGCGCTGCGAGCCAATCAGCTCTGCCAGACGGCGGATTGTATTCTCGCACAGCCCGGGGACCTTAAAGGTATGCTCGATGACGTCCATGAAAGTTAGATCCACCCAGATATTGGGGTTGGTATAAGCCACGGCGATAAATTCTTCCACCCAAGGGTATCCCCCGTGGCACATCACGATCTGGAGATCGGGAAATTTCGTGGCTACCTCGTCCACATAAATCGGTTGGTTGTACTTCATCCACTGCCAACGGACAGCCTTGGGACCGGTATGGATAACGACAGGCACTCCCAGACTCTCGCATAAGGTGTAGGTGCGATCCAGGCGCGGATCATTTGGGTAAAAGCCGGCGTGCGGGTAGACCTTGACGCCCTTCAGTCCGAACTCCTCGATGGCACGCCTGACCTTGCGTTCCGGCTGGTAACGCTCTGCCGAGATGGAAGTAAAACCAACCAGCCAGTCCGGGAAACTGGCACAAAATGCAGCTATGTCTTCGTCCGCCCAGTTGGTGGGCACAGCCATCTGGCGCAGGTCGCGCCAGGGCGGGCAGCTCCCCGGATCGCCCTGGTCATTCCCCAACAAGACAGAGACATCGACCTTCCCCTGGTCCAGGGGAAGTACCCCGGATAGGATTTTTACCAGTGTCGATTTACCCGCGCCGTTCTCGCCCACCAGGACGTGCACCTCCCCTTGATAGAGGTTAAAGTCCACTTTATCGAGAGCCCTGACCCCAGGGAAATCTTTGACAACGCCCAGCATGTCGACGATGACATTGTTGACTGCCAACAGGTGCCTCCCGGTGCATGCAAACGAGAACGGCTACTGGTTAGTTCGGCACGTAAACCACCTTCAACGCATCCGGTTCAAAGGACATGAGCATTGCCTCTTGCGCCTGCTCAAGGCGATAGCGGTGGGTGATCAAATTGCAGAAGGGGAAGGTATCACGATAGCGGTACATCATCTGGAAGGCAGGATAGTAGCCATCATGCGGGTGGTTGGTATTGCCCCACAGGAGCACATTCTTGGCGGCGATGTGGCGGTGGATGTTGATTTCCACACTGCCGGTATCTGCGAAGTTGCCCGTCTCCAGGTAGGTGCCGCCGCGACGGAGCATCTCCAGGCCTACTTTCACCACTTCCGGACGGCCGACGCATTCGACGACGACGTCGGCGCCGCGCCCTTCGGTTTCGCCGCGGATGGCCTGGACCAGCTCGGCCTCGCTCATCCCTGAGACGTTGAAGGCCAGGTCAGCGCCGAACTCTTTGGCCAACCCCAGCTTGGGAGACATGGCATCCAGGGCGATGATCTTGCCTGCGCCCAGGATGCGCGCCTTGGCAATCATCATCATCCCCACTGCGCCCAGTCCCTGAACGACCACCGTATCCCCAAAATGGAAACCCTTCCCGCCGTAGGCGGCGAATTCTTTGGCCCGATCGAGGATGGCGGAGACGACAAACAGCTCTGAAAGGGCCGTCTCTTCAACGGTTAAATATTCGGGAACCTTGTAGACCCAGGCCTTCGGCGGCAGATACATGTACTCGCCCCAACCCCCAACAATGTAGGGGAAGCGGTCCGAGTAGTAGGTCATGCCGATCCCCTGATGCTCGGCACAGTAGGGGTAGCCATGCACGTTCCGGCAATACCAGCAGCGACCGCAGATCACGTTCGGGCAATTGGTTACCCGGTCGCCAATCTTCAGGTCTTTACCGCTGTATTCGATATCTTTGCCGTCTCCACCCAGTTCGACGACGATCCCCGAGTTTTCGTGCCCGTGGATGGAGGGGAAAACCATATCCTGTTCAGATTCGGTGCCGCCATACAAAGTGACTTCGCCCTTATAAGCATGTTTGTCGGTGCCGCAAATCCCCGACATTTCCATCTTGACGATACAGGCGCCAGGTTCCAGGTGATCTGGATAGGGGACTTCTTGGAACTCGACTTTCCCTGGAGCAACCATGACCACCGCTTTGACTTTTTCTGGCATACATGCCTCCTAATGTTTATTCCGGTTCTATGGTGGATAAGCGACGGTGTAAAGGTGCCTCCCGCCTTCCTGGGTTGGCCCTTTCAGCAACGCCTCGATTTCCTCAGCCGGGCGTTGCGTGAGCCGGCCGGTAGGCGGCAGAACGCCCGCCGGGTAGCGTTCCATGATATCCGTTACCAATTTTTCCAGGTAATCGAGAATGGCGTTCAAGCCTGGTTTGGCTTTATCGACGGCGGCCAGGGTGGCGCTGCCGACGACCCCTTCGGGGGTAGCCACGACCTCGATGGTGGAGGCGCCGATGTGCTGCCAGAAGGGGATCGGGCGGTTATATGCCGACCCGGACCCATCGATATGCCCAGGTGGCATCAGGCTCTCGCCTTTGGTATCGACCGCATCTGCCATCTGGATCATTTCTGGGAAAAGCCCCATAGAGAAAGACGTCTCGCATTCGTCGGCATGCACGAAAGGCGTTTCGAAAGGACCGCCGTGTTCCTTATCACGAATGTGCTCTTTGATGATGAACCACCAATTGACATTAATGATGAGCGCCGGCACCTGATATTTCTTGGCGAACTGGTGCATAGCGACCGGGATGGCGTAATCTTGCCCGTGGCCATTGAGCAGGATCTGCTTGCGAAAACCGGAGTTCCACAAGCCGGCGATAACCGCCCGGATATGGTCGATGAAGGTCTCTTCGGGGATGACGATCGTCCCCGGCATGCCCAGGTGGTGGAATGGATGCGAGCCGTACCAGAGCGGCTGCGCGACCGTGCAACCTGTTTTTTGAGCCACCTGCTCTGCCATGCGGGCGACCAGGAACGTGTCTTCGCCAGAGCAGGCGTGTGGTCCATGGTTCTCAGTGCTCCCGATGGGAAGGATGATGAGATCGTTCTTCTTCAGGCGCTCCTGAACCTCCTTTCCGGTCATGTTCTGCAAGTAAATGCCGGAGGCCCGGTCCATGTGGCCCCCTTCGGGTGGAATGGCCCAATTTCCCATTGTGTTTACCTCCTTGATCGAAATTCGACGGTTAGGAAGAAGATAGCAGGGACTTCACGATCGGATTTTTAGTTTTTCTCCCATTTTCAGGGATCATTTGGGTCTCGTGGAAACAGGCAACAATTTGAGAAATACGGGCTTTAGCTTTACAGATGTGCTCGCTCATCAAGCGGGCAGCCAGATCGGCGTCTCGCTTCTGTACGGCGTCATTGATCGCCTGATGCTCCGCGTAAGTGATGCGCATATCTTGAGCCGATCGTATAGAAACGATACGCCAGCGGTAGGTCAGGTCTCTGAAGCTCTCCAACGTAGCAATCAGGCGCCGGTTGGGGGTGTGCTGTGTCAACTCGGCGTGGAAAAGGATCTCGCACTCCAGAAATCCGGCGTCATCCTTTTGCTGAATGGCGGCTCTGGTATCCTCCACGATTTTATTGAGATAAGCCAGATCGTCGCCAGAAAGATGAGGGATTGCATCGCGTAACGCCCGGCTTTCCAGGATTTCACGCAGCTCGTAGAGTTCCTCCAGGTCCTGGGCGGTGACATCTGTGGTGAAGAACCCGATGCGAGGGAACACCTCAACCAGCCCATCACGCGCCAGGCGGAGCAGCGCTTCGCGCACCGGCGTCCGGCTGATGCCCATCTCGGTAGCCAGTCTCTCAACCTCCAATTGGGTGCCCGGCGGACAATCCAGCTTGAGTACAGAGGCTTTGATCCGTTCGTAGGCCCAGTCCGTGAGGCCGATGGGTTTATCCTTCAGGCTAAGCAAATTTGAGACCATAATTTTCTAGAAGAGGGTAATATATCACATTTCACATGTATTATATTATTAATTGAGATGAATTACAAGCCCCATTGATTGCCTCTCGCCGGTTTGAGCGCACCACTAGACACCCCCTTTTGAAGGTGATAAAATATGCGTAGCTTTTTCCCTGGGGGCTCGTCCAATGGTAGGACAGCAGACTCTGGATCTGCTTATAGAGGTTCGAATCCTTTGCCCTCAGCCTGACGGCGGAAGCACCCTGGCATAAACCCAGGGTGCTTCTTGTAGCAAAACAAGGAGTCAAGAGAATGACGAATGAACCCTTACCTGCCAGCAGCAATTTCATCCGCGAAGCCATCGAGGAAGACCTGCGCCTCGGCCGTTTCCCGTCCGTGCGCACGCGCTTCCCGCCTGAGCCCAACGGCTATCTGCACATCGGGCACGCCAAAGCCATCTGCATCGATTTCGGCATGGCCGAAGCGTTCGGCGGCCAGTGCAATCTGCGCTTCGATGACACGAACCCGGTTAAAGAAGATGTGGAGTATGTGGATGCCATTAAAGAGGACATCCATTGGCTCGGGTACGATTGGGGCGATCGTGAGTATTACGCTTCGGATTACTTCGAGCAGCTCTACGAATTTGCCGTCAGGCTGATCAAAAAGGGCGATGCCTACGTTGACGATCTCTCCGCCGACCAGATCCGTGAGTACCGCGGGACCCTCACCGAGCCCGGCAAAGAAAGTCCCTACCGCACCCGTTCGATCGAAGAAAATCTAGATTTGTTCGAGCGTATGCGCAAGGGAGAATTCCCCGATGGCACGTGCGTGCTGCGCGCCAAGATCGACATGGCTTCGGGCAATATCAACCTGCGTGACCCGGTCATGTACCGCATTATCCACGCCACCCATCACCGCACCGGCGACACCTGGTGCATCTACCCGATGTATGATTTCGCCCACGGCCAGTCCGATTCCATCGAAGGCGTCACGCATTCCCTGTGCGACCTGGCTTACGAAGACCACCGGCCCCTGTACGACTGGTTCCTGGACGAGTTGGGCATCTTCCATACCCGACAGATCGAGTTTGCCCGCCTCAACCTGACCTACACCATCCTCAGCAAGCGCTTCTTGAAGCAGCTCGTCGAGGGCGGCTACGTGAAGGGCTGGGATGACCCGCGCATGCCCACCCTGAGCGCCATGCGCCGCCGAGGATATACATCCGAGGCGATCCGCAGCTTCATCGACCAGGTTGGCGTGGCCAAGAAAGAAAATCTGATCGACCTCGCCCTGCTCGAATACAACATCCGGGAAGACCTGAACAAGCGCGCCCCGCGCGTGATGGGCGTGCTCGAGCCGGTGAAGGTGGTCATCACGAACTACCCCGATGGGCAGGTCGAACAGCTCGAGGCGATCAACAACCCCGAAGATCCCTCCGCCGGGACGCGGCAGGTGCCTTTCTCCAGGGTCATCTACATCGATCGGGAGGATTTCCGCGAAGTCCCGCCGCCCAAGTATTTCCGCCTGGCGCCGGGGCGTGAGGTGCGCCTGCGCTACGGCTATATTATTAAATGTACCGTCATGTTGAAGAACCCTCA
>JAMCRR010000106.1 GCA_023381565.1 Chloroflexota bacterium
CGATATGCCGCTGCTGGCAACGGGAGAGGAGGACCTCTACTTTACGATCAGCCCATCCCTGGATCTGACGGCGCGACAGCTCCGCCACATCCTGTACGATCACCTGTACACGCGCAAGACGCCCGAGCCGGATTACGAAAGCCTTTCACCCGACGATCTGGCGTGGATGCAGAGCTTTTATGCCGCCAATCACGAACGCACCCTGGGATTGGGCGTTTTAATGGGCGGCATCTGGTACCCAATCCCCGGAGAAGCCTGGCCTTCTGGAAACCTACCCAACCACGGAGAACATCGATGAACGATTTCAAGGCGCTTCTCGCGAGCGCAGACCAGGGCCACATGCCCAGCACGGCTTACGACACTGCCTGGATCGCCCGCCTGGGCGAACTGGATTACGAAATGAGCAACCGCGCGCTGGAATGGATTACCGAGCACCAGCTCGCAGACGGCAGTTGGGGAACTTCCGAACTATACAATTATTACGACCGCGTGGTTTGCACGCTGGCGGCGATGACGGCGCTGACGCGCCGGGGGCGCCGGGCGCGCGACCGTATGCAGATCGAAAAAGGGCTGATCGCGCTGGAAAAAATTTCCAGCCAGGCCGACTACCAGATGACGAACGATCCAAACGGGGCCACGGTTGGCTTCGAGCTGATCGTACCGACTTTGATCTGCGAGGCCGAGAACCTGAAGATCATTTCCCACCAGGGAGACCGGATCCTGGGGCGGCTGCAGATGAAAAGGGCCAGGAAACTCTCGGCGATGGGTGGGGCAAAAATAAACCGGTACATTTCGGCGGCTTTCTCGGCTGAAATGGCGGGGACAGATATGCTTGGGGTGCTGGACCTGGAAAATCTGAAGGAGGCCAATGGCTCGGTCGGCCACAGCCCTTCGGCGACGGCGTACCTGGCTCAAAACGTTCAGACGGAAGCCGAAGTTATGGACTACCTGCGGCAGGTAATCACCCCAGACGGGGGCGCACCGAATGTGGCTCCCTTCGACGTGTTCGAGCGAGGATGGGTGCTCTGGAACCTGGCGCTGGCAGGGATTGATACGCCAGAAATCCTGGCGCAGTGCCAGCCACAGCTCGATTTCCTGGAAAAAGCCTGGAAACCCGGCCGGGGGATTGGGTGGGCCGCCGGTTACACTCCCAAGGATGGGGACGATACCGGCCTGATTTGCGAGGTGTTGGCGCGGTTTGGGCGCCCGGTGGACTTCGAAGCCTTGTTCTCATACGAGCAAGAAAAGTGGTTCCGCTGTTTCGAACACGAGGCCAATCCTTCGGTGAGCGCGAACATTCACATCCTGGGAGCCCTGCGGCACGCAGGCTTCCCGGCAGAGCACCCGGCGGTCAAGAAGATATTGCAATTCTTGCGGGAGACACGCAACTCGTCGGGGTATTGGGAAGACAAGTGGCACGTTTCTCCGTATTACGCGTCCGCGCACGCCGTGGTTGCCTGCGCTGGTTACGCGCCCGAGCTGGTGGAACCGACGGTGGCCTGGCTATTGGAGACCCAACGGGAGAATGGCGCGTGGGGATTCTGCATCCCTACCGCAGAGGAGACGGCCTATTCGGTGCAGGCTCTGTGCGTCTGGCGGGGTCATGAAAATGAAGCCGTCAAAGAGCCATTGAAACATGGCGCAGCCTGGCTAGAAGAGCATCAAGAGCCGCCTTACCCGGCGCTATGGATTGGCAAGTGCTTATACTTGCCGGAGCTGGTGGTCCGTTCCGCAATATCCAGCGCCCTGGAAATGGAGAAAAAAGGGAGTGTAATATGTCTTTCCTGAACCAGATACTCACGGTGCCGGTTACCGATCCGGACGGAGCTCGACGGCGGAGGTTGTTGAACATTTTGCTGTTGGGCGTATCGGTTATATCCATCGCAGTGATCTTCATTGTGCTGGCGATCAATCAGTCGTCGCAGGATATGAGCATCCTGATTTACGGCAGCCTGGCAACGCTGGGGGGAACAGTCCTGATTTACCTGATCAACCGGTCGCGCAACTCAGGATTTATTGCCAGCCACTTGTTCTTGATTCTGCTGATGGTGGTCATGACCTTTAGCGACAGTCCGGAACAGGTTGCCACAGGCCGTGCGCTCTTCGCCTTTACCATCCCGATCATCATGGCAAGCGTGTTGGTGGGAGCGAGGGCCAGTTTTGTATACGCGGCGTTCGGCGACCTGATTATCATCGGGATCGCGCTGTGGTTGAGAATCGAGCCGAACTTTCCGGCCGTGCTGGGCTTTTTGTTGGTTGCCCTGATTTCGTGGCTGTCAGCGCGTAGCCTGGAGCAGGTGTTAAATGAACTGCGCTTGATGAACCGAGACCTGGACCAACGCGTGGCGCAGCAAACGCTCGACCTGACGAAGGCGCTGACCCGTGAACGTGAAGAGGCGGGCCGCATTCACGCCATCCTGGAAGGCATCGCGGACGGCGTGCTGGTGTTTGACAACCGCGACCAGGTCATCATCGCGAACGCTGCGCTCGGGCGGTACCTGGGCACCCCACCCGAAGAGATGATCGGCCAGCACTTTGCCGACCTCAACCGGCTTTCGGAATTGACGCCGAAGAGCAAACAGGAGGTTCTCGACTTGTTCAACACTCCCGACCAGTACAAGTCGAACGTCCGGGTCAAGTGGGATAAATACACGTTTTCGGTGAACGCATCGCGAGTGATCGATAATGATGGGGAACTCATCGGTAAGGTGGCCGTGTTTCGCGACTTTACGCACGAGGCGGAAGTCGAAGATCTGAAAAGCATCTTCCTGGCGACGGTCTCACACGAGCTGCGCACACCGCTCAGCGCGATTCTGGGGTACAGCGAGATGTTGAAGGAACAGGCTTTTGGGGCGCTGACCGAAAAGCAAAACAGCACCATGATCCGGATCATGAACAATACCCGGCGCTTGCTGGCGATCGTGAATGACCTGCTCGACCAAGCCCAGATCGAGGCGGGAAGGATGCGGCTGATCCAGCGGCAGTTCCAGGTTCAGGACCTGGTGGAAGGCCTGCACGGAGTGATGGACCAGATCGCAGAAGACAAGGGCCTGACGCTGGCGACCCAGGTGGAAGTGGGCATGCCAGAGACTCTGTACGGCGACCCGGACCGTCTCCAGCAAGTCCTGGTCAATCTGGTGACGAATGCTATAAAATTTACAGATACGGGAGGGATCTGGATCCGGTTGTTTACCCCAGACCCGTCTTGTTGGGTGATCGAAGTCAAAGACACTGGCATTGGTATTGCCCTGGAGCAGCAGAGCAAAATCTTCGAGCCGTTCGGCCAGATCGAAGACCTGGCCACCCGCGAACACGGCGGCATCGGCCTGGGGTTGACGATCGTCAAGAACCTGGTAATCCTGATGGACGGGGAGATTCGGCTGGACAGCCAGCCGGGACACGGAACTACATTCACGGTTAATCTGCCCATCAAGCAATCGTAGAAAGGTTATTCAACATGGAACCCTCACAACTGGCGCTGATTATCGAAGATGACGAAGATCTCGCGATCATTTTCACCGAGGCTTTGCGCCTGGCCGGCTTCGAGACGAAAACGATTCGAGATGGGCAGGTGGCTATGGAGGAGTTGGACGGATGCCAGCCAACCGTGATCGTCCTGGACCTGCACCTGCCGCACGTGAACGGCCTGGAGATCCTGGCGAAGATTCGCGCGGACGAGCGGCTGAAGAGCGCGAAGGTGATCATTGCAACCGCCGACCCGCGTATGAGCGACCTGGCAGAGGAAGCCGATTTCGTGCTGATCAAGCCGATCAGTTTTGCGCAACTGCGCGATTTGAGCGCGCGCCTGCGCTGAGACTTTTATGCGCCGATTCGGCTAGAGCGAGATTACCTTGCCGGCGCGGCGCTGCGCCTCGAGGATGTCGGTCATGCCTCCCACAATGCTCACCTGCACCTGATCGGCCAGGTTGTAGTAATTCAGGCAGGTGCTGCACAAAATCAGGCGCACGCCTTTCGATTCCAGGGATTTGAGCGTGTCCAGCACCGGCGAGCCCGAGACGACCAGGCGCACGCCGTTGGCGTAGAAGCAGATGGCGGCTGGCAGCGTGTTGTTTTCGTCCAACAGCTTGAAATAAGTCGTGATCAGCTTTTGCTGGAGCTCTGGCTCGGCATCCCCCATGCCGTAGCGCGTGATCAATAGAACGGTTTCAGAATCGGGTACGGACATAGCAATCTCCTGTAAGATGGTTTACGCGCCGTGTAAGCAGCGCAATTGCCAAATTAAAACCGCCGCCAGCTCACGCCGATGGCGGCACAGGAGGTGAAAGGCAAGTTCAGGACGCGAACCGGCCTCCGCCACGCCGCGAGACGTGCAGCCAGAGCATCGAGCGCAACCCTGCGCTCGAACGCCGTATTCAGGTGTGGCGGTAGATCTGAGTCATTGGATCACGTCCGAAAAGAAGGGTGGTCTGTGAAATGCTGCACATATTCTACCATAAGCCCCAACCCTGGAGACTGGTTGGGGCGTTTATTCATGGGCATGGTTGGGTTATCGGATTAATCCGGGCTTCTTGCAATTCTTTCTAAAATTGCTGCCAGGTTCTATGAGACACGGACAGCCTCCTGCAGGACCCGATCTTTTATGCTTAACTTTAACGATCGCGGCGTCCCCAGGTCTACTTTGCATCCGAATAACGCCTCCAGGCGCTGTTGCAGGGTGATGAAATCGAACAACCCCACCGGCTGGGTGAATTCGACCAACAGGTCGATGTCGCCATCAGGGCGGGCTTCATCGCGGGCGACTGACCCAAACAGGGATAACGATGCCACCTGATAACCCTCTTCAAGCTCCTGGCGGTGTTCGTGTAAGATGCTGAGGACTTCACTACGGTTCATTCGAAGGTGCCTTTCCGGGCCAATCCTTGTATTTTGACTCCTGTCTTGATTATACAAGATATCATTCCCCTGTGATGCCCACCCGATAAGCCCATGGATGAGCCGCATTTTTAGGGGCGTGCTATACTCTTATTAGCCAACCTACACCATCGAGTTCCCCTTCGGAGATATCTATCGCCGCCCCGGGTTGGATCTCAATTTGGCGATCATCCTGGCCCTTTTTAAGAATGTATCCTTGAACCAGGAGACAGATGAGGATTGACTTCCCAATATAAACCGAGCATGAAGAAATACGCCTGGAGGGAGCTGATCGCCAGGTTGAAGCTGGCGGGAAACGAAGACGTCCTCGACCTGGGCTGCGGGGACGGCAAAGTCTCGGCGGAGATCGCCGGCTACGTGCCGGGCGGCTCGGTGCTGGGCGTGGACAACTCAGAGGAGATGATCGCGTTAGCCGGGCAAAAGCATTCCAGGGCCGAGCACCCGAACCTTTCCTTCCTGTGGATGGACGCCGCAAAGCTGTCTTTCGAGGGCCAGTTCGACGTGGTTTTTTCGAACGCGGCTCTGCATTGGATCAGGGATCACCAGCCGGTGCTGCGGGGAATCTACCGGAGCCTGCGCCCCGGCGGGCATATATTATTGCAGATGGGCGGGAAGGGCAACACTGCCCAAATCCTGTCGGTGCTGGAGGAAATGCAGGCTCAGGAAGAATGGCAGGCTTATTTCCGCGATTTTGCCTTCCCATATGGGTTTTATGGCCCGGAGGATTATACGCGCTGGCTGTACGAGGCCGGTTTCGAGATCCAACGCGTCGAGCTGATCCCCAAGGACATGCAGCCCGCCGGCCAGTCGGGCCTGGAAGGCTGGCTGCGCACCACCTGGCTGCCCTATACCCAGCGCGTGCCGGAAGGGAAAAGAGAAGCCTTCATTGCCGAGCTGGCCGGAAAGTATCTCCGGTCGAGCGGACAGGCGCCGGGAGGGGTAGTGCACGTGGCCATGATGCGCCTGGAGGTGCAAGCCAGCCGAATTCATTAGCTTTTCTATCCTTCGTCCTATCCGACGATGAAAATCCGGGCGGGTGGCCAGTCGACTGGCCGCCCGCCCGGCTGGTAAGGGCCAGCGCTTAGAAGATCAGGACGAGCAGCAGGATGCCCAGGGGCACCAGCAGGCACAGCACGCCCGCACCCAGAACCAGGCCAAACACGCTGCCCAAAACGCCCACCACCAGGCCAAACACGCCCCCCACGATACCAACCACCAGGCCGATGATGCCGCCGATCAGCCCCACAATAAATTTGATGATTCCCATTGCGAAGTTCCTCCTCTGGCTTATGTTGAGAATCGACCAGGATGCGGGTGAAATTTGCTCCCTTGTGGTCGTTTCTATATCCTATACGTAATTTGCGGCCCGCAGTTGCGCGGTCGCCACTCCGCATCCTTCCTACTGCGAGGGGTATGCCCCCTTTCTTACACTTTTCTTATGCAAAATGGTTTGACTCTCGATTCTAATAGTAGTAATATTACCTCAATAATCAAGATTTGGATTTGGCCGAATTGGGACCACCGGCCTTCGCAGGGAGAAAGAACACTAGAAAAGGAATGAAAGGAGCACAACCCATGTCTTATCCGTTTTCACTACCCCCCAATAGATGCCAATCCAGAAACCTGGAACCCGCAATCGATGCACGCACCATGGAGATCCACCACGACAAGCACCATGGCGCCTACGTCAATAACTTAAATACTGCCCTCGAAGCTCATCCCGAGTTCCACAACCGGGACGTCGAATGGCTTTTGAGGAATATCAATTCTGTGCCTGAGAATATCCGCACGGCGGTGCGCAATAATGGCGGCGGTCACGCCAACCATTCTTTATTCTGGGAACTGCTGGCGCCCGGCGGGAGCAAAGAGCCCGGCGGCGCCCTAGCCAAGATGATCTCGGATACCTTCGGCTCGTACAACGCCTTCGTGGAAAAATTCAACCAGGCAGCCCTGACGCGCTTCGGCTCGGGGTGGGCCTGGCTGGGCATGGACCCCCAGGGAAAGCTTCAGGTGGTTTCCACCGCCAACCAGGATAGCCCCTTCATGGACGGCAACACCCCCATCCTGGGCCTGGACGTGTGGGAGCACGCCTATTATCTCAACTATCAGAACCGGCGAGGCGATTACATCAAGGCCTTCTGGCCGCTGGTCAACTGGGACGCCGTGGCGGATAATTTCAAGGCCACCAGATAGAAGTTTTTCGACGAACGCAGGCCGGATCGATCCTTTCCGGCCGTTCAAGGAGAGGTGCACACCTCTCCTTTTTTATTGCGTTACCCCAGAGTCATGCTCGCAAGGGTGACGGTCTGAATGGGAAATGTGCCGGGCGTCATGACTGGCAGTACATTACACGCCCCGGCGCTTGTGCTAGACTACCTTCTAAAGCAAAATCCACTCAAAGGTTTTGAAGGAGAGAACCCATTCATGAATATCCTGCTCGTCTACCCGGAATTCCCGGATACTTTTTGGAGCTTTAAACACGCCCTGGGCTTCATCCATAAAAAAGCCTCTTCTCCCCCGCTGGGGTTGGCCACAGTGGCCGCGATGCTGCCGGCTGAATGGAACAAACGCCTGGTGGACCTCAACGTGCGGGCTCTGGCCGGGCCGGACCTGGAATGGGCAGATTACGTCTTCCTCAGCGCTATGGTCGTCCAGCGTAAATCGGCCATCGAGGTGATCGCGCGCTGCAAAGAAGCCGGCGTCAGGGTCGTGGCCGGCGGCCCTCTATTCACCTGCGAATCCACCCAGTTCGACGACGTGGATACCCTGGTGCTCAATGAGGCCGAGCTGACTCTCAAGCCGTTCCTCGAAGACCTGGAACAAGGGCGCCCACAACACCTGTATACCACCAGCGAGTACCCCGATCTCCACCAGACGCCCGTCCCGATGTGGGAGCTGGTGGAGCGCGACCGTTACGATTCCATGACCATCCAGTATTCGCGCGGCTGCCCGTTCAATTGCGATTTCTGCAACGTGACGGCCCTGTTGGGGCACCGCCCGCGCACCAAAACGGCCGTCCAGATCCTTGCCGAGCTGGACAAGATCTATTCTCTGGGCTGGCGCCGGAACGTCTTCTTCGTGGACGATAACTTCATCGGCAACAAGAAAGAGCTGAAGAATGAGATTCTGCCCGCGCTGATCGAATGGCGCAAGGGCAAGAAGGCCGGCGCTTTCATCACCGAGGTATCCATCAACCTGGCCGACGACCCCGAGCTGATGGATTTGATGGTGAAGGCGGGCTTCAATTCCGTGTTCGTGGGCATCGAGACTCCCGATGAAGGCAGCCTGACGGAATGCCACAAGACCCAGAATAAGGGGCGCAACCTGGTGGAAAGCGTAAAGCGCTTGCAGCGCAACGGCTTACAGGTGATGGGCGGCTTCATCGTGGGCTTCGATAGCGACACGGCCTCTATCTTCCAACGCCAGATCGACTTCATCCAGCAGAGCGGGATCGTCACCGCCATGGTCGGGCTGTTGCAGGCGCCTTACGGCACCAAGCTGTATCAACGCATGGAAGAGGAAGGCCGGCTGATCAAGGAAATGTCGGGAGATAATGCCGACGGCACGACCAACATCGTCCCGAAGATGGACATCGAGATCTTGCGCACCGGCTACAAGAACATCATGAACCAGATCTACTCGGCCGATCTGTTTTACGAGCGCGTCAGGAATTTCCTGCGCGAGTATAACCCCCCCAAGGTAAACGTGCGCATCGAGTTCCAGGAGGTGTTGGCGTTCTTCCGCTCCGTGTACCAGATTGGCATCAAAGGCAAAGAGCGGTTGCATTACTGGCGGTTATTCTTGTGGACGCTCTTCCGTTGCCCCTCCAAGTTTCCCCTGGCGATCACCTTCGCCATTTATGGCTTCCATTTCCGCAAGGTGAGCGAGCTGCACATCTCTTAGAAGCTAAAAAGAAAAGACCCTGATAGACACTAATGAATTTTGACAACCAGAATCGGCAAACATACTTTGCATAGCTGACGTGCCTTTTAACCAAGGGTGTAACCCCTCCCTAACCCTCCCCAAAATGCTAAAAAAGCATTTTGGGGAGGTTGGGAGGGGGTGCTCTGCGGTTTGATGGAAAGAGCATTTCTTGTTACCAATGTGAATTTAAAATTTGATTAGGGACTTAATCTATGGGGGGTCCTGGAAGCGTTCAACACGGTCACCTCGTAGACGATGAACAGAACGACGCTGGATCCCAGGAGGAGCGGCCCCAGGACTTCCAGCCCCATACTCGTGGCCAGAAAGCCGGTGATCACC
>JAMCRR010000151.1 GCA_023381565.1 Chloroflexota bacterium
AATGGTCATAGCAGGGGTCGGGCTTTTTTGTGCTGCGGGGCCACACTCTCGGCGGAAATAGGCCCACTCGTCACAGGTGCTGCCACCCGGGAAAACACAGATACCGGATTGGCTGCCATCGGCAGCCGTGCGAATTTCGAGTTTGTTTCCTTGCTGCTCACAATAGACCGAGGCAGGATTGGTCATATTCGCTTGAGGGTTGTCCGTCGCAGTTGGTTCAGGTGTCTGGACCTGGGGAGTTGTGCAGGCTGCCAGTGCCATCAAAATGATCACAAATATCGAGAGCTTTTTCATTTTTTCCTTCCAAATAAACCAGTTGATTATTTCGATTGTTGACTATAGACGTCATGGTCTGCCCGATAGTTCCAGAAATCACAAAAGCCATTTTTGTTTTTTCACAGTCAGCAAACTGAGTGGATGCCATCATTGCTGTCGCTTTTTTTCGGTATAACCCAAATATTAATGCGGTCTGCTATTCACGTCATCCTGAGATAAATGCAATGCCTGTGACCACGTTCATCATGTTGCACAGAACGTGGACCATGATTCCAACATAGATATTCTTCTTTTTTTACCCCAAAGAGCAGCGGCAATAATCCCAGGGTTATTGTGATCAGCATCCACGGAGTGAAGAAATGTTGAGCTGCAAATAGGAAGCTGTGGAATAATGTGGCATACTTCCCTTGCACCCTGGGCCGCAAATAACCCCGGAAATACAATTCTTCAACCAACGGACTCAAGATTGCCACGAATATAAAAACCATCGTGTAAGTAACAATTAAAGTCTTTTTGGAATAAATCCCATCCGATCCATAATCTGGTTCTGGCATCCACGAAAACAAATTACCCAGCAAAAAAGCGTTAACAGGTTTTATCAAGGTAAATATGGCTCCGATCGCAATAAAAATAATAGGTACCCAAATAAGATTTTGCCACCACGAGATTCCCTGACGATGGCTGATGATTCCCTGTAATGTAATTCGACCATTTTTTCTTCCCCTGATAGAGCAGGTATCCCAGCTCGACAGGAATCAGGATAACTGCAAATGCAAGAATTAAGGGAACCACCGAGGGATATCCCAGGTTGGCAACCGGCTGGCGCGCGAGCAGGTAAACGCACGTGCTCAGGATTCCAGGCAGTAAATGCAAAAGGATCGATTGTGTTGTTAAATGTTTCTCGATTTGATCCTGTTTCATGTTGTTCGTTCCTCATTCTGTGTCGTCAGATTTTAGCAAAATGATCCACTGTAATGACGACATTGCCCTTTTTGTGCCCCTGTTCCACATAGCGGTGAGCCTCGGCGATCTGTTCCAACGGGTAACACCTGTCGATGACTGGTTTGATCTTCCCTGCCTCAATCAGCTCAGTGAGGAAGACAAGGTCCTTGATCTTCTCAATTGACGGCCTCAAACCCGTAGCCGCAAACTTAACCTTTTTGCCACGGCTTTTTGAGGACCACAACGCTTGAAGCATCATTACCGGTGTGGGGACTGTGGCTAAATAGATGCCTTCATCCGTTAGCGAGCCTTTGCATTCTGAAATAGATCGCTTGCCTACCGTGTCAAAAATAATGTCATAGGTTTTACCATTTTCGGTAAAATTCTCTTTGGTGTAATCAATCACGTGATCAACGCCCAAAGATTTGACCCATTCTAAATTCGCAGTACTGCATACTCCGGTCACCTTTGCTCCATAGTACCTGGCCAGTTGTACCGCAGCAGTGCCAACCGATCCAGAAGCGCCGTAGATCAGCACGGTTTGCCCTCTCCGTATATTGCCTTTATCTCTCAGAAAAGGCAGCGCAGTTAATGCCCCATTCGGAACGCTGGCCGCCTCCTCATAGCTCATATTGGCCGGTTTGATGGCCAGCGCCCCGTTTTCAGGCATACACTTGTATTGACCATACGCGCCAAACATGTCTATGCCAAATACCTGGTCGCCAGATTTGAATCGAGTCACATTTTTGCCGATGGATTCAATTTCCCCAGCCAACTCTTGTCCCAGGATCGGATGTCTGGGTTTCAGAATCCCATTAAAACCTGGGGAAGCCCTCATGTCTGGGTCTTCTTTTACGACGGTGGTCGCATGTATTTTTATCAGCACCTCATTCGGTTTGGGAGTGGGCTTTGCCACCTCTTGAAGATGGAGAACCTCGGGTGGACCAAATTTTGTGTACACAATCGCTTTCATTGACATTTTCCTTTTTATTAGAAAACTATTCTTATAGTGAAAGAACAGATTTCATGATGATCCATAAGTCAGCCGGTTTTGCACTAAAACTATTGTTAAACAAGATCGCTGCTGCTATCACATAGGCGAAAGATCCAATAACAACGCCAATTTGCAATAACGACGTTTTCTGGATCTCCTGTTTTGCCTTGAGATCACAAATTTCACCAGGACAGTGTTGAGTTTTTTCTTTATGAAACATTGGATAAAATTTACATCCCAGACAAATGCCGAACACAGCTTCAAAGAATAAGAATATCAGGCAGATTTGACAGATAATCCCGGTTATGAAGCTAGTTGAATTCATTACAACCAACAGCAGGAATATGATCGTGGCTAGCACCAGACCAATCGTCCAGGCAAACTTTTTTTGAGCCGCACCGACATATTCGGGGGTTTGATTGCTTACGATTAACCTCCCGATTATTAATGAAGGAGAATACCTGGGACTGATCATTACCCGTATGATGAAATCTGTCAGGAAGACAGTGTTGACAAACTTGATCAAAAAATAATTCTCATTAAATATGACCAGCATCCAGGCCAGGAACATAAAAAAATATAATATTCCTGCCGATGCTCTTATTTCCCGCTCGTTTAAAACAGGAATGTTATACCCTTCCACGGTTTCTCCGAATTGTTTACCTTTTTTCATTTTTCTCTCCCTGTTCTGATCCATTTTCGGCTTAATCAAGTTGCCTACGTCAATTTTTGATTTGACTGAGGGAGGGTCTTAAGCCCTCCCTCTCCCTTGATGTAAACCTATGCCGCTCTCAGAATCTCATAAGTCGTTGACATGACCGCATTCCTGCGCAGCAGTACAACTCCCATCCAGATGAACCAGATAATTTGGGTCAAGCCAAAAACCGGACCCAGCGTGCCTGTTAGCACTGGGACAAGAGAGATGATACCGACTGCGCCAACCACTAAACCGAGGATATTCACACCCTTGGGAAGTTCACCAGTTCGCAGTGCAGCCAGACTGATCAATAACGTCATAAGACCACCAAGTATTTCACCATTTGCGTTGCCCAGCCCGTCAATTGTGGGTTCAATTCCCTGCCAGGTCAACGCAGCCTGGGTTGGGTCAGTAGAATTGAGCGCCACTACTGAGGTGAGCCCGGCATTCGCGACCATACCGCTGGCAATCAATGAGCCAGCCCAGATAATCCCAATTACGGTTGCCACTTGCATCAGTGCAGGCGAGCCAGCTTTTAATCTGTCATATAAAGCCAGTGAAAATACAATCAGAAAAAAGCCAAAGAATACATACATGAGCAGATTGGTTGAAAAAACGACCACCTGGTTGTTGACATTCAAGGCGACCTTCTGGGCTAATTCGGTTATGCTGATGTAATCCAGAATAACAATGAAGATGATTAATCCCATCAAGTGCGCCAATGCCATATAAAGCCCGGCAATTCCGCCAAATTTCTGTAAAGCTTTCATTTTAATTCTCCTTGTTTGAACGATATTGTGTTTTGTTTTAATGATATTTTGCTCAATCTAGTGTTTGAAAAACTAACCAAGTGGCTGAGTGTTGATGAAATAGAATACACAGCGAGACCGATTGAGATTAAGATGAATGACCATGTTGCAAAGGATCCGACAATCTGTTGTATTACGTAGAAATCACCTCTAATGCCAGAAAGAAAACCAATAGGTTCAAATACAAAGTCACAGGCAGGCCTGAGGCACAGAAGCATGAAAGCCAAGCCAGTAAAAAAAAGATTTCTAGAAAAACCTCGCCTGAAGACAAATATCGCAACAACAAGACAGACAATGTCCAGTATGTATGGGAAGGCGGAAGACGTTAATTGTTGCCAACTTTGAGTAAATCCACTTGGAATAGCCCATGCACCACCGAATTCACCCAACCAGAATCTTGGAATAAGCCTATATTCTATGACTTTGCCTCCGACCAAATAAGTGCCAGCGGCGTGACTCAACTCATGTATGGGTGCATATGTAAAAAACCAAAGGATGGGGATGACCACGAGAGGCGGAATAACCTTGCGCAATGGCCAATTTCCCTTGAGGTATAAGACGAGCAAAGGCATGACGATGACAAGTAAGATTTCACACATGATTAGCAGATAGTTTTGCATGGTCAGTCTCCTAAGAATGGCGAATTGTTTGCCTATTTGCGGCCCAACATCGGTTGGGGAATGGATACGCCGGTACTGGCCGATGTCCTTGCCACTTCATCTGCCGGGACTACCGTTTCAGGGTTGGTCCACTTCCAGGCATTCCAAACAATGAGTAAGAGAGCTGCAATTTCGACTGTGCTGTAAAAAATGTATGCAGGAGAGGGGGCTCCAAGAAACAATGATCCGATTTGAGCCAGAACAAATAATGTGCCTGCGATGATGTTTGCCCAACGATTAGCGCGATACTTTAATACCCACGAAAGGACAATCATTAAAAACGGAATCTCAAACATAATCGCGGTTCCCAACAAAAATCCGTCGGTGATTTTGACAGTTCCATCTGCCGTAAAACCTGTCATGTGCATTTCCAGAACTCTAGGCTCCAATGATGAGAGGGTGTCACAGTACATAAAATTTACTGTAAAAAACACCCATAATAAAACGAGTAAAACTTTCGGATTCATTTTGGTGGACTTTATGTTCGTATTCATTTCATACTCCTTTTTTTGAATGATATGGATGAGTTTCATTGAATTGAACTTGACTGACCGAGACCAATGGAATGCCTAAATCGCGCACTTTTTTGAGCAGGCCGTGCAGCGCGGCCTGATCGATCACCGGACCGGTTAAGAGCGTATCGCCGTCCTCTACCAGCGTGATGGTCAGATCCTCAAACCATTCAGCCCACCGGTCATCCAGGTGTCCCTTGAGGCGGATTTCGTAGCATGGATTCTGGTCATGTTCTTCGTCGAGCGTTTGTTTGTCACCCATCATGCGCCTCGCGTTTTCCTTTCGTTGTTTATCTGCCCAAAGGATACTGGCCGATTGAGGGATAACGCATCCCCACATGATGTGATTGATGATGTGATTAATGTGGTGATTGATGATTTAAAACATAAAAGCCCCAGCAGAGGGTTTGATAACACCTGCTAGGGCCGGTTAGTTGATATCGGGCAAGCTAAAATAAATTGAGTTCCTCGGCGCAACGGATGGCTGCCCGGCGGTCATTGACCCCCAGTTTATTAAAAATATTTTTGGTGTGGGTGCGAAAGGTGTTGAGCGAAACGACCAGCTTTTGGGCAATTTCTGGTCCGCTTAATTCGCTACGAAGTAATTTGAGTACTTCCAGTTCACGTTCGCTTAAGGGCTCTAGAAGAATTTTAGATTGGAGATTGCTGATTGTAGAATGAGTAGATAGATCTGCTAAAGCTCCCACCGGAAACCTGGTTAGCAATCGATCCAGGTAGGCGAGCAGTCGCTCATCTGATTTTGAATGGGAGCTATTCAATCGCTTTTCAATCTGCAATCGAAAATCTGCAATTAGCAATTTAATGGGTACGCCTTCATCCACAAAGACGTGCACATAACCTTCCGGTTCGGCAAGCTTCAAGGCGCGTTCCAGTGCAGCGATAGCGTGCAGCTGATCACCTTGCGTTTGATAAGCGAGCGATTGCTGTATCAAGATTTCGATCACACTCCCATTCCGCTCACCTTCTTCTGCGGCCTGCAAGAGGCGCGCCAGTAATCTCAATGCCGCCTGTAGATCTCCATCTACCCGTTCGGTTTTATACCGGGTGATGAGTATCCGGGCCAGTGTAAGATGCTCGAACTCGCGCATGTAGCTGAGGTCGTCATCAGGTGATAAGTTCTGTTCACGCACCCACGACATCGCCTTACTCAACTGACCCTGCCTGGCCCAGGTCCGCGCCTTCAGCGCTGCAATAGGACGATCCGGCAAGGGATTCCTGACTTTCTGGTGTTCGGCCTCACCTAGCAAAACAAGGGCGCCAACCAGATCACCCTGAGCTTCTTTCAATCGAGCCTGGGCAACGCACAAGCGTTGCGGCCAGCCGGTTGTTGCACCTTGCTCACCCAATTGCCGGGCAGTTAGCAGATATTGTGTTGCCGCGTCCAGATCGCCTTGCTCGCAGAGCATTTCACTGAGGCCCCGGTTCACATCAGACGCGCCAATAAAGGATGGCGCGCCCCTGCTCTCTGCAAGCTGTAATGACTGGCGGTAGGCGCTAACCGCCTCATGAAGACGACCCTGGACGAGCTTGATGTTCGCCAGGATAAAGGTGATGCCGATGGCGCTGGCGATATCATTGACCTGCCACATCATCGTCTGAAACTTGAGCAGTTCCTGCTCTGCAGCCTGCAAGTTGCCGCTGGCGTATTCGGCCATTCCCAGTAAAGCAGTAGCCTGTGTGCGATGGATTGTTCCATCATCCGGGACAATCGCCAGCGCTTGACGCGCATAAAGCTTCGTGCCGGATATATCCCCCAATGCCAAGGCGTGATAGGCGCGGGCGGCAGCGATCGAGACGGACAGCGATTTGAACTCCACCTCGTCCACAACGACCATTTTCATAGCCGAGTTTTCTGTTTGCGCATTTACCGGTTTCAGCCATCGTTCGGCATCCTGTAAACGAGCCTCACTGGCTTCCAGCTCGCCCACACCCAGCAATGCCCAGGCATAACCCACACTGAGCACCGGCCGGGCACGGATCATCTCCTCGGGCAGTGCTTTCACCCACACAAGCCATGCATCGTATTGGTAATTTATGTCCATCGCCAGCCAGACCCGTTCGATCAAGTCCGCCGCCCGATCGAAATCTTTAGCAGCCAGGGCATGGCGAATGGCTTCTGCTGGCAGGTCATTCTGCTCGAACCAAAGGCTTGCCCGCTGGTGGAGCATGGACACCGAATTGGGCTCCTCCTCTCCCAAGTAGGTTTGCAGAACCTCGGCAAAGAGATGGTGATAGCGATACCATTGGCGTTGGTCATCGAGCGGAATGACGAAGAGGTTACCGCGCTCCAGGGTCTCCAACATTGCCTTGCTGTCTTCGTAATCAGTAATTGCATTACACAGCGGGCCACATAACCGTTCGAGAATACAAGTCTGCAGCAGGAAACTGCGGACACGTCCAGGTTGGCGTTGCAAAACCTCTTCGACCAGATAGTCCAGCACAAAACGGTGGCTGCCAGTGAAAGACTTGATAAAACTGGAAGTATCTTGACGGTTCTGCATCGAGAGCGCAGCTAATTGCAGGCCTGCTATCCAACCTTCGGTGCGATTTTCTAATGCCGTTATGTCTTCTGTGGAGAGGTTCAAGCCCATCACCTGGTTGAGAAATTCAGCAGCTTCGGTAGGGGTAAACCGCAAGTCAGCGGCACGCAGTTCGGTTAGATGGCCGCGTGCGCGTAAGCGAGCCAGGGGCAACGCTGGATCCTCACGGGTGGTGATGATCAGGTGCATCTGGGGCGGCAGATGCTCGAGCAGAAAGGTGAGGGCATGGTCAACCGGCTTGGAATCAATTACGTGGTAGTCGTCCAGGACAAGGACGAAATTGTCTGGGATGGAGGCTAACTCATTAAGCAAAGTGGTAAGAAGCAATTCAGTGGGTGGTGGCTGAGGGGATTGGAGCGCAACCAACACACCTGCGCCAATCTCCGCTTTGATAGTCTGCAACGCCGCGACGAGGTAAGAGAGGAAACGCACCGGATCGTTGTCCCCTTCATCTAACGATAACCATGCCACCGGCCTCCCACAATGAGATATCCATTCGCTGACCAGGGTGGTTTTGCCAAAGCCGGCGGGGGCCGAGATGAGGCTGAGTTTGCACTGTTGACCCTCGTTCAGCCGCTCGTTCAGGCGGGGGCGGAGAACAATTTTAGGGTGAGGTGGGGGGATATAAAGCTTGGTGAGGAGAAGGGGCTCAGGCATGCTAAAAATAATTATACATCGATCCACTACCGCGTCTCCCTGTGGGATTGCTGCGTGCCGGGCAAGGGAGAACCAGCGTTCGTCGGTTGAGTACGCCCAACTTCCGAGTTCACCCGCCGTGCGGGGGAACTCGGAAATTGGTTTGTATGGATCGTTACCCTTCAATCTCGATGCGATCCACCTGGATCTGCGAGCCGTTGTAGTCGGGCACATTGCTCAGTAATGTGCCGTAAAGGTGAACGATCTTGCCGCTATCGCGTTGGGCCACGATCTGGGACTTAACCGCCGGGTCCATTGAATCGATGCCAAAGTAGATGAGCTGCCCCAGATCTTGCCGCTCGAAGTAGTCATCATACTGGGCGCCGGACTCTGTACTCTTGATGACGCCCCACCAGTCACTTATATCTTCTGAGGTACCAGGTGACATGAAACCGCCCGAGGCATTTTCTCCTGAGTAATTACTTCCTCCTGGGCCACCACCACTTGCTTCTGTGGTTGGCTCAATGGTCATAGCAGGGGTCGGGCTTTTTTGTGCTGCGGGGCCACACTCTCGGCGGAAATAGGCCCACTCGTCACAGGTGCTGCCACCCGGGAAAACACAGATACCGGATTGGCTGCCATCGGCAGCCATGCGAATTTCGTGTTTGTTCCCTTGCTGCGTGCAATAGACCGAGGCAGGATTTGGCATATTCATCTGAGGTATGTCCGTCCCAGTAGTTTCATGTGTCTGGACCTGGAATGCTGTGCAGCCAGTCAATGCCAACAATATGATTGTGAATGTAAAGATCTTTTTCATTTTTTCCTTCTTTCTTTTGTACTAGATTTTTTGTAATTCGTCCGTTTGCGAAATGTTATGAGGGTCTCCAGGTTATCTTATGTTTTTATCTTCAACTCTATGTCATTTTTCCTTTCTTTAAACCAATTGCTTTCTTCCTTTCTTGACCAAAGATGCCAAGTTCTGCAAGATAATTCCGGAAATCACAAAAGTCGTACATGGTTTTTTTGAACAAAGTGCCAATTGAGTGGACGTCATCACTGCTGTCGCTTTTAACATCGGTATAAGCTAATGTTTTCTGCGGTCTGCTCAACGTCTGAGGTTTCCAAATCAAGACGACAACGAGAGCCATGATCACATAAGGTAAACATTCCAACCAGTTATAGAGAGGAGACCGGGTTACCCCGGAGGACAACACTTGGGCAGCGTATGTATATAACCAGTGAAGCAGGATCGCTGACCAGAGACTCTGATTGGTGTTGTTGTAAAGCCATGTATATAGAATCGAACTGGCTATCATCTTTATCAGGAAACCAATGAACGGGACTCCCAATTCATGCTGCGAAGTGCCCGCCATCATAAACAATGGTAGATGCCAAAATCCCCAAACCAAACCGACAATCAAGGATGAAGTTAAAACATTCCACCGTGTCTGAAGTCTTCCCAGGGCATATCCGCGCCAACCAATTTCTTCTGACAGCGGGCCAAGGACCAGAAGCGGTAAAAAACTTCCTAACTGTGCCCCAATAAGGTATCCGTTAAAAGTATTACCGAGGAGTTTGTCAATGATTAATTGCCCTGCCGTACCAATAATAACGACCAGAAAGGTAAACGCATACCAACGCCAGCCAACCTTGAATTGAATGATCCGCCACCCTAATGCACGCAATCCAGTCAACCCTTCCTTGCTCCAGGTCAGAAAGATTGCCAACAGCGAGGGTACAAATCCTCCAGCGAGATATAACCCGATCGCCCAGGAGGGACCTCTGACATCACTTACGAAACTAATGGTTGGGATCTTAAAGAGAGCCAGGGGACCCCAGAAAACAAAATAGGAAAATGCAAGTGTTAATCCTAGGAAGGTATAAGCTTCCTTGACTGTTTTTGTACTTTTCACTTTAGTCTCCTTGTGTTTTATATCTAGGCCATCTACCCGTACTCCAAACAAAGATTGCTGTTATTAGGTAGATCCCAGTCGTAATGACCAATAAAGACAGTGTTGGCCCAAAGCCCAGCCCACGTGCATCAACAAGGTTCAGACTGGCATTGAAGGAAAAGTGAGTAATCACGATTGGAATAAGGCTAATGGGTGTTTTATTGGAGATCCAGGTGATCAAGAATGTCAGTGAAATAATGCTCACACTAAAGGCGAGAACATAGATCAGTAAGTCAAGACCGGAATATCCACTGAGGAGCCATAGGGGCAAATGCCAGAAATTCCATAGGAGCCCCAAAATCAGACTTGCCTTAACCGGCCCATAGGTGTCTTGGAGACGTGGGAGAGCAAAGCCCCGCCAGCCGGCTTCCTCACCGGTTGCACCTTGCAACAGGTTGAGAATAATCAAGCCAGCCCAAAAACCCACTGATAAGCCCATATTCCCAGGAGCAACTCCCCCCGCTAACCGATATAGACTAGCCGCAGCAAAAGCTAATGGAAAAGGGAACAGCGCAATAAAATACCAACGAACGGCTATTCGAGTTGCGAAGAATTTGCCCAGTAGTTGCCGGATACCTTCACGACCTGCGAGAACACCTGTCACGGTCACGGCAGCGAGATTGGGCATCCAAGAACCTAGAATACCAATGATCGGCATCGCCCATGCTGGCAATGCATCCGGCTGTAACCGCAACATACCCAGAATGGCGATAATCAAAACAAGAAATCCCCAGAAGAACGTGTAGCTGAGCACAAAATATGCCAACAGTGGCCTACGAACGATAAAGTTGTTTGACTTCCATTCAGTTGAATTCACAGTCTCATCTCCTTTTTTAATCTAACCACGGGGGCACGGAAGACACGGACCCTGGCACCTGCACCCAGGGCAGGTGGAAAATCATTTTGTATGGTCCACGGAGTGTGAAATGCTTATATATTCGCGTCTCTCCCGGTAGATCCTGATGGAGAAAATGAGCGTCAGTAGAAAGAAGGGGTACCGCAGCAAGGTAGCCCACCAATTTGCCAACGGGTCATGTACTCCGGCATCCACCAGACCGAAGGATATGATCATGAATACGGTGTGAGATAGGATGAGCATGGTGGAAAGACCCAATATGCCGGTGAGCCCCATTCGTTTCCCAAAGAGGAACATGGCGGTGAAAATGCCCAATATGATATAGATCAGCAATACGGTCAATGCGCTTCCAGTGTCGTTATAGTCATATTGGTCTTTTCCAGCCAGGTACCCCCCGAAGAGCAAATTGAAGAGCATCGTCACGGCTAAAGCCTTACCACTTGAGGTGAGTTCCACCATGCTGGCGATCTTTTGGGGCGAATTAAATCTTTCTTTGTCAGTCATTGTTTTTACTCCTAATATCACAGGTTTTTATGGGTAGACGACACCACCGTATCGTTGAAGTGCTCTCCGCTCTCAGGAGTTGAGAGCCTTCCATGTTGAACCGAACAAATCGAGGTTAGCGGCATTTCCATATCTCGACCGTTGCATCTAGGTAACTGGTGGTTCATCAGCCGAGTCGATAGCCGGTATTCTTCGCAGCCACAGAAACTGTCTAATGGTGGACGTCATGCCAGCGATGGCAACCCCCACAATAAAGGGGGATGCAGAACAAACCGCAAGCACGCTGATAAAAACGGTGAGTGCCAGATAGCGCCCCATTTGAATGAGGTAGTCGGTGCGCAAGTGCAAGAATTGCTTGCCATGCAACCCGCGGCGCCCGGCCCGGTATCCGATGATATTACCAAGATGGGTGGTATCCACAATCAGAAAGAGTCCCCACACGTATCCGATGAATGCCACCTGAAAAATCTCGGGAATCCAGACGAGCGCATAGGCCACCAGCGCACTTAGGATTAACGCAGGAATGAGGTGCCTGGGTTCAGCAATCCGCCTCGCTTTGATCGGCGACTGGTACAGCGGACTTCCCTCGATCGTGTTAATTGGATAGCTTTGATAATGCTCAGCGTAGTGAAGAATACGCTCCCGTTCTTGCAGGATGGTGAGCAACCAATCTCCCCACATCAAAAAGAAAGTGGCAACGCCTGTTAACCAAGGATGAATTACAAACCAGTCAATCATAAAAATACCTCTCGACTTTCGTTAATGAGCCCGTCCAATGAAGTCATCAGGACCAATGTAAAACTTTGTCGCACGCATCCCTCCAGGCCAAAATTAGTAATGTTTATTCCATGAGCATTCACATGTAGCTGAGCGGGGAGAGAAAGGGTCTTCTGCCCTCCCTCTCCCTATATTGCAGCTCTATGCCGCGCTCAAAAGCTTGTTAGTCGCTGTTTTTGCAACCCCGGAAGCAATCGCAGATGGATTGAATCCCTTCACAATCATCCAGACTGCAAAGACCATTTCTTGAATGGCAGTTGGAACCAATAAGAGCCCGATTCCCTCACCGATGTTTGGCTCTAAATGCAGCGGACTAAAGATGCTGACAATTTTGGCAATGAAGTACAACACCGCGCCAATTAAACCCCAGCCTGATAGCCAACGAGGAATGAGCCTGGTTTGATAAAACAGGGCGAAGACCATCAGCGTGCCGACGACGAAAACGATTCCATTGATATTTTGGATCCAATTTCCGGCGGCGATGAGCATAGAACCCAGTGTGTGAAAATTGGAAGGATCTGCTGCTCCAGTCTTTCCATAGATTTCGCTGACGGCCAACAACAGGAACATACTGATCGCCAGGAGTGTTTCGAGTACCTGTTCAAGTACTCCTCTGAACAGGATGGCCCCGAACGCCAGGACTTCATTGTGCTTTCTAAAGATCGGGTACAACAGTACCGGAATCATGGCGAGGGATAATCCCATTAGCAAGGTGAGGAGTGTTGCGATAATCCAGGAGGTTTCACTTGCTGATACATTGAGTGGATACGTCGCCCCTGCCTGGATCGGGGCGGCAAAAACACCAGCCAGGACACCGGTAACCGTCCCAATAATGAATAGAATTCCAACCATCACAGCGGTCTTTCTGTATGTCCCATGGGGACTTCCTTTGGTCGTATTCATTTTCTTTCTCCTTTTTTTCGATATGGATGAGTTTCATTAAATTGGACTTGAATAAAATTGTGGCCGCCACCCGATTACTAGGGCTTGAAATGGGCTAGAAATGTTATCAAAGGCAAACCTCCTTTCCAGGTAGCAACTATCCATTTTCTATTTGACGTCTGACTGATCCGCCTGGCCGTGTTCGATAGGTCTGACCGAGACCAATGGCATGCCTAAATCACGCACTTTTTTGAGCAATCCATGCAATGCAGCCTGATCGATCACCGGGCCGGTTAAGAGCGTATCGCCGTCCTCTTCCAGCGTGATGGTCAGGCCCTCAAACCAGTCGGCCCACCGTTCATTTAGGTGTCCCTTGAGGCGGATTTCGTAGCACTGCTGCTGGTTATGTTTTTCGTCGAAAGTTTGTTTGTCACTCATCATGCGCCTCGCGTTTTTCCTTTCGTTGTTTATCTGCCCAAAGGATACGGCTCGATGTGGTGAGGTGTCATCAGCATATGTGTTGATTGATGTGTTGATTCTTAATCGGGAGGTTGTGATGGTAATAAAAAGCCCTGGCAGGTGGTTCGAACCACCTGCCAGGGCCAGAGGTGAAGATTGCGTATCCGCTATAACAAATCGAGTTCCTCAGCGCGGCGGACGGCCGCCCGGCGGTTGTTCACTCCCAGCTTGTTGTAAATGTTATTGGTATGGGTGCGCAGAGTGTGGAGCGAGATGATCAGTTGTTGGGCAATTTCCGGGCCGCTTAATTCGCTTCGCAGCAGCTTGAGCACTTCCAGTTCGCGTTCACTCAAAGGCTCTATCAGCGTTGATCGTTGATTTCTGACACTTGCACCTGCAGCAAGTGCAGGTGTTTTTGATTTTTGATTGTCAGTACTTGAGCGTGACCTCACCATTGGTGATGAAAAAGCCGCCAGGAGTTTCTCAGAATAACCGATCAATTTATGGTCCGAATCGCGCCTTTGCTTTTCAATCCACAATCTAAAATCTGCAATCAACAATCTCATGGGCTCGCCTTCATCAACAAAGAGCCGGACGTAGCTCTCCGGCTCAGCCAGCGTCAGAGCACGTTCCAGAGATAGAAGAGCTGGAGGGATGTTGCCCTGCGCCTCGTGAGCGAGCGCCTGCAGCATCAAGATTTCGACGATGCTTCCTACCCTCCCGCCCGCTTCCGCCGCTTGCAGGAGGCGCTCCAGTAGTCCCATTGCCTCGTGGATGGAGCCATCTGCCGGGTCATTCTTATATCGGGCAATGAGAACTCTGGCCAGTGTGATGTGTTCAAATTCGCGCAGGTAGCTGAGCTCATCATCAAAAGATAGGCTCCACTCCCGTGCCCAAGCCAGAGCTTCGATCAACCTACCTTGCGTAACCCAAATCCGAGCTTTCAATGCAGATATTGGACGCACGTCGGGCAAGGGGGTTCTGACATACAGGCGCTCAGCTTCGTTGAGAAGGTCGAGAGCGCCATCCAGATCTCCCCGAGTCTGCTTCAGGCGAGCCTGGGTGACGCACAGACGACGCTGCTTATACAATAATTCAGCTTGCTCACACAGTTCTTTGCTTTTTAGCAAGTATTTCGCAGCAGCTTCCAGATCACCCCGTTCACGGTACAACTCACCCAGTCCCCTGTACAGGTCAGTCGTATCCGGAGGCATCGGCTCGCCCTGGTCCACCATGAACTGCAATAACTGCTCGAGTGTGCTTGCTGCCTCGCGGAGACGACCTAGTGCCATCCGGATATCGGCCAGGATACAGGTTGTGCTGATTGCGTCAAGGATGTTGCCGGCTGTATGCAGCATCATCGTGTACCCGGCGAAGGTCCGGTTGGCGGCTTCCAGGTCTCCGCTTGCCCAGTATGCAAGCCCCAGGAGCGCAGTTGCCTGTCCACGCTTGAGATGGTTTGTTTCAGGTGTGAGGTCGAGCGCCCGCCGAGCATACGTCACAGCACCGGGCACATCACCGAGAGCCTGAGCATGAAAGGCGCGGGCAATGGCTATTGTTGCTGGCAGAGATCGAAACTGTTCTTCGTCCACAACGACCATCTCAACTGCCGGGTTTTTTGGTTGTCCATTCATGTTATCTAGTGGTTCCAGCCATCGTTCGGCGTCCGTCAGTCGGGCCTCGGCAGCCTCTATCTCGCCGCTAACCAATAATGCGTTGGCATACCAAACACTGAGCACCGGCCGGGCATGGATCATCCCGTCAGGCAGCGCTTTGACCCAGCCAATCCACTGGGTGGACAGGGAACCATCTTCTACTTCCGGCCATGCCAGTTCGATCAAGCCCGCCGCCCCTTCGAAATCTTCGGCGGCCAGCGCGTGGCGGATGGCATCCGAAGGCAGACCGTTCTGCTCGTACCACTCGCTCGCCCGCCGATGGAGCGTGGACGCGCGATCGGGTTGTGCCTCCCGCAAGTGCGCTTGGAGAACTTCGGCGAAGAGGTGGTGATAGCGATACCACTGGCGCTGGTTGTCGAGCGGGACGACAAACAGGTTGCCGCGCTCCAGGGCCTCCAGCATCCCCCTGCCACCTTCCTGCCCAGTGACCGCATCGCACAGAGACCCACTTAACCTGTCGAGAATGGCGGTTTGCAATAAAAAGTTGCGCACATGTTCAGGCTGGCGTTGCAGAACCTCTTCGACCAGATAGTCCAGGATGAAATGGTGGCTGCCGGTGAAAGACTTGATGAAACTGGCGGCGTCTGATCGCCCCTGCATGGAAAGTGCGGCCAGTTGCAGGCCGGCAATCCAGCCTTCGGTGTGGGTTTCCAGGGCAGTAATATCTTCTGCAGAGAGGTTTAGCCCCATTACCCAGTTGAGAAATTCAGCGGCTTCGGTGGGGGTAAAACGCAGATCGGCGGCGCGCAGCTCGGTCAGCTGGCCGCGCACGCGCAGCCGCGCCAGGGGCAGGGATGGATCTTCACGGCTGGGAATGACCAGGTGCATCTGGGGCGGCAGATGCTCGAGTAGAAAGGTAAGGGCTTCATCAACCGGTTTGGAATCAATCGCATGATAATCGTCCAGGACAAGGACGAAATGATCCGGGACGGTAGTGATCTCGTTGAGCAGGGCTATCAGAATCGATTTGATTGGCGGTGGCTGAGAAGACTGGAGGATAGCCAACACCCCTTTTGCAATATTCGCCGCAATCGTCTGCAAAGCCGCGACGAGGTAAATCAGAAATTGTGTGGGGTCGTTATCCCCTTCATCCAGTGAAAGCCAGGCTACCGGTAGCCTACAACTAGCGACCCATTCACTGACCAGCGTGGTTTTACCAAAGCCAGCGGAAGCGGAGATGAGGGTCAGTTTGCGGCCTGCCGCCAGGCCCTCATTCAACCGCTCCACCAGGCGCGAGCGCGGGACAATTCCAGGCCGGGGTGGCGGGATATAAAGTTTTGTGGTCAAAATAGGCGCAGGCACATGTTAATTATAATGCGACATCCTCTGCCACACATGCATGTCCTGCCCCCTGGCAATCTGCACTATGTTAGCTCCAATTCCAGGCATACCAAATCGTGACCAAATTGAATCCCATGCTGACAGCCAGTAGGAATTTGTCAAACAACGGTGGATAGGTGGGCAAGCCAACCAGGTTGAACAGGAAAAAGAAGGCGGCCACGATGATATTCGCCCAGCGACTCGCAGGCTGGGGCAATACCAGGGTCAGGAAAACCATCAGGATGGGTGTCAACATCAAAACCGCGATTCCCAGCCAAACGAACTGGTTTAAATTCATGCCGGCCAACACTTTTGCCTTGTCGCCGCTGTAGTAGATGCGCAAGACATCGCCATAAAGATAGGTTAGAGTGGCGACCACCCAGGTTGCGGAAATAATAAGTTTTGTATCCATTGTTTTATTACTCCTGTGTCGCGATTGTGATGACGACACTGCCCCTTTTATGCCCTGTATCTGCGTAGCGGTGCGCCTCGGCCGTCTGCTCCAGGGGATAGCACCGGTCGATGACCGGTTTGAGTTTGCCGGCCTCAAGAAGCCCTTTGAGGAAGACCAGGTCCTCTACACGGTCGGGCGCCATCGCGGTGATCACTTTCTTGCCGCCGGTCAGCCCGGTCCAGGCCATTTGAGCGAATGATTCCAGACCACCTGCCCCGGCCAGGTACAGTCCGTTGGGCTTGAGGGAGGATTTATCGCGTGCAAACGAAGACTTGCCCGGGACCATATCCAAAATCACATCATACGTCTGGCCGTTTTGGGTGAAATCTTCGTTGGTGTAATCGATGACATGGTCTGCCCCAAGCGACCGCACCAGCTCCAGGTTCCGCGTGCTGCACACACCGGTAACTTCAGCCCCATAGTATTTGGCGAGCTGAGTAGCATAAACGCCGGTGCAACCTGAAGCGCCAATGATGAGAACCTTCTGCCCGGGCTGAAGTTTAGCCATGTCTCTCAAAAAATAGAGGGCGGTGGAGGCGCCAAATGGGATGGAAGCTGCTTCTGCGCAGGTCAAATTCGCCGGCTTCGTGACCAGCCGGGCATCTTCAGCCATGCAGATATATTCGGCATACGCCCCATATTTTCCGCTGGTGCCAAAGACTTGATCACCTACCTTGAACCGCCTGACATCCTTGCCGGCTGCGACAATTTCGCCCGAAAACTCCACGCCGAGGACTGGCTGTTTGGGTTTTCGAAAGCCAAACATCAAGCGCGCCATGAAACCAAAGCCAGGCGGAACGAAGACAAAACCTCGTGCGTTGCAGTCCCCAGCGGTGACAGAGGTGGCGTGCACTTTGATCAGTACTTCATTGTCCATTGGGGTGGGTTTTTCCACTTCTTCAAGATGAAGAACATCGGGTGATCCATATTTTGTGTAAACAATCGCTTTCATAGTTTTCTCCAAATTCCTTTGAACGGCAATTTAAATCAGGTTTATCCTTCAGGGTTAGGCCATTTCCAGGCGTACCAAACAACAAGTAAGGCAATCACAAGTTGTGCGGTGTACCAAACGATCTCATAAATTGCTACCTGGCCAGCGGATAGCGAAACAAACGTGAGAGCCCAAAAAGCAAGATGGATAACCGCATAGAATATGCCGATGATGCGGTTGGCCCAACGACTCACGGCAGGCTTCAACGTCAGGGTCAAGACACTCATAAAAATCGAACCCACAAAGATTAATGACATTACCAACAATAATTCGGGGGTTACGACAATAGATCCGGTATTTGCGAGTGAAGACTTCAGTACAACCGGATCATTCAGGCGGTACGTATCCCCATTTAAACTGCTTAACATTCCAGCTCCCCATAGCACTGCAAGGATGATCCTCACATCTGGCAGATATCTTGCGGTTTCTTTGTTTGTCCACTGGGGACTTTCCATCGTCGTATTCATTTTTTCTCCTTACTTGAATGATATGGATGGGTTTCATTAATTTGGGCTTGAACAAATTTGTGGTCGCAACCCGGTTACCGGGGATTGATTTGGGCTGGAATTGTTATCAAAGGCAAACCTCCTTTCCAGGTAGCTTGTATTCATTTTTTATTTGACGTCTGACTGATCCGCCTGGCCAGGTTTGAGAAGGCTGACCGAGACCAATGGCATACCTAGATCACGCACTTTTTTAAGCAATCCATGCAGCGCGGCCTGGTCAATTACCGGACCGGCTAAAAGCGTATTGCCGTCCTCTTCCAGCGTGATGGTCAGGCCCTCAAACCACTCGGTCCACCGGTCATCCAGATGTCCCTTGAGGCGGATTTCGTAGCATGGATGCAGATTATTTTTTTCGTCGAATTTCGGTTTGTCATGCATCATGTGCCTTGCGTTTTTCCTTTCGTTATTTATCTGCCTGAAGGATACCGCCCAGTGTGGTGAGGTGTCATCACCACATTATGTGAATGAAGTTGTGATTGTTGGTGAAAAATAAAAAGTCCCGGCAGCTGGTTTGAAGACAACTGTCGGGGTCAGAGTTGGGGTTTTTGAGTCAGTTAGAATAAATCGAGTTCCTCGGCACGGCGGACAGCCGCCCGGCGATTATTGACCCCCAGTTTGTTGTAAATGTTTTGGGTGTGAGTGTGTAAGGTGTTGAGCGAGACGATCAATTGATCGGCAATTTCTGGGCCGCTCATTTCGGTGCGGAGCAGCTTGAGCACTTCCAGCTCGCGCGCGCTCAAAGGCTCTATCATGCCTGATTTTTGATGGATGATTGCCGATTTTGGCGCGGCCCCCGGTTGTATAAAGGCAGCCAGGATTTTGTCCGCATAACCGCTCAGCGGATGGTTTCGATTGCGCAATTGTTTTTCAATCAGCAATCGCATCGCTTCGCCTTCATCCACAAAGATGCGAACAAAGCCTTCTGGCTCGGCCAAAACCAGGGCATATTCCAGCGTGGCGAGAGCTTGGGAGCGATTGCCCTGCGCGTCGTGGGCCAGCGCCTGTACCAGCAAGATGTCGAGCGCGCTGGCCCACCGCTTTTGCGCTTCGGCGGCATGCAACAGGCGTGCAAGCAGGGCGTTGACCTGCGGGTTGGCGATTTCCAGCCGCGCCAGGGTGAGGTGCTCGAACTCATGCAAGTAGCTGACTTCATCTGCCAACGAAAGCTTGCGTTCTGCCGCCCACGCCCGGGCTTTATCGAACCGCCCCTGTTTGAGATAAATGCGCGCTTTCAGGGCCGCTATGGGGCGCAGGTCAGGCACGAGGGTTTGGATATAGACCCGTTTGGCCTCGTCGAGCAGGGCCAGGGCGGTTTCCAGATCGCCTGCGGCCTCTCTCAATTGGGCCTGGGCCACATTCCAGCGGTACAGCCAATCCACCAGGGTGGTTTGCGGACCCAATTCAGCGGCTCGTTTCAAGTGATGAGCGGCAAGGGCGTCATTTCCCCGCTGACGGTAGATCATGGAAAGGCCGAGATGATGGTGGGCCGTGATATGTTCGGCCTCCGGGCCGTGTTGGGCGGCCAGTTGTATCGCATCCTGATAGGTCCGCTCGGCCTCACTCAGGCTCCCCAAGCCCACTAGCAAGTCGGCTACAGCAAAGGCGCTGGCAACCACGAAGGTGTGATTGCCCACCTGGGTCATGCTCTCCATCCAATCGCCAATTGCCCGGATGGCCGGCTCCAGGTTGCCGCTGGCCCAGTGGGTGACCTCCAATGAGATGGTAGCCTGGGAGCGAAGGTAAGAATCATTCTCAGGAATCAATTGGATGGCCTGTTCGGTGTATTTCACCGTCGCGGCGAGGTTACCATTCACCTGGGCGTTGTAGGCGCGGGCTAGGGCAATCATCGCTGGCAGGGGCTTAAGCTGAGCTTCGTTCGCTACGTCCGAATCATCCAGGCATCGTTCGGCGTCCTGCAGGTGCAATTCACTGGCTTCCTGTTCCCCCATATCTGCGTAAGCCCGACCAAGCAGGGCGCAAAGCACCGGGCGGACACGAATGACCTCTTCTGGCAGTTTCTTCACCCAACCCAGCCAGGCGGCCAACTGGAAATGTTCTGCCATCCCCTGCCAGGCTGCTTCAGCCAATACCGCCGCCCTAACAAAATCCTCGGCTGCGGTGGCGTGGTAAAACGCCGCGCCCAGGTCGCCGTTCTCTTCATGCCACTGGCTGGCGTGCAGGTGGAATTCTACGAATTCTTTAGGTTTTCCCAGGCGCTGCCGCAGCAATTCAGCAAAGAGATGATGATAGCGGTACCAACGCCGTTCGTTATCCAGCGGCACAATGAACAGGTTGGCGCGTTCGAGATATTCCAGGGTTTCTTGTCCGGAAGCAGAAGAAGGACCTATAATAGAGTCACACAGCGGTCCGCAGAGACGGTCAAGGATCGACGTGCGCAGCAAGAAAGTCTGGATGCTCTCAGGCTGCTGTCCCAGAACTTCTTCAACTAGATAGTCCAGCACGAAATAGTGGCTGCCGGTGAAAGACTTGATGAAACTGGCGGCGTCTTGATGTCCCTGCATGGAAAGCGCGGCAAGTTGCAGGCCGGCAATCCAGCCTTCGGTGCGGATTTCCAATGCGGCGACTTCTTCTTCGGAGAGGTTCAGTCCCATCATTTTGTTGAGAAAGTCGGTGGCCTCAGCGGGAGTAAAACGCAGGTCGGCAGCACGCAGCTCAGTTAATTGACCCCGGACGCGAAATCGAGCTAGGGGCAGATGTGGATCTTCACGAGTGGTGATAACCAGGTGCATCTGGGGCGGCAGATGCTCGAGCAGATAGGTGAGGGCTTCGTCAACCGATTTGGAATCGATCACATGGTAATCGTCTAGGACGAGGATGAAATGGTCCGGGATGGTGGTGATCTCGTTGAGCAGGACCGTCAGAATCGATTCAATTGGCGGTGGCTGAGGCGCTTGTAGAACACCTAACACCCTTGCTCCAATATTCGTCACAATCCCTTCGACTTTACTCAGGGCAAGCGTCTGCAAAGCCGCGACGAGGTAAATCAGAAATTGTGTGGGGTCGTTATCCCCTTCATCCAGCGAAAGCCAGGCGACCGGTCGTTCACAAACAGCGACCCATTCACTGACCAGCGTGGTTTTACCAAAGCCGGCGGCAGCCGAGATGAGGGTCAGCTTGCGCTGTAAGCCCTCGTTCAGCCGTTCGATCAGGCGGGGGCGCAGGACAATTTTAGACCGAGGTGGGGGGATATAAAGTTTGGTGGCTAAAATTGGAGCGGACATAGATCAAGTATATAGTAAATACTGGTATCATATTTCTAAAATATTTCTCAAAACTAGTCTTCAAATGAGATGCAGGTCATGACAGCCTCAACTCAACCGATCCAACCGCTAGCTTCCGGGGATATTGCCCAGGAGAAATTAAAGATCGGGGAGAAACTCTCCTATTTGCTAGCAACAATGGCCCCGTATCCGTTGTTAGGTTTGACATCGGGATACCTGATGATCTTCTACACAAATGTCATCGGGTTGAACCCCATCGCCATTGGGACGCTCTTCCTGCTTTCCAAGATCATGGATGGCATCAGTGATCCAATCAATGGGTATTTGATCGATCGTTTACCCAGAACAAAGTTCGGAAAGTATCGCTCTGTGATGATCGGCGGTACGATCGTATGCTGTCTCAACTTCCTGCTGTTATGGTTCGGTCCGGCCTGGGCCACATCGGGCAAGTTGACGATCGCTTATATCAGTTACCTGGTGCTCGGTTTCAGCTTCGACTACATGGATATCCCGAAGAACAGTTTTCTCCCCGCGATGACCGCCAACCCTAAAGAGCGCTCCAGTCTTGGGATGCTGATTGCACTTGGAACTATTGTATCAGGGATGGTCGTAGCAATTATCGCTCCCCTGATATTGTCAGCTGGAGATCTGAGTCTGAAAGCATTTTCCACGCTTGTCCTGATCGTCACAGGCGCCGTCCTCGTCGTTGGCATTGTTGGAGCTTTAGGCGTAAAAGAACGCGTTGTTCCGGTCGATATGGAAACCAAGCACTCACCGAAGGAGTTCCTGAATATTTTGATCCAAAGACCAGTTTTTGTGAACTCGATGTATAGTTTGATGTTCTCTGCTGCATTATACATTCCTGGTGTAGTGAGCGTCTATTTCTTTACCTATGTGATGAAAAACCTGGCCCTGGCCAGTGCGGTTGCACCGATACAGCTGGTTGGCCTCCTTCTGGGTATATTCCTGACCGCGCATATTTTGGGAAAGTTGGGCAAGAAAAGGAGCTATATTTTTGCCTCGCTGGCGATGATCATTGTTACTGCGATCCGGTGGATAGACCCCACATCACTTGCATTGATCTACATATCCACAATTATCGGGGGTTTCATCTTGGGCTTCTTGCAGCCCGTGACTCAGGTTCTCGCGGCAGACAATATTGACTATGTCGAATACAAAATGAAATATCGCTCTGAAGCCGCCGTGGCTTCGATAGGTTCTTTTGTTACGAAAGTCTCCTCAGGTATTGCCGGAGCGATCCCGGGGTATGTTCTAGGTTGGGCAGGATACGTAGCCACCAGCCAGACACAACCTGCGAACGTTATCACTGCGATCATCTGGCTTACCATCGGCTTCCCGATTTTCTTTTTTGCAGCATCGGCCCTGATCTTCGAGTTCGGATACAACTTGGATAAGAATACACTCCAAAAGGTGGAGGCTAAACTAAGCGAGAGAAGAGCAGCAAACCAAGTATCTCCAAAATAAAGATTGTGGTCGCTATCGAAACCTAAAAACATGCCCCTGCAGCCAGTCGTCCCTTGGACTGACTGCAAACATGAATCCAGGTCTTCAGTACAATTGCATACCCATTCGGGGCGGTAGCCAAGCTGTTAATAATTGAAAAGCAATGATCCGATGAAAAGAAATAATTATAATTCCGGCTGGAAGCATAATAAAAAGGTTAACATGATACAGCCTTCTTGGTCAATTTCCCCCACGATGCCATGCAGTATGTGTCGCGTCAACCAAAGATGAAATTCGGTGGCTTCGGAGGGGGAAAAGCGCAGATCAGGCGGGGGCGGAGGATATTTTTCGGGCGAGGTGGGGGGACATAAAGCTTGGTGAGGAGAAGGGGCTCAGGCATTCTAAAAATAATTATACATCGATCCACTACCGCGTCTCCCTGTGGGATTGCTGCGTGCCGGGCATTGCGAAGCATCCTCTTGCAGGGAGCAAGAACCAGGGTTCGCCGGTTTGGCTGACACCTGCACTCCATGGCACTTGCATGCCAGGGCAAGTGTGCCGCAGGTGTAAGCGTTTGCAGCAACCGCCGCACAAATCCCTGCTATGAGCGCAGGGGCGTTCCGGTGGCGCGGATTTTTGCTCACACCGCGCTTGGTGCCAGCGTAACCCGGAGGTCGGTGGTGCACATTAGGGGAGGAAATTCGAAGTCAGTAGGTGCCTTTACTTCACCAGTTTATTCTGTATTGCCAGAGAAATTGCTTCGCCCCGATTCGATGCTCCCAGTTTTGAAAGGATGCTGCTGACATGCACTTTTACCGTCGACCGGCTCACCACCAGGCGCTCGGCAATTTCCGGGTTGCTGTACCCTTTGATTAGAAGAGTCAATACTTCCAATTCTCGGCGGGTTAAATCCTGGCCCAGGCAGGTAGTTTCACCAATAGGTTTTATAAGGGCCTGGATAGCTTCAGGGGCTAAAGTGGGTCTTCCAACATAAGCCTGACAGATTGCCTGGGCAAGCTCCTCCCCGGTGATATTCTTCAACAGGTAGCCGATGGCGCCAGCTTGCAGGGCATCCTGCACCAGCTCTTTCTCCTGGAAGCTGGTCAGGGCGATGATCTGTACTCCCGGCCAGCGTTGGTGAATGGCATGCGTAGCCGCAACCCCGCCCATCTGGGGCATAACCAGATCCATCAAGATCACATCCGGATGGAGGCTCTCGCACTCCTCGATGGCTTCGTGCCCGTCCCGAGCTTCGCCGACCACGCGGATCTGAGCCTGATTGCCCAGGTAGGCCATCAGTCCCTTGCGCACCATACCATGATCATCCACGATCATTACCCGGATAGGGGTAGGCTCATTCATGCTTTGTCTCCTTGTGTCCATGCTACACTGACCTGGGTCCCCTGGCCCGGTTTGCTTTCGATGGAGAGCTTCCCTCCAATGGCTTGAGCCCGCTCATGCATGATGCCCAACCCTAAGCGGTGATGCGGCGCCTGGGTGATATCAAAGCCGCGCCCGTTATCGGCGATGGAAAGCCACACACTCCGGAGCGATGAAAAATTGCACTCATCCTCCCCGCTACATGTATAGCGCAAGCAGATGTTCACCTGGCTGGCTCGCGCATGCTTGACCACATTGTTCAATGCTTCTTGGGCGATCCGGTACATGGCTACATGGACTTCGGGTGGAAGGGTACCTTCACCATCGATGGTTATTTTTACCGGGATGCCTTCTCGCCCGCTGGCAGCTTCGCCGAGTTGCCGAAGGAGGTCCTCCAGACTTGTTTCCGCCAGAGCCGCCGGGCGGAGCTCTAACAGGAGGGTACGCATCTCAGCCAGTGCTCCCCGGTTCAGGCTGCGCAGCTCCTCGAGCAGCTCGTGCCCTTGAATTGGATCTGTCTCCCAGATCGGCGGGATGGCTTCGGCAATCAGGCTGGCTGAAAAGAGGGTTTGCGTCACCGCATCATGCAGATCTCGCGCCAGACGGCTGCGCTCTTCGATGACAGCCAGGTGCTGCGCCTTTTGATACAGCTGTGCATTCTCAATGGCGATGGCTGCCTGGTTGGCAAATCCCGTCAGCAGCTCCAAATCATCTGGTTTGAAATCTGTTGTCCCTCTCAACTTATCGATGACGACCAGAGTTCCGATGACCTGCTGCTTGATCGTTAAAGGGGCCAATGCAGCATTCGAGATCGGTTTCAGGAAAGTCCCTTGTTTTACATAGGTAGACGCTCGCGGATCTTCAGCGATATGGTTCGAAATGTCTGGCTGGTTATGCAAGGAGACCCACCCAGATAAACTGCAATCCAACGGCATCTTGATCCCGAGCACTCCGGTCGCCGATCCATTACAGGCAAAGACCTCATCTTCTTTCTTTTCCCAATCCACCAGGTTCAGGATCCCACCTTCAGCCTGTAATAGGGTGGTAGCTTGTTCGATGATCAACTTCAACAGGGCATTCAGATCTAAGGTGCTTACGATTGCCCGGCTGGTCTCTTGCAGTGCTGCCACCTGTGCCAGCCTTTTCTGCATATCCGATAATAGCCGGGCATTTTCCAGGGATAGGCTCATACTGTTGGTCAGAGTTGCCAGCAGGTGAATGTCGGAGGCGGTAAATGCATTCTCCTTGTCTAAATTCTGCAGGCTGACCACCCCTTTGACTTCGCCCCCGACCAGAATGGGGACACCTAACCAGGACCTCGGCAGCTCTGTTCCGGGGACGATATGCATCTTCTCCGTATCAAGCAGTTCGATGACCTCCTCCAAAGGAAGGAGTACTGGTTTGCCTGTGTGGACGATCCTGGCCCGTGAGCTGTCGATCGGGTGCCATCCGGGAATAAGTAAATGCTGCCCGCGTTCGATGGCATAGTGGTGAAATATTCTCTGGGTGAGTGGATCGTATTGCGAGATCATCACCACCTGGGCGTTAAACGTATCGCGCAGGCTATCTCCCACCAGGTCATAGATTGCCTGCATTTCCAGTTTGGATGAGAGCCCTTCCTGCACTTTGTTGATCAGGGCTAATTCAGTGGAGCGCTGCTCCATAGCCGCCGAATACCATTTTGCTGCCGCTTTCCAGTTCCCCTGGTCGGCAGCTTCTTTCGCCAGAGTTTGGAAATCGGCATTGCGATCCAGGCTTTCTGAGCATTCCTTCGAATGCACTTCCATGTGGATTTATCTGTCCTGTTTAAGGGAATAAATTCCTGATGGGCCTGACTTCAAAACCCCTATGAGCGGTTTAATACGAGTGGTTGCAAGTATTTCTGACAATCAGTCCATTTCTTCTTTATGGTAACACTTATTTTTCTAATTATGTATAGAAATTGGTCATCGATTTTGATTACTGAGGAAAAAGAATCCGATGCAGATGATGCTGCAACCGGATTATTATTGCTTCGAACTTTTTGCGATAAACCCAGGACTGGTTATGTATATGATTTGCCCTCCAACCGGCGCTTAGCCTTCGAGATGGTCTCCAGGATGCGATTGGGTGGATCTACTTTACTCACATGAAAATCTACGTCCATGCCATCTTTCTGGCAGCTTTCCAAAGGAACGTTGGTGAGTAAAATGATGGTTACCCCTATTGCCACCTGTCGCATCCGCTCAACCAACAAATCTATTGGCAAGCCCGGCAGGTCGCAGTCAAGTATCACTAATCCAGGTGATAGTTGATTGAGCTTGTCGATCAGATCAAACGAGTCGATGGCTTCTCCAACAACCTCCCAACCAGGCAGTCCACTGATCCAAATACAAAGCGCATGGCGCACGGTGGTTTGAGGATCGGCGATCAAGACTTTCATAGCTGAATTGCCTGTATCTAACTCTTCCTTGTTGGGGAGATAACGTTCTTTATAAGCCTGCCCCTCGACCGCGCATGCGCGGGTCAAGGATATCTCGCAAAGCATCACCAACCAGGTTCCAGGCCAGTACAAATAGAACAATCGCCATTCCGGGGAAGACGACGATATGCCAGTTTTCAGCGAGTGAAGGAATCCAATTTCGCGCAAAACTGATCATCTGACCCCAATCGGCATACCCACGTTGCGCGCCTAACCCCAAAAAACTCAAGGCTGCAAAGGTAAGCACATAGGAACCGATGTCCATGGATGCCATTACCAACACCGGAAAGACGGCATTGGGCATCAGGTGACGGAAGAGAATGCGCATGTCGTTTGCCCCCACCATGCGGGCGGCCAGAGAATACTCCACCTCCTTGACCGACAATATGTTACTGCGGATTACCCGAGCATAGGTCATCCATCCAAAGGCGATGATTGCCATCATACCGGTCAAGATAGACATCTGGATGGGGTTCAAAGCTTGGTCAAAACCCTGGGCAAACGTTATAAGTGCCAGCAGCTTGGTCAGGATCATCAATGGGCCAGCGCTGATTTTGCCGTAGATAGCCTGTAGCACTGAGGTCAGGGTTATGGCTGCCAGCAAGAATGGGAATGCCAGGAAAATCTCAGTAATACGCATCAACAGCTCGTCAATCCAGTGACCGTAAAAACCTGCCAGCGAGCCAATCACCAGACCGAGGATCAGGGTAAGAATGGTGACGATGATACCCACTCGAAACGCAGTACGCGTGCCCCAAATAATCCCGTAGAAGATATCGTACTGTCCCTCGGTGGTGCCGAGAAAGTGTTTCGCGCTGGGCAATCCAGGCGCCGTTTTAAAGCCATCCCGCGGGATCATGTAAGGGTCACGTGAGTTTTGGGGGACAGGCGCAATAGCCGGTGCTAAAATCGCCACGATCACATAGGTAAGGAGCAAAACGATGCCTATCAATGAAGTGGGATTCTTGAGAAGTTTTAAAACGACTTTCATTTGCTCCTCCTACATCGCCCTTTCATTCTAAACGGATGCGCGGATCGATAGCACCGTAAAGCACATCCACAAACAGATTGCCCGCTACTAAGATAAACGAAGCAAACAGGGTAAACCCAAGCACTGATACGACGTCGAGAGAGAGGGCTGCCTCAGATAGGAATGAGCCCATCCCTGGATAATTAAAGACAGTTTCGGTAATCACCACCCCATTCAGTAGTCCGATTAAGGTAAGTGCGCCAACAGTGACCACCGGGATCAAGGCGTTGGGAAGCGCATGCCGGCGGATCACGACATTCTCGATCAAGCCTTTCGCACGTGCGGTGGTCATGTAATCCTGGCGCAAAATATCCAGCATCGAGGAGCGAGTTACACGGAGCAAGTACGCCCAGTTTAGGTAGGCAAGGGTGATTACCGGAAGTACCAGGTGAATGAATGCGTCCCAGAATATGTCCAAACGACCATTGAGAAGTGCATCCACAGTGTACATCCGTGTGTAACTGGTGAAATTATTCGATTGGACAATTTGGGCGGCCCAATCCGAAAGCCTTCCGGGCGGGAACCAATCGAGGCGGGCATAAAATATCAGCAATACCAGCAAACCGAATACAAACACAGGGATTGAATATCCCACGATGCTGAACACGCGCAACAGCTGGTCGATCAGGCGGTTGTGGTGAATCGCAGAGAGCACGCCCAGCCAAACACCGATGGCGATCATGGGAATACCAGCCCACAAAGCCAGTTCGATGGTTGCCGGAAGCCGGCGCCCGATGACCTCTGCCACATCGCCTTTACCGGTCTTGGACCAGCCCAAATTACCACGCAGCACCCCACCTTTGATCTCGCCGGTTTCTGGATCGGTGCGGCCAACCAGCCAATACCAGTATTGCACCGGCGCAGGATCATCCAGTCCATATTTCTCGATAATTCCTTCTAATGCGCCGGATTGTTTGGGGATATCGGAGACATATAAAGACGCGCGTTCATAGGGAGTAAGCAGCGACATCATGGCAAAGATGAGTATCGTTACAGAGGTCAAAATGATTGGCAAGAGCAGCAGCCGGCGTATGATGTAGGTGAGCATATAGATCCCTTATCTCTTCGTGCTCTGGGGGGCTGGTTTTCACCAGCCCCCATGTGGAGTGAAAGATTGCCTAAGGAGCGACTTTGGTCAATCCATAGAAGAAGGCAGCTTCTGCATTACCGAAGGCAGGATTATAGAAGAAACCATCCACCCATTTTTGCCAGTGAATGCCATCCAACGCCTGATACATCCAGATATTGATGACCTCATCTTGAGAGATTTTCTGCAGGTTCTCATAGATCACTTTACGCTTGGCTGGATCGGTTTCTTTGGCGCCTTGCAGGATCAAGCCATCGATTTGGGCGGATAAATCCGCAGGTAGATTGATCGCGCGCCCATCGGTGCCTTGGGAGAACAGGAAGGGCTGGGCCCAGTTGTGCGGATCATGGAAATCTTCTACCCAACCCACAACGGTTACGGGCAGCTTCCCCTGGCGGCGGCTTTCAAGCATCACCGCCCAGGGCATGCCAACCACGGCGATATTGAATTTGGGATTGACAGCTTCAACTCCGGCTTTCAGGATCTCTGATGACAGCTGCCGGGTATCATTGCCTGTGTTGTAGGCAATCTGGAGATAGAAACCCCTGCTCCAGACGTCATCCTCATCCTCCCCAGCCGGAACGCCGTCTTTATCGAGATCTGCGAGCTTGAATTCTTGCTCACATTTTGCCGGGTCGTAGGAAAATGCCGGAGGCTGGCCCTCCAGATAGCCCATCATACCTTTCAAGATTGGCCCTTGAGCCTGGAATCCTTCTCCCGCAAGGGATTCCTCAATCATGGCATTGAAGTCAAAGCAGTCGTTGAAAGCCTTGCGGATGTGAATATCGTTGAAGAAATCTGGGGGGATGCCATTTCCATCCAGCTCGCCGCTTCCGATATATGGGTTGCCCCCCTCAACATTAATATTCCAATTCATTATTCCAGCTGTGATGAACGGTTGGGCAAGTTTACGGAAACCCTTGACGTAGCCATCTGGGTTGCCATCCTGGCACGAGGATTCATCAATTCCACACAAGGTGCCTATGACCTGATCCATTTGAGGGCGGTATGCCGCCGGAACATAGATGTAGTCAGCATCTCCAGCCTCGAACATGGCCAGGCGGGTGCCCCACTCGTCGATATTTTTGACTACCACCCGCGAGATTTTTGCTACACCGCTCGGGCCACCTTCCCACATTGGCTCCTTGCGCCAGTAATCCGGGAATGCCGTCAGGACGATTTCTTCATTAGGCGTCCAATGATCCAACATGTAGGGTCCAGTGCCGTTCGCCTGGTTGAAAAGGATGCTATCTTCCGCTGCGGGGTCAGCCCATTTTGTCCAGGTCGTGCAGTCATAGTCCCAATCGCCGTTTTCGACCATCCATTCCTGGTCCAGGATGGCTCCCATGAAATTCTGTGCCAGGAGGGACAGTATCCAGGGTACAGGTTGGTGGAATTTCATGGTGACGGTGCCGGCGGTGTCATCTGCGATGACTTTCGACTTTACATCCTCACAAATCCCCTTCAGCTCAGCATCCGTTATGTCCTCAAAATTCTCCTTACCGGTATAAGCTTTGGAAAATTCTTTGACAGAAGCGGTGGCAAGATCGGGGCCGAAGAAGGTTTCATAGAGGATCGTCTGATGGCCATCCAGGCGCCCTTGCAGCATGCTGCGTTGAAGTGTGTACGCTACATCATGAGGTTCCAGCGTCCCGCCCTTATGAAACTTGATCCCTGGGCGGATCATGAATTGCATTTCTAGTTTATCGCTGCTCGTGGTCCATTCAGTCGCCAAAGCGGGGATAAATTCGTCAAATTTTTCCCGCTTGAAGAACACCAGACCTTCATAGAGATTAAGCTCTATACTCGACCCGGCAGTTTCGTAGGTCCAGGATGGTTCGAGGGTTTCCGGCTCGCCGGCGCCTGTAATGACCATCAAGGTATCAGGGTTGCCGAATTTCGGGTTGATCTTTGAGGTTGACCCACCCGATTGGGTAGGAGCTGAGGGTTCTGGCGCTACGGGTTCGCTTCCATCCTTAGGCTGATCCTGAGCTGGCGCAGTCGTTGGGGGGGCTTCATTGATGGCGAGTGGCTGGCAGCCGCCCAATACTAATGCAATCATGGTCAATATGGAGAACATTATAAAGATTTTGGATTTCATTCTCTTTCCTCCGCGGAATTACTTTATGAGATAGGGATTGTGGGAAAAACGAAACCGGTTTACTTCATTACCCTCCTTTCGATATCATGTAGCAGGCGGTATAATGCTCGGCTGAAACCTCGTTTAATCGCGGTTTTACGGTAGCGCATATCTCTGTTGCCAGTGGACAGCGGGTGCGGAAGTGGCATCCCGAAGGCGGATTGTCTGCCGATGGCACGTCGCCGGTGAGGATGGTGCGATTACGCTGCAGCTCAATTTTTGGATCCGGGATAGGTACCGCAGACATTAATGCCTGGGTGTAAGGATGCATCGGCTGAGCATATAAATCCTGGCTGGAAGCCAGTTCCACGATCGTTCCGAGGTACATAACGGCCACGCGATCGCTGATATGGCGCACCATCGACAGGTCGTGTGCTATAAACAGGTAGGTGAGATGCAGTTCTTTCTGAAGCTCTTTAAGCAGGTTCACAACCTGAGCCTGGATAGAGACATCGAGTGCTGAAATCGGTTCATCGCAGACGATCAAATCGGGCCTGAGCGCTAAAGCGCGGGCGATCCCGATCCTCTGGCGTTGGCCTCCGCTGAATTCATGAGGGTAGCGGTCCACATATTGGGGGCTCAAACCCACCAGCTCGAGGTAACCTTGCACTTCCTTGCGCAGGTTAACGCCGCGAGATAACCGGTAAATCATCAACGGCTCACCTACAGTCTCCTTTACGGTCATGCGAGGGTTGAGACTGGCGTAAGGATCCTGGAAAATCATTTGGATACGCCGGCGGAAGGGGCGGAAACGGCTCTCGCTGAGACCGACCAATTCCTGATCGTCGAAATATATTTTTCCGCTGATTGGCCGGTTAAACTTTAAAATTGCCCGCCCGGTGGTGGTCTTACCGCAACCCGATTCTCCAACCAGGCCGAGGGTTTCACCTCTCCGGATGGTGAAGCTTACACCATCCACTGCCTGGACATGCCCTACTACGGTGCGAAATACGCCGCGGTGGATTGGAAAATACACCTTCAAATCTTCTACACGCAGCAGAACATCCTGGTTCATTGGTTTTCTCTCCGTGTCTCGGGATTCACCCAACAGGCCACCCGATGACATTTATCGACCAGCCGCAGAGACGGGTTCTCAAGATTGCAGCGCTCTATTCGGAAATTGCATCGTTCGGCAAATGGACAGGATGTGGGTTTCTTGAATAAAACCGGGGGGAGACCTTCGATGGAGACCAGTTTCCTGCCCTGCACGTCGTCCAAACGCGGTAAACTGCCTAACAGTCCAAGGGTGTATGGATGCTGTGGTGCAGCGTACATATCCTCGACTGGAGCTTCCTCAATTACAAAACCCCCATACATAACCGCCATGCGCTGAGCCAGACCGGCAATCAAGGACAGGTCATGGGTAATCCAGATGATCGACATCCCAAGCCGGTCGCGCAAGCTTTTTACCAGTTCGACGATTTGGGCCTGGATTGTGACATCGAGGGCGGTGGTGGGCTCATCTGCAATTAATATCTGCGGTGAGCAAATCAGAGCCATGGCGATCATCACCCTTTGGCGCATTCCACCGGAGAACTGGTGCGGGTAATCGTTAAGACGTTCTTTTGGTCTGGGGATGCCAACCAGCTCCAACATTTCCACAGTCTGGTCTAAAGCTTCTTTGTGGGACAGCGATCGATGCACCTCCAGTGGTTCCGACACCTGCCGGCCGATGGTCAGCACCGGGTTGAAATAGGTCAGCGGATCTTGAAAGACCATGCCAATCTCGGAACAACGGACGTGGCGGATCTCGCTGTCTTTCATCTTGAGGAGGTCTTGCCCCCGGTAGAGTGCTTTGCCAGCGACTACTTTGCCGGGAGGGTTTGGGATCAAACCTAATATGGAGAGCATAGTGACACTTTTTCCGCAGCCGCTCTCGCCAACGATGCCCAGGGTTTCGCCAGGCTCCAGCTTCATACTGACACCATTTACAGCGTGAATGGTTCCTTCTGGAGTCCGAAAACAGGTTTCCAGGTTTTCAATTGACAGCAGAATATCTGACATAAAATGACCTTCAAGGGAGTAAACGTGAGACCACTTTTGATTCAATATTAAGAAAAAATCCCCCCGTTTGCATCGGTCAGCGGGGGGATATTCATATTGTACAGTTGTCCAATTTGTTGGCTTCCGATCTTACATACTGGGAAATCCCCTATACAGATCGAGTGTTATCGTATCCCCCTGCGGCGAGTAAATTGCCATCCGGTGAGAAGGCAACGGCATTCGGCTCATCGGCGTGGGAGAGTGACCTCAGGAAATTTCCACTCTCCACTTTCCATAAGATAACCATACGATTACACCTTGCCAGAGCCAGGATCATGCTATCCGGCGAAATAGTGATCCCATCCCAATCCAGTTTGCTGTTTGGAAAGGTGTAGACCTCTTTTTAACTTTTGATATCCCACAAGCGGATCTTGCCATCCAATCCCGCTGAAGCGAGGTATTTTCTATTCCATATTGATTAGATCAGCTGTTTTCGCAGGGCGAATGCAACGGCTTCCGAACGGTTTTTCACCCCCAACTTCGAAAAGATATTGCTGACATGCGCGCGGGCTGTTGATCGGCTGATGAAAAGCCGTTCGGCAATTTTGGGGTTGTTCATTCCTTCCACGATTAATGTCAACACCTCACGCTCGCGAATGGTCAATTTAGGCGCAGGTTGGGGGTCAAGGTTTTCCAGGATTAGCACATGAGAAATTTCCGGGGCAACGGTTGGTCTTCCAGCATAAGCGCGGCAGATTGCCTGGGCGAGCTCCTCCCCGGTGATATTCTTCAACAGGTAGCCGATTGCTCCTGCCTGTAGGGCATCCTGCACCAGCTCTTTCTCCTGGAAGCTGGTCAGGGCGATGATCTGTACTCCCGGCCAGCGTTGGTGGATGGCATGCGTGGCCGCAACCCCGCCCATCTGGGGCATAACCAGATCCATCAAGACCACATCCGGATGGAGGCTCTCGCATTGCTCGATGGCTTCGCGCCCGTCCCGAGCTTCGCCGACCACCTGGATCTGAGCCTGATTGCTCAGATAGGCCATCAGACCCTTGCGCACCATACCGTGATCATCCACGATCATCACCCGAATAGGATTAGGCGCATTCATGCTTTCCCTCCCTGATCCAAAATTATGCTCACCCATGACTCCAGGCCTGGCTAGTTGTCAATAACTACAAACAGCTTAAAGTATTTCTTTTCGAATCACATCCAACATCTAGCTAAAAACTGTCATCAACCAGCAGGGTTATTTTTCTAGTACATACAGATGGGTCGTGGAACTGCGGGCACAGCCTATCGTTGGTCAAACCCTGGATGTCCGGGCAACCCGACAAGCAGGTAGTATCAAAAAAACCGATTAATAGATCAGGGCTTAGAAAAATAGACCTCCTGGCGCAGTTCCGATTTATCCGTATGCCTGATGCATCTGGCTTCCGTTTAATATATAGTAGCTGTGAAGAACCAGGATTGGTTTTGCATTGCGTCTTAAGTTGAAACGTCATGTTCCAGTGAGCGAAGATTCCCCATGGAGACATAGGAAGGTTCAATGATCCTCTCTGTTCTCAAGGTGAGAACAGAGTTCTATTTCCCTATCCGATCAATAATGGTCATTGTAAGTCTGGTTTTTTGTATATTATATTAAATTATGTCAATAATTACGCTAACCTGTCAATCTGGATGATGAAAACCCTCCTATCGGCAGAAATGCGAGATTCGCTAAATCAGTAATCAACCAAGAATAACCGAAATTCCCCATTAGAATCCCTTCCGGCAACCAGTCTTCCGGAATTCGGAAAAGATCGTTGTCATTAAGGTAAAATTATGCAATTGAACCGTCTACCCGTCATCATCTTCTTTTTCGCAGCCGCGTTGCTCCTTGAAGGTTTCGGAGACCCGCCGCCTGTCCCTGTGCCGCCCGATGTTGAAAACGCCCTTTCAGCGGCCTTAACTCGCAGGCTGCAAACGTTACCCGCGGCTCGGGCGCTGGCATTTGACCTTTTTACCCCTGAGCTGGATACTGCGTTTGCCACCCGGGATGGGAAGACTGCAGTGTTGTGGTTGGCTCTACGCGATGATGGAGGGCATTTGCTGGCGACTGAACCCGGCCTAGCTTTGGCGCGCTTATTGAGTGATGGGTGGCAGGTACTGCTTCCAGGCGACACCGGTTGGAAAGAGGCCCTGACTACCCTGCCGGATGGAATGCTGCCGTTGGAGTTAAGCACGGCGCCGGCAGGTGTTTCAGTTGACACGGCATCCATAAACAGCCCGCTCACCGGTTATTACCTGCCTTACGCCGCCGGTACTTCTCGTTGGTTGGAAGGCTCTATCAGCCACTTCCAATCCATCCCCGAATTAGGTTATCCCTCCTGTACCGCAGATTACTGCCGTTATGCCTACGACTTTACAGATAGCGGCCACTTCCCCCTCCTGGCTTCTAAAGAGGGCATCGTAAAAGCCTCACGTGATAGTTGCTCGGATGGCGACCCGGGCTGTACTAATTACATCGTCCTCTACAATGCCGGAGATCAGGCATACCAGCTCTATTTGCATATAGCCCATGGAACCATCCCGGATAAGCTGACCGCTGGGACACAGGTCCGGCGCGGTCAGTACCTGGGGGATACTGACGATACCGGTTACAGCACTTCGCAGCATGTCCATTTTATGGTTACTAAGAGTATCTGGTACGGTAATGCGGGCTACTATTGGGGTCAATCGATTGACGTGCGCTTCGCAGATGTGGGAATCAACCATGGAATCCCCCGGACCTGCTACGAAGTGACGCATTTCCCGATCTATGATGGGGCAACCGAGTGTCTGGGCAACAAATTAGACCCGCGTAATGCCGCAAATGATTGGTACGTCTCTGGAAATGTGGGTGCATATCCACCAGCCGGAATCCTCAGCCAACCCGCGGCAGGGGCGACCGTTTCCAGCGGAAGCAACCCGCTGATGGGCGTCACCGCCACGGTCAGTGATGACGTCTGGGTTACGGCTGTCAGTCTGGTTGCGAAAATAAACGACCAGTGGGTAGAGTTTGGCCCGAAGGTCACCCAGCCAAAACAACCCGGTTTGTACAACTGGGAGGTTGACTTATGTGCAGCCGGACATCTCAACGGCCCTGTCGAAGTCGCCTTGCGTGCCTGGGATTACGAAGGTAATATCTCCACCGCGCTAGATCCTCGCACGATCCAGGTGGACCAGGCTTGTCCGCCGCCCAGCAGCGAACTCTACCCGGCTGAGACATTAGGTTCAACCGCGGTACGCCTGAGCTGGGACGCAGTCGATGCTGGCGCTGGCCTGAGTTCATTCCAACTGCAGTGGCGGAGCGGACCTGACCCATGGAATGCAGACAACATACTCCCATTTTCGGGAAACCAGCGTTCAACCTGGTTTGCCGGACAGCCAGATGGTACCTATGAATTTCGCTTGCGCGCCATGGACGATAACGGTCAACCGGAGCCCTGGCCTGCCGATGATGCGGCTGAAACCAGTGCCAGCATTCCTGCAACCTGCGTGCCAGACACCTTAGAACCGGACGACGCCTCTGCTCAAGCAAGCGAGCTTGCTCTCGGAGAATGGGTGGCGCACAACCTTTGTCCCTCTGGGAACCCCGATTGGTTCCGAGTCGAAATCAATGCTGCGGGGAACTATTCGATCTGGGCTGCTTCTCAAAACGGCGGAGCTGCTGTACGCCTCACCATCTTTGCCGAAAATGGCGAAACGATTGTGGCAAATGGGGAAGCGGATGGGGTGGGGCAGGATGCGAGAATGGCCTTCCCATTGGAAACAGGCAGCTATTACGTCGAGGTTGAACCCCTGTTGGGAAATCTTTTTGGTACGGATGCAGTTTATCGGTTAGAGATGTCTGAAGTTGAAGTGATGTATCTGCCGCTGATAACGCGCTAAACTCGCCAATTTTCTTGCACCAGGTGGCCACGGCACATCATTTCATAGGGAAATGTCAGTTTTTGCATTGACAATCACCAATTGTACTGACAAGATTCAGAATAGTATCAATTCTGGTTTAGAATTGGACTGGACTGCATCCGTTGCTCCCTTCTACAAGCACAGATAGAATGATCTAGAAATGGAAAGGACTGATCCTCTCATCCGTACGAAGCTGCGCCTGCCCTTCACCCGGCCTGGGCTGGTTTCTCGGCCGCGGCTCCAGGAACAGATTACGCAGGGGCTTCGTGGTCCGCTAACACTAATCACTGCCCCTGCTGGTTTTGGCAAAACCACCCTGGCGGCTTCCTGTATCGCTATTTGCGGAATGCCTGTAGCCTGGTTTTCCCTTGATAAGGACGACAATCAACCGGGACGCTTCCTGATCTATCTGATCGCTGCCTTACAAAGTGTTGATCGCCAGATCGGAAGCGAGGCTGTCCAACTCATGGCGGGAATGCAGCAGGCGCCGCCCGAAGCGGTGCTGGTCAGTCTGATCAATGACCTGGATGCGGCTACCGCTGAAATGGTCCTGGTGTTAGATGACTACCATTTCATCAGCAGCCAGGCGGTACACTCTGCGTTAGCTTTTTTGCTTGAGCACTGTCCCAGGACGCTCCATCTGGTGATCGCCAGCCGCTCCGACCCCCCGCTTCCCATTATCCGTTTACGAGCGCGCGGCCAGACGGTCGAACTGCGGGCCGCTGATCTTAGCTTTACCGAGATTGAGGCAGCTCAGTTCCTCAATGAAATCATGGGTCTTTGCCTGGATGCCGGTTCAGTGGCGCTGCTGGAAGAGCGAACGGAGGGGTGGGCGGCCGGCTTGCAGATGGCGGCCCTCTCCATGCGCGATCGTAAAGATGTGTTCGGGTTCATCGAAGGGTTCTCCGGCACGAACCGCTACATTTTGGATTACCTGATGGAAGAGGTTCTGGCCAGCCAGCCACCCGAAATCAATCACTTTCTGCTGTGTACATCGATATTGGAGCGGCTGACGGCTTCGCTCTGCGAAGCCATCTTGCAGGATGAGAGTGGAAGTATAAAGGATGAAGTAAGGGAGCCAACTTTCACCCTTCATCCCTCATCCTTCATCCTCGATTATCTGGAACGGGCCAATCTCTTTCTGGTGCCCCTGGATGATGAGCGTATCTGGTTCCGCTATCACCACCTGTTTGCTGACCTGCTCAGAGTCCGGCTGCACCAGGCCCAACCCAATCTCAAACTCCTCTTGCATATTCGGGCTGCTGCCTGGTTGGAGCAGAATGGATTCATTCCCGAAGCGATCCAGCAGCTTTTCGCTGCCCAAGAGATTGACCGAGCAGCAGACCTGATCGAGCATTATGGACCCGTGCGCTGGGCAGAAAGCGACCTTTCGGTTGTGCAGATGGCGGACAGCCTGCCGCGCGAAATACTCATTAACCGACCCAAGCTCGGCCTTTACCTGGCCTGGCTCCTCATATTACAAGGCCTTATCGAAAAAGCTCTCCCACTTTTGAAAGATATGGCGCAACAGCTTGCCGGTGCAGATCTCGATTCTGGACAGCAATGGATAGAGACGATCGTCCGGTTGGCCCTCGCTTTTCTTGTCCCTCCGCCAATCACTCCCGGATCAGATCCTCTGCCCGATGACCAGGAATTGAATGGGATCCCATCCGATGAAATCATCCTGCGTGACGCTGCAGATATTCTCTACGGAATGGCCCTGGGAAGACGAGGGGAAATCGACCGTGCTGCGGAGTTCTCACTCAAGTCCATACAGAGGATGAAGATGCACCATGGGCTGTTGGTCATCCCCACTCTGGTTCCCTTCCTGGCCACTATCTACCTGTTTCAGGGTCGTCTGCATGCAGCAGCCTCCCTGTGCCGCGAATTCCTGGACCCCATCAAGGAGAAAGGCCTCCGGATCTCTACTGTCGGCAACATGGATGTCGTCATGGGGGATGTGCAGTATGAATGGAATAACCTGGAAGAGGCTGCGAAACATATCCGGGATGGACTTCAAGCCAATGAACCCTGGGGGAATATCATGACAGATGCCTTCGGGTTATTAGCCCTGACGCATGTCCTTCTGGCAAAGGGGGATCATGCCGGAGCGATGCAGATTGTAGAGAAATTTGAAACAAGACTGCAAGACCCAAGACGACCGGTTGAATTTCGAGAGGCTTTTTTCACCCTGAGAGTCCGCGTGCAGCTAGCCAGTGGAGATCTCCAAAATGCTTCCCATTGGGCAGACCAGATCCAGCATAGCGAAGACTTCCATCTTCACCCGAGTTATTACCGGCTCACCCTGGCCCGCATCCGCCTGGCGCAGGGCATGTACGCCGATGCGGAAAAAATGCTGACCAGTACGCCCCCCCTGGAAATGTATGGCAATCGGATAACCGGGCAGATCGAATCCAATTTACTCCTGGCCACGGCGAAGGCCGGACAGCAGCGCCTGCCGGAAGCCTTCGCATTAATCGATTCCTGTCTCGCCCTGGCAGAGCCGGAGGGCTATGTGCGCGTCTTCCTGGATGAAGGTGAACCCATGCAGCTGCTGCTCGCTCAATGGCTGGCCCATGCCTGCCAGAGCCCACTCCGAGACTTCGCTGCCCATGTGCTCTCCCAATTCGAAGCTGAGCCGCACCTGGAAACCAAAGTCCAGGAAAGAACCTCCCCTGTCAGAGGCATGGTTGAGCCCTTAAGCCAGCGCGAGCTGGAAGTACTGCATCTGATAGCCCTGGGCAGAACCAACCAGGAGATCGCCCGGCAGCTCATCGTCTCCCCGGGGACCGTCAAAGCCCACACAGCCAGTATCTATCGCAAGTTGGACGTTGCCAACCGGACCGAGGCAGTCGCCCGGGCCAGGAAGCTAAGTATCCTTCCTTAACAATCCCACATCCATCCTTTTAAATCCATCTTATAGAAATACGGGGTAAACCCTGTAAATAAACCCCGCAAATAAACCTTGATTATCCCCTTTGGCAGATGCGGGCTGTCTCGCCGCGCGCTAAATTATAGTCAGATACTCATCAGGATAGTTCATTAACTGTCAAGGAATAATCACCATGAATATTAAAAAGTCTCTCTTCCCATTTACTGCCCAATCTGCATTGCGGGTGCTGCTGCTCGGTTACAGTGGCGCAAACAACACTGGAGCAGAAGCTCTGCTCCTGGCCGACATCGAAGATGTGCGCGCGGTGTTTGGCCCACAGGTGGTGATCACCATTCCCAGTATCAACCCGCCCAACTTGCGGCGATATGTCAAAGAGACGCCTAACTTGCGCATCGCTCCACTGCCGACCATTTTCTTCTCCACGCTGCGCCGCCTGGTACGTGAGAACGACCTGGTCATGCTGGTTGAGGGCAGCACTTATATGGATACCTGGAGCTCGGTTTTGCTATGGGCCTATCTGTGGACGACGCGCTGCGCCGATGATATGGGTAAGCCCTGCCTGGCCTATGCGGTAGATGCTGGTGAGATCAAGTCGGCCTTTAACCGCTGGCTGGTGCGCCACGAAGCCAGCAAAACATCGCTGATCATCACCCGGGCGGCAGCCGCCGCTAAGCGTATGCACTCTTATGGTGTGACCGCTCCCTTAGAAGTAACCGCCGACAATGCTTTCAGTTTCTGCCCAAACCCAGCCGACGCTGGTCTGCTTTTCAGGGCCTGGCCTGAGGCAGGACCTGATGTGGTGGGTATGGCGCTGGTGGACTTCTATCAGTGGCCAGTGGTCATGAAACCCTGGGGGCCCAAGGCAGATTGCTATAAGAGGCCATTGTATTTCACACACTCGCCAGAACGAACGCGCCTCACAGAGGCACTGGCGCGCAGTTATGCGGCCCTGGCTGATGACATGATCACGCGCTATGACAAATCGGTCGCTCTGATCGGGATGGAAGAGCTGGATGAAGCCATGCTTCACAAGGTGCACGGTTACATGGTCCATCCCGAGAGGGCGCGCATCTTCTGTTCTCGCCAGTACAACGCGTCTCAGATGGTATCTATCCTGCGCAGCCTTGACCTGTTGTTGACCTCCCGCTATCACGCCTGCGTGCTCTCCCTGGCTGCTCAGGTCCCACAAATCGCGATCGGCCATGACCTGCGGTTGAAAACCATCTATCAGGAGCTAGGCCTGTTCGAGGATTTCTTTGTCGAGCCTGGTACACACGATCTATACGAAAGCTTAAAACTACGTGTTGAGAGGTTGCTGGAGGATCCCTACTGCATACAAGAAGCCTTGCAGGTTGGTTTTGAGCAGCACCAAGGTGATGCCCGGCGCAACCGCACTCTGCTCAAGGATTTCGTCCTGGCACAGGGCTGGGAGCCTGTACCTGGCGCAGCAACTATTTATATGGAGGCAGCATGAACGGGAACACCTCGAATCGCTATGTTTTGCTCACAGGCGCGACCGGTTTTCTGGGCGCTCAGATCGCCCGGCGGCTGCTCCGCGAAACGGACCTGACCATCATTGCCCTGGTGCGCGCCGACAATCAGGCGGCTGCTGCTCACCACCTTTCGCGCGCCTGGTGGGATTGGCCTGAGCTGGTCTCAGCGCTCACCTCCGATCCTGCCGTTGGAGGGGGAGATGGAGCGGGACTTCACAAAAAGGGGAAGGTCGAGATTATCCCAGGCGATGTCTCGTTGCCCCACCTGGGGCTGGATGAGGCCACGTATTCCTGCCTGGCGAGCCGCATTACCCACATCATTCATAGTGCGGCCGATCTGCGTTTAGATGCCCCTCTCGACGAGCTGCGCAAAACCAATTTCCAGGGAACAGCCAACATGTTGGAGTTAGCCCATTTTGCTCACCGCAATCACGGCCTCGAACGTTACGCCCACGTCTCCACGGCTTATGTAGCGGGTGGACGGACCGGCCCCATTCCGGAGGCGGATCTGACCGGGGAGTATGGCTTTTCCTGCGCGTACGAGCTCAGCAAATATGAAGGCGAATGCCTCGTTCAGGCAGCCAAGAGCGAGCTGCCGGTTTCTGTCTTTCGCCCGGGGATGATTGCAGGCGCCGTGGATACTGGCGAAATCCGGACTTTCAACACTTTCTACTTTCCCCTGCGGCTCTACCTGACCGGGAAGTTGCCCATCATCCCGACCGACCGTGCTCTGCCGGTCAACATCATCCCGGTGGACTACGTGGCCGAAGCTATTGTTCGCCTGACCTTCTCCCCGGAGGCTACTGGGTTGAACTTCCATCTGACAGCCCCAGCCGGGTCGCTACCCCAGGCGGGCGAGCTATTGGAATTCGCCCGAACCTGGGCGCGCGAGAACCACGGGGTGCACCTGCCCCGGCCATTGTTCATCCGACTGCAACTGCCTCAAAAGCGGTACAGGCTTGAGCGTGGGAATGCGATCCATTCAGGATTTTTGAGGCAAACCCGGTGCATATCCCATTGGCCTGAACTCAACGGCCTCTCTACCCTTCTGCCCTATTTCAACGAACGCAAACAATTCCAGCGAGAAAATGTCGACCGGCTGTTGGGTCCTTATACCTTGAACTGGCGCGAGTTTCTGCCTCGCTTGCTCGCGTATGCTTTCGACCAGGGCTTTATGCACCGCACAGATCGCAATGTTTACGAGCAGCTCCTCCTCCGGCTGGGTAGTAAGACCCGGCCGATCAGATACTTCGACATCGTGGATGGGAGGCTGGTCAGGCACGACGCTGGCGAAATACGGCGGGAGATCCTGGCGGCTGCCGGATCCCTGACTGCCCTCGGTGTCCTACCTGGAGACCGGGTCGCCATCGTCGGTCACAATAGTGCCCGCTACCTTACTCTGGACGCAGCCATCGGTCTGGTCGGGGCGGTGAGCGTCCCGCTGGTTTACACCAGCCCGCCGGCCGATATCGATCACATCCTAGCTGCCAGCGGGGCTCGGGTGCTGTTCGTCGGCGCCTCGAAAATCCTCGAGCGTCTGGGGGAGATCCAGGCGCATCTACCGGTTGTCTCTTTTTGCAAGGGACCTCTACCTGCAGACTTGGGACGGGAGGTGATCTCTTGGGAGGTCTTCATGACCTTGGGGTCGGGTCGCCAGGTGCCCCTCCGCGCGCCGGTCGGCTTGGGCGATCTGGCGACGCTGCGCTATACTTCAGGAACCACTGGCCGGCCCAAAGGGGTGAGCTTTCAGCATCAGCACTTGCGCTGGATGGGGCAGACCCTGGCTTCCTTACTTCCCTGGAAGGCTCGTAACAAGACGACCCATTACCTCTCCTTCCTGCCCATGAATCATGTGATCGAGGGAATCCTGGCGACCTACGCCCCCTATTACATGCCTGCGGCAGTGAACATCTACTTTTTAGAAGACCTGAAAGACCTCCAGCACGCTTTGCCCCTGGTGCGACCAACGATCTTCTTCTCCGTGCCTCGCATCTACGAAAAGATCTGGGAGACGCTGAAGGCGAATCCGGTTGGACGCCTCTATTTGGGCCTCTGCAGCGGGCCGTGGAAGCGAGCCCTGGGTAAATTACTTCGCTGGCAAACTCTGAGAAAAGCCGGTCTGAACCGCTGTGCCCAGTTGATCGCCGGCTCAGCCCCTTGTGACGTGGGCTTGCTACAGAATTTCCGAGAGTTGGGCATCGAGATCCACAACGCTTACGGGATGACTGAAGCGCCGCTGGTTACCCTGAACCGTCTGGGAGCGAACCGCCTGGGGACAGTAGGTGAGCTCCTACCCCAAACGGAGATTCGAGTGGCCGAGGACGGCGAGGTATTGGTGCGCGGCCCCCAGGTGATGGCAGGATATTTCAATGAGCAGGGTGGTGGAAAATCAAATCAACCTTTCCAAGATAGGTGGTTATTAACCGGTGACCTGGGCTCTCTCTCTTCGGAAGGAAGTCTGGTGCTGAAAGGACGCAAGAAAGATCTGTTCAAAACCTCCTATGGAAAGTACATTCAACCGGCGAAAGTTGAAACGCTCCTGCGGGAGATCCCTGGAGTGACTGAGGCGATGCTGGTCGGCGAGAAACACCCATACTGTGTCGCCCTGCTATGGGTCCAAGGTAAAACCCTGGACCAGGACGCCGGGCAACGTATCGACCGCCTGGTCGGCCAGGTCAACCACGATCTGTCGCACCCCGAGCAGGTTAAGCGCTGGGCTGTGCTGGCCAACGATCTCTCAATCGAGGCTGGCGACCTGACCGCGAACCTCAAGCTGAAGCGCCGGGAGATTTCCCGGCGGCTGAAGGATGTCTTAGAGGGTCTGTACAACGGTATGAACATTTCTCAAGCCGTCCTGCACGTGGGCGAGGCCGGGAGGGATTAAGATGCGCGTATTAATAAAGGTTCTCCCACATAATCTACCGGCCTTTATCCGCAAAAAGATCTTTGCACAGCTAGGTGAGGCCACAGCAGATGCCTTCGGGTGCCCGGCTCCTGCGCTTGATCACCTCTCCTCCGACGATTGCCATCGGGCCTATGCCTTGTTTACCCGGGAGCAGGCTGAAAAAGCTCTCCGAGCTGGTCGTGAAGTATCGATTATCAAAACCCTGCTATACCAGCACGCTTATCCCTTAGGCGTGCGACTTCGCAATTGGTTCGGGGTCGATACGATGGAGGAGGTGATGGATCTTGGGCAGATCCTCTACCGGGCGATCGGGGTTGAAATCCAGGGGAATCACCAGGGCGACATAACGGTGAAACGCTGCTACTTTAGCCAGTTCTATAGCGGTCCGTTATGCGATCTGGTCTCGGCATTCGATGATGGAGTCTTCTCGGGCTTATCGGGAGGCGGCAGGCTGACGTTCTCGGAGCGCCTTACGGAGGGTGGGGAGAGCTGCAGGGCGAAATTATGTATAAGAAGGAGTGGGGATAGATGAAAAAAGCCATCGTGGTCGGCAGTGGGGCTGGCGGCGCGACTGTGGCGAAGGAACTCCAGGGCAATTATGAGGTGACGGTACTGGAAGCCGGCAAAGAATTCAAGCCTTTTACAATGAAGCTGGAAGGCCTGGAAAAGTTACGGCGGTTCGGTATGTTCTTCGACGAGCGCGAGATCCAATTCGTCATCCCGGCATATAAGATCCGGAAAGCAACCGATGATATGATCCTGGTGAATGGGATCGGGTTGGGAGGGACGACTACGATCTGTACCGGGAATGCCCTGCGCATGGATCGGGATCTGAAAACTCTGGGGATCAATTTAGACGCTGAGTTCGCGGAAGTCTACCGTGAGGTCCCGGTGACCACCGCCCACCAGAAGAAGTGGCACAAGGTCACCCGGCGGCTGTTCGCCATCTTCCAGGAGCTGGGCCTAGAGCCGCAGCCAATGCCTAAGATGGGGGAGTATGAGCGCTGCCTGCATTGCGGTCGCTGCCAGTTGGGCTGCCCCAATGGGATCAAGTGGGACAGTCGTCGGTTCCTGAGGATCGCTCAAGATAAAGGGGCACAGGTAATCACCGGCTGTCATGTGGAGAGCGTAGTGATTGATGGCGGGCGAGCGACCGGCGTGCGGGCTAAAAATGGCTGGAATCACCATTTCTTCCCGGCTGACCTGGTTATACTGGCTGCAGGAGGGCTGGGGACTCCGGTCATCCTGGATAATTCGGGCATCCCTTGCGAGCCGCGCCTGTTCGTCGACCCGGTCCTGTGTGTGGCAGCCAGGGTGCCTAAGAGCATGCAATACAAAGAGATTACCATGCCGTTCGTCTCCATCCAAGAACGACTCATCCTATCCCCTTACTTCGATCATCTGAGCTTCCTATTCAATCAGGATTGGCGCCCTCATGCCGGGGATATCGTCTCGATCATGATCAAACTGGCGGATGACGGACTCGGAAGCATTTCGAGCCAGCGAGTGGATAAAACCCTCACGGACCAAGACCGGCGCAGGCTGGACGAGGGTGTAGGGATCTGCAGGGAGATTCTATGCCGTTTAGGGGCCTGTGATGAAGCGACGTTCCTGGGGAGTGTGATCGCCGGCCATCCGGGCGGGATGCTGCCGCTCACCGAAAAGGAGGCCTCTAGCTTCCATTCTAACCGGCTTCCTGAAAACCTCTACGTGGCCGATGCCAGCTTGCTGCCCAAATCTTTAGGGATCCCGCCTATTCTGACGATTATCGCCATGGCCAAACGGATCAGCAAAATATGCTTGAGCTGAGGAGGCCTATGGGGGGTGAGATCCACCGACCTGGATCATCTTGCCAGGATTTGCAGAACCCAATGCAAAACCCCTGCGAAGACCATGAGGGGCATTCCGGTGGCTATGACCACCCCAATGCCTTTTCAAATCACGATCTTCGGGTGGAGAACCCGGTACTCCTTCAACCGCGGATTTTCTCCAGTTGGGTTTTTCCTCGATACCACATCCTTGAAATCCAGGCTTTGGGCTTGAAATTGACCAGGTACAGGGCGATTAAGAGGCCGACCACAAGATAGATCAAATCCGAGATGATCGGATGAAGTATTAAACTGACGATCTGAAATGGGAACATGACCACGGTCAGGCCGACCAAAAGGTCTACTCCCCAATTCTTCTGGTAGATTAACCCAATTGCTCCGGCCAGTTTCGCCGCGCCGAGTACAATCAGATAGGCTGCCAGGGAGGTGTGCTGGGCAAAAAGTGATGGAACAATACGCTCGGTCAGTTGAGCTAACAAATCGTGCGGATCTTCGGTCAATTCTTGTGAAATGAACATTTGATACAGCCTGAAGGCACTCCCACCCCAGATTATCAGGCCGATTCCAGAGAAGAATTCGACAAGCCCAAGCAGAAATTTATAAGCAATAATGATCCTGGAGACGTGGAATTCCGTCTCTAAATTCTCTTCGATCGTTCGAGCTGATATGCGGGGCATATAAGGTGAATTTTACTTTATTTCAAGTGGTGAAGGGCAGCTGGTGGCAACCTTCTGTATGGATGCCAACGTTCATTATCATGGGTTGATTGCTCTGGGTTGAAGGCCGGAGTAGCGGAGATGGAATAGAGCTTCAATCAAAAGGATCGATAACGTCACCTGCTAAAAATAATAGATATTTAATAGGTTATTTCAAGGACTTGGGCAGACCCTATCGCATACAATGGATGGTATCTCAATAATCTTTAATACAGAAAGCATGGAAAAAATGGAAACAAAACTTTATGTTGGAAATATGTCTCACGATACGAACGAACAGGATTTGCGTACAATGTTCAGTGAGGCCGGTACCGTAGGATCGGTAGATATTATCATGGACCGCCAAACAGGGGAACCAAGGGGTTTTGCCTTTGTCACGATGAGCAGCCAAGACGAAGCAGAGAAAGCTGTCGTCATGTTCAACGCCATGAACCTGAATGCCAATACGCTTAAGGTCAACATTGCCAGGTCGCGTGAAGAACGGCCAACCACGGGCGGTCGGCCTACAACATTCTAATCAAGCAGCAATAAGGCTTTAAAGTAAAATGACCAGCATCGAGCCTCCTCGCGAGGCTCGATGCTTTGATATTAGAAAGACGAGATTTATTAGGAATTTAATAGACTCTCGTAGGGACTTAGATAGGCTCCGCCTGCTATGATAGAAATTAATCAATGCTCAATTGCAGGAGGCAAACCCTATGGTAAACAAGATAAGCAAGACGAAAACTAGACGATTGTCCAAAGGACAGCGCATCCATGTACGGAGGTTGAAACAAGAAGCCCGCGCGGCAGGCACAGTTTATAAGCCGAGAATCCAATAGTCAGATCTTCATCTGATCAAAAGGAGCAGTATGCCACAAACCATTTCCTACGAACATAAGAATTTACAGGTTACTTTCCAGCCAAACATCGGTTTGGATGCTGCTGCCCGCCAGTCTGTTGTCGAAATCCTCAATCATCTCCTGGCCGATGAGGCTGTGCTGTCGCTAAAAACCCGCCGCGCGAATGGGCATTCAAGCGGAGAGAATGTTCCTGAGCTACAGCCTCTCTATAATGCTCAATATAAGCAGATCAATGCCATCACGCGTGAGATTGGAGAAAGGATTCAAATCTTGGGCGGTTCTCCCCTGAGCGGTCCCAAAGAATTATTGGATACTGCCAGGTTGGATGGAAAACTCACTATGGTTCCAGGGTCCATCAATATTTTAGCCGACCAGGAGGCTTTCATCCGTTGCTTGCGAGATGATATCCGCAAGTGTTCAGAGGAGTACGAGGACGAAGGTACTTTCGAATTGCTGGTAGGCGTTATGCGTCTGCACGAAAGGATGGCCTGGTTGCTCCGGTCCCATATCAAGCCGGAGATCATTCACGGCGTAGGCCAGAGACAGAATTTTGCTAGGTGATTAAGGTAAGCGTCACCTTGATTTATTAATCGGACCACTCCAGGAAAACAAAAGCACCACCCGGGTAGTTCGAAGAAGAATACAAAAAGAGGGAAAATTGACAGGTTATCAAGAAGTAAGAACCACAGAACTTGAAAAGGGAAGTGAGCAGTGTACCACAACCTTGAAGGTCACACAAATTATCTGGTTGCTGCTGGGCATTCTCGAAGCTGTGATTGCACTGCGAGTTATTTTCAAGTTGATCGCGGTCAATGCAGCTAATCCTTTCGCAGCGCTTCTGTACAGCGTGAGCAATTTCTTTGTAGCTCCCTTTGCCAGTTTGGTGGGAACCCCGATAGCTGGCGGTATGGTGTTGGAAATTTCTTCGATCATTGCGATGATCGTGTACCTGCTGATCGCCTGGGCGCTTGCACGGATCGTTTATGTGCTTTTCTACCGCCCGCGCGGACCTGTGAGTGTCAGACAGACGACGGTTGCCGATCACACTCTGCAGCAAGCGCCTTTGGGATTTAGGTAGACAACGACGACCGATCGCATAACCACCCAGGCGCCCGTAGACGCCAATCAAACGACCGTCACTAATCGTACGGATACCCAGACACCGGGTTCCGTTTGATCATGGGGATAGGCACACACCGAGAGTTAAGTTATGTTACCGGCTGAAAATCCGGAGCTACAGAACACGTAGGTCCAGGTATCCGTAAGGCGCATTTATTGCGCATGATTAATAAAACTTGATATATCAGATAAGACAATTGGAGGATTATTATGGGATGGCTTTCATGGATCGTAGTTGGTTTGATCGCCGGTTGGTTAGCCGGAAGAGTAATGCGAGGGGGCGGCTATGGGTTGATTGGGGATATTATCGTCGGCGTGCTTGGCGGATTGTTGGGAGGCTGGATTGCTACTTCACTGCTGCATATCGGCGCTGGGGTGAATGGGATTAACCTGGAGTCGATTGTGGTGGCATTTGCAGGGGCAGTAATACTGCTCATCCTGTTACGGTTGTTGGGGGGTGGAAGAAGGCGAAGTATTTTACGCTAAGATCAGCCAATGTCCTCCGTGGGTTGCTGCTAAGAGATGACGAGTGTTCCCACGGAGGACTGTAAACAACGAATCCACGAAACAACCAAAAAATACGTCGTATTCTTTGTGGATTTATATTTTTATAGTAAAGAATCCGAACTGTAGTTTAGAGTTCGTCGATGACCTTCATCGGAAATCATGGAGGTATGGATGGATGAAGTGAAGACGACCCTGAACTTGTCTCAATCTACGGGGAAACGCCCCGGAGTGAAAGAAGCCCATTTTACAGATCATTTGGTAGGAATGGGGTGTGTAGCTACTGACAATGTTCCTGGAACAACCCGGCTTTATTCCACACCGGCTGGTTCGTGGAGTCGCTCTTTACCCAGACGCTGATCATTCACGTCATCCGTACCAATAAGATCCCCTTCATTCAGAGTCAAGCCAGTTGGTCGTTGATCGTCAGCTCATTGATCATCGTCTCAGTGGGTGCCTGGCTGACGGTTTCTCCGCTTGCAACCACGATTGGATTTGTCATACTTCCACCGATATATTGGCTGTTGCTGGCAATCATATTGATATGTTAGTTATGTGATTCTGACTCAAGTGGTAAAGACCTGGTTTTTTCGCAAGTTTGGCGAATGAGGATTATATATTATGGAATATCACTCTACGAATAAACGTCGCCTGCGAACCAAGCTCATCTTCAATCCCAGTGCAGGGGCAGCCAGAGCATCGCCCATAGAGATTGTGGATGTGATCCATGAGATGCAGAGCTGGAAGCTCGTACCGGAAACCTTTCTGGTCGAACCAGGCTGCGATCTGCCAGGGGTGGTCCGAGATGCTCTGGCGCAGGAGATCCGCATGTTCGTGGTCTGCGGCGGTGATGGGACTATTTCTGCCGTGGCCAGGACGCTGGCCGGTACACACGCCACCCTGGGTATCATCCCCATCGGCACGCAGAATAACACAGCCCTCAGCCTGGGAATCCCATCCTATATCCCGGCTGCCATCGCCATCTTGCGAACGGGCCGGCGGATCAAAGTGGATGTTGGCATGGCCACCTGCGGCAACATTAAGACCCCTTTCCTGGAAGTTTGCTCAGTCGGGCTGATTTCGACTCTCTTCCCGTCTGCCGACGATATCCAGCACGGCAACCTTGCACGTGTAGGTGATTTCCTGGCCACATTGGCCACTTCCCCTCCCGCCGAGATAAATCTATTACTGGATGACAAGCGGGAGATTCACAATCTGGGTCACGTAGTGCTGGTTTCCAATATGCCTTATATCGGCCTCCATTATCAGGTTAGCACCCTGGCTTCGTTTAAGGACGGCTTGCTCGATGTACTGTTCTTTGCCGACCTATCCAAGATGGACCTGCTGCGCTACGTTTTCCAGGGCGTGGGTGTCGGCAAGCCGGAAGACCCACGCATCCAGCACTTCCGCGTGCGCAGGGTGGAAATTGATACCCACCCGGCGATGCAGGTTATGACGGATGGGACTGCATTAGGTGAAGGGCTGGTGCGGATCGAAGTGCAGCGACATGTCCTGGCAGTAATGGTCGGAATACAGGCGCCAGGATTGCGATCAGGACCGGGAGAGGACCGTGCGCAGCATATCGATGAAGCAACGCTTGCCTGAAGTCAAAGGTCACGTGACCTGGGAGTGATTAACTCATTGGGTCAGCCATCATCAACCGATTGCCAGGCTTCCGGCTTACCCAGGCGTGCATCGTTGGTTAGCGGGCCACCGGACGATCTTTCCCCAGTGGTCATACCAGCCAGGTCTTCACAATTTTTTGTATAATGATATCAACTTCGTCTGGTCTTTCGAAGCAAGGAGGGAAATATGTGTTGTCTGACTACCATTTTGTTAGTGTTCATTCCGCGAATCGGCATTGTGTACTGGTGGGTGACGAACCCGCAATCCCACGACCTTCCTTTTGCGAGCTGGGTCTTGCCGGGCCTCCCGGCGTTACCAGCCTGGCTCTGGACGCTGCTGGGTGGCATTTTCCTGCCCTGGACGACCCTGGCTTACCTCTTTCTTTTCCCGGGGGGTATCGTGGGCTACGAATGGCTCGTATTAGGGATCGCTCTCCTGGTTGACCTGGCGGGTCATGGCGGCACATACCGCCACCGCAATCGGCTCTCTCGTCAAAGAAGTTAAGTTCAACCCATATTGTAAATATTTTTTGATATTTTATAGGTTGTATTAGGGACGCAGATAGCCATTACGATTAGACTGATACTATAGCAAAAACTTGAAGGCATCCGCAGCCGGCAAGTGCTCTCGCTCCCGCCGCCACTAGTTGGTCAAGCGTGAAATCTATCCTGTTCGAGAGCACCACCCCGCTGAATCAGTGAAAGTCGTTGGATTAGGATAATCACTATGGACGAAAAAGAATCGATAAAAACCGAAGCCAATTCTGTATTCCGCCCTCATAGGTCCATGAGCGGCGTTTTGCGATGGATGCTGGTGGTTCTGTTGGCGTTTGGTTTGGGTGCATTGTTGGTTGCCTTCACGCTCTACTTCCCCACCCGGCAGAAGCTTGACAAAGCCATCACCGACCTGGGGACCGCCAACGCCTCGATCACCAGCCAAACCGATCAGATCAAGACGCTGCAGACGGGCAACGAGACTCTGCAAAAGGATCTGGATGCTGTCTCTTTACAAATGTACGTGCTCAAAGCCTTGTCAGGTGTGCGTGGAGCCAGCCTGGCGGTGGTCGCCAACGATTACGCTGGAGCGCGCCTGTCGTTGATCCAGGCGTCCGAAGCGCTGAACACACTTTCCGGCTTGCCGGATACGAGTCAAAAAGATGTGTTTACCGCTATGCAACAAAACGCTACCCAGGCCTTGACTGATGTGCAGACATCCAACCTTAAGTCAGCGCAGCCGGAGCTGGATCAGTTGACAAAGAACTTGACGCAACTGGAGGCTAACCTATCTACTAACAACCCTTAATAATTTCATCCTCATGGTGTGGCGCCTAACCGTGCGGTTGAATGGGGGCTATTGCTGAGGTAGTGGTAGCTAAAGCTTTCGTTCGTAAGGATACCACCGGCTGAGATCCGGGCCTAGTTTATGTCAAGGGATTGATCATTCAAAAGGAGACTCCTCATGTCACTGTTGTGGATTATCATCATAGTACTAGTAGTACTGTGGCTGCTTGGCTTTTTAGGTCGGAACATAAGCCCAAGGTTACCGCGCACAGGGGGTTGGATCCACACCCTGATCGTTATCGCCGTCATTCTCGTTATATTAAACCTCCTTGGGGTGGTGTAAACCGTTCTCACTCCGGCGATCAGACCAGGTACGTCAACGCTCGGGAGAAAGTCAGGCACGCTCCGGAAGTGCTATCCAACTTGCATATTCCTCATTAAAAATTGTCGGGCTGAGTATCGGTTGCGTGTCGATCGCTGCCAGCGTTTTACCAGCTTAGAAGGGGTGTCTGGAAGGAGAAATGTGATTTGGAGCCATCTGCTCATTCGATCATCAATCGAATTGCTTTTATAGGGAATTACCTGCCTCGTCAGTGCGGCATTGCCACATTCACCACCGATCTTTGTGAGGCTATCGCCGACGAGTACAAAAACACTTCGTGCATTGCCCTGCCGGTCAATGATATCGAAGAGGGCTACGATTATCCGCCACGTGTCCGCTTCGAGCTAACCGAGAAGGAAATAGATTCCTACCGCCGTGCCGCGGATTTCCTCAATATCAACAATGTGGATATCGTGTCATTGCAACATGAATATGGAATTTTTGGCGGACGTGCGGGCAGTTATATTCTTGCGCTATTGCATGAGTTGCGCATGCCCATCGTTACCACCTTCCACACGATTTTACGCAACCCCAATCATGATCAGCACCGTGTGCTCGAAGAAATCGCATCCTTATCGGATCGAGTAGTAGTCATGAGTCTACGCGGCGTTGAATTCTTGCAGGACATCTATCACGTACCGCCCGAAAAGATCGATCTTATCCCGCACGGCATACCCGATGTGCCTTTTATGGATTCCAGTTTTTATAAGGATTTGTTTGGGGTGGAAGGCAAAAGTGTTCTGCTTAGCTTTGGGTTGCTCTCGGCAAACAAAGGCATCGAGAATGTCATTACGGCTCTACCCACCATTCTGGAAAAACACCCGAACGTGGTGTATATCATTGTCGGCGCAACCCACCCTCATGTAATTCGAAACGAGGGTGAAAATTATCGGTTATCTTTGCAATGGTTGGCTCGCGAGAAGGGTGTAGAAGCAAATGTGATTTTCTATAATCGCTTTGTGAGTCTGGATGAACTTGTTCAATTCATCAGCGCCGCGGACATCTACATCACGCCGTATCTTGATGTGGCTCAGATAACCTCTGGCACGCTAGCATACACTCTGGGAGCTGGCAAGGCGGTCATTTCAACACCCTATTGGTATGCGGAGGAAATGCTTGCTGAGGAACGCGGGGTGCTGGTGCCATTTCAGGACCCGCAGGCGTTAGCCGGGCAGGTAATCGATTTGCTGGATAATGAATCCAAGCGCCATGCCATGCGCAAGCGTGCCTATCTATTTGGCCGCGATATGATCTGGTCTCAGGTTGCAAGCCGTTATATGCAAAGTTTTGAACGCGCCCGCAGCGAGCACCATCAATATGCGCAGGCTGATTTCGCAGTTAAACCACTGGATAAAACTACCGGGGAATTGCCCCCACTCAAATTGGATCACTTGCACAACATGACGGATGGAACCGGTATACTACAACATGCCATTTTCACCATCCCCAACTACAACGAAGGTTATACCACTGACGATAACACGCGGGCTTTACTGGTAAGCGCGCTCCTCGAAGAAATCGGCAATAAGGAAGCCGCCGGGTTAGCAACCCGCTATCTCGCTTTCATTTGGTATGCTTTCAACGCAGAGAACAGGCGTTTTCGCAACTTCATGGATTATCAACATCAATGGCTCGAAGACACAGGCTCGGATGACAGTCATGGCCGTGCCCTGTGGGCCTTAGGCACTATATTAGGTCGTTCGAATACGCCAACACTTCAAAATATGGCGAGCCGGATATTTCAACAGTCTCTGCTTGCCATCCTCGAAACGAGCAGTCCGCGCGCCTGGGCATTTGCAATCATTGGCATCCACGAATATCTAGGGCGTTTTGCTGGTGACCGGCGCGCAGGCCAGGTGCAAGAAGAATTGGCAGGGAGGTTGTTGGGACTTTACCAAAACAATCGTGCGGATGGATGGGATTGGTTCGAGCAAAAGTTGACTTATTGCAACGCTGCTTTATCCCATGCCATGCTGGTATGCGGCGAATCCATGCAGAATGCGGCAATGACCGAGGCAGGGTTGGAGTCGTTGAATTGGCTGGCGGAAGTGCAGCACGCGGATTCGGACGGCAAGTATTTTGTCCCGATTGGCTCCAACGGCTTTTATCCACGAGGTGGTGAACGCGCCCGTTTCGATCAACAACCTACCGAGGCGCAGACGATGGTCTCTGCCTGCCTTGAAGCGAACCGTATCACGGGGGAAAAAAGGTGGTTCAAGGAAGCCCGGCGCGCGTTTGAATGGTTCCTCGGGCGCAATGACTTACACCTCCCGGTCTATGACCCTACGACAGGTGGCTGTCGGGATGGATTGCACCCAGACCGGCCGAATGAGAATCAAGGCGCCGAGTCTACGCTGGCTTTCCTCCAGGCAGACCTGGAATTAAGACTGACTGAGAACATTACACAGTCTGACGTGCATAATAATAATAATAATGATAAATCATCCCTTCAAACACCAAATTCTAAGATAGTGGGGTGAAAATATCCGTTATTTTTGGAGACAAGCCATGACCCAAGATATCGTTAATAAGCAGAATAAACAAACCCATGGGAAGGTACATGAGTTGTTAAGCAAACACAGTGCGGAGGATCCAGGCAAGCCGAACGCTAAACGCGAACGGTACCTGGCCTTGCTGAAAAGCCGGTATGGTTACACAAATGAAAAAGCTGTTGACGAATTGGAGAGACTTCTGAAGCAATTCTACAGTATGAATAAGAGCTTAGGCATCCATCAGCCACGGCCAAATATTAAGCGCCCACATATTGAATAGCTTGAAGACACGATCTACATTATTTCAAGACGTAGATTTGGGCAAGTCGTAAAGGAGTATTTTCAATGAAAAAAGAAGTAGGTTTGTGGATTGACCATCGCAAGACGGTGATCGTTTCGATCGAAAATGAAGTCGAAGTAACCCGAGAAATAAGATCGAACATGGAGAAGCATGTCCGATTTTCAAGCGGTACGCATACGAAAGATACCAACAATCCACAAGGCTCGACCGCAGAAGATATGCGAGACCGGCAGTTTGGGGAACACCTGGGTAGATACTATGAGGGGATTATCTCCCTGATCCGGGATGCAGATTCGATCTGGATATTTGGTCCTGGCGAGGCAAAGGTTGAACTCGAAAATGCCTTAAAGCGTGAAGGACTTGGAGAGCGGATCGTGGGTATTGAAACCGTGGATAAGATGACGGATCGCCAAATTGCAGCCAAAATCAGAGATCGTTATTTAAGATAATGAAATTCCTACTGGAGTAGATACCATACCGCTAACTCCGCACGTTGAGCATCACTTTACGGGTTCCGAGCTCCTTAGAGACATTGTCATCGGAATGTCCGATGGGTTAACCGTCCCCTTTGCCCTCGCGGCAGGACTCTCCGGTATTGCCAACTCAACTTCCATCGTCATTACCGGCGGATTGGCGGAGATCGCGGCAGGATCGATCTCCATGGGCCTGGGGGGTTACCTGGCTGCCAGAAGCGATGCCGAGCATTACGCCACTGAACGTGCAATGGAGCAGCGCGAGGTGGACACGATCCCGGAAGTCGAGGTCGCGGAAGTGGAACAAGTATTTTTATCTTATGGTCTTGAAAAAGAGCAAAGCAGTCTTGTGGCCAACGCCTTACGTCTGCGCCCGACGGCATGGGTTGATTTCATGATGCGTTTTGAATTGGGCCTCGAAAAACCGGATCCCAAACGCGCGCTTAAAAGCGCGTTGACCATCGGTCTATCTTACATCGCGAGTGGGCTGATCCCGTTGGCTCCCTACATCCTGATCCACACAACGGGAACCGCTCTCGGTTATTCGGTTGTTTTTACTCTCGTGGCTCTTCTGATCTTTGGTTACGTTAAAGGTCGCTTCACCGGGACGCGACCCATTCGCAGCGCTATTCAGACAACGATGATCGGCGGGCTTGCAGCAGCTGCAGCCTTTGGTCTGGCTAAAATCATATCGTGATGATACGGAAATCCTATGAATACAAATGACCAGCAGCACCGTGCCATATTAGAGAAGATCGCCCGGAGGGCGATGCTTGAAAGAGGATTACTCCCCGGTTTTTCTCCCGAAGAACTAGTCGAACTGGGCAGGATTCAGTCGCCTGCTGAAGCGAAAGGTGACCCGACACGTGACCTCAGGGACCTTCTGTGGGCTTCTATTGACAATGATGATTCCCTTGACCTGGACCAGCTCACCGTAGCTGAAAGCATGCCTGGAGACAAGGTTAAGATTTACGTTGCCGTGGCGGATGTGGATGCGTTGGTAAAAGATGGGTCTGCCATCGACGAACATGCACACCATAATACGACCTCGGTATACACCGCGGCGATGATATTTCCAATGCTTCCCGAAAAGCTTTCTACCGATCTTACCTCATTGAATCTTAATGAGGATCGCCTGGCTATCGTGGTTGAAATGGTCATCGGCATGGATGGATCCCTTCAGGATGCGGATATCTACCGGGCGCGTGTCCGTAATCATGCGAAACTCGCCTATAACAGTGTGGCCGCCTGGTTGGAAGGGAATGCCCCTATTCCCGAGGGGGTAGCTGTTATCCATGGACTGGAAGAGAATCTGCGGTTGCAAGACAGGACGGCCCAACGGATGAAAAATTTGCGCCATATTCACGGGGCCCTCAGCCTGGATACGATCGAGGCCAAACCGGTATTTGACGGTGATCAAATCCGCGCCCTCGAAATAGAAGAAAAGAACCATGCCAAAGAGATCATTGAGGATTTCATGATTGCAGCAAACGGAGTCACCGCACGATATCTTTCGGCCAAGAAATTCCCCTCGATCCGTCGCGTGGTGCGCACGCCAAAACGGTGGGAGCGGATTGTCGAAATTGCGGCGGATCACAAGTTCAACCTTCCAGAAAATCCGAATTCAAAAGCGTTGGAGGAATTTCTCGTCAAGCAAAAAGCCGCCGACCCGCTGCGCTTCCCCGACTTATCTTTGGCTGTGATCAAGCTCTTGGGTGTGGGTGAATATATTGCCGAACTTCCGGATGGGGGGGTCACGGGTCATTTCGGTCTGGCAGTCAAAGACTATGCTCACTCGACAGCTCCGAACCGTCGCTATCCCGACCTGATTACCCAACGCTTATTAAAAGCTGCCCTGGAAAGTAAACCTGTACCTTATCGTAAAGATGAGCTGGATGTCCTGGCGGCTCATTGCACCGAAGCAGAAGATGCAGCCAACAAAGTCGAACGGCAGGTCGGTAAATCCGCGGCTGCGCTTCTATTAGAATCGCGCATCGGACAACATTTTGATGGGCTAGTTACAGGCGCTTCTGAGAAAGGAACGTGGGTCCGGCTTCTCGAAATGCCTGTTGAAGGGAGGCTGGTGCATGGCTTCGAGGGACTGGATGTGGGCGACCGGGTTCGTGTGCAGCTAATATCAGTCGATATTGAAAAAGGATATATCGATTTCAGGAAAGTCGGCTCAACAAGGAATTAAGATAGAAGCTGCAATTAAACCATTTCACTCAAAAGGTTGCAAAATGCTGATTTCTACTTTCAAGTGGAATTGATTAATAAGTGGATTCCTTAAGAGAGAAGCAGGATTCAGATATTACCAATGATAAAAGAAATGGAAAGCCAACCTGGCAACCGAAGGTTTAATCTACCGATCACTTCTTTGATCGTCATCGCTCTTATTTTCTGTAAGGGGTATCAACTGATCGCCGGTCGAGGTCCCGCGCCGCAAGTGATCTCTTACAGTGTGTTCAAGACGGATCTGAAAACAGGCCAGGTCAGCAGCGTTATTATCAGCGCAACCGACATCACGGGTAAGCTGAACGATGGTACATCTTTTACGACAGTTCGGGTGGATGATCCAAACCTGACGGACCTGTTAGAGGTTAAAAATGTGCAGATTACCGGACAGGCACCCAGTAGTGGTGGTTTTCTAAGTATTCTATTGACCTGGGTCTTGCCGTTAGCCTTGATGGGCGTCGTATGGTATTTTCTCTTCGGGCGTAACCGGGGTGGCGCCAGCTCGATGGGCAATATATTTTCCTTTGGTAAAAGCAAGGCCCGCGTAATTATGGGAGAACAGACCGGGGTGACCTTTAAGGACGTTGGCGGCGCCGGAGAAGCGATCACCGATCTGAAAGAGGTGACAGAATTCCTCAAAAACCCGGTCCACTTCCAAAGGCTGGGTGGCAAAATGCCCAAGGGGGTGCTGCTGGTTGGCCCCCCTGGTACCGGAAAAACCCTGCTTGCCCGGGCAACAGCCGGTGAGGCGGGAGGACAATTCTTAAATCTGAGCGGAGCCGAGTTTGTGGAGATGTTTGTCGGCGTCGGCGCCTCACGGGTGCGGGACCTCTTCAGCCGGGCCTAGAAAAGCTCCCCGTCGATTATCTTTATTGATGAGATCGATGCCATCGGAGGCCGGCGCCATGGGCGTGCACGAGGAGCACGAACAGACGCTCAACCAGTTGCTGGCCGAGATGGATGGCTTCGAAACAGCCCGCGGAGTGATTGTGATGGCCGCTACCAACCGTCCGGAGATTCTTGATCCAGCTCGTTTGCGACCCGGCCGGTTTGATCGTCAGATTATGATTGATCTCCCTGACCGACAGGGGCGTCTGGAAATTATCGATATCCACGCCCGGCTGGTCACCCTGGCTGAGAACACGAGCCTGGAGGATATTGCTCAGATGACTCCCGTCTTTTCAGGGGCTGATCTGGCCAACCTGGTGAACGAAGCAGTGTTGCTGGCATCCCGGAATGGCAAAGAAGCGGTCGAAATGGCCGATTTTGACGCTGCATTTGAACGGATCGTCGCCTGCTAGGAGCGCAGGACCCGATCCATTCCCTCGAATGATAAGAGGGTAATCGCCGTGGACGAAGCTCGACACGCCCTGATCGCCAGCCTTACTCCTAATGCGGATTAGGTGCGCAAAATGACCATTGTCCCCCGTGGGCGAGCGATGGTATATACCCTGCAATTGCCGACGAATGACCGTTACGTATTGGGTGAGAAGGAACTGGCGGCTCGCTCGCGATGAGGGTCAGGCTAGTGGGATCTGCTAATCTGGCGTCTTTCTAATGGATAACCCAGTAACCGCTCGATAGTGCGCAGGATGGGCAGATCCTCCTGAGTGATGAGAGATAGGGCGGTACCCAGATGGGTCATTCGCCCGGTGCGTCCGATTCGGTGCGTATAGCCGTCAGCGGTAGTGGGCATGTCGTAATTGATGACGTATGAGATTTTAGAAACGTCAATACCCCGCGCAGCAATGTCGGTCGCAACCATCACCTTCACTTGCCCGTCTCGAAAGCCATCCATCACCTCTTGCCGCTGGTTTTGCGACATGTTCCCCTGGAAAGATTTCGCCGGATGCCCAGAATTCGTCAGCTGCAAGGCCAGTTTTTTCGCCCGGTGCTTGGTGCGAGTAAATACGAGGATTTGACCACTGCCTGCCTGAGATACCAGAGCCAGCAGCGTGTCATACTTACGGTCGGGTTCAATGGGATAGATGGCGTGGCTGACCGTTTCTACCGGCCGTCTCGCTCCAATCTCAACCGTTACCGGTTGGTGAAGGAGTTGGGACGCCAACTCGCGGATCTCAGTCGGCATGGTTGCCGAGAAAAGCAGCGTCTGGCGGTGAGTGGGTAGGGCGGCCAGAATCCGCCGAATATCGGGTAAGAAACCCATATCAAACATATGGTCCGCTTCATCTAAAACCAGGATTTCAATCGAGCTCAGGTTGACAACCTTCTGGCTCATGAGATCCAGCAACCGGCCGGGGCAAGCGACAGCGATTTCAATCCCTTGTCTCAGGCCTCTCAACTGTGGTTGCGGGCTCACTCCGCCATAGATCGTCATGCTGTGCAACCCTGTCTTGCGGCCAAAGATCTGGATAGCGTCATGGGTCTGCTCTGCCAGTTCGCGGGTTGGTGCAAGGATGAGCGCACGCAGTTTGCCGGTGGGGCCGTTCAAGAGGCGCTGCAAGATGGGGAGAACAAAGGCGGCTGTCTTCCCAGTTCCTGTCTGGGCCAATCCAATAACGTCTCGTCCTTCGATAATGGGTGGAATGGATTTACTTTGGATGGGGGTGGGGTCTGAATAACCAGCGGAAATAATTCCCGCATTTATCTGCGGGTAAAAAGAAAATGAATCAAAACTCATTCGGAGTCCTTTTGGCAAAAAGATTGAGCCAAGGCGAACCCCAGCCCTTACATCGAAAACAGATAAATTGTATCTATTTAGCGGTGTCCCAATAGTATAACACACTCCGGCAGGCAGGATTTGCCAGCTACGTAACGGCACCAGAGGCTGCCCGCGCCAGAATCAAGATATGCTCTTGCGGAAACTCAGCGTCAGATGGCTCGACCTCCACCCGGCTGCGCCATTTTTCCCCATTAACCGTCAGGGTAGCCAGTTCGAGTATTTCAAGCCCCCTACGAGCAAATACCTCTCGAAATTCGACCTCTGAATAATATTGATAGCTCTCGAAACGCTCTGTTTCCCAGAGAGGCTTGCTGATGAAGATCGATTTGGTGATATAGCGGGTGAAATCGCGCCGCGAAAGCTCGACCGATTGAGGGTATTCGATCTGGCGAGCAACAATACGGAAAGGGCGATATTGGCGTGCAAATAATTCGAATTCATCCCGCGCTTGATCGCTGAGAAAGTGGATTCTGAGCCGCTGGAAGGGGTCGCCAGGGGGTTCTAACCCATCGAACAATATCAGGCATCCTCCAGGCGCCAGACAACCTGCTGCCGCGGCGAGAGCCTGCTCGACCCGTTGCTTAGCTTCTGGAACATCCACCTCTCCTAATTCGGGAGAATATCCTTCCGAAAATACCTCATGCAGGGCATTGACGAGCAGGAGGATGTCAAATTTACCCAGCCCCAGGAGCAGCTCGCGATCGGTAAAATCACCTTCTACCCAGCGCACGCCGGGATAAGCACGCCGGCAGTGAGATAGTGCTTGCCGGTCTACATCGATCCCCACCGACGCGTGCACATCACACAATTGGGCGTGTGCATCCAGAAGAGTCCCCATAATTTGACCCTCGCCACAACCCAACTCTAATATGCGCAACGGTCGGGCTGTCTTTTGGGCCAGCGAGCGGATCATTCTGGAGGCAGCCAGGATTGCCTCTCGTTTGCCCAGAGTCTCCATAGGCAGCAAACGCGTTTCCCAGAAGAAATCCCAAAATTCGTCGGTCTCTGCCATCGAGGTTTGGCTGTGGATCGTCTTCGATTGTTCCAGCCCGGATCCGCTAACAATAAAACCATGCAGGGGGGAATTATTACGAGCCATTACGGGAAACACACATGCAATGGGTAATGTTCTTACCGATCCCTTTTTCGTTCAAATATGCCGACAAGGCCTGAATACTCCTTTTACTTTTCACTTTGAAACTCACATCAATCGTCTGACCATTTGCTTTCCACCATTGTCGTAGCTCTGGATTTCGCATGATATACCATAGCTTTTTGCCTTTAATTCTTTCTGGGATCTCAATGTAATCGTCGGCGTTTTTGGGGTTTGCGCTAAATCCAAGGCGCGGAAAGAAGTAATAACCGTTGACTTCCCGGATCGTATCACTGTCTGGAGCGGTAAAAAACCGGGTCGCAGATGCATGGATGGATACCAACTCCGGGATTCTGGCTGCGTTAAATATCATGTTTGCTATGATCCGGGTGCCAAGTGTCCGGGGGGCCTGTTCGATTAAGAAGAAATCATTAATGGTAATCATGATCCCGATTTCATCCCTCTCAATCGAATAATATAGAGGGGTTTCAAACCAATCGTGCGTCGTCCAAATATCTACATTTTTCTCATCCGATTTTATTGCGATGTGGCTCCCCTGTATCCCTCCGAACAGCAGACAAATCGTTTCATCAGACAAATCCACGCGCAATTTTTTTGCGAATGCCTGTCTATCGCCCGTAATCCTGACAGTATCGCCATTTACTCGCGTTAATTCTGCTGCCAGGGATAATTCATCTGGAACATCTGGGGGGATTCGAGAAGTTTCGGTCAGCAATTTGTAAATTCTAGCCGGTATTAGACCATGGCCGGAGTGCCCGATTCTTTCGCCACCGGGGAGGGGAAGATGCTCTCAAACTCACCCTGGGTCAGGGTTTCCATCTCCAGCAAACGATTCGCGACCGCATCCAATTGCACCCGATATTGTGTCAGGATTTTCCGGGCCATCTCGTGCGCATCGTCCACCAACCGGTACACTTGAGCGTCAATTTGCTCGGCGATGGTATCAGAATAGTCGCGCTGGTTAGACATTTGGCGACTCAAGAAAACCATTTCTTGCCTTCTGCCATAAGTCATCATTCCCATTGCTTCCGTCATGCCGAGCTGGGTTACCATCAAGCGTGCAATCTGGGTAACGCGTTCGATGTCATTCGATGCGCCGGTGGTAATATCGTTAAAGACCAGCTCTTCAGCTGTGCGGCCGCCCAATAAGCTCACCATTTCAGAATTGAGACGTTTTCGAGATTCCAACGTTCGGTCTTCGGTCGGGCGGGGCATTGTATATCCAACCGACAATCCCCGGGCTACAATCGTGATCTTGAACACCGGATCCGCTTTGGCCAGGGCGTGCATGACGACAGCATGCCCGGCCTCGTGGTAGGCGATGACCAACTTCTCTCTCTGGCTGATCAGGTGGCTTTTGCGTTCTGGGCCGGCGATAACACGCTCGATCGATTCTTCCAATTCTGCCTGTGAGATGACCTTCTTACTCCGGCGAGCGGCCAGGATTGCCGCCTCGTTGACCAGATTTTCGATATCTGCCCCCACGAAACCTGGAATGGAAAGGGCGAGCTTGGAAAGATCGACGGCGGGATCGATCGGCTTACCGCGTGTATGGACTTTCAGGATGGCTTCGCGCCCCCTCATATCGGGCTGGTCGAGCACTACTCGCCGGTCGAAACGACCTGGGCGCAGCAGCGCCGGGTCGAGCACGTCCGGGCGGTTGGTAGCGGCGATGACAATCACGTTGGTGTCCGTGCTAAATCCATCCATCTCAACCAACATCTGATTGAGGGTCTGTTCGCGTTCGTCATTTCCCCCGCCCAGTCCGATCCCACGCTGGCGTCCGACTGCATCGATTTCATCAATAAAAATAATGCAAGGCGATTGCTTCTTTGCCTGCTCGAATAAATCGCGCACCCGGCTTGCGCCTACCCCGACAAACATTTCCACAAACTCGGACCCGGAGATAGCGAAGAAGGGTACCCCGGCTTCTCCGGCGACGGCCTTCGCCAATAAGGTTTTACCCGTCCCCGGTGCCCCAACCAGCAGGACTCCCTTCGGTGTGCGTGCCCCCAGGGCAATGAATTTTTGGGGCTCGCGCAGGAATTCCACCACCTCCTTCAGCTCTTCACGGGCCTCCTCCAACCCGGCAACATCGTTGAAAGTAACATTGGGTTGTTCACTGTTGACAATCCGCGCAGTAGATTTTCCAAAGGATGTTACCGAATTACTCCCACGCCGGGCGGACCGGAAGATTAGAAAAATAACGCCTCCAATCAGGACGACCGCAATGATATAACCGAATGAGCTAAGGAATCCCAACAACAGGTTCGGAGAGGCAATCTCCAGGCTGACTTTAGTCGGGCTAAGCTGAGCCGGGGTCACCCCTAATGCGGTGAGCTGATCGATTAAGCTCGAATTGGCCTCTTTGGTGGCGATCCCTTGGCTTCCGTTTTTGAAGCTGATATTTAAAGTATTCCCATCGATTGTAACTTGAGAGATCGACCCGTTTTGGATTCCCTCGGCTACTTGATTAATCGTTAAGTTGACAGTTTTTGTGGATTTAGGCAAATAGATATAAACGAGAGCGGCTATCATCACCACCCCCAAAATCAAATACAAGGCCTGAGGCCGAATTTTAAATTTCACCGATATCTCCTGTAAATTCGCTCCACATCTCCATCTGAATCGTCGAACCATAATCTCGGTGGAAAAATTCTAATCTGCGCAGATGAAACCAGCCGAGGAGCGGTTTTCCTATATTTCTACGTACGAGCGAAGCATCCAGGCCATTTTTTCATGCAAGCGGATAGCGCGAACCAGCAAGTCGTGGGTGCCTTCGTCTTCATATTCTTCGACACACTTTTTTGCATCCTCCCGCAAGAAACGGATGATGGCTTCATGGTCCGCTAGCAGGCGCACCGTGTCTGGAACTGCTGCAGTTTGCTCTGTCAACCGGGTGTGCTCGAGGAAGACTTGCAGGCTCCCCAACGCAACCCCACCCAGCATCCGGGCTCTTTCAGCGATCTCGTCAGACAGGTCGCAGAGCTGTTGATATTGAGCGCCAAAGAGGGTGCGCAGTTCAAAAAAAGCGACTCCATGGATGTTCCAATATAAGCTGCGGGTTTTTATCGTCAGGATCACCTCATCAGATAACGCATCGTTCAGGATTTGCGTGATCACCTGGCGAGTATTCTCATCTAATCCGATGTTGGGTTGGATAGTAACCTGCAGTTGTAAATTAAGTCCATCACCAGGATTATATCCCATGTGGCTTCCTTCATCATCGATGGATTTCCCTTACCATGCTATGTTAGCCGATAGTATCTATCCATGTCCCAAATACGACCTATTAAAACCCTATCATTTTCCTGGAAGGAAGAAGGCTCTCTCTGATAGTTCAACAGGTTCTACTCGATTTTCTTGGAGTGCAAATCATATCCCATTCCCGGCACGGTTTCGAGCAATTCGCCATATTCCCCCAGTTTTTTCCGTATCCGGCCGAGATAGGTGTGCAAATAATGATTAGACCCCAGATACTCCGAACCCCACACACGGCTGATTAACTCATCATGCGAGACGATGGCGTCCAGATGATGGGCAAGCTCGGTCAGGAGCGCCATTTCCGTCCGGGTGAAGTGAAGGTCTTTATCCTCGATAAATACCCGGCGAGCTTCCAGGTCGATGAGCAGGTCACCGATCTGGATTTTTGTCTCAGTGATTTTTGTTGGAGTATAGGATCGGCGTAGGAAGGCGCGCACTCGCGCCAGCAATTCTTCTTGCCCGAACGGTTTGGTCACATAATCGTCCGCGCCGGCATCCAGGGCAGCCACTTTGAGATCTTCCTCTGAGCGGGCACTCAAAACGATGATGGGCACGTCCGAGCGAGCCCGCATCCAGGCACAGATATCCACTCCAGAGAGACCCGGCAGCACCAGGTCCAATAGCACCAGGTCTACCGGTTGCGCTTCAAATTGAGCCATTGCCTCGTGGCTGTCCCCAGCCTCGCTCACGGTGTAGCCTCGTTTCATCAGATTGACCCGGACCAATTTCCGGATATTCGGGTCGTCTTCCACGATCAGAATGCTACCCATACCCTAACCTTCTCTTTCCAATTGGGTCGTTTGAGTAGGCTGGAGCGCAAGGGGAATTGTAAAGGAGATCGTCGCGCCTGGAGGGGTTTGCTTTTTAATCCAAATGCGACCCCCGTGGGCTTCGACCAGACGCTTACAGATGGCTAACCCTAATCCGGCTCCTTTGCCCGGGAGATTATTCTCATGGGCTCCCCGCCGGAAGGCCTCAAATGCGGTTTTTCGCTCAGTCGGTGGAAAGCCTGGTCCTTGATCGGTCACGTTGACCTGCACGTAACCCTTCCGCAACGCCGCCGAGATGGTGATCTCCTTCCCCTCGGGTGCATAGATCGTAGAATTCTGCACCAGATTGATCAATACCTGGGCAAGCCGCTGCTCGTCTACCTGAATCGGCGGCAGGTTATTCGGCAGACGCAGGATGATCTCTTGCACGGCGGTCAGGCCCTGGATTTGCGGTCTTATCTTTTCAATCACATCCCTAAGGGAATGGGGTTCCGGTAAAATCGTCATTTTACCTGCTTCCAATCGGGAGAGATCTAGCAGGTGGTCGATAAGCTCCTGGAGCCGGTTAGCCTCCTGCCGGATGGTACGGATGAAATCGTGCTGATCGGCAGGCTCCCAGGTGACATCTTCGGCTAGAAGGGTGGTGGTAAATCCGATGATGGAAGTCAGTGGTGTGCGTAACTCATGAGAGATCATTGCCAGAAATTGGGTTTTAATCTCGTTGGCCCGTTCGGCTTCATGGCGAAGATCTTCTTCTACCTCGAGTAATTGAAGGTTGTAGAGGGTTATGGTGGCCTGGTCCACGAGCACTTTCAGATGGCGGAGCTCAATCGAGTCAAAATCATGCTCTTCCTGGTAATAAACCAGTAATACCCCAATCCAATTTCCCAATGCCACCAGCGGGAAGATCGTCAGGCTTTGAATCCTTCCCTCCAGGAGCAGGTTTCGGAGTGGGGCGGCCAGCCGTGTATTCTGACGAACCTGGGGAAACATGATGGGTTTATTAGATTGGAACAGCTCCCACATCGCAGGCTCCTCGTAAAGAGCTGCTTCGCTTTCCCAGGGCTCTAAATGCTGGCTTGCCTTCCAGGTGGCAACCGACTCAATCTCACGGACAGGTTCATTCTCTGATTTTTCGAAAAAAAGTAGCGCAGCCCGTTGAGCGGAACGCAGCTCATGGGCGGACATCAGCGCTTTGAGTACTGCCTCAGGTTTGCGGGCCAGGCTCATCTTGCGGCTGAGCGTAAACTGTTCCTGAGTGCGGTTCAGGGCTTTACGCAGTGCCAGCTCGATCTTCTTCTGGCCGGTGATATCCTGTGCAATGCACACCAAACGGTCAGATGGCCACGATTCTTCGTGGATCGTAATGGTGCGCACCGAAATCCAGCGCAGGCTTCCATCCGGACGCAAAATCCGGTACTCCTGGTTGGTATACTGGCGACCATTATAAGAGGCAGCCGCTATCACCTGCACCCGATCTTCTGGGTGAACCGTTTCTATAAAAGAATGCGGGTGGGCGTAAAAACTTTCGCAAGACCGCCCCCATACTGTTTCGTAAGCCGGGCTGACGTAAAGAATCTGCCCGGTGCGTAGATCGCGTACCCAGATCACTTGCTCGATGCTTTCAGCTATCTGCTGGGTTACAGTGTTCAAGGGTGGTTCTGTCTGTATCATAAAAATCCTTCAGGAGTTCCCAATCAATCCTAAGAAATGAATATCTTTCCTTGTCCACCTGGGTATAGTGAATGATTTCGAAACCCGAGAGTAGAGAAGGCAATCCTCTCTACTCTCGGAGGGATAGAATTTGGTGGGAAGCGTTAATGATCCGGATTCTAAGATCACCCATTCTGGTCCGGAAGAAGCCAAATTTATTATATACCCAGAGGGGTAGGAGTAGTTGGATTGCCCACAAGAAACAATTTATTAAGCTTTTTTATAGGATGTGTTGGGGACATTAATAGCTGAAGCCCGTATAATAATTAGATAGAGAATTGTGCTTTTCTATATTCAACCAGAAATAAACAGGGATATCTGGCAAAAAAGAGGGTACCGCAGGTTGATTGGGAACTGAACGCCAACGATTTGCCCTTCTGGTTAGAATCTACGCTTATTCGTTAAAGGAATTCGACCATGGAAAATACTGAATTAGAGCTCTTGCTTTTAAAGAACAGGTTGAACTTTCATTGGAGCAAAATCTCGAAAACCTGGTTGCTTACGAACCAGTCAAATCGAGGGGATATGCAAGAACGGTTTCGAAGTCATCCGGCTGAAAGTATGGAGGCCGCTCAAGCTGATGCAATCACCTTCATCCAGGCCATGCACCGCTCAGAGAGTAGGAAGGAGGAAAGCATTGAATTAGAAACGCTCCTCAGTAAGTATCGGTTGACATTTAACTGGGGAGACCCCGGGTTAAAGTGGTGGCTGGTTGGGCAGAATAAGGGCAGTAATGTGCTTCGCAGGACGGTCCCTCAGCCTGCCAAAGACATTGAAACAGCCAAGGCTGATGCGGTTAAATATATCCTGGCGATGTACCAGTCTTCTAATAAAGAAATTGATATCTAATGGACGATCACCAGGCAATGACTTGGACTCAGCTCGTCGGTCTTGAGCCAAGATTAGGACAATTGCTTTTAGACTGTCGCTTTGCGGATCGCGGTAATCCGGATGGCTTTGACGCGGAGCTGGCCTGGGATGGATCACCGGATGTGCCTGGCATGAAGGAACGGTTGGAGAACCTGGTCGGTGGGGGAGCTAACAGTGAAGACCCAACAATTCGATCTCACCAGGCTTACGATCTTGCCAGTGCGGAATGCCGCCAGGCGTTGCCACCCAATCGAAGCGGAATTGGGGGTTCCGAATCGTAAGACAACGACCGTGAACCGGTATATCGAAAGGCCAAAATTTCCGTGGGACGAAAAGGATATGTATGGTATACTCTAAACGACTGAATTCTAGGTTTGTACTAACGTGCTGCCAGACCTATTTGTAGGCTGGCAGCTATAATTTTACCGGCTTGAGATAGCCGGGGATGAGGAAATGGAAATAGATGGAAGTAAAACTATTTGTCGGCAATCTATCCTTTACAACAAATGAGGAAGAGATACGCACGCTTCTTGCTCAGGCAGGAACAGTGACCTCTGCAGAGTTGATCAAGGACCGTGCAACCGGGGAATCGAAAGGCTTTGCCTTTGTCGTCATGAGTTCTCAGGCGGAGGCGGCGAAAGCCACCCAAATGTTCAATGGGTACAGCCTGGGAGGCCGAGATATTAAAGTTGGTCCCGCCCGGGCACGCGAAGAATCTGGGCGCGGGAACTCTTTCGGTAACCGGGGGAACGATCGTGGGGGAGGCCGGCCCCCCATGCATAAAAATCGTGGTGGATCACGGCGATATTAATATAATTGTAAATAAGAATAATTGGAGATAAAATGTCAGATCGTATCAGCGGAACAGTAAAGTGGTTCAATAACAGCAAGGGTTATGGTTTTCTGGCCCAGGAGAATGGTCCGGATGTCTTCGTTCACCATTCTTCGATTCAAGGAGAGGGTTACCATTCTCTTGAAGAGGGTCAGAAAGTTGAATTTTCCATCGAGCAAGGTCCAAAAGGCCCACAAGCGGCTTATGTAGCCATTAAGTAACCCTGATTAATTTCAGCATGAGACGCTGCATCGGTCGTGAAATCGCCGGGGCAGCGTTTTGGTTTAAGTCCTACCTGCTCAATTATGATAAGAGGGATTCCTGGAAAATGTAACAAATAGTTATGGTTTAATACCAAATCATTCGATCAAATTGTTGACCACCAGGTATCTGCAATGTATAATAAATATTAATCAAAAGAAGTCTAGCGATGGTTGAGCGATGGCCATTAAAGGGGGCCAATGTGAGCGACCAGTAGCGTTTCTAGAGGACTGAGATCGATCTGTTGTTGGGGGGAGAACGATGACGACATTGATAAATTCACCGAGAATGCGGTCACTATTTTCCGAACAGCTTGTGTCCAGTAGGTATAAGGAATATTTGCGGGGCTCATCGGCATAGGAGCAATACCAGTGTCTACGCGGGGGGAAGCGCATACCGAATCACTTAATTGCAGTTCTTTCTGCATGCTAGGGCTAGACAATCCCGAATAGGGAAAAGGAGGGACAGTCACTGGGAAATCTTTCCGCAATATATCAATGAATATAGCTGGCTCAATTCGTTGTTCAAATCTATATGGTTAATTCTTTAACAAAGGAGACAAATATGACTGTTACACCTGACCAGGTATTGGATTGCTCAGGCTTGGCTTGCCCGATGCCGATACTAAAAACAAAAAAAGCGATTGACAGCTTGCAGATTGGGCAGATCTTAAAAATGACTGCTACAGATCCGGGGTCAAAAAGCGATATTGACGCCTGGACAAAGAAAACCGGTCATGAACTGATCTCCTATGAGCAGGCCGGCGCGAGATACATCTTCTATATCAAAAAGACAAAATAATTTCAATCTACCGAGGTGGAGCATGGATAAATTGGTCATCCTGTGTACGCATGGTCCTGAAGATGTTGAAAGAGCAACATTACCTTTTGTAGTGGCGACTACCGCCCAGGCATCCGATATGGAAGTGATCATGGGCTTTCAAGTCAATGGCGTTATGCTGGCTAAGAAGGGATGTGCGGAACACGTTTTCGCCGCAGGTTTCCCCCCTCTTACGGAACTTCTCAATGCATATCTTGAAGCAGGAGGCCAGATGTTAGTCTGCGGGCCTTGTGTCAACGCCCGCAAGCTAAATCCCGAAACCGATTTTATCCAAAATGCAAAGGTGGTAAACGCCGCCACTTTTGTAAAAGAATTTTCAGAAGCGACAAATGTCTTGATGTACTGATCTTTGATCCTGGAGGGATGGATATGGGTGAAACAAGCAAGCGTTTGGCGATCATTGCGGCGCATGGCTCTTTAGACGCAGCCTATCCTCCATTTATCCTGGCGACGGCTGCAGTTGCCATGGAGATGGAATGCGCCATCTTCTTCACATTTTTCGGCCTCGAAATCCTTAAAAAAGGATATGCAGACAAGCTAAAAATCGCACCGATTGGCAACCCCGCTATGCCAGTTTCGATCCCCAATATCGTGGGCGTGCTTCCTGGAATGACCTCTATGGCGACAGGGATGATGAATGGCTGGATGAGAAAAGCCCATGTGGCCAAAGTCAGCGAGCTTTTGAATATCGCCCTCGAATCCGGAGTACGTTTCATCGGCTGCCAGATGACTATGGATGTTATGGGGTACAAAAAAGAGGATCTGATCGACGGGATCGAGATTGGTGGAGCAGCCTCTTTTCTGGAGTTCGCCGGCGAGAATGCAATTACGATGGCTTTCTAAAGCGGTGATAAAAGGAGAATACTATGGCTGATGATAAGGTGATGATCGTTATGACCAGCGGCCCAGACACACCCCGTCGCTGCGCTACCCCATTCTTTTTTGCCAGCCTGGCTGTCGCAATGGAATATGATGTCACCATGTTCTTCACCATCGACGGCACATTGCTTTTAAAAAAGGGTGTTGCTGAGACGATATTTCCGAAGACTGGTGGAGAGCCGGTGAGCAAATTTTTACGTGATGCATTGGAGAATGGGGTGAAATTCCTGGCATGCACTGCGTCTATGGAGCTGCATGATTTACAACCCTCAGACCTGATTCCTGAGGTCCAAATGGTGGGTGGCGCTTCAATGTGGCAGGTTGCCGAGGACTCCAAAACGGTCCTTACTTTTTGAATAGCTGAGTCCGGGATAAGTTGGCTTTCGGGGAATTTTGCGCGCGATCCTGCGAAAATTATCTTAAACCAATCTTGACTTTCCCTTGTCCCGTATTAGGCTGAATGGATTGCGAGTCTATGTATAGGAGGAATGCATGAGCAACATTCGAGGCTGTAATCTGCCTGATGATCTTTTCTACCTGGTGGAAAAGCATGTTTGGGCAAAACCCATTGGGAACGGTGTGATCAGGGTTGGGATGACTTCAGTCGCGGGGAAGTTATCGGGCGGCAAACTGGCAGCTGTGACTGTAAAGACCAAGAACCTGGGCACCGAAGTTAAACAGGGTAAAAGCCTGGCAACTATCGAAAGCAGCAAATTCGTAGGCCCGGTGCCAACCCCGGTAAGTGGGGTTCTGCTGCGTGCTAATGAGAAGCTGGCTGATAATCCCAACATTGTCATCGCAGATCCTTACGGCGAAGGCTGGATAGCTGAGATTCAGCCAACAGATTGGGAAGGGGAGAAGTCAACCCTGGCAACCGGCCAGGCCGGCCTGGCTGCTTACCAGGTCAAAATGGAGGCCGACGGGGTTTCCTGCAACTGACCCCAACGCCCGTCAAAGCTAAGGAGGAGGACATGAAAGCTGGTACTATATATGATGAACTGGCGAGAGGGGGAATATCGCGCCGCGAGTTCATGAAAATATGCGGTCTTCTAGCTGGCGCGCTAGGGCTCACGTCTGTCCCTCCTGTGGACGTGAATGCTGCTTATGACGCCCTCCGCAAACCGGATGGTTTAGTCAACCTGGTCGCGGAGGCTCTCCAAACCAAGCCGCGCCTGCCGGTGATCTGGCTGGAGTTCCAGGATTGTGCGGGCTGCACAGAAGCATTGACTCGTTCGCATGATCCGACTCTGGTCAATCTGGTCTTGAACACCATTGACATTGAGTATCACGAGACTTTGTTTGCCGCAGCCGGCGCTCAAGCCGAAGCCGCGAAAGAGGCCGCCATCAAGAAATATGCTGGCCAATATGTTCTGGTTGTGGAAGGCAGCATTTCGCCCGGCTCTGGCCAGATCTACTGCACAATTGGCGGGCGGGGTTCTGGTGATTTGCTACAAGAGGCTGCCGCGAACGCTTTCGCTGTGGTGGCCACCGGCAACTGCGCAACCTTTGGCGGGCTTCCCCGTGCAAACCCCGACCCAACCGGAGCAGTGGGCGTGATGGATCTGGTCACCGATAAACCGGTGATCAATGTGCCAGGGTGCCCGGCAATTCCAGAAGTCTTTACGGGGACTTTATTTCACCTGTTGGTGTTTGGAGCGCCGCCGGAGCTTGACTCTCTTAAACGGCCCATGCCATTCTATGCCAATACCATCCACGATCGCTGCTTGCGCAGGCCATACTATGAAGCTGGCTTATTCGCAGATTCCTTCGATGATGATGGCGCCAGGAAGGGTTATTGCCTTTATAAGCTTGGCTGTAAAGGACCGACTACCTACAACTCCTGTGCCACTATCAAATGGATGGAAGGCCTTTCTTTCCCAATCCAGGCTGGTCACCCGTGCCTCGGCTGCTCCGAACCGAATTTCTGGGATGGGGGTGGTTTCTATCAGGGCCAATCGGCGCCGTTACTTCGACCGGCTGCAGCATTGGCCGCAGGTGCCGGAGCGGTAGGTTTGGTCTTGGGTGCTGGCATGGCTACAGCCAATCAAGCTCAAAAGAAAAGAGCTCATCCGACCGAGCAACACAAAGAGTAGGAGGATACCATGAATTGGCTAGCGATCCTGGACTTTGCCAGGGGACCCTTTTTCGAGGTGGCTCTTCTGGTATTTATTGGCGGTCTGGCTTACCGCCTCATGCGTATCCTGCTGTTGGGCTGGCATTTCGATCGGATCAAACCGGCAGGTAGCAAACTGGGCGGCGCATTAATTTCTTACCTGAGGGGGATCTTGATTTGGCCTTTCATCCCTTGGGTAAGAAACACGTTTTCTAAAAACCCCGTGATTTACATTGCCGGTGGGCTTTTCCATCTTGGTTTGTTCGCTGTGATTTTCCTGGACGCAGCCCACATCCTGGCGTGGCAAAGCCTGCTTGGATTTGGATGGCCGTCATTGGTCACCCCCATCGTGGATTGGCTGGCAGCCATCGCGATTGTCGCGATGATCTTGCTCTTTATTAACCGCCTGGTCAACCCGGTTTTAAAATTGATCTCGGGTCCTGCTGAGTGGCTCAATTTGCTTTTTGTGTTTATTCCCATGCTCTCGGGTTACATCATGGCTCACCACCTCTTTTTCGCCTACGAGGTGAATTTCAGCATCCATATGCTTGCTGTGGATATATTGCTAATCTGGATCCCGTTGAGCCGCATCTCCCATTTTATGTTCTATTTCTTTGCCAGAGCCATTCACGGTGCAGACTTTGGCAAGCGTGCCGTTATTCCATAAAGGAGGGAAGTCAGTTATGCAAGCTCAAACTGCAGTGAATACGTTCGTCCACGAGACTGGCGGCTGGGTAGCCTCCCAATTGGAAGCATGCACGCGTTGCGGGATGTGCGCGGAAGCTTGCCACTTTTATCAGGGGACCGGTAATCCGGAGTTAGCACCAGTCTGGAAGGTCGAACTCCTGAAAAGGGCTTATGAGCAACGTTTTACTATCATTGGCAAGCTCAAACTGGCCACGGGGATCGATCATCACGTTACCGACGACAATCTTTTACACTGGAGCAAGATCGTTTATGAAGCCTGCACTTTATGCAATAAATGCTCTATGGTATGCCCTATGGGAATCCAGCTTGGGCCATTGATCCATGAAGTGCGTACAGGGTTGTCTGCTGCAGGGATGGTGCCGGCAGACCTGATGTCCGCGGTCCACAAACAGGAGGCTGAAGGCAGTCCCCTGGGGGTCACAGACAGCGTGTATGATGACCGGCTGGAATTTTTCGAAGATGAATATGAGATCAAGTTGCCAGTCGATAAAAAGGGTGCTGACACCCTGGTGGTTTTCAGCTCGATTGAGATCATGAAATACCCTGGAAATATTGCCGCCATCGCAAAGATCCTGAATGCAGCGGGAGAGAATTGGACTTTGAGCCACGCCGGGCGAGAGGTGGTCAATTTTGCCTTTTTCGAGGGCGATAATGAGGAGACTGTTCTCTTCTTGAAGCGTATCTTCGATGCAGCAAAAGATCTGGGTGTGAAACGCATCGTTGTCACCGAATGTGGTCACGCGTATGATGCCATACGCTGGACGGCAGCGAATCTGATGGATGTTCCCGAAGGAGTTGAAATCACCCACATCGCGCACCTGCTTGGTGAGTTGGTGAGGACGGGTCGCATAAAGCTCAAAGAGGGGATGTACGATAACGGCGGCACAATCACCTTTCACGATGCCTGCAAGATCCAGAGACGTGGGGGGCACATCCAGGAACCACGAGACGTGCTTCACGTCCTTGCGCCGAAATCCTTTAAGGAGATGATACCTAACCGGGCGGAAGCCATCTGCTGCGGAGGTGGAGGCGGAGTGATCGCGATCAAAGAAGCCGATCCATATCGTTATGCGGCGTTTGAGTTGAAGGTCGACCAGCTTAAAAAAGTGGGAGCATCAACGGTCGTCATGGGCTGTAGCAACTGCCGGCTGCAATTCGACGACTGCGTCCAGCACTTCAACCTTGACGTCAAAGTAGCTGGCTTAAGCCAGATGGTTGCAGACGCTTTGATTGAATAAGGAGACCAGAATGGCTCAACGATTAGTAATTGACCCGATCACACGCATCGAAGGACATCTCCGGATTGAAGCGTCCGTCGATAGCAGCAATACGATCACGGATGCATACTCCTCCGGCACCATGGTCCGTGGAATCGAAATCATTTTGAAGGGACGCGATCCCAGAGAGGCCTGGGCATTTGCTCAACGCGCTTGCGGTGTTTGCACAACAGTCCATTCCTTTGCCTCCATCCGTTCGGTTGAAGATGCCCTTGGAATTCAGATCCCGGCAGCTGCCAATCTGATCCGAAACCTGATGATCGCCCAGCAATATGCGCATGACCACGTCATGCATTTCTACCACCTGCACGCACTCGATTTCGTCGATGTCGTCGCGGCACTTAAAGCAGACCCGGCTCAAACCTCGGCGATACAGCAGAAAATATCTCCATGGCCGAAGGCCTCAACGGGATATTTCAGCGATATTCAGAAAAAGGTGCAGGCTATCGTCGCCAGCGGCCAACTGTCGATCTTCACCAACGGGTATTGGGGTCATCCTGCCTATAAACTTCCTCCTGAAGTGGATCTGCTGGCTGTGGCGCATTATCTTGAAGCGCTGGATTGGCAAAAAGATGTCGTTAAAATCCATACCATTTTCGGGGGGAAGAATCCTCATCCCAACTTCGTTGTGGGTGGGGTGCCATTCCCCATAGATCCAAACCAGGAAGTGGCTTTGAACGCGTACTACCTGGGGGTGATCAGCGATTCCATTGACAAAATCACCCAATTCGTCGACCAGGTATACCTCCCCGATTTGTTGGCGATCGCGCCCTATTACCTGGATTATGGCAGCCTGGGCGAAGGTCTGGGTAATTTCCTGACCTGGGGAGAATTCCCTGCTACCGACAACCACGATACCTCGAAGTTCCTCGTGCCCCGTGCGTTGATCCTCAACCGCGATTTGAACAATGTGGTTGAGCCTGATCCTACCGATATGGCCTCCATGCAAGAGTTCATAACCCACTCCTGGTATAAGTATAATGGCGGGGACCAGGTCGGCCTGGGACCGTGGAACGGAGAGACCAATTTCAATTACACCGCGCCCAAACCCCCCTATGATTTCCTGCAGGTCGATCAGAAATATTCCTGGCTGAAGGCACCCCGTTGGAAGGAAACGGCGGTTGAGGTCGGACCGCTGGCGCGCGTGCTGGCAATGTATGCTCATGGCAATGCCCAGGTCCAGGAGTTGGTCAAGACTGTGCTGACGACCTTGAATATACCCATTACAGCAGTCTTCTCAACTCTTGGACGAACGGCTGCCCGCGCAATTGAGACGAAGGTCTTCGCGGATAGCATGTCGGGCTATTTTACCGATCTGATCACCGAGATCAAAAAAGGGAACACGTCGACCTTCAATGGTGATCGCTGGGAACCCATCACCTGGCCATCTTCAGCGCGTGGATTTGGTTACATGGAAGCGCCACGCGGGGCTTTGGGGCATTGGATTGTGATCCAGAATGGAAAGATCGATAATTATCAAATGGTGGTGCCAACCACGTGGAATGCATCCCCTCGCGATAATAATAGCAAACCTGGCGCTTACGAGGCCTCCCTGGTAGGCACGAAATTGGCCATTCCTGACCAACCGCTTGAGGTCTTGCGCACCATCCATTCGTTTGATCCATGCATGGCATGCGCGATTCATCTGGTGGATGCTCAAGGACAGGACCTCGGCGAGGCCTCTTTTGGCCTGCACGTCGGCGTCTCCTGATCAGCCCATGAACTCAGATGGCCGTAAAGTAGTGCTGGGTTTAGGAAATATTCTCAACCGAGATGAAGGTGTGGGCGTCCAGGCTTTAAAAGTCCTGGACGCCCAGTTAGGCCCCCAGCAGGAATTGGAACTGATTGACGGCGGCGTGTTGGGGTTGAACCTTCTTTCTCTCGTAGAAGAATGCAGCCATTTATTAATATTGGATGCGGTAAATGCCGGCAAACCTGCGGGGACGGTTATTGAACTGGCCAGAGATGAGATCCCGTTGTATTCCGGGATTAAATTATCTGAGCACCAGGTATCCTTTCAGGAAGTCCTGGGATTGGCTAACTTTCGAGGACGGATGCCGGCCCACCTTTACCTTATTGGCGTCCAACCCCAGGATTTATCCATTGGTCTGGAGCTAAGCCAATCTGTGAGCCGTGTGTTGCCAGAAGTTGTGGCTCGATCTTGCGCTATGTTGGAACGGTGGGGGTTAATTCACCAACGAGGAGAATAATCTGGATATGGATTACCTGTTCCTGGATGCTGTATCCTGGCAGTACAGCCAGGCGCTCTATCATGCTGCCGCATATTTAGGTAGAGAAGCCTTAATCATCCTGCGCCCTGCCACTCCCTACGTTTGCCTGGGCTATCACCAGGATGCGCGAGCAGAAATCGACCTGGACTTTGCCAGAGAAGCTTCCATTCCTGTTTTTCGGCGCGAAGTCGGAGGAGGCGCAGTTTACCTGGACGGCGACCAATTGTTTTTCCAGCTCATAATCCGGCAAGATCATCCTTCTGTCCCTCGGAATATCGCCGGGTTTTACGCGAAATTCCTTCAACCGGTGGTAAGTACTTACCAGGAATTTGGTGTTCCAGCGAAGTATCGTCCGGTCAATGATATCCTCGCGAACGGGAGAAAAATCTCGGGTACAGGCGCAGGGCAAATTTCTGAAATGAATATTCTGGTAGGGAACTTCATTCAGGATTTCAATTATGACATGATGTCGCGAGTCCTTAGGGTGCCGGATGAGAAATTTCGCGACAAGGTTTACAAGACGATGGTTGACAATCTGACCACATTCAAGCGTGAAACCGGGCATATTCCGGCCAATGCTGACCTGGCTGCCAGCCTGGTTCGCCACTGCGAGCCTTTGCTGGGTGAAATGAGGCCGACTGGCCTTGACCAGGAATTGACCAGTAAAGCAGATGAGCTCCTTTTAGAAATGGATTCACCAGAGTGGCTGCTGGCGAACGACCAGCGCCGCCTGGTTCCAAGCCGGGTCAAAATTGTGGAAGGGGTTTATGTCATTGAGAAGATGTTAAAAACGCCCGGGGGGTTAGTACGCGTCACGGCGGTAGACCTCAACGGTCGTCTAAGTAATGTCCACATTTCGGGGGACTTCTTCTTCTTCCCTGCGATCAAGCTGACTGAATTGGAGAAAAACCTCGAAGGGGTTCCGTTGGAGAAAGAAGATATTACCCGATCGATCGATCGTTTTTATCAGGCGCAGCAGATCGAATCTCCAGGGGTAATGCCGGAGGATTTCGCGACGGTTCTTACCCAATAAATCAATCGTCCCTAACCCCTTCGATCCCGATGGCAGCCTGGCATCCTCCCCTAATACACCCACGCATATCCCAATTAATCCATCTTCTATAACAACAGGGTAAACCCTGTAAATAAACCCTGATTATCCCCTTTGGCAGATGCGGGCTGTCTCGCCGCGCGCTACATTATAGTCAGAATCCTATAAGGAGAGCTGCTATGCCGCAATACTTCAAGATCAAAATCAAAGGACACCTGGACACAAGCTGGTCGGAATGGTTTGCAGGTTTGAAGTTGACACATTTGGAAGGAGATGTGACCCTGCTTTCCGGTCCGTTGTCCGACCAGGCTGCCCTCCACGGACTGCTCGAGCGCATCCGCGACTTAAACCTGACTCTTGTTTCGGTGAACTGTGGCGGTCCATCCGCCCAGTCTTCTAAGAAGAAAAATAGAGAGGAGAAATCAAATGGCGACACTTACGGGTGAATCAAAGCGCAAGAACCTTGGGCTGCTTATCGCGGTGGGGATCGTCCTTGCCCTGGCGCTTATAGCTGTGGTGGGTTTCGTTTTCCTCAGCAACAGCGCGGCTGGCGATGTGCTCACATATAACCTGTCGGAGCCTCTCGGACAGGCAAAGGCTGTGAAGTTCGATATCGACAACGGCGACGGCAACCTGACGGTCGACAGCCTCGCCAGCGGCGATCAGGCGCTGGCAAGCGGAACGCTGCAGTATATGGAAAACCAGGGTCTGCCAGGCCGTTCTTTGAGCACTGAAAACGGCCAGACTACTCTGGCTTTGAAAGCAGGCGACAGCGGGCAGCCCTGGTCCGGCTTACCCTGGGAGACCTGCAATGGGGCCACCGAATGGAAGCTCTATCTTAACCCGGATGTTTCATCCGAGGTCACTGCTCACAGCGATGGGGGTAACGTCATCCTCAACCTGGCCAGTATGGCAGTTACCCGCCTGATGGCAGACACCGGCGGAGGCAACATGGAAGTAATCCTGCCCGATCACATCACCAGCCTGAATGTGTCGGCCAAGGCAGGCGCCGGGAATGTTAATGTGCACCTGCCTGATGGGATCGCAGCTCGCATCCACGCATCCAGCGGTTTGGGGAAAGTGGTCGTGGATCCACAATTCAGCCAGATCGACGAGCACACGTACCAGTCTCCGGATTACGACACTGCTCTGAATAAGATCGAGATCGCTGCTGAAAGCGGAGCCGGGAACGTGAGCGTCACAATCAAATAAGTTACGAACAGCGAACTATCCATTCTGCATGGAGGTGTAATTATGGCAAAGAAAGTTCTCATGGTTAACCTGTCCGAACCCCTGGGGAGCATGACGGCAGCCAATTTCGATATCAGCGCAGGGACAGGCAACCTGACCATCGAACGCAACGACGGCGGCGAGGGATACCTGGCAAGCGGCGCGCTGGAATACCTGGAAAAACAAGGACCACCCACCTGGAAGGTGGATGAGAAGGGCGGCCGGGCTGTCCTTACGCTGAAGGCAAGCGGAGGCCGGCAACCCGGGTTCCGTCTTCCCTGGGCAGCCTGTAATGGGGAAACCAACTGGCATATCCATCTCAACCCCGGTGTGCCGTCAGAGATCACGGCTTACAGCGGAGGCGGCAACGTCCGGCTTGACCTGGCGGGGATGGCTGTGCAGCGCGTATCGGCCGAAACCGGCGGAGGTAATATAGATGTGGTTTTACCGGAGAGTGCGCCTGACATTAGCGTGGCTGCCAAGTCGGGGGCAGGGAATGTGACGGTCGAGATCGGCAGTGGTTTTGCGGCTCGCATTCAAGCTTTTACCGGCCTTGGCAAGGTGATCGTTGATCCATGCTTTAGCCAGACCGGCAAGGATACGTACCAGTCGCCTGACTACGAAGGTGCTGCCAACAAAGCGGACCTCACCCTCAAGAGCGGCGCAGGCAATGTGATCGTAAAGACGAGGTAACGCACGGATGGCGATTCATAGGGGAGAGAAAGTGCTCGGTTCAGGGAGGGCAGCCCGGTTGCCGGGCAGCCCTCCAGGTCATGTAGCACCCTACATGGAAAAAGCGATGGAGCGGCAGGGTATAATATCCATATCAGTTGCCCGACCGAATAAGTTTTTTCCCCGGTTTAATCGTGTGACCATCCCCGGTGCTCGATCCCTGGTGTCTCGCCATACAGTTGAGAGGATCGAGTTACGGATAGGAACTCCCACAGGCAGTCGTGGGTTGGCCGGGCTTTGATTGAAGTGAGAGAGGGATTATGCTGGCAGACCCAGCGGATTTAAAGTTGCATCCACATGGTGGCAACCCGCAAGTGATTGAAAATAGCTCTTGATTGTCATTTTTGGCATCCATTGGATGAGCCTTATCTATGCAAAATAAGCGTAAATATACAGGACACAATCCGACAGAAAATCGATGCGCCAAGGATGTATCAACGGTGGAAACCGGAAATTGACCGAATGGAGAGGGAGGCAATGCGATGACTGTTGGTCAAGCTGAACACAGTGGGAATAGATGGGCGAGTGTTGAAACCCTATCTGTTGTCTGGATTGGATTATCCCTGGCGGCCTTAATCCCGGCGACGGTGTACCTTCAAGGTGCTTTCCCTATATTTACCGTGATCTGGTTGGTGGTGCCCCTGGTGGTGGTCGTACGTGCTGGTGATCCCAAGCGAATCGGTGTTCGCGGTATTTCGTGGCAACTGCTGCTCAGCACTTTCGCCGTCAATATAAGCGCCTTATTGTTGATCTCGCTTTTGGTGGAACCCTGGTCCCACGCTTATCAAGAGCTGGTCAGAGGGGCTGTCACCAATACACCCCCAGATACTACCTTCGCCTGGCTGGTTCGCTTTACCGGATTGGAAGCATGGGCTGGCTTATTGTTATACAGCGGGCTGGTGACGATTTTTGGAGAAGAGGTGTTTTTCAGGGGCTGGCTGCTACAGTCTCTCCAGCACCGGATGGGCAGGATCTGGACGATTGTCATTCAGGCAGCTCTATTTACCCTGCCGCAGCTTCTGGCTGCGCTGCTTCTCACCCCGGTTCAGGGTGTGATTTATGTGGTTTTGTATAGCTTCCTGGGTGTTGGGCTTGTCGGCGGGTGGGCAGCCGAGCGCACCCAGAGCATCTGGCCAAGCCTGGTCTCTGCGACAATATGGAATGCGATCATAACCGCTTGGGTTTTAAGATAATCGCAGCCAGCGGATTGGAGTGCCCTCTCACTTGACAACTATGGAGACAATGAAAGCAAAATTTGGTCGTAACTTTTTCGTTATCCTGATCCCCATCCTCTCGCTCTGCGCCGTCCTGGGTTATCTGGCCGCGCGTTCGGGGCATCTCAGCCTGAAGCTGCCGGTGGATAAGAATGAGCAGTTTTCCGGCCAAAGCATGTCCGTTTTTCCCTCCCGGCTGCATGCCTCGGGAAATCAAATTGTCGACGAAAGTGGAAAGGTCATCTTACTGAGGGGGCTGATGCCGCAGGATCCTGATAAATTGAATTCGCGTGGTAAATTCAAGCGAGAATTCTTTGAGGAGATGATGCAGACCGGCGCCAACGTCATCCGCATCCCAGTCCATGTTGAGCGGTGGGTGAACGATGAGTATTACCTGTGGCGGTACCTGGATCCGGTTGTGGCCTGGGCCGGGGAAATGGGCATGTATGTAATTATCGATTGGCATTCGATTGGCAATGTGGTCAGTGGAGCAGGCTCGCAAATGCCGGATGTGAAGCAAAACTCAATGGACCTGGCGCTGTCTTTCTGGTCGACCACGGCGCGATATTTTCGCGAGGCACCGCATGTCATCTTCGAGATCTTCAACGAGCCGGAGAGCATCGATGGAGCAGAATGGAAGGCCGGCGCGGAGAAGTTGATTCAGGCGATACGCGAGCAAGGCGCCGAGCAAATGGTGATTGTGGGTGGGATTGATTTTGGCAAGGACCTCTCCTGGGTCTGGGAAATTCCGGTATCCGAGAGCAACCTGGCCTATGCCTCTCACATTTATCCGTCGCACAGCTCGAGTAACTGGGACGAATGGTTCGGAGATATTGCCGAGCGATACCCGGTGGTCTCTACCGAATGGGGTTTCATGGATGAGAACCGCACAGAGGGACCTTCTTATTTAGCTGGAACTCGTGCAGATTACGGCGAACCCTTTCTCAATTATCTCGATGCGCGCGGAATTGGCTGGGTAGCTTGCTGGTACGACGACGAATGGCTTCCTCCCATGTTTGCCAAGAACGGCGGCCAATTAACACAGTACGGGCAATTCGTTCTAGAATATTTGAACAATAAGGATTGACGCCCTCAATCAGGGGAGAAATCGGCGGGTGAGGGATAAGGTTAGTGCATCTAAAATTGAAGCTCGCCCTTTTTGGGGAGAAGCCAGGCCAGAGAAATCGCGCGTCGGTGCGACATCAGCTACGAGCAATTGGAACAGACGCTGAGAGATCGGGGAGCGCTGTAGTTTTGGCATGATTTAACTGTATAATGAATTTAAAATTCCAATCAGCCAGCCGTGGCGCTGGCTCGACCCAATGGGTGCTGATCGGGCTGGTATTTGATGGAAAAAACCGACCCCCTCATCCGAACGAAGTTGCGCCCACCCTTTATCCGGCCAGAGCTTGTTTGCCGGCCGCGCCTGCAGACCCGCGTCGCCGAGGGCTTGCATTTCCCGCTTACCCTCGTTATTGCCCCAGCCGGATTTGGCAAAACCACCCTGGTGGCCGCCAGCCTGGCAGGCAGTGGCATGCCGGCAGCCTGGCTCACCCTGGATAAAGAAGATAATCAAGGTGGGCGCTTCTTGAAGTACCTTATCGCTGCCTTGCAGAGCAGAGACCATCAAATCGGATCCGAGGCGGACAGGCTCATTGGAGGGGTGCCGCCGGCGCCGCCCGAAACTGTGCTGGTCAGCCTGGTGAATGACCTGGATGCTTCGGAAGCGGAGCTGGTTTTAGTGCTGGAAGATTACCAGTTTATCAGCAATCCAGAGATCCACGAGGCAGTGGGTTTTTTAATCGAACATTGCCCGCAGACTTTCCACCTTCTGATTACCTCCCGTTCGGACCCTTCGCTGCCCTTAGCCCGCCTGCGAGCCCGCAGCCAGATGGTAGAGCTTCGCAGCGAAGATCTTCGTTTCACGCCCATTGAGGCAGCTCAGTTCCTGAATGACGTCATGGGCCTGGGCCTGGATGCTGGATCGGTGGCGGCGCTTGAGGAGCGGACGGAGGGCTGGATCGCCGGCTTGCAGATGGCAGCGCTTTCCTTACGCGATCGCCAGGACGTCGCCGGATTCATCGAAGCCTTTTCGGGAACGAACCGTTACATACTGGACTATCTGTTGGAGGAAGTCTTAGCCAGCCAGTCGCCGGAAGTCCAGCGTTTTCTGCTTTGCACCTCGATCCTGGGGCGCCTGACCGCGCCGCTGTGCAATGTGGTCATAGGGGAAGCAGACAGCCAGGCAATGCTGGAGCGGCTGGAGAGAGCCAACCTGTTCGTGTCTTCTTTGGATGACGGGCGTCAATGGTATCGATATCACCAGCTCTTCGGGGATCTACTCCAGGTCAGGCTACAGCAAACTCATCCCGAGCTCCTGTCGGGCTTACATGAGCGCGCCGTTGATTGGTATGAGGAAAATGGGTTTATCGTGGAGGCGATCGACCAGGCCCTGGCCGCAAAACATTGGAGCCGGGCTGCACGGTTGATCGAGCAGCGCGCCATGGGCATCCTTTCCGGTGAATCCGTGATGGCGCTCATCGCGTGGCTGGATGTCTTCCCCGAAGAGCTCCTTTATAACCGGCCGTGGCTGTGTGTATTCCGTGCCTGGTCTTTGTTATTAAACTGCCAGGCAGAAGGGGTAGAAAATCTGCTGCAGCGTGCTGAGCGAAATTTACCGATTGCTAACGGTTCGATGAGCAACGAGGATATCCGGGGCAACGTCGCCATGATCCGGGCTTATCTGGCCCTCTTCGAAGGGGACCTGGAGCGTTCTGAAGATCAGATATCTTTGGCGGATCGTCTACTGCCGGATAGCGATCGCGTGATACGCTGCGACCTGCTCTGGGTCAAAGGTTTTTTGCCCTTCCTGCGTGATGACCTGTCCGCAGCAGCCGAAGCCTGGGCAGAAGCGCGCGATTACAGCCTTTCTTCGGGAAATCCCTACATTGCGGTAGCCTCCATTGGACAACTGGCGCGGATAGATCGCGTCCAGGGCCGCTTGCAGGGGTGCAAAGAGCGGTACCAGCAAGCACTCGACGTGGCTGCAGAGCTTAGCTGGAATCAATCACGCCTGACCACCTTTGTGAAGAAAGACCTGGCCGATGTATTCTGCGAGCTCAATGAGTTGCCCAGGGCGTCTGCGCTGGCGGAGGAGGTGGTGGAGGAGGCCGAACGCTGGGGGAATCCCAGCGATGCAGCCATGGCGCATGCCATCCTGGCGCATGTTCTGTGTGCGACTGGCGATTTGGATACCAGCCGTGCCTCCCTGGACCGGGCAGAGAAAATCTGTCGCAACCATACCACCTATCCGGAAGTGCACGGCCGTGTCGCCGCCTGCCAGGTGAAACTTTGGCTGAGGCTGGGTGACAACCTTTCGGCCCGGCAGTGGGTTGAAAATAACCACCTTCATTCGGACGACACTCCGGCTTTTCAGACGGAAATGGAGCACATCACCCTGGCTCGCGTGCTGATCTCCCAGAATCGCGCGGCTGAGGCTGCCCCCCTCTTGAGAGGGTTGGATGAAGCAGCCCGGAGAGGAAGCCGGAGCGGCAGCCGGATAGAGATTCTGGCTCTGCTGGCTCTGGCGCTGCAAGTGTGCCGGGATACACAGGCAGCCTTTTCAGCGTTATCGACCGCCCTTTCGCTGGCTGAGCCGGAAGGTTATGTGCGGGTGTTTCTCGACGAAGGCCAACCCATGCGGCTGCTCCTGGCGCAGTGGCTGGCGCATACGCCTTCCGGACCGCTGCGAGACTACTCCGCTCATCTGCTCGCCCAATTCGAAGTTGAACCCCAAAGCGCTCAAGCCGCCCCGGAAACCGCTTCTCCGGCCGGTGACCTGGTCGAACCGTTGAGCCAGCGCGAGCTGGAAGTGCTGCAGCTCCTGGCTCTTGGTCGAACCAACCAGGAGATTGCCCAACAGCTCATCGTCGCTCCGGGCACAGTCAAAGCGCACACGGCCAGCATCTATCGCAAGCTGGATGCAGCCAACCGGACCGAGGCAGTGGCGCGAGCCCGGCAGCTCGGCCTGCTTCCCTAAATTATTCCATCTCCCCACAAATCAATCGAATATCCATGCAGGGTAAACCCTGCAAATAAACCGCGGATATCCCCTTTGGCAGATGCAGGGATATTATCAGCGCGCTAAAGTATAGACAAAGAAAGCCTCCACAACTTATGGAAGGCGGGGAGGCACGAGAAAAGGAGGAGATACGGCATGGTAAATATTTTGAAGAATCAAAAGGGCATGAATATTGTCGGGCAGGGCGGAAAAATCATTCTGTTTATGCTCCCATCTTTAATCGCGGCCATCCTGGTCCATCTAACCTATCCCCAAATCGCAACGCTTCCCCGGAGCCTAAGTTTTATCAAGCCCCTGGGCTATGGATTGCTCCCCCTAGGGATTATTCTCTGGGGAACGGCGATCATTCAATTAGTGACGGGCTTTTCTGAAGGCAAGCTCATCACTACCGGCGCATACGGGGTCGTCCGCAATCCCATCTATTCCAGTGCGGCGTTATTCATTTTGCCTGCTGTTGCGCTCATCACCCTCACCTGGGTCTATTTTGTGCCTTCGGTCTTCTTATATTCCGGTGTGATGATTTTCATCGGGACAGAAGAGAGGCAGCTCACGAAGGCTTTTGGCAATCAGTATGAAGACTATCTGGCGAGAGTGGACCGGCTGGTTCCGTTCAAGAAACCCTGAAGAAGAGGCTGAAATGTCCCAAACTCCATCTATTCCTCCGTACGTCAATTCTATGATGAAATTTATGCTGCGCTCGCCCCTGCACGGGCTGGTCAGCAAATCAATCCTTTTGATCACCTTCAAAGGCCGCAGGAGCGGGAAGAGCTTCACGACCCCGGTCAGCTATTCTCAACACGACGGGCAGGTGACGATTTTTACACACGCCGGGTGGTGGAAAAATCTCGATGGCCACGCTCCGGTCGAATTGCGGTTGCAGGGAAGGGATGTCCAGGCGATGGCGACGCCGGTTGCCGTAGATAAGCAAGCTGTGGCGGCCGGCCTGATCGAGCATCTGCGGAAGGTGCCAAGCGATGCCAGATATTATGGTGTGGCCTTTGACGACCGAAAGAACCCGCAACCAGAGGATGTTGAGAAAGCATCCCAGAGCGTTGTCATGATCAATGTCAGCTTGTGCTGATCCACAATTCGCCCACATTTCTATCTATTCCAACTGCACTCCAAGACAAGGAAAGGAGCGATCGATGGAGAAGAATATCCTGGTCACCTACGCATCAAGATACGGCGCGACGAAGGAAATTGCCGAGAAAATCGGTGAAGGGCTGAGTGAGGCGGGTTTGCAGGCGGAGGTGGTTCCTATCGACGGAAAGCGTGATCTCAACGCTTTCAGGGCAATTATCCTGGGCAGTGCGGTTTATATCGGTAAGTGGCGCCCGGAGGGTGTAGAGTTCTTAAAGGCCAACGAGAGAGCCTTGGCTGGACGACCGGTATGGCTGTTCTCCAGCGGGCCGACGGGTGAGGGTGATCCGGTCGAATTGGTGGAAGGGCAGCGGCTGCCTCCCGAAGTGCAGCTCATCGCCGACCGCATCCATCCTCGTGATATCGCCGTTTTTCATGGCTTTATCAACCCCGCAAAGATCAACTTAATAGAAAAATTCGCCATTAAGAATGTGGTCAAGAAACCCTTTGGCGACTTTCGCGATTGGAATACCATCACGGCCTGGGCTGCTGGGATCGCGGAAGCCGTGAAGAACACATCGAGATGACGACTGCGGCCGGCGTCTGCGGCCCGAAGAACCTGTGATTGTGAGAGCTGGAGAGAGCATAGGCTGCCGCCGGGAAGTTATTTCGCCCACAGCCCGCCTGTCTCGGTCATCCAATCGGCGATTCGCTCTGTAGCCCGCGTGACATCGTTGTCTGATATGTCGATTTCCAGCCTGGGCAGTATCGATTCGCCCACCAGGCGGCGCATCAGATCCTGCTCTTCAATGAACAGGTTTAGATCATCGTACTGGTCGGGTTTGCCCGACACTTTGATCCGTTCGGTGCGGGCAGTCTCGAAGGAGCCCGGTGAGCGGGTCACGAATACCAGGTGAAATCCTAAAGGCAGCAGGCGCTGCTCCAGCCAGCGAAAGGGGTAATCTACGCCGCGGGTTTTCAGCTGAACCATGCGGGTCGAAATATGAAACCGGTCGATAATCCAGGAATAATAACGCTGTAGCTCGAAAAGGCGTGCCCAGGTGTGGTAGGTCTCCATCGCCATAGCCTCTTCTTCGGGCAAGAAATTGATCAACCCCCTCCCCCAGGGATAATTGGTGAAGGCGCACCACTCGGCAGAGATCAAGGGCGAATGGTAGCGGTATTTGCGAGGCCCGACGATGCGCGGGTGTTCGTTTAGCGCGAACGCAATTTCGGTCTTCAAAGTCAGGCGGGTACCCTCCAGAATGATCTTTGGACAAAGTTTTGAGCCCATGGTTACCCCTCCGACTGTGTATATCCTGTGACAGGCTTTCCTGCATACCCCTTTGAATGACGCCAATTCATTTCGTATTCCGAGGCGCAGATGCCAATTTTCCATGATCGCATGTGCTGGTTTTAATACCAGTTTAGCTTAATTTTCTCAATTCCGCACCGATTCATGGGACCGATCTGATTTTGATAACAGAAACCCATTTTCTCACCCTCTTCCCAGGAGTCGAACCGGGCGATCCAGGGACCTGCGCATTCCTGGATGAACCATCTACGGATTTCCGTAAATTAAGGGCCCATTCCGGCTGGAATAATTGACTTCGACTTGCTTTCGTGCTAGTATAAAAAAACAGGGGATTTCCCATAAAACATCAATTTAACTTCATAAGCATCCATTTGTGACTCTGGAGGAGATGGAAAATGGATATTAAGAAATCTCGTAAACTGATTTCCTGCATCGGGATTCTGGTTCTCCTAATCACCTCATTTATGAGCCCCGCGGCGATTCCACCGGTCAGTGCCAACACGCCAGATCCTACAGCAGTGACCATAGCAGGGTCGCTGCAGAGTGAATTGGGCTGCGCGGAGGACTGGCTTGAGAATTGCGCTGATACCCATCTAACCTACGACGATACGGATGATGTCTGGCAGGGAATTTTCGACGTCCCGGCGGGAGCATGGGAATATAAAGCCGCCCTCAACGACAGTTGGACGGAAAACTACGGCGCCAACGCCCTGCAAAATGGGGCGAACATCGCTCTCTCAATAGCTGCGCCTGCCAGCGTGAAGTTCTATTACGATCACAAGACCCACTGGGTGACCGATAATCAGAATTCGATCATCGCTTCGGTGCCCGGCAGCTTCCAGAGTGAGATCGGCTGCCCGGATGATTGGGATCCGGCCTGCCTTCGCTCCTGGCTGGAAGACCCCGATGGTGATGGCATTTACGTCTTTACCACCAGCGCCATCCCCGAGGGCAGTTACGAAGCTAAAGCAGCTTTGAACGAGGACTGGCTTGTAAATTATGGCGCGGAAGGGGTCCAAAATGGACCCAACATCCCCTTCACAGTGACTATCGGCTATTCCCCGGTCACTTTCTCGTATGATGCCTCGACCCATCTTCTAACCATCACCACCACCACGCACGCTCAAGATAACAACGTCGAGTGGGACGGCTTGCATCACGACTCGCGTGACACACTTTATCGCACACCGGGAGGCGCAGTCCCTGCCGGAACCCCGGTCGCCATCCGCTTCCGCACCTTCCACAACGACGTTACCGGCGTGAAGATGCGGCTCTACGACATCAACGCCGGTGCGCAGCAAATCCTGGACATGACCCTGGCAGCCAGCGACGTATCCTGCTATCAAGCCGGATTGGAAAACGACAGCTGCGATTTCTGGTCAATCGTCTTGCCGAATGATAACCCAAATAATTTATGGTACCGCTTCATCATCACGGACGGTACGAAAACGGTGTATTACGCCGATAATACCCCCGCACTGGATGGGGGTCTTGGCAGCCCGAGTGATACGGTCATCGACAACAGCTATGCGCTGATGGTCTACGACCCCGGCTTTGCCGCGCCAGATTGGGCGCGCAATGCCGTGATCTACCAGATTTTCCCGGACCGCTTCCGTAGCGGTCGCGCCAATAACGACCCTGAGACCGGAGACCCGCGCTACGACGATCCTGTGCTGAAGCTGCCCTGGGGTACTCTTCCTGAAGGGTACTGCCTCAACTATGCCGGCGCGACTGCGGCAACCTGCCCCTGGCGTTTTTACCCTGGACGAACCGGGCTGGAATCTCCGCTTGGCCGCGATTACATGGGTGGCGATCTGAAAGGCGTGGACCAGAACCTGGATTATCTGGTATCGCTGGGGGTTAACACGCTGTATTTCAACCCGATCTTTGATTCGGGTTCGAATCACGGGTACGATACCCAGGACTATTACAAGATCGACCCGTATTTTGGTACGCAGAAAGATTGGGAGAACCTGGTGAAGCACGCCAACCAGCTCGGGGTCCGCATCATCCTGGATGGCGTCTTCAACCATATGTCCTCCGACAGTCCATTCTTCGACCGCTACCATCACTATGACACCGTTGGAGCCTGTGAATCCATCGACTCCCCCTACCGGAGTTGGTTTACCTTCCACGATGTCACAGCCGGCGACGGCACCTGCGTGGATAGCCTTGGCAATCCCGATTCAGCCAAGTATGATGACTGGTTCGGGTTTGACAGCATTCCTGTGTTGAATAAGAGCAACCCGCAGGTAGAGGATTATTTCGTCACCGGAGCCAACAACGTCTCCACTTTCTGGCTCGATCAGGGCGCCAGCGGCTGGCGGTTGGATGTGATGGGCGACAGTTCCTTCCCCGCCAATTACTGGTCAGATTTCCGCCAGGTAGTGAAGGCGGACAACCCAGATGACATCATCATCGGAGAGCTGTGGCAGAAGGACAGCACGCTGCTGCGTTTCCTGCGTGGCGACCGGGCTGACACCACCATGAATTACCGCTTGCGCGATGCAGTACTCGGGCTGTTGGCACCGCAGGTATTTGACTCCAAGGGTTTCGCCGACAGTGGGCGACAGCTACTGCCGTCGGAGTTCGCGGCTCGCATCGCCTCCGTTCGGGAGGATTACCCGGATGCCGCCTTCTACAGCCTGATGAACCTGCTGGGCACCCACGATACTGCACGCATCTTATGGGTATTGACCCCCGGCGCGGAAAATACCGCAGACAAGGAACAGAACCTTGAAAATCTGGCAGAAGGGAAGCAGCGCCAGATGATCGCCTCCCTGATCCAGTTTAGCATGCCCGGCGCGCCGACCATCTACTATGGGGATGAAGTCGGTATGACCGGGGCCAGCGACCCCGACGATCGTCGCACGTATCCATGGGCTGATAAAGGCGGTAGCCCCGACACAGCGCTGTTAAGCCACTACCAGATGCTGGCTGCCTTGCGCGGGCAAAATAACGTCTTGATCGATGGCGACCTGCAAATACTGCTCGCCGATGATCCGGCGGGGGTTGTAGCATACGGTCGTAAGACGAATAGCCAGGCAGCGGTCGTTATTGTCAATATTTCGTCTGAACCACGGATCGTGAATATCCCTGTTGCTGGCTATCTGCCGGATGGGATCAACCTCTCAGAGCTATATGGTGTGGGCAATTCAGGAGCCTTGAGCGTTCAGGTGGCTTCCGGCAGCCTCGAGGTTAGCCTCAACCCGCAGAGTGCCTGGCTTCTCGCCACCGGGGCGTCGGTAGATCTGCAGCCGCCTGGTTCTCCAACGGGCCTGCAGGTCACCGGTGAAGGAGACAGCCAGGTTAGCCTGACCTGGGAGGCGGTCGGCGAAGCCTCCGGCTATAACCTGTACCGCAGTCCCTTGAGCGGCGGTGGCTGGGTCAGGGCTAATCCAGATCTCCTCACCGGCACCACCTTTACCGATACGAGCCTGCGCAACGGGCAGGTGTATTACTATGTGGTTACTGCTGTAGACAGCGCCGGAAACGAGAGCGCTTTTTCGAATGAAGACAGCGGCCTTCCGCATTACATTATCGGTTGGGCTAATCTCCAATGGCCGCCGAGTATGACGCATACCCTTAGCGCCAGCACACGGACTGAAAACGCCTATGGCCAGGTCTGGATTGACGACGCGACCAGCCAACCAGGGGCAACGCCCAGCCTCACTGCCCAGCTTGGCTTCGGGCCTGCAGGCAGCAACCCGGTGGGCAGTCCAGATTGGATCTGGATCACCGCACAGTTCAACGTGGATGCTGGAAATAATGACGAGTTTATGGCCAGCATGCTGCCTGAAGCGGCCGGTGATTACGACTACCTATTCCGCTACACCACCACTGGTGGGCGCGACTGGCTCTACGCCGATCTGAACGGGCCGATTCCGGAAGGAGCGTTTCCGCTGAACCCCGGGAAATTGACGGTTTCTCCCAGTAGCGATACCACTCCACCGGCTGTCCCGGCGAATCTTCATCTTGTTTCCGCCTCTCCATCGGCCATCGACCTTGCCTGGGATCCCGTTATAGGCGATCCATCGCTTTACGGTTATGAGGTTCTGCGCAGCGACACGATGGGCGGGTCGTACGACCAGATCGGGCGCGTTACAAATGTCAGCTTCACAGACCTCAATGTCGTCGAGGGGGGCGTCTATTACTACGTCGTGCGCGCCCTGGACGATGCTTTCAATCGTTCGGGGTATTCGAACGAGATCATGGCAATTGCAGAAGCGCGCACCAATAGCGTGATCTTCAACGTCACCGTTCCGGCGACCACCGATGGGACCGGGCGCTCAGTATATATTGCCGGCACCCTCGACCGGCTCGATGGAGGCTTGCCGCAATGGGATCCGGCCGGGGTGGTCATGGCCCGCCTGGATGCCACCCATTGGAGCATCACGCTGACCGGGAAGGAAAACACATCCATAGAATATAAGTATGTGCTCGGAGACTGGAACTACGTTGAGAAGGATGCTGCTTGCGGCGAGATATCCAACCGGACCCTGACCCTCAGCTACGGGGCTGCCGGCACGCAAATCGTCAGCGATACGGTGCTGAACTGGCGAAACGTTTCGCCCTGTACGAATTAATCCAATACGGAGCTTGGTTTTACAGTTGTGCCGGCCGCCAGGGAACGTCGCCCTGGTTGGCCGGCATTCGCGCCTGTATGGCTTTTCCTACCAGTACCACAATCCTCTCAGCTTAATGGCATATACGCGATAGGGCTTTGGTCCAATTAAAGGATCGCCGTTGATAAACACGGTAGGCGTCCCGTAAAAATTCGTCTTCAGGATCTGATCAAGCTGCTGCGTAACGGTAGCCTGGGTTTGGGGATCCGAGGCGCAGAACCCGATTGCTTTAGAGTCCATTCCCAAACCGGTAAGGGTTTCCTCTATGAAGCTCACATCCTCGAGCTTCGCTTTATCGGCGGCGAAGAGCGTATCGTTAAACTGCCAGTACTTCCCTGGATCCTGCTTCGCCACGCAAAACCCAACTCTGGAAAGGTAATCGGTCTTCTCTTTGACCGGATAATCCAGGTAAATGAAGCTGGCTTTACTTTTGTCAACCAGCTCGCGCACCAGCGGGTAAGCTTTGCGGGTATAGTCGCAGCCGTACGAACCGATCATGACGATGGTGTCTTTAGAATTGCTGTTCATGATCGGGAAATCTGTCAGGTTTACACCACTCAGGGTGAGGTCTGCCGCCGTCGTCGGTTTGACTTTGCAGGTTTCGTCTATCCCGGAGATCTGATTGCTGCTCCCCTGGGGGTCCAAGACGCAAAAAGCAGTCTGGTTCAAACCGTTGCAGCTGCCTGTGACGTAAAACAGGTAACTTGAGCGCACTGCGTAGATGCTGCTGGCGAACATGAGGATAAAAAATGTCCAGGATAGCAGCTCGAAGTGACTATTGATCAAGCGTGCTGCGTTCTCTGAGCGGGTGATCACGCTGCCCAGGATGCGCGCTTTCATCTTTTCGTCGAATCCGGTATTGCAGGGCCGCAGAGTAACCCTTCTGAGCACGCAATCCAGCGCCTCTTTCGCCAGCGATCGGTTGGTGGCGCTGAAGATCCCCAGGATAGAAAGGATGACAAAGGCGACGATGCAGAACATAGGATTTCAGAGAACCTTTCGGATTTTTTGCAGGCTGGTGACAAAGAGGGTGGCTTCCTCGATTGTGTTGTAGAAATAGACCGAAGCCCGGACGGAGCCTTTGATTTGGTGGGCGTTAAACCAGGAATGCACGCAGTGCTGCCCGGAGCGTACGGCAATATTCGCCATCTGATCCAGCATCAGGGCAATACGGTGCGAATCGATACCCTCTATATAAAACGATACGATTCCGCCCCTCAATTTCGGATCTGCCGGGCCGATGATCTTTAGTTGCGGCAAATTCCGAATTCCCGAGGTGATACACTCGTTGAGCAGCAGTTCCTGTTTTTGGATGGCATTCCAGCCGACATTCTGCAGGTATTGAAAGGCGGCGCCCAGCCCGATGATCCCGGCATAATCCTGCAGACCGGCTTCGAATTTCTCGGGCGGGGGAAGGTATTCGCAAGAATCATAAGTAGAGGAGGCAACCGTATCGCCGCCGACCAGGAAGGGATCCAGCTGGTCGAGAAGCGCATATTTACCGTACAGGATGCCGGTACCGGAAGGCCCGAGCATCTTATGCCCGGACAGCGCCAGGAAATCGACCCCCAACGCTTTGACGTCGATCTTGTAGTGCGGAGCTGCCTGGGCGGCGTCGAGCAACACCAGCGATCCATTCTGGTGGGCTTTTTTGACAACCTCGGCGGCGGGCAGGCTGGTACCATCCAGATTGGAGGTAGATCCTAAAGAGACCAGCCTGACTTTATTGTCCAGGCATTTCTCATACGCTTCGAGATCAAATGTGTTATCTGGGTGGGAGGGAATCACTCTGATGGCAATCCCCTTCTTTCGGGAGAGAACCTGCCAGGGGATCAGGTTGGAGTTATGCTCCTTATCTGAAAGGAGCACGACATCGTCTTTCTGAAGGTTGAGGGAGTTGGCAACCAGGTTGATGCCTTCAGTGGTATTCCGGGTGAAGACGATCTCTTCTTTCCTTCCGGCATTGAGGAATTTGGCCGCGGCGCTGCGAGATTGATCGCAGCTGCGGGTGACTTCGGCGGCCAGGCGGTGCATGCTGCGCCCGCTGCAGGCTGAAGATTGCGCGTAGTATTGATTTATGGCTTCGATCACTGATGAAGGTCGCAAGCTCTGGCAGGCATTATCGAGATACGTGATCGTCTTCTGCCCCGCGCCGTTGTGCAGGAGGGGGAAATCGCGGCGGATTTTTTGGATATCCATGGTATGCGCCTGGCGTCCTTTATGGATGATCGGTCATGGTGGGTGAGAGGTTGATTTTGCCGGTCATTAATCAAGTGATGAGGAATGATTGAAGCAAAGCGATTTTATCATGCTGGGAATCATCCAGGTTGGTTGCTGCCCCCATTGTAGTCCAATACGAGTAAGAATTGTGTCATTCTAAGACTCATTGTGACAAATATTACTATATTAATATGATTAACGATTTTCGGAGCAGCGCCTCACCTACCTGAGAACCTGCTCTCGAGGCTGGACCCACCCAAGGGATAATGAATCCAATGATCTGATTAGGAGAATTGATTAATGCGTGCTGGGGTATTTGAAAATAGCGCGCGAAGAGCTTCCGCTCAGGCTTTCTTGACCACGATATCGGCGATCACGTTGGCGGCTTCATCACCGCGATCGGCGGCGTTTGACAGATGCCGGTAGATTTCGCGGTATTTCAGCATCTTGACCACATGCTTGATATCTTCAGCTCCGCTGAACAAGTCGGCCAGCGCTTCACGGTAGACATCCTCGACGCGGTTTTCCAGGGCTTTGGCGCGCTGGGCATGCTCATTGGCTACACCAGGATATTTCTCGAGACGGTCCACTGCCTGAAGGAGCTCAAAGGCTGCGTCGCGCAGCAGGTTAGCCATACGGATCATGAAAGGCGTTGGCTTGACCTTGAGCACTTCCATCTCGGTCATGGTGCTGTAGGCGTAATCGAGCACGTCGTCGATGGTGCGCGAAAGCTCGAAGATATCCTCGCGATCGAAAGGCGTGATAAAGGTCTTGTTCAGCTCGAAGATCAGGATGCGCCGGGCTTCATCGGCGTCGTTCTCAGCGCGAGTCAGGCGTCTGGCGTTTTCCGGTGTTTGGCCGCCCAGGTATACAACGAGCGCTTCCATCCCCTCCAGGGTGAGAGCAGCCTGTCCGTGGATCATCTGGATGAAGATGTTCTGACGCCGCTTGAACAGCTTGCGGAAGAAAGACTCTTTTATCACAGGCTGAGGGGAGGTTGTTTCGATTACCGCGGGCTCTGCAGGAAGGGCATCTGCCTGCGCCTTGCGCTTGCCTACTTTGCGTTTCAAGTTTTGTGCAGTTTCATCTACCATCGACATACCGCATTCCTCTTTTTATCCTGGTATCGTCCCAGCGCCCGTTTGGGAAAACATGAGCGAAGGGCGACCTTCTTCCACGTGGAATATCCGTGGGGTGAGGTGCGAAACCAGATGGATGAAGCAGACTTCACCTATTCTGGGGGTGGAGGGAGGTAACACGCCCCAAGCACCATATAGTTGTGCGGGCTTGCCTCCGTTATTGCATTAGTGTCTTGTAACTCTGCACAAGACAATTAGATGCTGGACCCGAACGATCCTGTCTTAATCCTACCGGCCGAACTTGACGGTAATGAGGAGAGCATTATGGATAATTATACCCAACAAGAAACGATTCGGTTGAATCTCACTTGCAGGTTGTTATCGTGTGAACCCTGCTATCTGAAGCCGTTCGTACAGCAGCAACCGGTAAAGGTGTTGCCCGAGCTTGACCACATTCACGGCGATGGCGATCCCCATGCCGATGCGCACCCCAGTGGCTAACGCCTGACCGGCAGTGAGCACCACCTGGGGATTGGAGATATTCCAGCCAAGGTTGGCAAGCGCCTGGGGATCGAGGGCGACGATGGAAGGGCCGCTAATCATCAAGGACAGCAAAATGATAGAGAACCCGTGCAGAACGATGGCTGCGATCCGGGTGGCGGTTTCCCAATACCCTCGGGCCACCAGGGTGACATCATAACCGGCTTGCAGTGCCCACAGCACAGTCAGCCAGGGCAAGTATTGGAAAAATGCGACTGTGAGAACGGTGGCGGTAACCCAATGACCGTCGCGGAAGGCGTTGAAGCCAATCAGCTGCGGGTAGAGGTTGAACAGCGCGATAGCGATCAGGCTGAAAATGGCGTCGACGATTAAATCGCCATACTTGACTCGTTTCGGATCCGGTCCCGGCTTCATCTTGCGCGGGTCCCATTCTTTGCTACGCAGGCGGGTTTCTAGCTGAGGCGTGGCGTATTGCAGGACGACGAAGATGACCACGATAATCCCCACGGCGTGGAAGAGGGCGTCGAATACGCCTCCCACCACATTGGCGATCATCTCCCCGGCACCGACTGCCGTTTGAGCGGTTTGCCCGAGGGAGATACCCAGGCTCAGGGCGGTCAAGATAACGACAATGGGCAGGACGATCTGCAGGGTGGTGATGAAATAGGGGAAGAGGTTCGGTCCGATCAGGTAGCGCGGAGGCAGGTAAGAGGCAGCTATTTTTTCCGGCGGGCCAAGCTTCTTCAGCACCTCTACGACCATTTCGTCGTCGGGTGCTTTGCCCTGCTGGCGGGATCGGTCTTCCAATGTATCTTCGATCAGCGAACGGATTTCTTGTTGGATATCTGTGCGCACCTTTTCAGGCAGGTGCCGGCCGACTTCCTGGATATACAGGTCGATGAGCTGCATTTTCTTACTTCCTTTCTTGTTCTGAAAGCAAGGTGTCCATCGTCGCTACGATCTGAGACCACTCTTGCTGCAAGCTGTGGAGAACCTGGCGCCCGTGCGGGCTGATGACGTAGTAGCGGCGTGGCCGTGAATCCTCCAGGCGCCACTTCGACTCGAGCAGATCTTGCGATTCGAGCCGCCGTAGCAGCGGGTAAAGGGTGCCCTGGTCGATGTTCAGCCCCTGGTCTGCAAGCTGCTTCATGGCTGAATAACCGTACTGCTCTTCTTGAAGCTGGCTCAGGATCGCCAGAACGATGACGCCCCGCCGTAGTTCCTGTACGAGATTGTCGATATGTTGATCCTGTTCCATAACTTATATCCTTTTATATATTATACTGTGTAATACACAGTATGTCAAGAGCCAAAATATTAAATGATATTCATCGGAAGTATTTATGCAGGGAAATTTCGAAGCTTCAACCCATTTGATTTCCCCCACGTGAATCCCCTAGTTGGGTGATGCCATCTCCCCCAACGATTGTCTATGATAGGTTTACAACACTGGAGCGGATGGTGTAACCCAAAAGGGCGCCTGAGGATTTGGCCAACCATCCGAATGGACCCACCGGTGAACCCACTCTTTTTTTGATCGTCTGGGCAGAGCCCGAGAAGGGAATTATTGGGAATGGTTAGAAATTCAGCTCCCTCACTACAGGGTAGTCTAATTCCATTTTTTATCCTCACCTACACCATCACGTGGGGATTAGGTGCATTTGCCATTTTGTTGCCTGCACAGTTCGAGGCAGTTTTTGGTGTGTTGACGGAGAACAGCCCGCTTTATTTCGTGGCTGTGGCTGCGCCAACCATCTCGGCGATCACACTGGCATTCTTGAAAGAAGGTTGGTCTGGGTTAGGAAGGCTATTTCGACGTATGATCCACTGGCGATTTGGAATCCAATGGTACGCATTGGTATTGGTAGTGGTTCCAATTCTCGGTTATCTGGTTAGCTTGGTGGTAGGTTCGGTAACGAAGATCGACCTCAGTGCTCCGTCACTCCTTTATCCGCTGCTACTCAAACTGTTGATATCAGGTCCTTTATGTGAAGAGCTAGGCTGGCGCGGATTCGCGCTTCCCAGATTGCTTAAGTGTTTTAACCCCTTAGCCGCCAGCCTGATACTCGGTGTGATCTGGGGAGTATGGCATCTGCCTTCATTCTTCCTCTCCGGATTCACACAAGCGACTCTCTCCCTTCCCATCTTTCTGATGAGCGCTCTATGCATTTCGATCCTGATGACCTGGATCTTCCTGCATACCGGGGGAAGCGTTCTTATCGCCGTATTGTTTCATTACATGGTGAACTTCTCGTATTACATTCTGGGTGCTCCGCTCCCTGCATATATGCTGGTCTTGATGGCGGCTGCCATCCTGGTGCTAATGTTGGATAAGAAATTGGGCTGGTTTCGTCCCCTTACCCCTGATATTAGCCATGAGGTACCCTCCTTCCTTACGAATTGAACCGCGGAAAAGGGATGAGTATGTCAAATCAAATTCACCAATCCACGCTTAGAAAACGCCTACGCAACCGGGTGCGTTTTTTCAACCGGCGGTATTTCAACCCCTTTGCTTTAAATTTCGCCGGCAGGCCAAATAGCTTCTGGTCAGTCATCGTGCACTTCGGCCGCCACTCTGGGAAAGCCTATCTCACTCCAATTGTCACCGCATACAATAACAACAGTTTTGTCCTCCCTTTGCCCTATGGGCAGCGCGTAGACTGGCTCCAGAACGTGATGTCTTCCGGAAAATGCGGCTTGATTTACCAGGGCAGGGTATATCAAGCATCCCAACCGGAAATCATTCCGGTTGAAGAAGGCATTGGATGCTTCTCAAGTAGTGTCCAATCTCTCCTTCGCCGCTCGGATAACGAAGCATTTCTACGCCTTAACCAGGCCTGCGATGCGCCTAACAGTCCAGCCTTGTACCAATCTTTCACCAAAGCCTTCCCCCTCCTTCGTGGACAGGTGCTCCTGGTCGCGCTGGTGACCTTCGTATTGGTAATCGCTGGCCTGTTGTTGCGGCGCAGGCGGTCAACCGTTTGAGATAATCTTTGGAGACATCCCATGGATGCTCATCGAAAAAAATTTCCCTGGTTATACCTGCTGCATATAAGATGGAAGAGCATATTTACCGGTAATAGGGAAGAATGGAAGGAGTCAGGAGATGGAACCCAAGTATCGAGTTCACCGTTTTGATCTTAGAATGACCAAAGACCAGAGCAGGTTAGAGGAATTTCTAAATAGTCTGAGAGGCGAGGTCATCGCTATCATCCCGAACGTTACGATTGTCCCCTTTACCTATGCTTCTCGGATAGACTTTCTGTTCATCATAGAAAAAGTCAGCTGAAATCCAAAGACGAAACGCGGTCTGGTAACTCAGCATTGCGGGTTGGGTGCAATTGCTAGGATTCACCTTTTAACCGCATTTTCTGCCGCTTTGTAACATTGATATCTCTTCGATATAGCAATGCCAGTGCTTGTTTCCCAGGTTTTGCTGACAGCCAAAGCAAGCCTGTCATGATGATGGCCGAGCTCAAACACCAGGTGCAAGTTGCACCAATTACGAAGGGTTCCAGGAAGGTCAGGTAGATAGAAAATATGACGCCAACAAAAGCCATTCCCAGCAAGGCCAGCGAAGCCAGGTATGCTTGATTATTCGGTCCAAAATGACCGAGAAGCCAGACTGCCAGAATGGCCACATAACCGGACAAACCCAGAACGCCGATAGGCAGCACGCCAAACAGGCGTGCGTACTCGCTCTGCTGAACAGAGTTACAATCGCCTACTGGCCCGCATACCGCTCGTATCTGGCTCGTTTCCACGTAGGCCAGGTAACCGGCCACTGCCATCCCGATCAGGCACAATATTGGCACTGCGACAGGTATCGCGATATTGCTCCCTTTTTTTGTGGGAGAGAGTAGAAAAGCAGCAAACCCTCCAACGGAAACAAGCATCCCGACCAGCACGAAGATTGCCAGAGCATTGCCTGTTGGATCGCGTGCCAGACGGTCACTCAGACTGGTGGGTGGATCATCCGATATAATGCCGCTGGAGTGGGTGACTGTTTGGATAGGGGCAGCAGTGGTTTGATTTGCGACGGGGGTTGGTTGCGCTTGAGCTTCTGCCAGCGCCTCAGCCAGCCCGGGGATATCCGGCCAACCGGTGCCTCCTCGGGCCAGGTGTCTTTCTATTTCCCCCGGGAATTGTTCAAGGATATCCAGCGATCCCAGCAAGATGGTCTCGCCGACGATCAGCATGGGTACGACCTGGTGGTCTGGCGGGATTGAATATCTCTAAATGGCAGCTTCAAATAGCGCCGATCCGCCGGGGGTACTCGTATCGATCCCGGCTATCTCGAGCTGCTCTCCATATCGATCCAACAACGGCGTTAATCCTTCCTGGATCACCTGACGGCAGTGCGGGCAGGAGGGCGAGTAGAACAAAATGGCTTGCACGACGGAGTTTTCTGCTTCTACCGGGGAGACCAGGATCCAGCCCAAAAACCAGAAGATCAACAGCAGAGAGGGAAGAAGAAGTTTTTGGTGCTTCAACATCTTTGCTCCGGTTTATTTCTTATCTCAAACCAGCCGGCACGGACTCCGTCGACCCGGTCGAATTCGGGTATATATGGTTTAACATCCAGGAGGGGTGTTCCATCCAGGATATCCACCCCCTGGATTTCCAATATATTTGCTGTGATGGAGACCAGCCTGACAACTGAAAGTCCAATCGGGTTAGGGCGGCAAGGGTAACGGGTGGAAAACAGTCCATGCAACTTGTGATCGAGGAATGGTTTAACCCTCAACGAGTAACCCTTTGAACAGTGGAAATAATACAGAAGGATAATGTGGGAGAAACCATCTAGATCCTGTAAACCATCGACGAATTCGGGAAATACTTCGACCTGTCCTTTGGAATGGGATCGGCAAGGTTGGATTTGCGTGTACTCTTTCTTTCGAAACGGGGAATGGATGATCCCAATCGGTTGCATCAAATAATCCATATCGTGATCACCGCAACTGGCAGGTCGGTCATGCCCTTGACCCGGTGGACCACGCTGCCCAGGCTGGCATGTAAAAGGCGCTCTCCTGATCCGACCATGGTTACCCAATCGATTTCTGGGGGTTTGTGGAGGCCTAGGGCTGTGCGTACCTCAGCGATAATCTCATCAGGAGGATAGTAATCCTTGCGTTCGTCAGTCAAAGGGTGGGTGCAGCCAAGCTAGCAGTAGGCACAGTTCCAGTTGCAGGTCTTCGATGGAATGGGGTCGATCCCCGGGGATTGTCCCAGGCGCCGTGACGGAACAGGCCTGAAAACATATTTCATGATCCAGGAAGGAACACACACCCTCACCGGTTTTCCGTTTCTGCATTTTATTATACCACTATACTTGACTAAGTCGCTTATACTTGTATAATAGGAGTACCACCTGATTGGAACAGGAGAAGGCAAGAGACAATGGTTGAGATTGCAGAACCTGATGTGGGTATGCGCTTACGGTTTCTAAGAGATCAGCAAGGGTTATCTTTGCGAATGTTAGCCGAAAGATGTGGCTTATCGATCAACGCCATCAGCCAGATCGAGAGAGGGGAGAATTCTCCTACAGTAAGCTCACTCCATCGCCTGGCAAAGGCACTCAATGTGCCAATAACCGATTTTTTTCAGCCGGAATCCAGGCAGAGGTTAGTGTTTGTCAAGCGAGATATGGGCTTAAGGACGCAAAGTAAGGGGGTGATCATGGAGAGTTTGGGGATTGGCCTTACCAACCAACAGCTCGAACCTTTTCGGATAATGGTTGGGCCTGAAGAAGGGAATACCAGCGATCCCATCTCGCATTCTGGCGAAGAGTTTGTTAATTGTCTCAATGGGCAAATTGAGTATACGGTTGGGGGCAGTATCTTCCGATTGGAGCAGGGGGATAGCCTATTGTTTGATGCCACACAACCGCATGCCTATCGGAATGTACTGCCTACACCCGCATCGATCCTCCTGGTCTTTCAAACTACCAGAGATTTGATTGGAGTACAAAGACTTCATTTAGAATCGAGCGAGTAAGGAAAATTCTGCTTTGATTAAGTGGATTAAATAATGGGGGAATAAATTCGATCGCGACGCCAATTTACTCTCTGGCGTTCAGATCGATCGTTTCGATATTCCCCCAACCGCTCTGGCTGCGGATTTGAAGCGAGCATGGGTCAATTCTTACCAGTGCGCACCATCTGGTGCATGGATCCCAGGCGAGATCAATCTGAAGATCAATCGATTCTATCGGGATCACGTAGGCTATCCCTCTCATTTCCCATCCCGGGGCAAGTACAGTGACCCTGGAATCGTGCTCCAGGTTGAACAGGTGGTCGGATGTCAGGGGGACAAGCAGATATAGCTGCAGGCCAACTGCCTGGCAGGGGAACTCACTTGCCAGCAGGCCGGCTGGCCCGCTAGTGGCAAGAACCGCTCTCCGGGGGATACCCAGGGCTTCTTTGAGGCGTTGGCGCGCATAATCGAGCATGATCTCAGCATAACTCGAGATACGATCCGTGTCATCTATCCAAGGTTGGATTCAGAGGTGGTTTTATAGCAGGCCCAGCCGGCGGCCTTGCGCCACGGCTTCGGTCCGGTTGTGCGCCTCCAGTTTCCCGAGGATGTGATTGATATGGCTTTTAACAGTTCCAACCGTAATGACGAGTTGCTCAGCAATTCCCTGGTTGGTGGTTCCCTGGGCGATGAGGCGCAAGACCTCCAGCTCACGCTCGCTCAGTTTTTCGATCATCACCGTACCGGGCGTTTGAATGTTGCGAGAGCCCAATCTTACAACTGTTCCATCGCCGGTTTGGGGCAGGCCGGTTGCCGCTAAAATCCGGGCGATATATTGGGGGTGGGTCCCTCGTTGGGCAGCCTCCTCGAGGAGTCGAATGATCCCGGGATTCTGGATAAAGATGTTTATATAGTCTTCTGGTTCTCCAGCCTGCAAAGCGCGCTCGAGTGCGGACATGGCGTCCCGGCTGTGTCCATCGGCTTGCAAGCATAAAGCTTCCAGCAACGAGAGCTCGATGACCCGTTCCATCAGGTGATTGGTTGAAGATAAGTGGAGCAATGGTTCGAGGATGGATTTCGCCGCTTGCAGGTCGCCCGCTGCAATCTGGAGGCGCACCCAGGAAAGGCGGGATTGATAGTAAGCCTCGGCAGCGCCAATGGGACCCAAACCGGGTGGAGGGGTATCGGGATTAAGCGAAGGAGAGATACTCCTGCTCCAAGCAGATGCCTCTGCCAATGTGTTTGGGTTATTCGGTAAAGCCTGGAGGGCATGGGTGACTTTAAGTGCATTTGTGTAGAAGGCAATATCCGGCCAGATCTCTTCAAGGCGTGAAAGATACGCCGCCGCTTCGTCAGAGCGATGGCGCAGCTCACAAAGCCGGAACAGAGCTCCATAGGCAGTCATCAGGTAGTAGGGATTCATGCTCCAACCCATCTGGTCCAGGCCGTGAAGAAGATGCTGTTCTGCCTCGTCTAGCCGATCTTGTTCCAGAAGGACACAGCCCAAGGCGATATCCAGGCAGCCCAGGGCGGGCAATTCCTGCTCGGGATGAGCCAGCATGGCAGCCAGGTCAGCCTGTCCCTGGAGGCAAATCTCAGCGGCGCGGCGGAGCTGCCCCCGGCTGTGTGCCAGGCGCGCCAGATGAAATGTAGACTCGACGATTCCAAAATATAAATGGATGCCCACAGCAATTTGCCTGGCGTTTTCTAGGGCATCTTCGGCAGCCTGCGCATCGTGAAGTGCCAAGCAGGCATAACCGGTAGTCAGCAGACCGGTGAACCGGCTCGGGTCGCCCTCGGGATAGTGCCCCCATATTTCTCGAGCGAGTGCGAGTTGGGCGCGGGGGTCAGCAGCCGGGTCTGGAGCCATCGCCAGGAAGGTGCGCACAACGGCAGCCATTTCTGTATGCTCTTGCTTCAATGGCTTATCTTTTAGCTGGGCGATGCCTTTCTCGGCCTGTTGCAGGCGCGCTTCGACCCTGGCCCGGTTCTGGCGTCGAAAGCTGTAGGCCAGAGCAAGACCCTGCAGGATGCATAGCATGGGATGAGCGTCCATGATCTCTTCAGGAAAAGCCGAACACCATTCATAGATCGTGGCAATCTCACTGTGGATGATCATCGTGAAGCTGTGCTGTTGGACAAAAACCGCAGTGTACTCCCAATCGCCTGTCTGAAAGGCGTGCCCGGCGGCTTCACGCAAGAAGGCGTGCTCTGCCAGCCAGGTGCAGGCGAGGTGGTGCAGCGCATTCACCTTCTCTGGCTGCATCTTGTTGAGCCGGCTCAAGAGAAAATCGCGGAAGAGATGGTGCAGGCGATACCAGCAGCCCTGATCATCGAGAGCGACAAGAAAAAGGTTCTCCCGGTCCAGCTGTGCGAGGATAGCCTCACTTTGGAAATTCTCCCCCAGGATGGCATCGCACAAGGAGCCGCACATGCGCTCAAGGATGGCAGTGGATAGGAGAAACGACTGCGTTTCTGAGGATTGGCGGCTGAGCACTTCTTCCATCAGGTATTCAACCAGATAACGGTGGGCGCCGGAAAAAGTGTCGATCAAACCCTCTTTATCCGCGCGGCCGGAGAGGGAAAGCGCGGCCAACTGAAGACCCGCCACCCAGCCCTCGGTGCGCTCTTCCAGCGCAGAGATGGCTTCAGGCGATAGCTCGAGCTGCATGACCTCGTTCAGGAATCGGGCGGCTTCCTCTGTCGTGAAACGCAGGTTTGCGAGGCGGATTTCGAGCAATTGGCCCCGGGCGCGGTAGCGGGCCAGGGGTAGGGGTGGTTCGGAACGGCTGCCGATAGCAACCCGCAGGTTCTCCGGCAGGTGTTCTAAGAGATAAGCAACCGCGCTGTGAATGGGGGGTGCACCGATCAGGTGATAATCGTCCAGGATCAGCACGCTTTCGTGCCCGCTGGATAACACGGCGTTGATGATAGCCTGCATAATACGCTGCAGATCCAGCTCAGGAGAGGAGCGCTGGAGCTGGGCGATCTGGGTAAGCTCGGGGAGAGGGCCTAAAGCCTGAATAAACCCGGCAATCAGGTAAGAACCGAATGGAATTGGGTCATTATCGCTTTGATCCAGGGCATACCAGGAGATGAAGATATTGGTTGTTTTCAGGGACCGAACCCACTCTGCAAGGAGAGTGGTTTTGCCGTAGCCGGCAGGCGCGCAAACCAGTATGAATCCTGGGACTTTCTCAGGAGCGAGGCGGTCCATCAGACGCGCACGCTGGATAAGGCGCGGCCTTGTTGCAGGAGCGCGCAGTTTTGTTAGAACGTGGGGTGATGAAAGCCCTTCCATCCGATAACCCTATTCTACATCGAACCCGTTGCAAGGATTATAACCGGGGATCAAACCTTTGATAGATGACATGCGGTGAGGGTTATTGCTATGATGCAGTTGTAGTAAAGACAAAAAATTGAATTGGATTATTAAATCAAAAAAGGAGACCCCAAAAAGTGGAAACGAAAATATTAGTAGCCTACGCTTCATCTTATGGTTCAACTCAAGAAATCGCCGAGGAAATCACAAAGGTACTGCGTAGCCAGGATTTGGAGGTGGATCTTCAACTAATGCGGCAGGTTAATACGTTGGACGGCTATTTTGCAGTGGTGTTGGGCGCGCCGCTTTATATGTTCCACTGGCACAAAGACGCCCTGCACTTCCTGGCTCGCCATCAAAATGCCCTCGCCCGAAAGCCGGTGGCTATTTTCGCGGGCGGTCCCTTTGGATCTGGGGATGGGAACGAGTGGCAAGAAGTGCGCAGCCAGCTCGACAAGGAACTGGTTAAATTTCCCTGGCTGAGGCCCGTTGCAGTTGAAATTGTTGGGGGCAGGTTCGATCCGGCAAAACTGCGCTTTCCCTACAGCCTTATTCCAGCCCTGCGCCAGATGCCGGCCAGCGACCTGCGCGATTGGGAGGCCATTCGTAGCTGGGCAAATGACCTGGTTTCACTACTCCGGGTCCAAAATAACAATCATCAACTCGAGCTGGCGTAGAAAGGAAAAAAATGAACCGCGCAACCAAAATTACTGTGGCAACATTCGGAAGCATCATGGGGTTGGCCGGCATCGAGCATGGGATCGGGGAGATCCTGCAGGGAAGCACCGCGCCCAATGGAATCATGTTTCCCTCCTGGCCAGATGCAGCGTTCTTCCGCGTCGTATCAGGCGAGCCGGCTATGTCAATTATTCCCAACCTCTTGATCACCGGCATCCTGGCGATCCTGTTTTCACTGGCGTATATATATAGCGCTATTTTCTCTGTTCAAAGGAAGTCCGGCGGTCTGGGTTTGATCCTGCTGGCCGTCGCCATGTTGCTGTTTGGCGGGGGCATCTTTCCTCCCATCCTCGGCATGGGAATTGGGGTCTTGAGGGTGAAAGTCAATTCGCCGAACAACTGGTGGCGAACGCATCTGACTTCGAAGTTCGCAGATATCCTGAAGACCGCCTGGTCGTATATTTTTGTTGCCTGCCTGATCGGCTGGCTGGCGCTTTTTCCGGGAATCAACCTGCTCGGCACCTACCTGGGGGTGGATAACCCGACCCTGACCGTCGCGATCATTGGATTTGCCCTGAGCTCGCTCGTCTTAACGGCCCTGTCAGGAATTGCCCGAGACATCCACCCGGCAGCCGAGGTGTGAGATTCACCCTCTTTCTTCGGGGCACGTTCTGCTCAGCGATATCAGCACCAGATGGAGTGATAATAGCTTATAGAGCACTCCGAACAGCGCAGCTTGATCCGGTAACAAGCCGCTCAAAATCATTTCACCATTCGTCTCCCTATGCATCGCTAACCCTTCGAACCAATCGGACCAGCGATCCGTAAGCTGCCCCTCGACCCGGATTTCGTAGAAATAGGCTTTATCCATTTGGGAGCCTATGAGAGCAAAAGTGGGGGGAGGCTCTTTGCCCAGGCGTTGATTGCATCCCAGTCGCGGTGATCGCCTTCCTTCCACATACCGCTCAAGACAACCGCGCGCATGGCCAGAACGTTGAGTGAGAAGGGCACCTTGGAAAAATCCAAAACACCGGCAAAATAGCCTTCACTGACTGGATGCACCAGGTTGCGTACCGGGCTCATCCAACCCTTTAGCCCCTCGAGATATTGACCGGCGTTGGCCATGGAAAGGGTGATGCAGACCATAAAGGAGGCGAATGGTTTGCGCGAGAGCTCGACACGGTAATCTTGCAGGAACTGCATGGCTTCGGGCAGCCACTTCTGCCCGCGAATAGCTGAACCCATGACCACTGCATCGTAGGGGCTGATATCTGTGATTGTTTCCACCTTTCGGACGTCTACCTGCACCCCGCTTTCCGCGAGGGTCCGGCCGATCGCTTCGGCAACCCCTGCAGTAGAGCCTGCTTTACTGGCATAAGCAACTAAGATTCTCTTGTTCATCATTTTCTCTCCAAAACTTGGTTCGGGAAATTCTGGTTCTTGTGTTTGAGCGCCAAGTGCTGCAGCGCCGGTGTAGATGAGACCAGATGCGCCAAGGGTAACTCCGGCAGACTTGAGAAAATCGCGGCGTGAAAATTTGTGGGCATGCATACTCCCTCCTAGCTCATTCCTGGTTTGATTTGAAACACTACCTGCGAAACCACACCTTTTCTGCCCGTCGCCACCACGGTGTAACCGGCTTCGTCCAGGCGTTGTGCAAGATCACATCCGGTGCTGCTGGAACAACCCGTGATTAGAACTACCTTAGACATTTTTAATCCTTTCATTTGCCAATTTAGGATAGTGGCTACGAATTGAGTTTAGTTGAAGGAGCTTTCGGCCGATCAGGAAAAACCATATCACAGAGAGCAAGAAGAATACGCCAAAGAATGGGGACCCGGCCATCGCTGGAGCCAGAGCAGCATTGAAGTACATCACTAATCCGATTCCATTGGCAAGGGCTCCCACATAACCAATTGTTTTGCCCAAGATGTTGCTCCGGAGCATGATAATTGAGATGATCAGACCAGACACTGCAAGCGGGATGCCGCCTTCCACGCTCCCGCCAATACCACCGAGTGCGCCTAAAGCAAGTGTGGCCTGCCCTGCCGCCAGGAATTGGGATTTCATTGCTGCAGTTGTAGCAGCCGCGTACAAATCACTAAGGGTAAGCAACGAGAAGAGTTTACTTGTGGCGAAGTTGACCGCTATCCCTACAAAAGCGAGGATTGCCGCGATTGCCATATAGCTTTCGTTGGCCCGCCTCAAGACGGTATAGAGCGCGAAGAACATCGGTACAAAGAGGACCAGGGCATAAAGTTCCAGGATGCCAAAGTCGACAAGTCCAATAAACCTGTTGTTATGAAATAGGCTGAACCAGCCAACTCCATCTGCCAGACTGGGTGCAGAAGTGGCGATGTAGGCGATCATCTCAATGAGTAAGAGGGTTCCGACAATTAGAGCCCCCACTCCTCCGGCTTTGTAGAGACTTTTCCACTTTTTATCTATACCCTGGTCATTAGTCATTTGAGTATTCATCTAGATTCTCCTCTCGTATTTTGGGCCAGATGGAATAGTTTTAGCGCAACCAGAATCTCCCAAACCAGGCTCAAAATCCCACCCACCATCGCCAAGATCATCACCACACCCTGTAATGCTGGCACAAACGAGGCGCAGACTTCAAAGATAAGCATGAATGTAAAACCTGATAAGCCCACGTAAGCATTTGTTCTGCTGAAAAGCCTGTCTCGTAACATAACAACAGATATCAGCAGGCTCGCAGACTCCACAAGGAAGAAAGCAATGAAAGTGCCGGGGGTGTGGCTTTGACCCACCGAAAGCATCGCCTGCCCGGCGGCCGCCAATATCGATATTTGCGCCGGAGTTGTCGCCATCGCATATTGATTGCTGATGTCCAGTATGGCGAATGCCCGATTGGTCGCATAGAAGACCGCCACCCCGATGAAAGAAACGATCATTGCCAGTGCAGCGAATGTTTGACCGGTTTTCCGATGGGCGCCATAGAGCGCAAAAAAGATCGGGATGTCCAATGCATAGAAAAGGATGTTTAATAGCCCCAGGTTGCGAAGTCCCATGAACCAGTTATTATGGAAGAGCGTGAACCAGTCGAAAACAGTGTTATAGGCGATATTGCCCCCAGGCAGAAAGGTGATGCCAATCTCGGCCAACCCTACCAGCACAGTGCCCAGGGCTGCCGCTCCGCCGACTTTGTAAAGAGTCTTCCAGGTAGTATCTGTGGTCCCAGTATTTGCCATCTCCATTTGAAAGGTTTGAAATTGCGCGGTCATTTCTTTCTCCTTGATTTCGAATTGCTTACACTATAGATCGTTGAGAGGGGGTTGTCACTGCACCAAGGTGGTGTCTTTCCATGGTGGAGAAAATGAAGAGAGGTGTACTTTGGTACACCTCTCTTTAGAAAAGATGATGTGGATAAAACGGATTTATTTGTCCTGGGGGAGCAGCCCAAGCTGGCGGGCGTGGGCTACCGCCTGGGTGCGGCTGCTGACACCCAGCTTGCCGAAGATATTGCCGGTGTGCTTTTTTACTGCGCTGACCGTGATGACCAGCTTCTCGGCGATTGCCCGGTTGGAACAGCCCTCGGCGATGAGCTGTAGGACTTGCAGCTCACGGGCTGTCAGAGGCTCAACGAGATTGTCGATTGGCGGATTGCTGATTGATGATTTCTGGTTGCTGATAGGTAGTTGATGGTTAAACCTCATTGCCTTATTGAATTCACCCAGCAGTCGATCAACATATTTAATCAAGCGTTCATTCCTGCGCTCTTCAATCATCCATCTACAATCACCAATCAGCAATCTAATCGCTTCGCCTTCCTCTAGGAAAATGCTGATGAACCCTTCCGGTTCGGCCAGCTCCAGAGCCTGGGCAATATCTACCAGGCTGTTCTTCTTGTCCCCCAGGACGGCAACCATCTGGCTACGCAGGAGCAGCGTCTCCAGCGCGATGGGGATGTACCCGCTGTGCAGCTCCCCGGCGAGCACACGGGAGGCAAGCTCGATGCCTCGCTCGATATCCTCATACGCCTGTTTTTTCCTGGCTTGATAGAGGAGGATACGCAGGGCACTGTTGTAGAGCAGACCCGTGGGTTGGGAGATATCAGCTCCCAGGGATAGGTTAGGAAAAATAAATCCCTCATCGAAGCCGAACCCGTCTGCCTTAAGCAGTTCCTGAGCATCGGTGAGACGGTCGCAGGCAAGATCGACGCGCACCTGCTGAGAGATGACCTCTTCCCGGATCATGGCGGGGGGGATCGCCCGCGCCAGGTCCCTGGCTTTTTGCATTTCCTCCGCCGAGGCAGCCCAATCCCCTTCGATTTGGAAAATGCGCGAACGCATCACGTGATGATAAATTTCGGGGTCACTGTAGCCGCTGGGCCCGCTGGTTTGCATCGACCGCAGCAAATATTCCTGAGCTCGATCGAGCTGGTGCCAGTGATAATATATTTGTCCGATCTCGCCGTACAACGTCGCGCTAAAAGGAATTTTCTTCCCACTGGCTTCCACCCGCTTGATGCCCCCAGAGGCAATCTCGAAGGTATAGTGCAGGCGACCCTGCTGCAGTGTCATCTGCGCCTCCCCTGACGTACCGAGGGTCTCTGAGATGTAATCTCCCATCGCCTGGGCATTCCGGACGATCATCTGGAAAGCCTCGGCAGCTTGATCGAACTCCAGCATCTGCTGGTACGCCAAAGCGAGGTTAGCGTAGACCATCGTGCGCACGTGGATAGCATCCTCCGGAAGAAGCTCTAGCGCTCGGATTGCCAGATCGCGGCTCTCGGCATGTTTCCCCTGCAAGATCAACACTTTTGATTCGATTGCCAGCCATTCACCTTGCAGTGAAGGATCCAGGCTGCCGCATTCAGGCGAGGAGAAGATCGCGGATAGGCGTTCCAGATAAAGGGTGGCCTGGGAAAAAGTGCCGCGCAGCAAATTCATCCAGGCGAAGGCTATGTAGATGCGCGGGCTGGATTCGAGGAATTCACGTGGGATGGCTTGCAGCCAGGACTCGACCGTTCTTACGTAAGCCTGAAGGATCACCTGCAGGGCAGTCTTTTCAATTAGCCGGATGGCATGCGCATAGTCTTTCGCTGCCAGGGCATGCTCGATGGCCTCGGGAGCCATACCCGAACTCTCATACCAATCGGCAGCCTGCTGGTGCAGCACAGCAACGCCCTCCGGGGGAAGAGACTGGCGCAGGCGCGCCTGGAGCAGATCGGCAAACAGGTGGTGGTAGCGAAACCAGCGTCCATCGTCATCCAGGGGGAGCACGAATAGGTTAGCGTGTTGCAGCCCAGTCAGCACAGATTGCCCATCCTGGCAGCCGGTGATGGCTTCGCACAACCCGGCGGTCAGTCTCTCCAGGATCGAGGTTTGCAGCAGGAAGGTCTGGATCTCCTCCGGCTGGCGTTGAAGCACTTCTTCCACCAGGTATTCCACGATATATACGTGACTTCCGGCAAACGCATTGATGAAGCCGGACACATCGCTGCGCCCTTTCATCGACAGAGCGGCGAGCTGCAGCCCGGCGACCCAGCCCTCGGTACGCTCTTCCAGGGCGGCAATATCCTCGGGGGATAAACCTGAGCCCATCATCTGGTTGAGGAATGACGCTGCCTCGGGGAGGGTGAAGCGGAGATCCTGGGCGCGCAGCTCTATGAGCTGGTTGCGGGCACGCAAGCGCGCCAGCGGCCAGGGGGGATCGACGCGTGTGGAAACAACCAGATGCAGCTTCTCGGGAATATGGGCAAGCAGTGCGGCGAGCGCCGAGTGAATCACCTCGTTCTGGATCGTGTGATAATCATCCAGCACCAGGGTCAAATCGCGCTCCAGGGCGCAGAAGTCGCCGGCCAGCAAGCTGGGGATAGCTTCGGCAGGGAGGGGTTGGGGAGATTGAAATAATCCCAATATCGTTTCGCCCACCAGGGT
>JAMCRR010000029.1 GCA_023381565.1 Chloroflexota bacterium
CACTTAGCAGGACTCTTAAGATTAAGCGGCCAACCTACCAGTGATAAAATATCCTGGTATTTCCAATTCAGCTCACCGGAGAGAAATTAAGGAATAAAGGATGAATGACAAAGGTCAAGCATTGAAAATCGGCTACATCGGATTGGGGCTGATGGGCAAATCCATGGCCCGCAATATTCTCAAGGCAGGCTTCCCGCTGGTGGCGCACAATCGCAGCCGCGCCGCCGTGGACGAGCTGGTCAAGGAAGGCGCGCAGGCGGCTTTCTCGCCCGCGGAAGTGGCCCGCCAGGTAGACGTAGTCTTCACCAACCTGCCCGACTCGCCGGACGTGGAAAAAGTGGTCCTGGGGCCGCAGGGCATCGCCGAGGGGGCGCACCCCGGCCTGATCTGGGTGGACAATTCCACCATCAAGCCCGCCACCGCACGCGAAGTCGCCGCGCGCCTGGAAGAAATGGGCGTGTTCAGCCTGGACGCGCCGGTCAGCGGTGGAGACATCGGCGCGCGCGAAGGCACCTTAACTATTATGGTGGGAGGGAGAACGGAGGCCCTCGAAAAAGTGATGCCGGTCTTCCAGGCCATGGGCAAGACCATCACGCACATCGGCGAGGTTGGCACCGGGCAGATCGCCAAGGCCGCCAACCAGATCATGGTAGCCGCCCAGATGGTCGCCATGGGCGAGCTGCTCGTCTTCGCCCAAAAAGCCGGCGCCGATCCGCGCAAGGTGGTGCAGGCTATCAAGGGCGGCGCCGCGCAGTGCTGGACGTTGGACGTCAAGCCGCCGCGCCTGTTCGCCGGCAACCGCGCGCCCGGCTTCAAGGCTTACATGCAGGCCAAAGACCTGAACATCGTGATCGAGACCGCGCGGGAATACGGCGTGGCGCTACCCTCCGCCGCCGTGGACGCGCAGCTTTACAACGCCATGCTGCAGAACGGCATGGCCGACCTGGACAACTCGGCGGTATTAGGCATCCTCGAGGCTCTGGCGGGAGAGAAATTAGACATCTAACCGGCGGGTAAATCAAAGCGGCTCGCTCAGCTCCTGCACCAGCGCCTCGACCGCATTCTGCACCGGGGGCGAGAGCAGCGCATCCAACGCATTCCCGGCGGGCTGGATAGCGGTTTACGCGGGACCTATCGCATCTGTAAGGTCCTATCAATTTAATTGAAACTGTTATATAATAATTCAGGCTTACTGTGGTTATTGGGACGGTTGTTTTAAGAACAATCAAATCTAACAGGTTGATGAGGTGGGTTTGTTTTGCCTTCTAAATCAGCGGGGGAAAATCAACGCAGCATTGTTATCAGTTTCGACGGAGGCTATTTGTGGTGGATATTCTACCCGATTCCTCAACCGACCAACCGATCGTGAGTGTACTAGAGGCCTTGCCAGAAAAGAAACCTGACCCCCCTTCCAGCGATGCCCAATCACCGGTAGAAACAGCCGGCGTTGAGGATGTCAAGCTGGATGGCGCCTCCAAGGGGCAGGAACGGCTTTCTTCTGACGGATGGGCCAGTCGGGGAATCAAGAACGTTGTTTCCTCTTTCCGAGAGTGGAAAAGTCTGCAAAGGCAGATCCACTCCATGTCTGCATTGGTGGCCAAGAAAGATTGGGACGTTATCGAGGGCATCAACTATTATCGCATCGTGCTCTCAGGCGTCACCTTCAAATCGGCAAAGGTAGACCAGGAAATCTGGGATCTCCACAACCAGGTGCAAGCCCGCATCCCGGAGCTTACCGAAAAAACCCGGAAGCTGCCCCTCTATCTGCGCACCAACAAAACGTTGCGGAGGATCCAGCTAGAGTGGTCCAATCTTGTAGACCTGCAAGACCGTCTCTTGGACGCGCTGGCGAAAGCCCCCAAATCGGTCGATTTCTATAACCGCATCCACCTGGCGCGCATCAAGAAGCGCGAGCAAGAAGTGCGTGACGCCGAGATCGCCAAGCGCAACGCGCAAGCCAAAGAAGCCATCGAGCGCGCCCTGGCGAAGCTGGGCGACCACGACCCAACCGGCGAGCCCTTGACCTCCGGCTCAAAAATCTTGCGCCTGGAAGACGCCAACGTCTACTGGAACCAGCGACTGCAGGAAATCACCAGCCTCGAACGAAGCAGCAACCTGGAGCCGGATGAGGTCATCCGTGTGCTGCAAAACCTCCAGGAGACGATCAATGATGCGCCCGGTATGGCCCAGCGCGTAAAAGAAGTCGAGGTGATGTTCGTGCGCCTGATCTCCATGCACGACGAGCTTTCCTCCTACGGGAAGAACATCATTCCCCAGGAAGACCTGGCGCGCGCCCTGATCACCATGCAGGACGAAGTCCCCAAGCTGTGGGCCACAGGCAACTGGGACAAGCTGCGCCGCTCCTTGAACGATGTTTCCAGCTTCGTAAAATTTTACGACCTGCCGGTGCGCTCAGAGCTGTCTATGGCCGAACGGCGCAAGCCCGGCATGTCTCGCGCCATCCTGATGGGCGCCAGCCAGCTTCCCGTTGGCCAGATGACCCCGCTCATCCGCTCGTTGGTGTCGGCCATCGACGCGCGTGACCGCTTCATGCGCGGGCATTCCGACACCGTGGCGCGCCTCGTCGTACAAACCGCCAAACGCCTGAACTGGGAACAGGAAGACGTGGAGATGCTCGAGATCGCCGCCCTGCTGCACGACGTGGGCAAGATCCTCGTCCCGGAGGACGTACTGAACAAGACTGATCCGCTCACCCCGGACGAGTGGAAGACCATTCAGATGCATCCCTATAACGGCGCGCGCATCGTCAAGCCTATCGAGCCCCTCAATCGCATCATCCCCTGGATCTATCACCACCAGGAACGCTGGGACGGCGCTGGTTATCCGGATGGATTGGATAGGAATTCGATCCCGCCGGGCGCGCGGCTCATCGCTATTGGCGAGGCTTTCACCGTGATGACTACCGACTCGTCCAAGCGCAAGGCCCTGTCCACCGCCGACGCCCTGAGCGAAGTGACGAAAGGATCGGGCTCGCAGTTCGATCCGGAAGTCACCGCTGCTTTTGTCGAGGCCGTTGAAACCTCACAACACGAAGCCGGACAGGCATCTTCCTGAAAAGGGAATAGGACTCCATGACTAAAGTACAACCCACCATTCATTATGCCCCTGAAATGTGCGCTTTTTGCAGCGGCAACGGCGGTGGTCGCTGCCGGGACGGTGAGATCTACGATCGCTGCCCGGTCTGCAAGGGCATCGGCACCGTTCTGGTGGCTCAGGTCGCCAAGAAATGCGCCTTCTGCCATGGCGAAGGGGGCGGCTCTTGCCGAGACGGCTACATTTACGATATCTGCCCGGTCTGCAAGGGCACCGGTTGGGCTTACGTTCTGGAAGAGGATGAGCCTTCCCTGGGGCCGGTGGGCAGAGATAAGATCTAAATCTGAATTCAATCTACGGAAGTATCCGTGCGCTCCGTGCGCTGGTTGATGGCGCTCCGGATGTGAGCCTGCAATAAAGTCCACACCTGCGGCCGTTCCTGCCGGCAATGCTCCAGAAGCTGTTGCAGCGGCGCATAGGGTTGTTTCAGCAACAACGCCTTCGTGTCGTCCGGAAGCTGGTAGTGCACGCGCGAAAACACTTTCAGCCTTTTCTCCTCGACTCGTTTCAACAGTCCCCGTCGAGCCATACCGGCCTTGACCCTCTCCACCACGCTTAACCACGGGTTGGGAGTATCCTCGCGCAGCAAGGCGACCAATAGATTCGAGACCTCGTTCCTGCCTTTATTGGCCAACAAATTACTGGCCAGTGGATAGATCGAGGCCTCCAGGCACTCTTCCGTCCAGGGGATAACCTTGCGGTCCGGCTCGACGTACAGGCTATTGGCGCGCGTCATACCCAGCAAGACTTTCTTCTGGCGCACCTCCAGGCGGATCGCCCCAACCTGTTCGTTGGCCAGGAGCGCAGAGATCAGTATCGCCTGAGCCAACTGCACGGCCGAGACCTCCTGGTCTCCTTGTAAAAGCCGCACCTTATCCAAAAGGGTGCCTTTTCCGGCAAATGCTTCCCCATTCAATAGAACCAGCTCACTGGGAGAAAGTTGTGTAGGCAGCATAAGGTCCTTCCTTGTACATAGTCAGCTTCCAGTCGCTCCACACAATGACTGCGTCTCGGCAAGAGGAATGATTTCCCTCTAACGCCAAACGGGTGAATCATACCAGAGTTTTTAAATGTCTGACCGTACTTTGTTGAGATTTCTCAGCCAGGATTCATGCCGGGACAGGACAATTGAGGTACAATTATCGAAAAGAGTCAACCTTCTAAATCTATCTAATTTGTCCAAACAACTCTTCGAGGATGCTATGGAGCAGGCAGCGAGTGCCATCACCTATTTTCATTACCATTCAGGAAGTTGGGAAAGTGTGGATGCCAAAGTAATTGCCGAAATGCCCGTCTCATTGACGGTCAACGGCCAGGTCTGGCTCACTTTTATGTGCACACCCGTCGACCTGGAAGCCATGGCGGTGGGTTTTCTCTTCAACGAACGCCTGATTTCTTCGCGGGAAGAAGTGGTCTCGACCTACGTGTGCGCCAATCACGATAACGTGGACGTGTGGACCAGCCACGTCATCGAGAAGCCTTCTATGTGGCGGCGCACCTCGGGCTGCACCGGCGGGACGACCTCTCAAGTGGAACAAAATCCGCCGCAAAAACACAGCGCCTTCCAGACACCCTCAGATGGCAAGACTGTCACCCCAGAGTCTTTGTTCAACCTCCTGGACCAGCTTTTCAAATCTCAGGAGTTATACCGCGAGGTACGCGGCGTGCATTCTTCAGTCTTGAGTGATGGTGAAAACATCTGGGTCAAGGCGGAAGACATCGGTCGCCACAACACCCTGGATAAGATCGCCGGGCGTATGTTGCTCGAAGGCATCCAGCCTGAGCGGCGCTTTTTGCTCACCACCGGCAGGATCAGCTCAGAGATGCTGCAAAAATCTCAACGGATGGGCGCTTCCATCGTCCTTTCGCGCACTTCCCCCAGCTCTTTGTCCATCCGCCTGGCTGAAGAGGCCGGCATTACCCTGATCGGGTATGCTCGCCGCGACCAGTTCAATGTCTACACGCATCCGGAAAGGGTCGTCCCGGCTCCGGTAGAGATCCCCGTGACGCTTTCCAGCCTGACGAGCTAAGGAATCCCTCCCAAGGCCAGCGCTTCGGCGCGTTGGAATTCTTCGGGAGTATTAACGTTCATGAACGCCGTTCTGGACGGATCGTAGCGAGTGATTTCTTCAGCGATCAGCTCGCGCACTTTAACAGCCGGAAACCAGGAGACCATGCGCATCAAATTGGCTTCCAACGCTTCTCGAACAGCCGGCAGGCAAACTTCGCGGCGGTAGACGCTGTGGAGAGGCTCCAATCCTTCTGGCGAACGCGGGATGACCACATCCACCCCTTCGGCGATGAGGATATCCTGTTGCGCTTGCAGCAAGAGCGGGCTGGCGAAGGGCATATCGCAGGCCAGCACGCCCACCACAGGGTGGCTGGCAACGTTGAGCGCGGTGTACAGCCCCCCCAGGTTCCCCCGCCTCGGGAGGATATCGGCAAAGAGCGGCACCTTCAAAAAAGGATAGGATTGTGGATCGTTGGTGATAACCAGCACCTCGTCGGCCAGAGTCGAAACGCGCTCGACGACACGCGCGATCAGCGGTTGACCCAGAAAAGGCATCAAAGCTTTGTTTTGGCCCATGCGCTGCGACTGGCCGCCAGCTTGAATGACGATACTCAACATGGTCGGGAATTATACTCAAAAAAGATGAGTATTATTGTATGGAAATCAAAATAGGTTGGTAGAGAGGAAATATGCCCGAACTAGATCTAACCCCCCTGCGTTCCATTTTAGCTGAATATGCACCCAAAGGCCGCCCAGGGCTGATCCCTGCCCTGCACGCAGCTCAAGCCATCTATGGCTACTTGCCTCAGCCGGTAGCGGCGGAGGTAGGCCGTACCCTGGGCGTCCCCCTGGCGGAAGTCTATGGCGTGATCGACTTTTATGCCATGTTCTACCGCGAGCCGGTAGTCAAGACGGTCGTCCACGTGTGCGACGACCCCGCCTGCGCCATAGCCGGCGCCGAATCTGTGTACAACATGCTCACCTATGAGTATTCCCAGGAAGCGAGCGGTGCACCGTCGGCGATTACGGTTGAACGCGCTCCTTGCCTGGGCCTGTGTGAGCACGCTCCCGCGCTCATGGTGAAGGGGATCCAACGCGGAAAGGTAAACCACAACGGCAACGGGCATTTGATCGAGGAGATAGGGGAAAAGCCTTACGGGATCATCGCCGGCGATATTTCTTACCTCACCGCCAACTGCGGCAAACGGCGCGCAACCAGCCTGGAGGAATATGTGGCAAGCGGCGGCTACCAGTCTCTGAAAAAAGCCCTGGGGATGGCTCCGGCGGCCATCATCGCCGAAGTCAAAGCTTCTGGCCTGGTCGGTAGAGGGGGAGCCGCTTTCCCCACCGGTCTGAAATGGGAAGGCGCCGCTAACGCTCCTGGCGAGCCGAAGTATGTGGTCTGCAACGCCGACGAAGCCGAGCCCGGCACCTTCAAAGATCGCGTATTGATGGAAGAAGATCCGCAGCGCATTCTGGAAGGCCTGATCATCGCCGCGTACGCCGTGGGCGCCCACCAGGGAGTGATTTTCATTCGCGGCGAATATACCAACGCTTTCCAAATCATGGGGAAGGCCGTGGCTCAGGCGCGCCAGGCAGGGTTCATCGGGAAGAACATCCTTGGCTCAGGCTACGATTTCGACGTCGAGCTGTTTCGCAGCGCCGGCGCTTACATTTGCGGGGAAGAGACGGCTCTCTTCGAGGCTGTCGAAGGCAAGCGCGGCTTTCCACGCATGAAGCCACCTTTTCCCACCACCAACGGCCTGTTCAATAAGCCCACGGCCATCAACAACGTGGAAACCCTGTGCAACGTGCCTTTGATCCTCAGCCTGGGCGCAGCCGAATACCGCAAGATCGGCACGGAAAAATCCCCCGGACCCAAATTGTTCTGTCTTTCGGGCGACGTCGAGCGTCCCGGCTTGTACGAGGTGCCCTTCGGCATCCCCATCCGTCACCTGATCTACGATCTGGGGGGCGGCATCCGCACAGGGCGCAAGTTACAGGCCATCCTTTTTGGCGGAGCGGCCGGGGCGTTCGCCACTGAAAAAGACCTGGATGTCAGAATGTCCTTCGAGGATTTGCGCGCCGCCGGCCTGCCCCTCGGCTCTGGCGTTGTAACGGTATTTGATGAAACCCGCGACCTGCGGGCTGTGCTCCTGCGCCTGGCGCGCTTCTTTGCCGAAGAATCGTGCGGCAAGTGCTATCCCTGCCAGCTCGGCACACAGCGGCAATACGAAATCACGCAGCGCGTTGCTTCCAGTGAAATGCTTGCCGGAGACAACGCCCGCCTGTCCGATATCGCCTGGACGATGACGGATGCATCTCTATGTGGCCTGGGGCAGACGGCGGCCTCAGCCGTGATGAGCGCCATGAAAATATGGCCAGAGATGTTCGTCGAAAGCCACCCTTGAGGATTGGAGAAATAAACCATGTCAGACGATGTGACTTTGACAATCGATGATATTCAGGTGACCGTCCCGGCCGGAACCACGCTCTTGAAAGCGGCTGAACAGGCCGGGATTGACAACATTCCCACCATCTGCTATCACGATTACTGCACTTCTAATGGCTTGTGCCGCATGTGCGTGGTGGAAGTCGAGGGCTCGCGCACCCTGGTGCCCTCTTGTGTCGGTAAGGTGAGCGCGGGGATGAAGGTACACACGCGCACGCCGCGCGTGGAGCGCTCTCGCCGCACCATCCTGGAAATGCTGAATTCGGCCGTAGACCTATCGGATGCGCCGGAAATCCAGGAATTCATGACAGAATACGCCGCCGATCGGGAACGCCTGCCCGGTGCCCGGCCTAGAGAACACCCCGTCCTGGACGACAACCCCATGTACGTCCGCGATTATTCCAAGTGTATCCTGTGCTGGCGCTGCGTGCAGGTGTGCGCGGAAGACGCCCAATATACGTACGCGATCAATTTCTCAGGGCGCGGTTTCCAGACTCAGATCGATACCTTCTTCCAAAAACCCATGCTCGAAACCACTTGCGTCTTCTGCGGGCAATGTGTGGCAGTCTGCCCAACCGGAGCGCTCAAGCCTAAGCGGCAGTGGCTGCTCGAACAAGGCGCCAGCATCGACGAAGTCATGGACATGACGCGCAGCGAGCGTCGTCGCAAGAAGCCCAGAATCGAAGCCGGTGAATAAATCGTCCCCAAGTGGAGGCTGATATGCTTCAGACTACGAGAGTCGTCCCAACGACTTGCCCCTATTGCGGTGTGGGGTGTGCTCTACAATTACACATCGACCAGAATGATTATATTTATAAGGTAACCTCGCCCTTCGACGGTGTAGTCAATCACGGCAATCTGTGCGTCAAAGGACGTTTCGGCTACGATTTCCTCTACAACAAACAGCGGATCACAACTCCGCTCATCCGCAAGAAGCTTCAGAAGCCGGGCGCGCGCACCCAGGCTTTCGACCTGGATGAATGGCAGCCCGTTTCCTGGGACGAAGCCCTGGATTACGCCGCCGACCGCATGGTTGAGATCTACAAGCGCGATGGCCCCCAAGCAATGGCCTTCTACGGCTGCGCCAAGGCCACCAATGAGGATAATTACCTGCTGCAAAAACTCCTGCGGGCAGTCTTTCGTTCCAACAACATCGACCACTGCACGCGGCTTTGCCATGCGGGCAGCGTGGTTGCTCTGCAAATGGCCGTTGGCTCATCGGCCATGAGCAACGCTGCCGCCGAAGTGATCCACAACGACGTCTTCATCGTTACCGGCACGAACACCGCCGAAAACCACCCCATCATTGCCTTACAAATGAAAGCCGCCATCCGTAAACATGGCGCCAAGCTGATCGTGGTAGACCCCCGGCGGGTGGAGTTGGTAGACTACGCGACCCTCTGGCTGCCCGAAAAGCCCGGCACAGACGTGGTGGTCTTTTCAGCCATGGCGCACGTAATCCTGAAAGAAAAGCTGTACAACCAGGATTTCATCCGGGAGCG
>JAMCRR010000024.1:0-7708 GCA_023381565.1 Chloroflexota bacterium
CGAATCTCGAACAGCACATCGCCCTCGCGCCAGCGCAAGCGCCGCACCGGGCCATCTGCCCACCATGTGGCCGATGTAGCCCCCGGCTTTACCGCAAATATGCCTCGCACATATTCGCCGTCATATTCACCCACTTTCACTTTTTCAACCGCGGCGCTTGGCGGCACCTCACCCCAACTGGATGCGGTCATATCGCCACGCACCTGAGAGATGGTCAACTGCGAACCGCCGCCTATGGCTGTGTAGATGAGAGTGGCGAAATGCAAGGTTGGGTTAGCTCCCGCCCTTGAGAAGACCAAGCCTTGCAGGTCGCCGGGTGGCTCTTTTAGATCGAAGCCAACTGCCGCCTCGGCATTGCTCACCTGGCAGCGAGCAATGCCATCGAGTCTTCACACCCGGAGACAACGGGCGCGGCAAAGGTAGGCGGTATCGGGGTATCTGTCTCTTCGGGTTCAATGGGGGTCGATTTCACTGGCTTGAGTTGGGCGGCAAAGGTTGGAGGGGTCGTCGGTTCTGCGCCGTAGAATTGAATCTGCTCCGTGGGAAGCGAGAACGAGTCGGCAGGCGCAACGGCGAAAAATCTAAACAGACTCTGGGCAAACGCCCGTCCCCACGGAGTGGTGAGCCCGCCGGCTATCAGCAACAGCGCCACCAACGCCGAGATAGCCAGCGTCAAGAGGCGGCATTGGCTTGTAAAGGTTTTTCTCGCCATAGCTCCTGTGCGAGATGAGTCGAGTTTGGCGGAGATAGTAGGCCACAAATCAACATCATCCGGTACGGCATGCTCGGCTAGTTGTTGGAGGTGGTCTTGAATGAATTTGTCGTTCATAGTGGCTTCTCGCATTAATCCTTATTTTTATGTGGGCGTTCAGAATGGATATCTGGCCCCAATGAACTCAGAAGGTCACGCAGGCGTTCACGGGCGGCGTGCAATAACCACTTAATCGTCCCCGGCGGCCGTTTCAACTTCTCAGTCATCTCAGCCTCGCTAAAGTCGAGATAATAGCGCAGTACGACAACGGCGCGTTGATCGGGGGAGAGTTTGTCGAGCGCTTCCCAAATGCTTCGTTGGATTTCGGTGCTCTCCACCATTTCAAGGAGTCCGGGAGTAGAGTCAATCAAGCGGTTAGCCCACGCCATTTCTTCGCACTCTATATCTTGTTCGAGTGATTCATGGCTTTCCTGTCGGGTAATAGCTTTGAGCGAGTCGTTGATAACACTTTTCAGAAACCATGGCTCAAATGGGCGATTATGATCGAACTGAGCGATGCGGTCATAGACCCGCACAAAAGCGCTTTGCACAATGTCTTCTGCAAGGGCGCGGTCTCGCACGACGAGATACGCTGCACGAATGGCGCGCACCTGGTACACACGAACCAGAGTTTCTAATCCGCCTATGTCGCCTCGTCTGAGGTGGGCTATTGCTTGTTGTTCTTCCATGAATGTCCTTAAGTGACGAAGAGTGAAGGTCTTCTAATAATACTATCCGTTGAGGGGCGAAAAGGTTGGTGAGAAAAGGCAGCCACCCCACTCTCCTGTTTTTGGAGAGCGGAGTGGCTCAAGCAAAGCTACTTCTAGCGAGTTATCCTCTATCTGGCTTACAATCGCGATACAGAGATAACGCACCATTTATATCTGTGCTCTATCGTTGCAAGAGTCGGCCTTTAGAGGTCCGAATATTTCACTACCTGGATCTCCGGGTATTTCCTTAGCGCCGCGCGGATGATGTGGCAGTGCTGTACGTTGACCACCACCAGGATCCGGGCGTCCGGATCGCGGCGGGCGAGGTCCAGCACGGCCTGGGTCAGATGATTGGTATGATCTCTCAACCTCTGGCGTGCAGCCAGCCCGGCCAACCAGGCGCTCAGGCTGTACAACAAATCGGCCATGAGGTGGCGAAGCCCTTGATTGATCGCATCGGGTCCTGGGGCGGTGCGCTGCAAGGTTGCCAACCAACGCCGCAAGGTGGCAATGGCCGCTCCACGCCAGCCCGGGGCCGAGAGTTCAGCAGGTGGATCTTCACCAGCAATCGGCGCCACTACGATGTCCGTCTGGTGAGCCAGAGGCAAGAGCGCCTCCCGGTATTCAGGCGGCAGCTCGCCAAAATCGCGCTGCCGCCACTGCTCAGGGGTCATGTCCAGGCAGAGCAGGTCAGGGTGTAGCCTGGACACCAGCCTCACGAGCGCATTGAGGTCGTAGGGAATCGGTTCTTTGTGGAACTCGGCCAATGTTCCGAGCACTGCGACAGGCGTAACGCTCATTCAGCTCCCTTCACGGCAGCAATTTGTGGCGGTACGAACGCATAACTCAGCAGCCAGCCGGCGACGCCCGCCAGCAGGATTGCCCCGGCCCAAAGATGAACTGTCCACCATACGCCACCGGTAAGAGCCAAAGTAAGGAAATAGAGCGCGTAGAATACAACCGGCACACCAAAGGCAAACCAGCGGAACGAGATCGGCCGTTTCAATGATGGTTTTAACCACCAGTACAGGACCTCAGCCGCCAAACCGGCCAGGATCTCAAAAGGTATCAGAAAGAAATTTTCGTGGATCGAGACCGTCAGCCCATAGGCAATAGTGATAATCAGGGTTATGCCGCCGAACGGCAGCCGCCAGCGGCGCACTGCGAGTAAGATCACGCCCATCATGATGATGCTCTGTAGCAGGATGGCGCTGATACCCAATACCTGGAGGTTGAACACTTGTGCATCGGTAGATGGGCGATGACCCATAGCTACGATTGTGTCAGATAATGGATGAGCATATGCGGTAAAGAAAGATAATTCTGCCAGTAGCAAGGCTAATGACAGGATTGCAGGCATGAAACCTATCCAGCTCTGGCTTATATCTATTGGCCGCGCCCAAATTGATCGCAGCGGGCCGGTTACCATCAATGCGCCGCCGAACGCCAACAGCAGATGGGTAGGGCTGAGCAGGGCTTCGATGTTGACTTCAATCCCGAACAGCATGTGCCAGAGCATATCTCCCACGCCGCCGGCCATGAAGATGGCTACTCCGACCAGGGAAAGTCCATAGCCAACCGGCATGGCTTGTCGCCAGGTAGCGCCTCGCAGCCGGTTTCGGGCGAAGGCGCCCAGCAGGACAGCCGCCAGCGCCAGATATCCGGAATAAAGTATGCCGTGCCAGGGGGTGAAGAACGTTTCGACCTCAAATTCGTGATGCGCCCAGGCATCCAGGTGAAGGCCGCCGATCATCCACAGCCCTAAAAGGATAACCACCCAGTCAAAACGAATACTGCTGTGAGAAAAGGTTTTGGTCGCGGGAAAAGAATATTTTTGCTCATTTACACCGATAATGTTTGCCATTTTTGCCACTCCTGTTCAATCGATATACTTCCAGTATATCCAGTTTAAAAAGCGAGACAACGGCAGAATTACGGTTTCGAGTTTAGGTAAAATCACTTAAATATTTGGGCGCTGTATCCGTGCTGGACAGCCCAGAGGGCGGCCTCGGTGCGGGAGCTGACGCCAAGCTTGGCGAAGATGCCGCGCAAGTGTGCCTCGACTGTGCGGATGCTTAGAATCAATGCCTGAGCGATGCCTTTGTTCGTAAACCCTTGAGCGAGCAATCTCAACACCTCGGTTTCGCGTTCAGACAACGGAGCGGCGATCTCCTGTTCGATCGGTTGGCCTTGAGCCAGCGCCATCAGGCTTTGTATGGCGATTTCCGGGGGTAAGACGATCTCACCCCGCCCGGCGGCAATGATGGCCCTCGCCAGGTCTCCGAGCGAGGCGTCACGGGAGATGAAGCCAATAGCTCCGGCCTGTAAAAGGGCGATGACCTCCGCAATCTCATAGGACTGAACCAGGATAAGCAGCCCGGCATGGGGCACGCTTCTCTTCAACTCGTTCACAAAATCCGGCTGCAGCGCCGGGAGATCGACCAGGATGGTTGCCGGGCCTGGAGCCACAGTTTGTGGCATCCGGGAAACCCCATTCACCTCTTCAACCACCCGGATGCCGGGCTGGTTCATCAGCAACGCCTTCCAGGCCTGTCGATGCAGGGTGTATGGAGAGAGAATGATCAATTCAGTCATGGCTGCTCTTATTTTATCAGCACACTGGTGGTCTCCGCTCATAGGCCAGATAGCGGGAGTGGCTAAATATTGGGCTAAGCAAACTGAAACACATGAGCCGAGTAGTTGGGAAAGCGCTGCTTATGCAATTGACCCCGGTTGAAACAATACATGAACAACTTCAAAGCTGCTTTCAACGCCTTCGGACAGCGGGAAAAACAACGCGAGCGACGAGCCAGGCGAGCCAGATAATGACGCAGCTCGGCATTATCCGCTTCCACCGAATAGGTATCCCGTTTGCCTTCGGAGACTTCATACACTCCCCAGTGGTACCACAGGTGATCGTAGACTTCAAAGGCATCGCTGTAGTAACGCTTTGCCTTCGGAGCGTCATCGACCATCTCTTGGATGATTTCTTGAGTTCTGTTCCAAACCACCCGAAACCCCAGGTAGCAGCGGGTGAGACGGTCTACGATCGTGATGACGAAGATTTCTTTTTTTTCTCCCCGATAAAGGTGAACAGCTCGTCCATCTCCGCTTCTTTGACCTGTGCGGGGACGGGTGGATCGGGTAGCCGTGCGGCGTGGGCTTGCACCCATAAGGAAACGGTGCGATGATGCAAGTTCAGATGCCGGGCAATGCGGCGCAGGTTCATCCCGTCCACATACATCTGGATCGCCTGCTGACGGATTTCTTCGGAATAGGCCCAGGGTTTGGGTTCTGGAGTGTACTTGATCTGGCAGAACATGCAGCGATACCGCTGGCTGCCGCTCGGAGTCTTTCCAGCTCGGTTTTGGCGTTCGGTTCGGTGACAGTTCGGACATTCAATCATGCCCTTATTTTAGCCCATTTTTTAGCCACTCCCCAGATAGCCTGGTTCCGAACAAGCCATTACCCTGAGTGCATACAGGGAATTACCCTAAATCCTGAAGAGATATTTCTCGAATTGCCTGTGAGGGTACAATATTGATGTGCACGAACGTATCCCTCTCATCCTCCATCCTTTACTCCAAGATTTTAGCCATCAAATAGACCGAGAACTTAGCGGCTTTATAACCGCCTTTTATATTGTCGGGTCAATTGCTCTGGATGAGTTCAACCCGCAGTTTAGCGATATTGACTTCGTGGCGATCCTCAGCCGAAAGGTCACCCCTGGCGACCTCGAATGCATGAGGAACATTCACAGAGCCATTGAACAACAATATCCCCGCTGGAAAATGGAAGGCTGCTATCTTCAACCGGGTGATTTAGGTCATTTCGAGGTTGAGGTCGAGCCATTCCCAAGTTACCACGATGGGGTGCTACGTTTGTCCAGGCATTTCGAGTTGAACTCGATCACCTGGTGGATATTAAAGAATAACGGCATCGCGTTCGTTGGCCCGGAACCCAGTGAGCTGCCCTTCAGCGTCGATTGGAATGTATTGATTACGAGAATGAGGGAAAACCTGAATTCCTACTGGGCGAGCTGGACGAAGCGCCCGGTCCGGATCATCCTTCTATTATCTGATTGGGGGATCCAGTGGGCCGTCCTGGGAGTGCTGCGGCAGTTCTATACCTTCAGAGAAAATCAGATCACGACCAAAAAAAGAGCGGGCGAATATGCCCTCTCCTGTGCGCCTGCCCACTGGCGCCGTCTTATCCAGGAGACCATCAACCTGCGAGATGGTTCCCGGCAATCTTTGTACCGTTCCCGAGTGATCCGGGCAATCGACGCCGTCCGCTTTCTGAGATATGTTATCCAAACCGCGTCTGCGCCTGTTTGCCGCCCAGTTGCGAAATGCCCAGAGAGGCTAGATTGAGCGCATGGTTGATGTACTTTTACGCTTGAGAGATGGCAGGAACCGCCCTGCGCGTTGCATGTATGACCTGTAGGCCTCCCCGAATTTTTCAATTAATGCCTGCTCTTCTTCGGGTACCATGCTGGTTGCCACTACTGCCAGTCCAAGCCAGCTTGCTCCGATAAACCAGTTGGCCGAGATAAAAAAGTAAGCAGCCGTCCACACGTAGAGAGTCATATACATTGGATGCCGTACCCAGTGGTAAGGTCCGGTAGTAATCAGGGTCTGGCGATCTGTGATCACACCGAGCATCGCCCAATTATCCCCAAGGGCCTGGTGAATAGAAAGAAATAAAAGTACCGTTATCGCACCCAGGAAAACCCCGATCCAACGCAGGCCGACCGTGAGCGAGACCTCAGACCACCGCATTAGGGCTGGTGAAATCATATAAGCGATGGATGCTGTTGCCGCCAAACTACCAAGGGGCCACAAGAGACGATTTCGGATCTTTCCTACCCTGCGGATAACAATTTTTTGCCTGGAGGCATAGGCCTTGCCACCATAGCTTAGCCGAATCAGGGCTAGCAATGCGGATAGGATCGCCAAACTAACCTGGAAGATCATTGCATCATTCCGCTGGCAAATACTCTTACAAACATGTACTGTACGAGACTCAAGGATTGCCTTGGGTGACCGTGATCCACCACTGGAATTCGCGCTCCTGTTTTCCCCATTTGCTCTTGATGAAATCAAGGATGAAGATCATCTCATCCTTTGTCATTCGATCGCCGAAAGCTGGCATCTTGGAGTTATAGGCCGGATCGCCGCCGTTGGCGATGATGTCGAGGAGCAAAGAATCCGGGTGGTGCCAGGTATGACCGGAACCGTCGTGGGGTGGCGGGGGCAAAGAGCCGTCGGGCAGGGATTTCCTCCAGCCCGGAGCGCCTTCCAGATTGGCGCCATGGCAAGTGGCACAGTATTGAGTGTAAAGAGCAGCCCCCTGGTCAAGGCGAGCCGGATCGGATGTGGGTACAGGCGGCACGGGGGTATTATTGATGACGACCGGCTTTATAGGGGTTCCAGATTGGATAAATAATACAAGGGTCACGATGACGATCACAATGAACAACGATAACGTGGCCGCTCGCCAAAGTTTCATCTCAAACACTTAAAGGGATTCTGTGTCTCTGATCAAGGCAGACCCTCAGTTCTTGTGCAAGGATTTCCACGTGAGGTTTTACGAGCAGTGCGACATGGTTGGCCTGAATGAAGTGAACATCCACACCGCCCTCGGCAAGCACTCCCCAGCCCAACATGGGGTCCCCAGCCCTTTTTTGGCTCGACCTTGAACCTATGGCGCGGAACAGAGTAATGCGCCCCCCATACCTCTCTGCAGTATATCTACGTGCAAACCGCCTGTGTTCCTGCACCAGCTCCAGGATCCGTCTCACAGCCGGCATTTCTATTAGCAAGAGGCTCGTTTCCTGGGAAACTGTGCTGGCGACTTCTGCTTCCCTAAGCAGGAGAGTGCGCCATGTATCCAATCCGGCCCAACCCAGTAGATCTACGATGGTCGGCTTACCGTTAGACGATGTGCCGCTCCGTTTTACGGAGGTCGCCAACAGAAAGAGGCCGCTGCGGACGTAGCTGGCAATCGGCTTAATCGCCGATCCTGCTCCGTGGATGCGGTTGGGTAACCCCTGGATCCACGACCCGACCCGTTGTAGCTGTCCTCCCAGGGAGGGTTGAGGTTGAAGCGCCCTGGCAGAAACTGGCGCGCCGGTGTCCAGGACAATCAGGCGACCGACCGATTGGCCTTGCCTGATCAGTTGTTGCGCCATCTCGTAGGCCACTACGCCTCCCACTGACCATCCCAAGAGATGGTATGGGCCCTC
>JAMCRR010000024.1:7747-8941 GCA_023381565.1 Chloroflexota bacterium
GCGTGGGTATCGTACAGGCTCGGATCCTGGATGCCATACAGGGGCTGATCTTTGCCCAGGTAGAGAGCCAGCGTATAGTAGGGAAAAACGATTCCTCCGGCCGGATGGATACAAAACAGAGGCGGTTTGCCTCCTTCAGGTTGGATGGGCACAAGGGTTGTAGGACGTACGGCCTCCTCAACCACTGCCGAAACGGGGACCGGGGTGCCGAGGAGACGGGCGACGCCGTCAGGGTATTTTTGTTCGAGATATCTGGCCAGATCAAAGACCGTTGGCGCCTCGAAAACGGCAACGAGCGGGATCGACTCACCCAAAGCATCCTCGAGCTGGAAAATGCAAATGGCTTCCATCAGCGAGTCTCCGCCCAGTTCGAAGAAATTGTCGTGGATTCCCACTTGATCCATCTCGAGTAGCTTTTCCCATAACTGAACCAGGTATTTCTCGAGTGGGTTGTCAGGAGGAATATACTTTTCCACTCGGGTGACCGCCACCTTCTCTGGAGTCCGCTCGACCTGCTGCTCAAACAGCGAGGAGAGGGAAATTTGGGATGGATTAACATCGGTTTTTGCGGATAAAGAGCATCCGTTAGTCCAGCTCTCGCATACCTGGTCGCGCTCCGATGGGATCGACAGTGACAGTGTAGAGAGGCGCTGGTTGGGATCGGCGACCATGCTTTCGAGCACCTGGCGCAAATGGTTCAGTAAACGGTGGGTGACCGCCGGTTCGAAGCGGGCAGGATCGAAGAGAATTCTTAGATTTAGCTGCTGACCAGGCGTTATGGCGACACTTAGCGGATAGGTGGTCTGCTCGATGGAGCGGACGTCGCCGATCCGCAGTCCGCCGAACGGTTCGCTCGGGGACATATGGGTGGGATAGTTCTCAAAAACAAGGAGGGTGTCGAAGAGCGGCCAACCGCGCGGAGCCCCGCTCCAGGCCTGGATCTGGGCAAGAGGGCTGTAGTCGTATTGCTGGATCTCAATGGCTTTATCCTGGATTTGCCGGAGCCATTCGAGGAGCCGAGATTGGGGGTCGATATGCACCCGGAGAGGAAGCGTGTTGATGAAGAGGCCGATCATGGTCACGATACCCGGGAGCTCGGAAGGTCGCCCCGCGACCGTGACGCCAAAAAGGACCTCGTCTCGCTGGAAGTAGCGGCTCAAGAGAATCGCCCAGGCGCCCTGGAAGAGGGTGCCG
>JAMCRR010000162.1 GCA_023381565.1 Chloroflexota bacterium
GCCCATCCGGTTGATGACACCCTGCTCTTCCACCAGGCGGAAGATGCGCGGCCGGGGGTTGCCCGGCTGGGGGCGAGGCGTCACCGTACCCACCTCGACGTGCCCGAAACCCAGCAGGCCCAATCCTCTCCAGCTCGTGCCGTTCTTATCGTACCCGGCTGCCAGCCCCACAGGGTTGGGGAAGGTCAGCCCGAACACTGAGACGGGATGGACCGCCTCGACCCGCGGGAAAATCGCCTGCATGGCCAGCCTGCCGGGCAGCGTTTGGCCGGCAATCTGCAGCAAGAGTAAGGTGAGATCGTGCGCCACCTCCGGGTCCAGACGGAAGATCCAGGGGCGCAACCGGTCGTATAATCCTGGGTGTTGGGTTGGAGCCGGCTTTTCAAAAAGCTCCCCCCGAACCCGGGGGAAGCTGAGAATGGTCTTTTCCATAGATACCTGCCTTATTGAACCTGGGATACGATTAAGAACTGCCGGACGGCTTCGACCTGCTCGGGCGAGACGCTCCCCGAGCGTTCCCATATCTCCAGCAGCTGGGTGAGGGTGAAAACGGGGTGGAGCCGGTACCCGGAAGCGCCCAGGGCTTCAGCCGCCCCGGATTGGCGGTCGATCAGCACGACCACATCTTTGACCAGCAGACCAGCCGAGGCGAGCTTTTCAATCGCCTCAAATTTGGTTCCTCCGGTCGTGGCCAGGTCGTCGATGACCACCACCCTCTCCCCCGGCTGGAAATCGCCTTCAATCTCTGCCCGCGTGCCGTACTCCTTGCTTTCTTTACGCGGGTAAACCAATGGCCAGCCGCTCCTCAGGCTGAGCGCCGTGGCTATCGGCAGGGCGGCGTAGGGGAGGGCTGCCAGCCGGTCGAATTCGAGCTTCTTCAGAATGGGGAGGTAAGCTTCCGCGACCTTCTCCAGCGCTTTGGGGAAGGAAACCAGCCGCCGCAGGTCGATGTAAATCGGCGAGACCAGGCCTGATTTGAGCGTAAATTCGCCGAAGCGCACGCAGCCGGAGGCCAGCAAGGCATCGGCGAGCGCCTGATCGCCTGCAGGCTGGGGCTCATCCGGTTGGTGCGGGGCGCTCAAGAAGCTCTGCTGCTCCTCACGGATGGCCCGCACCAGGTCGAGCGCCGCCTGCCGGGGGTTTGCAGCGCGGGATATTGCCCGCGAGACCGGCAGCAGCAATCCCAGCCCATCTTTCCGCAGCCCGGCTCGTGCGGCCGCCTTCAGGTCGCCTCCTTGAGGGCCAAGGCCCGGCGCCAGGATCCACAGGTTGGGCGCCAGAGCACGCACGCGGCGCAGCGAATGGGGATGCGTGGCGCCCACCACCAACCCCAGGTTATCGTTGGCATTCCAGGCGACGGCCAGGGAGGCGATTTTCTCGTAGACGACCAGCCCTTCGTCGTCGCCTCCCAGAGGCAGATCCTGCAGATCGGCGGCGCCCCGGTTGGAGGTTTTGCAGAGCAGGAAGACCCCCCGACGCGGGTCAGAAAGGAAGGGTTGGATCGAATCAGAACCCAGATAGGGATTGAGGGTGATCGCGTGAGCACCGAGCACATCGAACGAGGAGCGCGCATAGGCATCGGCTGTGGAAGCGATCACGCCGCGCTTGACGGCCAGGATGACCGGGATACCCTGCGGGACGGCGGCGATCACCTCCCCCAACGCAGCCCAGCCCTGCACGCCGAGCGCCTCGAAGAAAGCCGAGTTAGGCTTGTAGGCAGCCGCCAGGTCGGCGGTGGCTTCGATCAGACGCAAGCAAGCATCCCGGGCGGCGGCAGCCGTCGGGGCGGGCAGTTCGGCCGGGTGGGGGTCCAATCCGATGCAGAGCAGTGAATCGGCCTCTCGGGCGCGCGTTTCTAGAAATTGAAAGAAAGATGGCATCATCCATTAACCTTGTTCGCGGATATTTTTACCGTAGCCGGGTGCGGCTAATACGGTTTCGTCATGGTAGACCTCGCGGCCGCGCAGCACCACACGCTGCAGCCGGCCGCGAGTCTGCCAGCCTTCAAAGGGCGTCCAACCGCAGCGGGTGTAGGTTTTGCCCGCCGAGATCTCCCCGGCGGCCTGCAGGTCGACCTCTAACCAGGTCTCTGGCTGCTCGGGCAGGTTGAAAATGCGCCGGGGGTTGGTGTAGCAGCGCATCAGCACGTCTTCCAGCGAGAGCCGCCCCTCGGCGACGGCGCTCAGGTAAAGCGGTAAGGCCGTCTCCAACCCGGGGAAACCCGGAGGGGGTTGGGCGCCGTCTTTTTCAGCCAGGGTGTGCGGGGCATGATCGCTGGCAAAGCAGTCGATGACCTCCAGATTGGCCCACAAAGCCTCCCGATCAGCGGCAGTAGCCAGCCTGGGGCGAACTTCTGCCCGCCCCCCGCTCAAACCCCGGGCCGGCAGGTCTTCCTCGCACAGGAACAGGTGGTGCGGGGTCGCCTCGCAGGTCACGCGCAATCCCTTCTCTTTGGCGAGGCGGATGAGCAGGATTTCCTCGCGGGTGGCTACGTGCGCCAGATGCAACGGCCTTTCATAAAGCGCCGCCAGCAGGATGACGGCGGCCATGGTGCGCCCTTCAGCGTGAGCCACGATTGGCCGGTCCTTGGGCCAGGCGGCGAAGTGCGCCCTCCAGTCGGCCATCTGGTCCAGGCGTAAGGGGCCGTAAGTCTGGTCCAGGTACATCTTCAGCCCGGCGGCGCCCCCAGCCAGGGAGGCCACCTCGCCTGCATTCTCGGGCCCGGCGCCCAGATATTGGGCGTAATCGCAGCGGGCTTTGCGGCGTGCGGCTGCCAGGGTCATCTCCAGGGAGGCTGCGCCGGTGACCGGCGGCTGGGTGTTCGGCATCGCCAGGACGAGGGTGAAGCCCCCCGCCAGGGCAGCTGCAGTGCCGCTGTCCCAATCTTCTTTGTGGGTGGCTCCCGGCTCGCGCAAATGCACATGCGGGTCGATCAATCCAGGCATCTTCACAACACTTGCATCGGCATTCATTTTCTACACCCCCCAGACTTCCGGCAACAGGCAAAAAAAGAGAGCCTTGCGGCTCCCCTTGGATCTAAAAAAAACGCCCTCACGAGCCTTCGCTCTGGGGCGTCAGGGATTTGAATAATGACGTTTTTAGTCCGGTTTTTCATGCCGGAGTTTATTTTATGCAGAATAGATGATCTGTCAAGGGTGATTTCGCTATTTCAGGTGTGATTATTCCAAAATCTAGATCATTTTGAGTAATTTGATCTTGTAATATATAATTATTTCATATACCTTCACCATCTACGATCGCGATGCCCCGCCGGGAGGGTGGGAGAAAGGCAGCCTACGTTGAATAAAATCGATGTTTATCTCGAGATCGGAAAGAAACGAACCTTCGCAGGCGCGCTGGAATGGCCGGGCTGGTGCCGGTCTGGCCGGGATGAAAATGCAGCCGTGCAAGCCCTGATCGAGTACGGGCCTCGCTACGAGCGAGTCCTGCGCCACGCCGGGATCGAATTTCAAGGGCCTTACGAAAGTTCTGCAATCACGGTGGTCGAACGCCTGGAGGGCAACGCCACCACCGATTTCAGCGCGCCGGATGCGGTTCCCTCCCTCGACCTGCGACCAATCGATCATGATGAACTGCAGCGCTTCCAAACCCTGCTATCCGCGTGCTGGCAGGCTTTCGACCGGGGGGTGAAGCAAGCTTATGGAAAGGAGCTGCGTAAGGGACCCCGGGGTGGCGGCCGCGACCTGGAGGAAATTTCACAGCATGTGCTGGGCTCTGCGCGAAGCTACCTGGCCCGCCTGGCGTGGAAGCCCAAATCGGGCGAGGCGCAAGACCTGAGCGAGGGGATCTTACAAACCAGAGAGGATGTCTCAGAAGCCCTGGCCGCGGCAGCGCTGGGAGAATTACCCGCCCGCGGCCCGCGGGGTGGAACCATCTGGGCGCCGCGTTATTTCGTGCGGCGCATGGCATGGCACATCCTGGATCACCTCTGGGAGATTGAAGCTCGTGCCGGGCAATCACGGTAGAACTTTGCCAGGAGGTTCTCTTTTTATCCAGGATGGCTGGGCGATATTTTGGAATTTGAGGCGAGGTAGGAGATGCAGGAATGGAATTTAACCGGTTTGCGATTGCATTGTCATCTAACTCTATCCCTGGATTTGTAATTAGGATATAATTTATCTAGATTTATTCACCGGGGGGAGCCAGAGACCCGCCCTCGGCGCCCCGGTTCAGAACCGGGGGTTTAGAGGTAGATAATTTATGCGTTATTGGAAAGCGGGATTGAAATGGGTCAACGATTAAACAAACTGGCGCATACCGTGCAGGTAGAATGGGACCAGTTTTACAAAGAAAATTTTCTCGACCAAGATCCAAAAGAACGTCTAGAAGAACAATTAAGGGTACTCTACGGGCGGGGGGAGATCGATCAAGCGACCTTCAACCAGCTGCGCTTCCGCGTGCATTGGGGCATGGTCTCGCAAACCGACCTCACTGTCATTCACCAGCAGGCGGTACGCCGGTTAGAGGCGCAGGGCAAGTACATCCCGCGCCGGTCCAATCCCGAGCTCGAACGCAGCCTGGACCGCCTGTACGCAGACCGGATCTTGCTGGAGGAAATGCGCCACGTATGGGCAGAGACCATCCAGGCGCTGCGAGATGAGGTGAGCTGGATCAAAGAGCAGGCTGAATCTGCCAGGCAAGACGCCGGAGCGGCATTGCCAAACGAAGCCGCGGCGCGTGCCTTCCTGGAGGTCTGGCAAAAATTGCTTGCCCTCTCGCAGACATTGGACGGTCATCTCCAGGCCATGGAGCAGGACTTGCTCAGTCTCAATACACTCGAGATCGAGATCAAGTCTGCTATCACAAAAATCAAGCTGCTGCAGTCTCGGGAGCAGATCGCCGATGTGCACCAGCGCATCCGGCATGACCTGCTAACACCGGGATAATATCAAGAAAGGAAATTAATCATGAGCATTTTCACAAGATTTAAAGCCGTATTCGAGTCACGCGCCAACCAGGTTGCCGACTCATTTGAAGACCCCAAAGCCAGCCTGGATTACAGCCTGACGAAGCTGGAAGAAAGCCGCGTCCAGATCGGGCGAAGCCTGATCGACGTCAGCGCGGCGAAGAATCGTCTCGAGAGCCAGCGCGCCCAGCTGGCGGCTGCCCTAGAGAAGTATCAGGAGCAAGCCGGCTCGGCCGTCAAAGCCAACCGGGACGACCTGGCACGCACCGCCCTCGAACGCAAGCAAGACGCCCAGGCGCGCCAGGACGAACTGGACAAGAATATCGCCAACCTGAATACCCAGACGGAGGCGTTGAAGCAATCCGAGGTCAACCTGGATCATAAGATTGCCCTCTTCCGCGCCAAGAAAGAGGAGCTAAAAGCCATTTACGATTCTTCGCGCGCCCAACTGCAGATGCGCGAAGCTTTATCAGGGATTTCTGTGGACCTGGCAGATGTAGGTAACACGATCCAGCGCGCCGAAGCCCGCATTCGCGAGATGCAGTCGCGCTCAGACGCCATCGAGAAGCTAATCTCGGAAGGGATCTTTACCGACGTGCTCGAGCCCGAAACGGACGACGTGGATCGCGAGCTCTCTCGCATTGGCCGCAATCAGGCCGTCGAGGACGAACTGAACCGCTTAAAAGCCGGCTCGGGCGCATAATTTTAGATCGTAACTCTATGGATCCCATCCTCAAATCCGTTTGAGGATGGGATCGGATTCGCATGACGGTTGTGAGAACTATTTACGGCAGGTTGTAATCCTGGGAGGCTGCCACCTCTGCGCCGCGGCGGCCGCGGCGTTCGTCATCCCAATCCTCGTCGCCGCCGCAACGGCAATCGTACCCTTCGGCACAGTCCCGGCAGCAGTAATGGCGCCCTTCCACGACCACCGGCGCCCAGACAATTTCCACACCGCACCCATCGCACCAGATCGTATCTTCAATCACTACCATCGCTGCCTCCTTTCACGATCCCATTCCCATTTGGCCGTATCGTAAAAAAGAGTATCCGCGAGCTAAATTCAGTATAGGTCAGACGAGGGGGGAGAGTCAATAGGAAGCAACCCACATCCCATCCCGTGACGAAATTCATTTTGCTGGGTCGGTTTTGACGATCAGCGCTAATTATTGGCCCATAACCAACGTATCTCAATAATTCTTGCGTTCTGCCCCCAGACCTGCGCTCGGAGGTGCAATATGTATAAAGCGAACGCCCCCTATCACAGCCACGCAGATCCTTTGATTCGCTGTTTCGTTGATTCAGAGCACTGGGTCTTGAATAATTCTGTTAACGTGCTATAGTGAAAGTAGAGACAGTCAATAGATCACGGAGAAAACATCGCCGGCTGCCCCTGGCATCGCAGCTATACCAACAGAATATTCGCTGGATGGAATAATTGGGCGACCCCATGTCATCGACAAGGGAGCCCTTTTTTTATTTCCTTGTCGTCTCACCCTCCAGGGAAAGGAGGCTACCAATGATTGGCGCGACGGTTCACCCAAATAACCCCCAATATGAAGACCCGCATGGTGCCCTGGAGAAAATGTACATCAAGGATTACCTGCACAAAAAAGGGTTAACTCTCGCCAGCCTGCGGAAGCTCCCCAAGCAAATTGCACGGCGTTATATGAAAGAGGCCTGCATTTACGCCTCTATCCGTCTGGCCGAAACCGAGATACGCGCAAATTTCATGCAAAATCTGCGCGGGAAGAGATGACTTACTCAGTTAATTCTTCAAACACCCTGGCGATTTCGTCCCTGGCCGGCGGTGACACGCCTCGGCGCCCGGTTTTCGTCTTGCGCCAGACCGAAGGCTCGCCTGCTTCCACTTTGCCGATATCGGTGCAGGCAATTCCTTGTGCCGCAATCGCCCGGCGGATTTTGGCGGCTTCGCCAGGTGAAGCCGTCAGCAAGAGCGAACCCGAGGCGATCGCTGCCAGGGGGTCAACCCCAAACTCGAGGCAGATCTCCCCGGAGATCAGCGGGATGGGCACCCTGTCCAGGTCGACCAGCAGGCTGCGCCCGCCAGCCTGAGCCAGCTCCCACAATGCCGTGATCAGACCCCCTTCGGTCGGGTCGTGCATGGCAGTGACTCTCCCTGCCTGCAGGGCAAGGCGCGCCTCGCGCAGAACGCTGATCCCCGGATCGTACAGAAAGCCGCGCGCCCGCTCGAGGCCGCTCTCTCCGAGCAGCAAGCGCACGCGCTCGGGGAATTCGCGCGCCAGAATAGCCGTAGCCTCGATCGGCACCGCTTTGGTGAGAAGAATGCGGTCGCCGGGCTGCGCCCCGCGCGGCGTCACCAGCTGCTCCCATTCCACTTTACCGAGCATCGTCCCCACCAGGATCGGGCGGTCTAATCCCCGGGTGATCTCGGAGTGGCCTCCGACCAGGGCAATATCCAGCTCCCGGCAGGCCCGCTGAACCTGCGCGGTAATCTGCTCGACCAGCTCGGTGGTCGTCCCTTTCTCAGGAAGCAGCATCACCACCATCAGCCATTCGGGCCTTGCGCCGCTAGTAGCGATGTCGTTGGCGTTGACCTGCACCAGGTACCAGCCGATCTCCTCGGCAGCAAAGGTGATCGGGTCGGTCTTGAGCACCAGGAGCTGGGGGCCGTCGTCGATCACGGCGCAATCCAGCCCTACCCCCGGACCCAGGACCAGGCGGGGATCGCTCACCGGCGCCTGAGCCAGCAGCCTGGCGAGCAGCGCGTTGGGGAGCTTTCCCATGGGGAGACGGTCGCTCATAACGAGAGCAGCAATCCCACCGCCACCAGAATCGGAGTCAGGACGTTGATCAACACATTCATCCCCATGGCGGGGACCAATTTGGAGATATCGTCCGAATGCTGGTAAGACCCGCGGAACGCCGGGATCGCCAGCGCCAGGGTCGCCAGGCCGATCAGGGCGGTGAGCGGAAGCACCCCTGCCAGGATCCCTGCCACAATCGAAAGGTAGGATCCCAGGAGGAATCCCCCGTAGATCAGGCTGCTGGCGCGATTCCCCAGAAGAATGGGGAAATGCCTGCGGCCAATCGACCTGTCGGCTTCTGCATCGGGGAACTGGTTGAGCAAGAGCAGGTCGCTGACCAGGAAGAACGGCACCAAAGAGGCAAAAAACGCCGTCCAGGTGTAGGACCCGGTGAGGGCGAAAGCCGTACCCATGACCATCAGGGGACCGAAACCCAGTCCAGGGGCGATCAGGCTCGTCCAGGGGTTGCGCACCAGCCAGATCGTATAGGCGTAGATCACCGCCAACCCCAGGACCCCCAGGGGCAGCAAGCCCAGGCCGCGCCGGAATACGAAGTACACGCCGATCGCCGCGGCGATCACCAGGGTACCCAGGCCGACGGTAAGCGCGTTGCGGGCCCCGGCAGGGCTGGCGGGTAAACCTCCGCTGCCGCCGCTGAAGGGCGTACGCTGCGTCTTGAAATCCAGGCCGCTTTTGAAATCGTAATATTCGTTCAGGGCATTCACGCTGATGTGGGCGCAGACCGCCCCAACCAGGACGAGCACAAACTCGAGCGGGTCAACTCGACCGGCCGTCCAGAGCGCAGCTCCCAGCCCCAGGAAAACGCAGGCGGGTGTCAGGATCAGTAAAGGCGGGCGCATGGGTTTGATAAACGTGTTCGTGGTAACCATCGGGAAGATCCTTTCATGAAAGGGGCCAGAAATTTACAGTGACTCTCCGGTTCATCTAATATTAATCGATGCCTGAACCAGCGACAAGGGGAGAATTGCCATGATCTTTCCTTGCGCGTCAGTCGCTTCTCTTATGGTAGAATGATAATTAAGTAAACAATTCGGGTAGAACGGGCGCACGCTGCGTTTATTTCCACCAGTTTGTTTCAGTCTTTTCCCCTTCTAATTACGATCCGCAACACCTAAAATAATAATTACAGCTCTGCCATTTCATAGTTCTC
>JAMCRR010000126.1 GCA_023381565.1 Chloroflexota bacterium
GCCTCCAGGATGCGCAACGCCAGGACGGCCGGCCCGGTTGGGAGCGGAACAATGCGCTTGCCAAAACCGGCCTCATCCAATACAGGGCAAAATCGCTGTCGGGCAGCACGTTGCTGGCTTCGTATCCGGCGATCACGTGCCCGTCCCCCGGCCGGTCAATCGAAATTGTATGCGTGGGCGAATAGACCGCCCGGATGGGCTGCGCCGAGCGGATATCGACGCTGACACTGACGCTTTCCAGCGGCGTGGAGGAGAATTTTTCGGTATTCAAGGGGTAAACATAGCGCACCAGTCCGTTTTCAGCCCCCAACGCCTGGCTGTATTCCAGCTCGATACGCCGCTCTCCCTGAGCGGGGATGGGGAAGATGTGCGCCTGGACGGCGCCGCGATCGGCGTATTCAAGCAAAGCCGGGTCGCGCTGCGAGCGCACGATCTCCTCATATTTCTGGCGGGCCTGCTCCGCGTCGAGCACTTCGCCCTTAACAGGCTGCCCATCGACCCACAGGGTAAAGCCGCTCACCGCCGCATCCAGCGGCAGGGGGAAGACGTAATCGCCTTCCACAGCCCAATCGTTGGGGTTGTAGAAAACCTGGTCGACGTGCGTGACGGCCACCTGGTTCTCGATTTTGACCGTGACGTGGTGGTAGCGAATGTCGAGCTGCATGAGGGGATGAGTAGGGGGAGGCGGGCAGGGCCTGACTGGCGGGCAGGGTTCCTGGACACACGGCATGGGGAGGATGCAAACCGGCGGCTGAGGGATAATGATGCCGTCGGCGAAGACGGTGGAGGGGAACATCCCGAGAAGAGCCAGGGACAGAATGAGCGGAAAGATCCAGCGGGTCTTCATTTTCGCCTCCGGGGACCTGAGAAGGGGGAACGGCTAAAGCTAAGACGCAGAGGGGGCAGGTTTAGTTCCGGAGTATGGGACACGGACCAGCGCGGAATTACGCGGATGAAATCGGAAACAGGTATGTGATTCAAAACCCATCCGCGCTTACCCGCCTCCTATCAGTTTCCGGGTTGTATTTCTGCCCGTAAAGGGATAGACTTGCAGGTATCTCGTGTGAGGAAGTTGAAGTGAGGGTTATGGAATTAGAAACGCTTCAAGAGGCTAAAGAAAAAAATCGGCCGCCCACCCATTTCATGGTCACGGGCGGGGCAGGGTTCCTGGGGATCAACCTCATCCGCTACCTGCTGGAAAAAGGGCACCCCGTCACCTCCCTCGACATCGCCGAATTCAACTATCCCGAGAGCGACCGGGTGACTGTGGTCCAGGGGGACGTGCGCGACCGGGCAGCCGTCGACCGGGCAATGCAGGGTGCTCAAATTGTGGTACACGGCGCGGCGGCGCTGCCTCTCTACAGCCGGGAGGATATCTACACGACCAACATCGAAGGCACACGCAACGTGCTGCAGTCTGCCCTGGAGCACAAGGTCGAGCGAGCGATCTACATCTCCTCAACCGCCGTCTACGGCATCCCCGATCACCACCCCCTCTACGAGACCGACCGGATGCAGGGCGTGGGTCCTTACGGGGAGACGAAGGTGCGCGCTGAAAGCCTGTGCCAGGAGTACCGCCAGAAGGGCCTCTGCCTGCCCATCCTGCGCCCAAAGTCTTTTGTTGGTCCGGAACGGCTGGGGGTGTTCGCCCTGCTCTACGAGTGGGCGCACGATGGGAAAAACTTCCCCATGCTGGGCAGCGGCAACAACCATTACCAGCTCCTGGACGTAGCCGACCTGTGCCAGGTCATCTACCTCGCGGCCACACTGGAATGCAACATTACCGACGATATTTTCAACATCGGCGCCAGCGAGTACGGCACCATGCGCTCCGATTATCAAGCTGTATTGGATGAGGCCGGTTTTGGCAAGCGCATTGTTCCGCTCCCAACCGGGCCGGCCGTCCTGGCGTTGCGCATCCTGGAGGCCTTCCACCTCTCCCCGCTCTACCGCTGGGTTTACGAAACAGCCCCCACCGATTCCTTCGTCTCGATCGAAAAAGCAGAAAAGGTGCTTGGCTACCGGCCACAATACTCCAACCGTGAAGCCCTCGTGCGTAACTATCGCTGGTACCTGGACCATCTGGCGCAGTTCGACCGCCAGGCTGGGGTCACCCACCGTGTGCCCTGGAACCAGCGCATCTTAAAGCTGGCAAAAATCTTCTTTTAGGAGTGAATGAATGTCAATATCCTACGATCTGATCATTCGAAACGGCACGATCTACGACGGCAGCGGGCAGCCCTCCTATGTGGGCGACGTGGCCATCAATGGCAAAAGCATCGCCGCCCTGGGCAAGCTCAATGGGGCAACCGCCCGGAAAACGGTGGACGCCTCCGGCTTAGCCGTAGCGCCAGGCTTCATTAACATCATGAGCTGGGCGCCGATCAGCCTGATTGCCGACGGTCGCTCACAGAGCGACATCCGCCAGGGCGTCACGCTCGAGGTGTTCGGCGAGGCTTCCTCCGAAGGGCCGATGACCGAGGCCATGCGCAAGGACAAGCTCGCCCGCCAGGGTGATATCCGTTACGACATCCCCTGGACGACCCTGGGAGACTACCTCGAATACCTCGAGCAGCGCGGTGTCTCCACCAATTTCGCCTCATTCGTGGGCGCCTCTACCCTGCGTATCTACGCCGTGGGCTACGACGACCGCCCTCCCAGCCCGAGCGAGCTGGAGCTGATGCGCAAACTGGCCCGCCAGGCGATGGAGGAAGGTGCGATGGGGGTCAGCTCGGCGCTGATCTACGCGCCGGGATCCTATGCCCAGACACCCGAGCTCATCGAGCTTGCCAGAGTCTCGGCAGCCTACGGGGGGATCTACATCTCTCACCTGCGCAGCGAAGGCAACCGGCTGCTGGAGGCTATCGACGAGCTGATCGAGATCGCCCGGGCTGCCAATATTCGCGCCGAGATTTACCATCTGAAAGCCATCGGCAAGCAGAATTGGGGGAAAATGAGCGCTGCCTTACAAAAAGTGGACGACGCCCGCCTCCAGGGCTTGCAGATTACCGCCGATATGTACACATACACCGCCGGCGCCACCGGCCTGGATGCCTCCATGCCGGGTTGGGTTCAGGAAGGCGGGCACCACGCCTGGTTAGAGCGCCTGAAGGACCCTGCCGTGCGTGCCCGGCTGCGGGTTGAGATGTCGACCCCCTCGGACGATTGGGAGAATATGTATCTCCTCTCCGGCGGCGGCGATAACATGCTCTTCTCATCCTTCAAGAACGAGGCTTTGAAGCCTCTCACCGGCAAGACATTGGGTCAGGTAACCGCCATGCGCGGCACTTCAGAGATCGATACCATGCTAGACCTGGTGGTCGAAGACGACACGCGCGTGGGGACGGTGTATTTCACCATGACCGAAAGCAACCTGGTGCAGCAGCTCAAACGCCCCTGGGTGTGCCTGGGCTCGGATGCCTCCTCTCAGGCGCCGGAGGGGGTTTTCCTCAAATCCGGCGTGCACCCGCGCGCTTACGGCTGCTTTTCCCGCTTCCTGGCCAAATACGTGCGCGACGAGCAGGTCGTGCCCCTGGAAGAGGCCATCCGCAAGATGACCTCGCTGCCGGCGAGCACACTGCGCATCCAAGACCGCGGCCGCCTCGAGCCGGGTGCCTTCGCCGACGTGGTCGTCTTCGACCCGGTCAAGATCCAGGACCACGCCACCTTCGACCAGCCTCAGCAGTACGCCACCGGAATGCTACACGTGTTCGTCAACGGACTGCAGGTGCTCGAGAACGGCGAGCACACCGGCGTAACCCCCGGGCAGATCGTGCGCGGACCCGGGTGGAAGAAAAGCAAAGGATGAAGGCGGGGGCAAAATGAGCTTGAAAATGGATTGGGTTCGAAATCTCGGTCTTTCCTGAAGATTCGTTATGCACGGATACTGAAAAGCATATACAATCTATCAAACAGCAGCAGGAGGAAAGATTATGCTCGATAAGCGCAACTTCTATCGTCTCCCCTGGTCGATGAACGATAACCCGATCGCCTGGATCGAGATCACCGATATCTGCAACATCCACTGCGAGGGCTGCTACCGCCAGTACATGACCGGCCACAAATCCCTGGAACAGCTCAAAGAAGAGGTGCTTTTTTTCAAGCAGTGGCGCAACCCAGATAACTTCTCCATCGCCGGTGGAGAGCCCCTCATTCACCCGCATATCGTCGAGCTGGTGGCTTTCATGGCCGGGCAGGGCATCAAACCGGTGATCCTGACCAACGGCCAGGCGCTAACTCCAGAACTCCTGCATGAATTAAAAAAGGCCGGCCTGGCAGGCTTTACCATGCACATCGACAGCCACCAGGGTCGCCCGCACTGGAAGGATAAATCCGAGAAAGAGCACAACGAACTTCGGCAGAAATACGCTGACATGGTCGCCGCAGAAGGCGGCCTGTATCTGGTGTTCAATTCGACCGTATATCCCTCCACCTTTCACGAAATCCCCGATGTGGTACGCTGGGGCCAGGAAAATTTCGAGAAGGTGCAGGGCCTGGTCTTCATCACCTACCGCACGGCCACCCTCGACGACAATGTCGCCACCGATAAGAACGACCAGCAGGTAGATATCAGCAAGCTAAGCTACACACGCGAAACTTTCGACGAGCGTTTCGTCACCTCACCGGAGGTCTACCAGATCATCAAGGATAATTTCCCCGAGTACGAAGCCTCCGGCTACCTCGGCGGCAGCATCCGCCACGACAGCTACAAGTGGCTGATCGGTGCCCAGGTGGGCAGCAAGCACAAGGTGTACGGCTCAGTTGGCAAGAAAACCATGGAGCTGGCCCAGACCGGGCATCACCTGTGGACCGGGCGCTACCTGGCTTACCTATCCACGGCGAAGATTGGATCGAAGATCTTCTGGCTCGCCCCCTGGGACTCAACCCTGCGCCAGGCCTGGAAGAGCCGGGTCAACGACGTGCTGCGCCACCCCGGCCACCTGTTGGATGGGGTATACACGCAGAGCATCGGCATCATCCAGGCGCCAGACCTGCTGCCGGACGGCCGCGCCGATATGTGCGACAGCTGCCCGGACATCACCATCTATAACGGGCAGTTTGTCAACTCGTGCCGCATGGACGAGTACCGCCTGTTCGGGGGTTTCCTTTCGGTGACAGAGAAAAAACAGGCCGAGCAGCAGCAGTGAAACTACTGAAGAAGTCATTCACCGCAGAGATCGCAGAGAACTCTGAGAAAAAATCTATGCACGCCCAGTAAAAACCCTTTACCCACGAAGGGCGCAAAGAAACACAAAGGAATCCTTCATCGGCATATTGCTTTGTGAACTTTGTGCCCTTTGTGGTTTCACCTTTTTGCAGCGGGCATACATCTGTTGAATATCTCGATGAGCTTAGCGTCCTCTGTGGCGGATCTAATTTCTCCCGGAGTTTGTGATGAATAAGAAAATAGGGTTATCCACCGGCCTGCGCAGCCTGGTCCAGATCCTGCGGGGCAGGCCGCAGGTCCCGGCTTCGCTGGCAGATAATGCGCTGCTGCAGGTGATTTTCAACCGGCGTAGCGTGCGCTCGTTCACCCGGCAGGACATCCCTGAGGATGTGTTCGCCGCCATCCTCGAGGCGGGGCGACTGGCTCCCTCCACGGTGAACTTGCAGACCTGGTCGTTCGCCGTGTTTAATGGGGACACGTGGCGGCAGACCTTCAACCGTTCGATCCCCTTCCATGCCAACCGGGCAATCATCGTCATCGCCGATACCTACCGCGACCGGCAGGTGCTGGATGTCTTCCCCTACAGCCCGCTGGTTGAGCATACCGTGGCGGTTATGAATGCCTCTCTGGCAGCCATGAACATGAACATCGCCGCCGAAGCCCTGGGGGTGGCCTCGGTGATGCTCTCGGAGACCGGGCGCACCGGTCTGCTGGACGTCAGATATTTGAGTGAAAAATTGTGCCTGCCCAAGGGGGCCGTTCCCCTGATGACCATGGTGTTTGGGTACCCGCGCTGGGCATATCCGCCTATGCCGCCTAAGCTCCCCACCGACCAGGTGTTTTTCTACGGCCAGTATGTCCCCCCGCAGCGCGAGACCATGGAAACCTGGCTGGCGCAGATGGTGGCGGGATACAAAGCCGGCCATCTGCGCTCATCCTTCGAAGACCAGCTCAAGGTTTACCAGAACAAAATCGGTCAGGCAGAAGCCGATTTGCGAGAGATGATTTTCAATCGGGATCACAACGAAAATTAAAAAGCGAGGGCGGACGATCCGCCCCCGCGTATGGATTTAACGATTGCGATTGCTGTGAAGTGAAGGTTTACGCCGGCTGGCGCAAACCGGCCAGCTCGGCTTCGACTGCCTGGATCTCGGCCTTCAGATCTTCTAGGTACTGCTCCAGGCGGACGATGTACTCTTCTTTCGAGACGTACTCGGTATGGTGGTGGCCCTCACCGCCGCAGCCGCAGCTGCCGCCGCAGTCGCACTCGTGTTCGCTCTCAAACTGCTCGGACATGCTCGTAACTCCTTTGTTGGGTGGTTTTTTCGTAATCTCCCAGGAAGTCATCCAGCCAGCCGCGCGTGCGCCGCAGGATGCCTGCCCAGCCATTCAACGTTTCGACGCCTTCCCCGGTTAATTCGTAGATACGCCGGGCCGGGCCGCCGGCTGCCGTATCCCAGAAGGAGCGCACCAGTCGCTCTTCCTCGAAGATGCGCAGCGTGCGGTATAGCCCGCCGGGATCGGGGGTTGTGTCGCCCATAGCCTGACCCAGCGCTTCCATCAGCTCGTAGCCGTAAGCGGGCTTCTTGTACAACTCGAGCAGGATGCGTGCTTGAATGAAACCACGCACCCCACCGCCGTGGCAGCGACAGCCGGGTGGATCGTCATATCTTGGGGTCATGGTTTATATTTCCCATAATAATCCACATATATATGCGCGACACAGATAGTATTGTAGCGCGAATGGCGTGATTGTCAATAGAATGTGCATCTCATTTCTGTTTCGGCCCACCAGTTAGTAAAAGGCTGGTTTCCGGGGCATACTTATCTCACTTGATCAGCAAAAGATGATGCCATCCAACACAATTTGTTATAAAATACAAAAATCCTTCTCACGCGAAAACAGATCGAACCAATTCATTTCATAATGAGGGCATCCATGCAGTTGGGCAGCACGGCGGTGATTTCGGATATCGTAGCCAACCAGGTGGGCGAGCTTAGCTATCGCGCAGCACTCCCGGAGCGCAGCGGAGGGAGCAAACCTTGGGGCGAAAGCCGCTACACCACAGGCAGCCTGCCGACCAACAGACTTTTCACGGGGCAAATTGAGGAAAGTTCCATAAACCTCTACTGGTTCAATTCCAGGTGGTATGACGCAACGCTAGGGCGTTTCATTCAACCTGATGCGATTGTACCCGGAATAGGAGAAGGTGGCGATCCGGACGCAGTCGGATATTTGGGCGCATCCACTTATTCGCTCCTCATCGTTGACTATCACGAAAACCAATTCTTGGAGCAGCTAACCTGGGAAAACAGGACCCGACTCCAGGATCCCAATTTCAGGCTCCCACCTGTCCCTACAAATACAATCACTTTCGATCGTTATGCTTATTCGCTGAATAATCCAATTCGGTACAGCGATCCATCGGGGCATTGCATCTGGGATCTCTGTATTGTGGAAGGAATTGGATTTGTAGAGCTCACTATAGCCGCTGTTGCGACTTTTGCGACCTTGGAAGCAGTCCAACCAGGAAGACCAGAAGCATTTGCACAATCAGTCGTCGATTTCACAGATGAACTTAAAACCGATTTAGCAACCACTTTCACGGGTTTGGCTGAGATAAGTCAAGCCGATAAATTGCCCAAGACTGGTGACCTTCCATATAATCCCCCCAAGCAAAAAGGCAGCCCGCCTTATGTAAGGATTCATGATGGAGGATTTCGAGATGCAAATGGAAATGTCTGGCGAAGAGATAAATCAGGACATAGAGGGCCGCATTGGGACGTTCAACATCCCGATGGTTCGCATACCAATGTGGATGATGAAGGGAAAGTAATAAGTGGAAAATAAGAACTTTACATCATTACGATCTGAAGAAATTGTTCGACTACTGGAAGAACCTACAGATGATCGCCAGCCTTTGAAGCAGAATTTACAGAAGGAGGCGTCAGTAAAGGAGTTAGTTCAAGCTCTTGAAATTAGTCGAGTAGAACTAACTAGTAGAATATTATGTGACATCTTAGCTGCCAGACGAGCAAAGACTGCTGTTCCTGCGTTGATAAAATGTCTGGAAGATCCATCTCCATGGCTAAAGGATGACGCTGCTGAAGCGCTTGGTAAAATAGGTGGCATAAAAGCGGGTGAAGCATTGCTTGATCATTTTAATAAAGACCCTCGACTTTGGTATGCTGTTGCAATGGGAGAAATTGGTTATCGAGCTGCAATACCTCGCCTGATTGAAGCACTTTATGATCCTTCCCCAATGGTTCGAGGAGGAGCAGCCTGGGCCTTAGAAGAGCTCATCGCACTTGATGCATTAAAAGATCTGAAAGAGGTTGCAAGATTGGAAGAAGATGCATTTGCGCTTAAACATATGGAAAAAGCAATTGAGTATATAAGCGAGAAAAAAATATCCAAATGAAAGTCGAACGAACTGGAAACCAGCCCGCTCGCCTTCCGACAGGGATATTTCTGGAGTAGATCGCAATTTCGTCTGTTGAACACCCTGCTCCTAGGGTGCGTCAATCTCCGATGATTGGAACCTTAACATCCCGAATAATACGTTCCGCTTATCAGTGGCGCCCAATACGAGCTACGACGTCTATACCTACGTGCGCGGCGGGCTGGACGGCGCCGGC
>JAMCRR010000096.1 GCA_023381565.1 Chloroflexota bacterium
GGGAGGGCGATGGGTGAGGGCGCAGTCCAGGCGGTAGGGCGCGGAGATCTCGGTGGTGTAGGGGTCGCGGCGCTCGAAATCGAGGTAGGTTACCGGGTCGAGGTCGGGGGTATGGATGAGAACCTGGATGCGGTCAACCAGGTTCTGGTAATCCTGGAGAGCCTGTTCCCGGCTGACACGGTAGCGTGAAGCCACTGCACGAGCGGCTTCTTCGGGGGGAGAATTTTTCACCAGGTGGAAAGCGAACTCGGCTGCAGTAGGATTGAGATGTAGAATGGTATGAGCATCGACGATCAGCAGGCCTGAGCCGTCAGGCTCCAGGCGCAGGTGCAGCCGGTATGGATGTTCGGCTTCGGGGGGAGCCTGATAGTGGTGGGTGCCGGGAGGCAGCGGTTTTACCCGGGTAAAATATTCGCGTATGGTTTCGCGCAGATTGTTCAACATTCCTCACCTCCTCAGGGGGCAGCCACCCCCACATTCCGGCAAAAGGGCGCAGCTTAAGCATTTACCCGGCAGATCGCGGCGCTCGCGCAAGCTCACGGCCAGGTCATGATTCCAGATCGAGTCCCAAGGATCCTCGAGCAGGTTCCCCAGAGGTTGGTAGTAGGATTGGCAGGGGATCACGCTGCCGTCAGATTCGACGCACATGTTGTACAGGGCGGCGGTACAGCCCTTCACGCCAAGGTCGAGCTGGACTGGGTCGAAATTGCAATATTCGGTAGGGGTGTACCAGATCAGCTTTTGCCCGGTGAGGTCTGTGCGCTGGCGAGCCAGCTCGAGCAGGGGAGGCAATGCCTCTTCGGGCAAACCCGTGCCCACCGTCAGGCCGCGGCCGGAATAGATCAAGGCATTCAATCCGACCGTTGGCACACCCAACTCTGCCAGGAAATCCAATGTCTCGCCAAGAACGGGACTGTTGTGCTCCAGTAAGGTGGTGTTGGTCATGACGAACAGGCGGCTTTCCAGGGCATTGCGGATGCCGGCAACCGTTTGCTTCCAGGCGCCTTTACGGGCGACCATGCGTTCGTGGATTTCGGGATCGTGCGATTCGAGAGTGATCTGGACGTGATCTAACCCGGCATCCACCAACGCCTCGACGTAGCGCCGGTCTTGCAGGCGGCGTCCATTGGTATTCAAGCCGGTGATCTGTCCGTTGTGCTCGGCATGGGCCACAAGCTCAGGCAGATCCGAACGAAGCGTTGGCTCACCACCGGTAAAAACTACGTGGGGGATATGCAGCGCCCATAAACGGTCGAGGATACTCAGCCAGGAGCTGGTATCCAGCTCGGGGTGATCGCGCGGCCGGTCGTTGTAGCAATGGGCGCAGGCATTGTTGCAGCGGTAGGTCAACGCCAGGTCCATGCGGTAGGGAGCACTGGGGCGGGCGCTGAAGGGCAGCGTGGTTTCCAGCTCCAGGTCGTGGATCGGGCAGGGGCCGTCTGGGTGAAGCAAGGCGTCGAGCTGCCCAACAAACTGCGCATAGTCAGTACGGGCTTGAGCGGCAGAAAGGCGGTACTTCCGCCTCAGAGCCTGGATGGCCTCAGGTTCGGGAACTTCTTGCAGTGCCAGGTAAGCCATGGTGGCAGCAGTGGGATTAAGATGGTACACGTGGCTGGCATTGACCATGATTAAGCCGCGGCCATCTGGATCTACACGCAGGTGGATGCGCGTCTTTTCGTCTGGTCCCTCCCGCCGGTAGGGATAGATCCCGAGAGGGGGATAGTCTTCTCCCGGGTGAGTCTTAAATACCGGCAGGGAAGAGATACGTGTTTTCAGGTCGGCAAAAGCGGACACTAGCGGCCTCCACCGGCACAGGCACAGGCGCAGCCGGCGCAGGCGCACGCGCAGGCACAGTGCCCGCCGCCGGAGCTGGGTCCGTGCCAACCGCTTCCGCTGGTGGTGGGTGGTGGGACCGGGTTAGTGCGGTTGGTGATGCCATTTGTGAAAGAGGTCACGTTACCGACTACCCCGCCGGCAACAGACTGGACGCTGTTGGCAATGGAAGCGGCAAAATCAGAACCGGGCAGGTGCGGCAGGTTAACCGTCATACCGCCGCCTCCCCCAGGCAAACCGGTTGAAACCGCCGGACCGACCATGCCTCCCATCGAGCTGCGGTAAACCGGGTCAAACGCCGGCCACCACATCGGCACGAAGACAGGTCCAGATCCAAACACGTTGCGCGTGCGGTCGCTGTAATTCTTGTCAAGCATGGTCCAATCCATCACTTCGTCGTACTTCTGGCTCTTGACTTCAGGTGTATCTGCGGCTTCGACCTGTTCCCAGGCTTTTTTGATGATATCCTCGTAATAAGCCACAGTTTCTTTACGGCTAAAACCTTTCATCTTTTCTGAAACACTTTTTACCAGCGTCACCATCATTTCCTGTAAGGCTTTCCGCTGGTCCAGAGTATTTTTCTCCTGGAAGGCTTTTAAGAAATCAAGCTCGTATGGTTGCAATCCTTCCGGTAGGGGATCGGTCTCTTTGATCGCCAGAGGTTCACGGGTGATGACGGTCGCCGCGCCTTTTTTAACTGCTCCAAACAGGATCATCGTCAGCACTTTATCCATGGGCTGTTCCATGAGGATGGCCGCCTCTACGGCCGTCAAACCGCGTTTGATGCCGTGTCCTTCGATCGAGATCTTGGGGGGTAGGTATTGGAGTTTGCGACGGCGCGAACCCCAGATGGCCGAGTATAAGCTAAAGCCGATGAATAGTAAAAAGAGGCAGACGCCGCCATAACAGATCAGGTTTTGGGGTTGGATCTGAATGGACGGCTGGCGGACAATGGCTGCAGCGGGGATATATTTGGCTGGGAATCCGGCGCCAAACGTATATTGGGTCGAGCCATTGGCATTGGGGCTGGTCCAGGTGTAGAGCACACGATTCTGACTGTCCAGGGCAGTCGCCGGTTGAGTGGGACCAGGCCAATTGCTGGAAGGAGTGTAGTAGATCGGCTCAGACGGCTGTACCCCGGGCGGAAGATGAAAGGCGACGGTCAGGTCGGTGGCGCCGTGCACGTAAGCCGATCCAAACCAGGTTGGAGAGAAATTAAAGCTAACGTAATCTTTGACGTTGTTGTAGGTGTAAGGATTGAGCACACCGCTGATCGAGCCCACATGCAGATGCACCGTGCCGGTCTGGCCTGGAGGAATGGCGTAGGATCCCAGCGCAAGTGTAACGCCATACTGCCCGCCTTGCAGGTTCGAGGAGCTGGCCTGGGTGATGTCGGTGATCGAGTTGCCGTTGACGTCGGCGGTGACGCTGCTCAGGTTGTAATTCCCGTTGGGCAATCCGGCATCGACGTAATCGATCGGGGAAGCGCCAGGGTCATTGGCGAAGGTCCATACATAATCCAGCTCGAGCGTCCCATCCTTGTTAAGGTAGGCGTTAACGACCTCTTTGGGAAGCGAAAACGAATAGGTTTGAGCCAGGACGCTGCCGGAAACCAGGGAAAGAAGGGCGATCAATGCAATGACAGCCAGGGCGGCTTTTTTGGTCATGAAGTCCTCCGGTTCTCGCAGGCGAACCTGCGGGTTATCCAGAATAGTGCGGTCAGTTCACCACTTGGGTTCTTCAGTAAGCTGGTAAGTGGTGTGGCAGTAGGGGCAGACAACCCATGGCGCCCCGGCGACCATCTTGATATCATCCGGCCCGAGAGTCCCTCCGCATGAGCGGCATTTCAGCGTATCCATGTTCACATTAGCGGGCAGGTCGATTTTCAGCGTGACGTTATCGCCTCCCTGCGCGGCAGAAGGCTTACGGCGGGAAGCGAAGTAGATGATACCAAAGCCGATCAGGACGCTGATGGCTCCCACCAGGATCCATCCCACACCGCTCCCTTGAGGGCTGAAGGCGCCTAATATGAAGATCACGCCAAAAAAAATCAAAATGGCGGCGGCGATGTAGGCGATTATTTTCATGCTACAACTCCTCAGTGGATAAGATGCGAACAGGTTTTTCCATAGGATTATCCCGGCTTTTGAGTAACATTCATTGCCGTACTTGAAACTGCTTTCACAAAGAATTATACAACGGAATAGAACGATAATCTTGGACTGATTGTATAATCATTGCATGGATGATTCCCAACTGTACCAACACCTGCAAGAGCTGCGGCAGGAAATTCACCTTCACAACTATCGTTACCACGTGCTGGATGCGCCGCTGATTAGCGATTATGAGTTTGATCGCTTGATGAATGAGCTGCGCCAGATCGAAGCGAAGCACCCCGAATGGATCACTGCCGATTCGCCCAGCCAGCGCGCCGGCGGGGCGCCCTCTGAGCGCTTTGTCAAGATCCGGCATCCGGTACCGATTCTCAGCCTGAGCAATGCCTTCGATGCAAAGGACGCACGGGCGTGGTACGAGCGCATCCGCCGTCTGGACGACCGGGTAGAGCACGCCAATTTCGTCGTTGAACCGAAGATCGACGGATTGACGGTGGTGCTGCATTATCAAGACGGTGTTTTTGTGAGAGGCGCGACCCGCGGAGATGGTATTGTGGGGGAAGATATTACCACGAACCTGCGCACCCTCCGTACCCTGCCGCTGCGGATCCCAGTAAAGCCGGACGGCCCGAAACCTCCACACACCTTCGTTGTCCGGGGAGAGGCTTTCATCACGGTGCACGATTTCGAAGAGCTCAACCGAAAACTGGTGGAAGCCGGAGAGAAAGCCTATCTCAACCCGCGCAATACAGCCGCCGGGTCGCTGCGGCAGCTTGATCCAAACCTGACCGCCTCGCGCCCCCTGACCATGCTGAACTATGCCATCGTCATCGCCGATGGGCCGATCCCGACGACTCAATGGGCAACTCTGGAGTATCTGCAGCAACTCGGTTTTCCGGTCACCGATACGGCTCGCCTATGTTCCACAGTCGATGAGGCAATTGCTTCGTATGACGACTTCGTCGCCCAGCGAGACCAGTTACCTTTCGAGTCGGATGGAATGGTCATCAAGTTGAACGATTTAATGCTGTCTGAAGAGTTGGGAGTGGTGGGGAAAGACCCGCGCGGTGCAGTCGCCTTTAAATTCCAGGCCCGCGAGGTCACCACCCGCATGCGCGATATCGGCGTGAACGTCGGGCGAACAGGCGTGCTTACACCTTACGCCATTCTGGATCCGGTCGAGGTTGGCGGAGTGATCGTCAAGCAAGCCACGCTACACAATTTCGATTACATCGCCGAGAAAGATATCCGGGTGGGAGACCGGGTGATGATCAAGCGGGCGGGAGATGTCATCCCGTACGTCATCGGGCCCATCACGGAAGTTCGCACCGGCCAGGAAACCCCTTATGAGCCCCCGAAAACCTGCCCGGTCTGCCGCCAACCGGTAGAACATTTGCCTGGAGAAGTAGCCTGGTATTGCGTCAACGCGGCCTGCCCGGCGCAACTCATTCGCAACCTGGAACATTTCGTCTCTCGCGGGGCGATGGATATCGATGGGTTGGGGATTAAGATCGTCGAGCAGCTGGTGGCCGCCGGTTTGGTGCGAGATTTCGCCGACCTGTATACCCTGAAGAAAGAAGATTTGCTCAAACTGGAAGGATTCGCCGAGAAGAAGGCGGATAATCTTCTGGCAGCCATCGCGCAGTCGCATTCGATGCCGTTGGCGCGCGTGATCAACGCCCTGGGCATCCGCGGGGTTGGCGAAGTTGGCGCAGCAGACCTGGCGCGCCGTTTTCGCGACCTGGATGAGCTCTCTCGCGCATCGGTGGATGAACTGCAAACCCTCGAAGGTGTGGGTCCAAACATCGCCAAAGGGATCGTGGATTGGTTTGCCCGTCCGGCGAACCGAAACCTGCTGCAAAAACTGCACTCCGTGGGCATCTGGCCGGTGGAAACCTCGGCCGAGCGAGGCGAACAAGGCGCCAACCTGCCCCTGGCGGGGAAGACCTTCGTGATCACAGGAACACTGCCCGGCCTCTCGCGCGAGCAGGCAAAAGAGCTGATCCAGGAACAGGGCGGAAAAGTCACCGATAGCGTGAGTAAGAATACAGACTACCTGATCGTGGGGGAGAATGCCGGCTCAAAGCTGGAAAAAGCGCGTTCCCTGGGGGTGCAGACGTTGGATGAAGCCGGCTTACGTCAGGTTATTGGCGAAAAGGCGAAACAGCGGCCCTGATGGCTAACCTGATCCTCAAACCGGGCAGAGAAAAATCGGTTCTCCACCGCCACCCATGGATCTTTTCCAGTGCGGTGCTGCGGATGGAGGGTGATCCTGAGGAGGGAGAGACCCTGTGTGTGATGGACAGCCACAATAAGGCTTTAGGTTGGGCAGCCTTCAGCCCCCATTCGCAAATTCGAGCGCGCATGTGGTCGTGGAACCCGGATGAGAGCATCGATCAGGAATTTCTGAAGCGGCGGCTGGCCACGGCCATTGCTCTGCGCCGCGCGGTGATCCCGGCACAAGAAACCGATGCGCTCCGGCTGGTACACGCCGAATCGGACGGTCTGCCTGGAATCATCGTAGACCGCTATGCAGATACCCTCGTCTTGCAACTTCTGACTGCCGGAGCCGAACGCTGGCGAGAAGACCTGGCAAACCTCTTGATAGAGCTTACCGGCCTGGCGCAGATCTATGAGCGCTCTGATGTTGACGTGCGCAGGCTGGAGGGTCTGCCTGAACGCGTTGGACCCCTGCGCGGCGAAATTCCCCATGAGCGCGTGATGGTGCAGGAAAACGACCTGAAATTCTGGGTCGATGTGATCCGCGGTCACAAAACCGGATTTTACCTGGACCAGCGCCCCAACCGGCAGAGACTGCGACTTCTGGCGTACGGACGTACAGTTTTGAATTGTTTTTCGTATACCGGCGCATTTGCCGCCTTTGCGCTGGCAGGCGGCGCCAGTTCGGTATTATCTGTAGACAGCTCGACTGAAGCTTTGAAATTGGGGATCGAAAACGTTGCAGTAAACGGCTTCCCGGCTGAGCGGGCTGAGTGGATGGAAGGAGACGTCTTTCAGGTACTGCGCTCTTTCCGCGACGAGAGGCGCAGCTTTGACTTGATCATCTTGGACCCGCCGAAATTTGCCCCGACCATTGCCCAGGCCGAAAAAGCTGCCCGCGGCTACAAAGATATTAACCTGCTGGCGTTCAAGCTGCTGCGACCGGGGGGTTTGCTGTTTACATTTTCCTGTTCAGGGGGTATTTCGATGGAGCTCTTCCAGAAAATTGTTGCCGGGGCGGCGCTGGATGCAGGGGTGGAAGCCAGGATCGTCGAGCGCCTGGGGCAAGGGCCCGATCACCCGGTGGCGCTTAATTTTCCGGAAGGGCAGTATTTAAAAGGGCTGATTTGCGCAATCTAACTGATCATCGCTGCGTGATCTATGATGCCTGAGATAAAGTATTTCTTGCGCCGAATTTTCGCCTTCATCCTGGATGCTGTAATACTCTTCCTGGGGGTAGTTATCACTCAAGCCGCCATGCTCCTTGTTGGGATTAATCCGGTTGTGCGACAGATGCAAGCTGGTATCGCGGTGAGCGGATCAACTCTTCACCTTTGGGTGACTGCGACGACTACCCTGCCTTTTATCCTCTACTTCGCCATAATGCACAGCTCGGGTTGGCAAGCTACCTTAGGGAAGCGTGTCATGCGGATAAAAGTGACGACAGTATATAATGAACGAACATCTTTCCAGCGCGGAGTTCTCAGGGCAGTGGTAACATTGATCCCCTTCGAAGTTAACCATACGATCATATTTAACATCGGCTATGGCAATCCAGCAATGGTTGGTTATTTGATCCCTGCCTTAGTCTTTTTCTACGGCTTGATCGCTGCTTATATTGCCTCAATATTCCTAACACGTAGGCATCAGTCTCTCGACGACTTGGTTTCAGGGACTGTCACGATATAGGTCGTGAAAATTTGATATTTCTCACCCTGCCAGTGTCTCATAAACCTGATGAGAAATATCTGCTACGAAGGCGTGCGCAGTGGATACCTCGGCGAACCCTTGCGTCATCACGACCATGACATAGGGCAGTTGACCGGGAGGATAGATGATCCCGGCATCGTGATATACATCGTCGGTCCACCCGGTTTTGTGGGCGACTGGTATCCCAGATGGCAACCCGGCCGGAATCCCCTCGTTAAACTCTTGCCGCTCCATGATTTCGATCATTTCTTTGGATGCGCCGCTCGAGACCACCTCGCCTCTGGCGAGACGAATGAGGAGGCGCATCAGGCCGCGGGCGTTAGCCCGGTTGTTCCATCCCAGCGCAATGGCTCGATCATCGAACAGCCCGCGGCGCAGGCAGACATCGACAGCGCCCAAATCTTTCGCATAGGCAGTGATCTGATCGGCTCCCACACGCTCGACCAGCAGGTTGGTCGCCAGGTTGCTGCTGTGAATGATCATCTTTTCAACAAGAGATCGAATGCTCACCTCCTGACCATCGAGATCGTACAGGTTTGGTTCGGAGTCATCTTCTCTCTTTAGCGCAAATGGCAGGCCTTCAACGAGGCTGGCAAAGGAGTTCTTGACCGGGATAAGATCATCCAGGGAAAATTGCCCGTCTTCTGCCTGCCGGAAGACCTCCATCATCACAGCCACTTTTATCGTACTTGCCGGATTGAAGCTGATTCCAGCATTGACCAGGGTTTCGGCGCCAGTAGAAAGATCATGCAGGGCGACGGCGATGGTGCCTGCGCTAGTCTGGGCAATCCAATGATCTACGAGGGTTTGCGTGGTGGTTGAAAGCATAAGATCCTCTTGATTATGAAAGGTGTGAACCTGCTGAATGACAACGAAATAGGGTTGCGCCTCTTGCGTAACCCTATTTCCAGTGGAGATGGCGGGAATTGAACCCGCGTCCGAAAGACTCGACCCTCGAATCTCTACAAGCGTAGTTGATCTGTTTTTCTCGCCTTTTTCACCCAGATCAACAGAGGGTTGTAAGAGGCCAGCCGCTCGGACCCGAAAGCCCTCTTTCGCACGGTTAGCGGTATGGCGTGCGGCACTCCAGCTTTATGACGCCCGGCTCTACCACCGGCTGGAAAGCGGGGCAGGCGGACGCGATCTCACGGGTGGAGATCGATGCTACTTCAACTCACCTTAAGCGGCGAGCGGGAGGGTAGCATAGGAAGTGCGGTTGGCACTTGATTTTTTGTGCTGAGTTAACGAGGTCGGCACCTCTCGGCTCGCAATTCGGGATCAGCCTCCTCCGTCGAAGCCTGTCATCCCCAATATAATTATTATATCATTGATCCCGATCTGAAAGGCTCGCGGGTATAATCATGCAAATAATGATCAAGGAACCAACTATTGGCGGTTTTGAAGCGGCGGGAAATGAGTGCAATGCAAATTAAAAAGGGCGGGAAAATAGCTGGACTGGTGGGAGGAGACGAGGATAGGTCTCGTTTTTTGTGCCTCGAAGATGTAACCAAAAGCTATCAAGAAGGTGACCAACTGCGGAGCGTGCTGCGCGGAGCCAGCCTGTGTTTTGTACGGGGTGAGTCGGTGGCAATCCTGGGAAAGAGCGGCAGCGGCAAGACTACCTTGCTCAACCTGATCAGCGGAATTGACCGCTCTGACGGCGGTGCTATCTGGTTAGACGGGAAGAATCTCTCCGAGATGGATGATCGCGAGCTGACCCTGACGCGCCGCCAACACCTGGGTTTCGTCTTTCAATTTTTCAATTTGATTCCTACTTTAACCGTATGGGAAAATGTCATCCTTCCCTTGGACCTGAATGGAATGGGAGAGAAGGAGCACAAGACTCGTGCGGAGTATCTCCTTGAGATGGTTGGGCTGCTGGATCGCCGCCACGCTTTCCCTGACCGCCTTTCCGGAGGCGAGCAGCAGCGCGTCGCCATCGCCCGCGCTCTGGTTCATAATCCCGACCTGGTGCTGGCCGACGAGCCTACCGGAAACCTGGACGAAAACACCGGGCGCCAGATCCTCGATCTCCTGGACCGGCTGACCCGCCAGGCAGGCAAGAACCTGGTTATCGTCACCCACAGCCAGGACGCTGCGGCCTACGCCGACCGCATCCTCTATCTGCGTGACGGACGCCTGGTAGAACGCGAGGTTCCCCTCGACGATGAATAACTCGGGATTACCCCCTTTATTGTGGATGGTTGGGTGGCGCTACCTGGTGCGCCATCCCTGGCAAACGGTTTTAATGATCCTGGGCATCAGCCTGGGGGTCGCTGTGGTCGTGTCGATCAATGTAGCCAATGCCAGCGCAGCTCGCGCTTTCGAGCTGAGCACTGCATCGCTGACCGGGTCTGCCACCCACGAAATCGTGGGAGGTCCTCAGGGCCTGAACGACAAGCTGTATGCTCAACTGGTCGATCAGGGAGTGGTCAGCCAGGCTGCGCCGGTGATCAGCCAGTACATTACTTCTCCGCAGCTCGGCAGCCAGCCGCTGCAGCTGTTAGGGATCGACCCCTTTGCAGACGCACCTTTCCGCAGCTATCTTGGCGTCAATGGTGCCCTGTCTGTCTCCCAGCTAATAGCTTTCCTTACGCGCCCTGGAGCAGTATTTATCTCGACCGATCTTGCCCAGAGGTACCATCTATCTACCGGGGATACCATCCAGGTTGCGGTCAACGGAAATACCGAAAATGCAATCATTGCCGGCCTTCTTCAGCCTTCAGACAGCCTCTCGCAACACACTCTGGACGGTGTCATCCTGGCGGATATTTCTACTGCCCAGGAGCTCACAAACCACGTCGGAAAACTGGACCGGATCGACCTGACCCTACCGAAGGATGCTTCTGCACAAATCAAGACCATCGAGGCCCACCTTCCGGCAGGCGTATCTCTGGTGCCGATCCAATCGCAGGAGAGCCCGGTCGAGCAAATGACCGCCGCGTTTCATCTAAACCTGACAGCCCTCAGCCTGCTGGCGCTGCTGGTAGGACTTTTTCTGATCTACAACACGATGACCTTTTCCATCGTGCAGAGACGCTCCCTGTTTGGGACGCTGCGTTGCCTGGGGGTTACCCGCAGGGAGATTTTCTGGTTGGTATCCGCCGAGGCACTGGTGGTGGGTTCCTTGGGTGCACTGTTGGGGATCGGATTAGGAATCATCCTGGCGCAGAGCACGGTGCGCATGGTCACGCAGACGATCAACGACCTGTTTTTCACGACCACCGTGCGCGATGTGGGCATCCCGATCTCCAGTTTGGTTGAAGGCGGCGTATTGGGAGTAGTGGCAACCCTGGCAACCGCGCTGCCACCTGCGCGAGAGGCGGCATCTGTGCCCCCACAGGCGGCACTGACCCGCTCAGTGTTGGAAAGTAAAGCACACCGTAATGTCACCCGCACAGCGCTAGGGGGGCTGGCAGTAATTGGTGCAGGCACCGGCGTGCTGCTGTTTCCAACGAATAATTTGATTGTGGGTTTCGCCGGTACCTTTGCGGTCGTCACCGGATTTGCTTTGCTGGCTTCTTTTGTGATGGTGGCTTTGATGCTGGCCGCGCAGCCGGTAACCGGCGGGTTGTTTGGAACATTGGGACGCATGGCTCCGCGCAATCTGACCGCTTCCCTCAGCCGGACTTCTGTGGCCGTGGCGGCGCTGATGGTAGCAGTGGCTGTGACAATCGGGGTCAATCTCATGGTTGGGAGCTTCCGATACACGGTAATTGCCTGGCTGAACGAATCCCTCCAGGGGGATATCTACATTTCAGTGCCCGGGTTTTCAGCAACGACTGCCACCACTGCCATCGATCCGGCTGAGCTGCAAGCGATCGAGCATTGGCCTGGCGTGGCTCGGGCGGATCTGCTGAATGAGGTGATGATAAACTCACCTCAGGGGCCTATCCAGGTGGATTCCACAAACAACCCGGACGTTGGGGCAGAAAGGTTATTTCTTGCCAGAGAACAATCTCCGCAGGCAACCTGGCAGGCTTTGCAGGCCGGCTCGGTGCTGGTTTCTGAGCCGCTGGCGAACCGCTTGGGCATCCCCAGACGAGGGGGTTCAATCGAGTTGGTTACCCCACAAGGGGCGCGCTCTTTCCCAGTTGTGGGCATTTTCTATGATTATTCCTCTAGCCAAGGTATGGTGGTGATGAGCCTGGATGAATACCGGCAGATTTGGAATGACAACCGCATAACGGCGATTTCTCTACGACTGGCGCCCGGCGCTCAGGTAGATCAGGTAACGCGCAGCCTGCAGGATGGCATGGCAAAATTGGGATTCTCTCAAAATCTCCTGATTCGCCCGAACCGGGTTTTGAGGCAGGATGTTCTGGCGATCTTTGACCGGACCTTTGCGATCACCGGGGCGTTGAACGTCTTGACCACAATTATTGCTTTTATCGGTGTGTTGAGCTCGCTGTTGCTGCTCCAGCTCGAAAAACAGCACGAGGTGGGAATCTTGCGAGCGATTGGAATGACGGTGCGCGAACTTTGGGGATTGACCATGCTCGAAACCGGTTTAATGGGGTTAGCTGCAGGGCTGCTATCCATGCCAACCGGTTATGCCCTATCTCTGATCCTGATTTATATCATCAACCGGCGATCATTTAATTGGACACTCCAAATGGCCATCCAACCCGGATCATTCGCCCAGGCGCTGCTAATTGCGGTCATCGCGGCTTTGCTGGCAGGTATCTACCCGGCGTATAAGTTGGGTAAAATGGCTGCTGCAGACGCAATTCGGTTCGAATGAGCGGTACCGCGGTGCGGTTCTATTAGCCGATCTGGAGGAAAAGAGCAGTTTCAGAATATACGATGATCAAGCGATTGCCATACATATTCTCACTTGTGCTCCTGGTTGCAGCGGGTTGGGGTGTTACCCGTTTGTTCCAACCCGTCGGTAGCGCTCCCGCACAGGCCAAACTGGCGAGCGTAATCCCCGAAAACCCGCAGGGATATGAGCGCGCTACCGGCCCGCGCAACTTTCAATTCCCGCAGGATTATGGACCTCATCCCAATTTCCAGACCGAGTGGTGGTATTACACCGGCAACCTGAATACAGCTTCGGGAAGGCATTTCGGCTACCAGCTGACCTTTTTCCGGCGCGCCCTCCTGCCGGTGCAATCTGTTGCCAAGCGCAGCTCAGATTGGGCCACAAACCAGGTCTATCTGGCGCACTTTGCCCTAACGGACGTCGCAGACGGGCGCTTTCAATCTTTCGAGAAGCTGGAACGCGGAGCGGCGGGCCTGGCAGGCGCTCAAGGGACGCCGTCTTTTAAGGTCTGGCTGGAAGATTGGAGCGTTGAACAAACCGGACCCACAGCCTACCGGCTGCAAGCTTCACAAAACGGTCTGTCGATTGATTTTGAGCTGACAGACTTGACCGGACCGGTGCTTCAGGGCGATCATGGATACAGTCAAAAAGGGCCAGAGCCGGGAAACGCCTCGTATTATTTCAGCCAGCCTCGTCTGGCAACCCAGGGGACGATCCAGGTAAATAATCAGAATTTCTCGGTAACGGGATTGAGCTGGATGGATCACGAGTTCAGCACCAGCGCTCTTTCGCAAGGTGAGGTGGGCTGGGATTGGTTCGGCCTTCAGCTGAGTGATGGCAGCGAACTGATGGTTTACGACATCCGGCGCAGCGACGGCAGCATCGATCCTTATTCGAGTGGTACCTGGATTCTTCCTGATGCCAGCACCCATTCTCTCAAACAGACAGATTTCACCCTGCAAGTTGAGGGCACCTGGCACAGCCCGCATTCTGGGGCTACTTATCCCGCCAAATGGAAAGTAAGCGTGCCCTCGCTTGGCATCAGCCTGAAGGTCACGCCGTACCTGGCAGATCAGGAAAATAATCTTTCTTTCGTGTATTGGGAGGGCGCCGTGCAGATTGTGGGAACAGTGGGCGGTGTCCCGGTTACAGGAAGCGGATACGTAGAGCTGACCGGATATGCAGGTTCAATAGCAGGTGAGTTTTGAATCAAAAGCCGCTCCCTTTTCGGAAGCGGCTTTTCCTACCAATAAAAGTAAACGGAACAGCGTCAGGTTCAGAAATGATTATAAGTCGGGTGGATTAACGGAGAATTAAAGTAAACTAACAATATGGTGTTGATTTCATAAATCATATCGCGGATCATTTGCAAGGGAGGAAGAGCATATGACGAAATATGTGGGTGTATTAACCGCTGGAGGAGATACCCCTGGATTGAATGCAGCCATCCGGGGATTGGGGAAGACGGCCCGTGGAAGCTATAACATGCGGCTGATTGGTTTCTATGACGGCTTCCAGGGCTTGATGCAGGATCGAACGATCGACCTGGATGAATCTACGCTTTCCGGCATCCTCACGGCAGGCGGGACGATTTTAGGAACCAGCCGGGATAAACCCCACCGCATGCCCATCGGTGGAAAGTTGCTGGACATGACCGACGCTATGGTAGACACCTATCACCGGCATCATTTAGACGTTCTGGTTTGCATCGGCGGAGGGGGTACACAGAAAAATGCTAACCGGCTGAAGGAAAAAGGGCTGAATATCATTACTTTGCCTAAATCGATCGATAACGATGTCGCTTGCACAGACGTTACACTGGGATTCAACACCGCATTGGGGATCGCCACTGAGGCGATTGACCGCCTGCACAGCACCGCTCACAGTCATCACCGCATCATTGTTGTCGAGCTGATGGGACACAATACGGGCTGGCTGGCACTGGGAGCGGGGATTTCCGGCGGAGCGGATGTCATCCTGATCCCTGAAATCCCCTATAATGCCGAGAAAGTGGCTGAGGCAATCTTGCAGCGCAGCCGGGGAGGCAAACGCTTCAGCATCGTGGCAGTATCTGAAGGAGCCAGATCCATCGAGGATGCTGCCAAATTCGACGAATTATCGAATGCAAAAGAGACTTCTCAGAGCAAGGCGGAGAAGCAAGCGGTAGATGCAAAAATTATGGAGTTTCAGATCCAGCAAACCGGCAAAACCATGCGCCTGGCGCAGCAGCTGGAGACGCTTACCGGCTTAGAATCCCGTGTGACCATCCTCGGATACGTCCAGAGAGGCGGGACGCCTTCCGCAATGGACCGGCTGCTGGCAGCTGAGCTAGGCGCAGCAACCGCCTCCCACATCGAGCAGGGAGATAGCGGGGTGATGATTGCGATAAAAAATCAAGCGACGGCGCCGGTGCCGCTAGAGCAGGTGGTAGGCAACCGCCGCACCGTGCCTTTGGATCATTTCTGGATCGAAACAGCTCGATGCGTGGGAACTTGCCTGGGAGATTGATTTGTCGCTAAAATCGCCGATATTTTCTTCCATCAGGCGCATTTGAGCGTCAGCCGACAACCTGGGTGAAGACACGATAGAAATTGCGACCAAGTATCTTCTGGATATCTGCCTCAGAATAACCACGTTCGAGAAGTCCATTGGTTACGAGCGGGAAGCAGGTGGCGGATTCTAGCCCTTTCACCATGCGATTTTCAAATGTATACCAATCGCCAAGCTCTCGGGTTACCTCCGGGTAGAGGCCACCTCCTCGGATAAACATGGCTTCGTAACCTTCGCGCGATTCACCTTCGCCCAGGTCTGAGCCAATTGCCACGTGTTCAATGCCTGCATGCTCGACCAGGTAATCCACGTGGTTCAGGAAATCATTTATCCCTGGCCTGAGAGCAGTATCGCTGTAGGTCAAGGGTCCCCAGAATGCTGCTCCGATCACACCACCGTTTCGAGATAAGGATTGTAGAATGGCATCAGATTTATTCCGAGGACTAGGGCAGAGCATTTTTGCGTTGGCATGGGTGATCAGGACGGGATCCGATGATAATTCGATGGCTTCTAAGGTCGTCTTCTCCCCACAGTGCGACAGGTCAATAGCTATTCCAAGGCTATTCATTGCCTCTACAACCTGCCGTCCATAACGACTCAAGCCTCCATTTGCAGATTCAACACATCCATCCCCAAGGAGATTCCGTTCGTTATAGGTCAGTTGGATAACCCGAATGCCCAGGCGATATACGAGCTCAAGGTAATTCAGATCATCCATGATTGGCTGCGCGCTCTGGAACCCAAGGATAATCCCGATCTTGTGCGTCTCTCTGGCAATTCGTACGTCGTCTGATGTTTTTACCAGCATGACCCGATCGGGGTTTGCTTCAACGGTTTTTTGCAGATTTAAAATGTTGAGAGCTGCCGAGGAAAAATCATCTGTCACTTTCGCACAGGTATAATGGACAATCCCAATGCCCCCTGTCCGCAAGCGGTCAAAATGTGCTTCGGTCATGGGCGCAGCTTCCAGCCCATCTATCACCAGGCTCTTATAATGCAAGTCTTGGGCTTTCTCGGAGATATTCAAACCAGCCATATTAATCCTTTCGATAGACCCATTCACGATCGATCGAGATTATAGAAATACAGATGATTTCGATTATCGGATCTGCCAGCCTCGTCATGCGTTTGGTGCATGCGAGGTTTCTTGCGCGAGGCTTCCCGGACGAGGCAGACGGTCTTCTACCGGCAAGATATCGAAAGGTTGGTGAGGTTCCAACTGATACCAATACGCCGTGCTACTGTAATCGTCGCTTCTCCGGTTAGCATGTCCATGTTCGATCGTAACCCGAATCGACTTCTGAAAACGGATAGGATCTAATATATGAAAATGATAAGCGGAGATCTTACCCGATTCATCGCGGCCCGTCATCGTGACTCCAAAAAATGGTGACGAAAACGGTTCCTGAAAACCCCACCCCAGGTTGAAATAATCTTCAGTTCCGGTGCCATGCAATGTAGGTGGCCATCTATCCCCATCGATGAATATCATATCATCCCCTTCACCGAACCAATTTGTCTCCCGGTAAGTGTTCATCGGATAGGGACGTGTACGCAGGTTATCGACATCCAGGTGACAACCCACATAGTGGCCTTGTCCTTGAGCCTCCAGGATCACGTAATTCCCTTCCCCAGTAAGATTCTTGCCTCCATGATTCAGCGTGTGGCCGGTCATATTTTCGTCATCGATGCCATCGGTTGGGTTTTGACGGCGCCATTGGGCATGGAAGCGCCCGATATCGCTTTCCATTTCGGGCAATTCTTCATAATCGATGTAGTAATAAAGCATTACTTCATGTGTAAAAGTCTGGCACTCGACGTCGATGCGAGCTCCTTTACTGTAAGGCATGGGAAAGTAGCAATTAAATCCATGCCCATCTGAAGGCGCCATCACCAAAGGCAAGGAGACGAAAGTCTTGGTGGTGGCGTGCCCCATCCCGAAGAAATCGCCTAAAGGGACTATCACACTTGGTTCTGTTTCCCCATCCCAATACATTTTGAGAAGGGTTTTTCGAAGATGATCTGGTTCCCGGCAGGCGCTCGTCATCCAGATATGCGTGATGCGTCCAGCGCCTTTAACATCCAGAAGAGTGACTGTGTCTTCCGGAGCAATCATTAGACGATCACGGTTTCCACCGGTGCGGTCCCAGCTGGATGACCGGCGAGTGCGATAAGGACGAATACGCGGCAGTTCTGTGAGCATACTGTCAAACATAAAATATCTCCCTTCCAAACGAATTATCCAATCACCTGCTGGTACAAATTGAGTAGATTCTCTCCCATGATTTTGCGAACAGCGCCTAATGGATAATTTCGATCTATCAAGGCTGCGGTGACAGAGGGCCATTTATCTACTTCTTCCAAGCCCCTCAACCACCGTTCGGCTGGGAGGCCTAACCGGCTCAAATACACATCAAAGTCGGCTCCCAAACCAACGTGATCGACCCCCATTACTTTAACTGCGTGATCAACATGATCGATAAACCGGGAAAGGGTAGCCTCTTGGGGATCAGATGCCAGCGCCTCGGGAATAGTTGTTACACAGAAAACGCCGCCTTTTTGAGCGATCTTCTCAAGAATATGGTCTCCATAAGCCCGGTGATGTCCCGGTCGCACAGCTCCAACTGCCCCATGTGAGACGATCGCTGGTGTTTCACTGAGCTCCAGGACCTCCAGCATGCCTCGTTCGGTCATGTGAGCGATGTCCACCACCATACCCAGATGGTTCATCTCTTTCACTACCGACCGACCAAATTGTGACAAACCCCCGCCTTCTCTGCCTTCGTACCCTCCATCAGCTACCTCATTACGGAAATTCCAGGTCAAACCCATGGCTCGCAGGCCTAGCCGGTAAAACATACGCAGGAGTCCCAATTCTGTGAGAATTGGTTCAGCTCCTTCGAAGTTCAGGATAGCTGCGACTTTCCTCGCTTTTTTGGCTGCCAGAATTTCGTCAATCTTCGTTACCAGGACGACCTTATCGGCGTGGGATTCGATCATGGAGAGCACGATCTCCAATTCTTTGAGCGCTTGAGCGGTTGGCGCTAATCCCAGGGTAGAGGCAGTGCTAATTGCGTAAACCTGAACGTTGACGCCACCTGCTCTGACCAGGTCTAAGTCGAGATCAACTCCTACCATCCATTTTTGTAAAAAGCGGTCTTTCAATGGTGCTTCATAAGCCACGTCGCGATGAGCGTCCCATACTAATATTTCCGAGTGAAATTGCCTGGCATCGATGCTCATATTTACCCTTTCAAGCCGGTCATGGTGATTCCCTTAACAATATATTTTTGTGCAAAGACTACCAGCACCAGCATCGGGATGGATGCCACTGTCATTGCTGCCATAATCGTCCCCCAATCCTGCATCGTATCCTGGAATTCACCTTGAGTAGCATAGGTAACACCTACCTGCATGGTAAACATCGAGGTCTTGCTTACTACAATCAATGGCCACAGGAAGTCATTCCAGGTTCCGAGTGCGGTCAAGATTGCCAGAGCGGAGAGTGGTCCGGCAACCAAAGGTATGATGATCTTGAAGTAAATCCCTGGCTCAGACATGCCGTCAACGCGCGCTGCATCGATAAGATCATCCGGGATATTCAGGATCGACTGCCGTAAGATGAAAACCCCAAACGCACTGATCAATCCTGGTAAGACTAACCCCGCATAGCTATTGATTAAATTAAGCTTGTATGCGCCCACATACCAGGGGAGAATTAACATTTCGACAGGCACCATCACTGTGGCGAGGATGAAAATGAAAAAGGCATTTCTCCCAGGAAAATGAAATTTAGCTAATGCATACCCGGCCAAAGAACAGAAAAACAAAGTGCTGATTACTGATAAAGCAGTGACAATAAACGTGTTGAGATACCATTGGCCGAATGGATATTTGGTGAGGATCTTGATATAGTTACCCAATGTTGGATGAACGGGGAGTAACCTGTAAAAAGCGATCTCTGCCCTAGGTTTGAGGGAGTTCGATAACATCCAAAGGTAAGGTAATAGAGTAGATAATCCAACCAAGATTACCCAGCCGTATGAAAAAATCCCGGTAAGGGTGGTCCTAACCGTTTTTTTCCTTTTTTCGATTTTTGCACTGGCAATATCATAGGAGAGCGATTTATCTGAAATCATAAGAACCTAGGGTGAAGCTTTATAAAGTCATTACCAGGTTTGTTAAAACTAAGACTGGAATGACTCAGTATCGAACCTCGCGCGTGATCAACTTTAGTTGAATGAATGTGATGATCAAGATGAACAAGAAAAAAACGAGGGTCATCGCTGATGCACGGCCCATATTCATCCGGCGGAATGCTTCGAGGTAAATCATCAATGGAAGTGTCAGGGTACTATTGATAGGTCCACCATTTGCTGCCATACTTCTGACCACATCGAAATTCTTCAGAGAGGCGGTCACTGCGATAATCGATACAAGGACGATCGTTGGATTAAGGAGAGGGATGGTTATGTGTTTAAATATCTGCCAGGGAGAAGCACCATCTACCTTAGCAGCATCATAATAATCGTTTGGGATGGCATTCAGCCCAACCGTAAATAGCAAAGCGTAATATCCTATCGAACCCCAAATGGTGACTGCAGCGATTGCGTAAAGCGCAGTCTTTGGGCTGGTAAGCAATTGGGGGTTTTGCACCCCTAGGTCACTCAACAATGCGGTGATCGGGCCAATCCGGGAATAGATCAGGTTGAAAATCCAGGCCATTGCCACCCCGGAAGTCATAAAAGGGAGCATGATGAGCGTCTGCAGGAAGCCTTTTCCGCGAGTTATATTCTGAAACAACAATGCTGTGATGAGGCTGATTAACAATACCCCGGGTGCGCGGACGAGCGCATACCGCAGCGAGTTCCATATGGCTGTCCAGAATACATCATCTTCGAGCATGCTTGCATAGTTTGCCAGGCCAATAAAATGGGTTTGGGTAGAAAGAGTGTTGTAGTTCAAGACACTGAAATAAAAAGCCTGAACCATCGGCACAATGAAGATGAATAAAAAGTAAATCACAGGCAGCGCGATAAATGCAAATCCCCATAATGCATTCTTTTGAGACAGTCTTAGTTTCATATTGTCTCCTGGATAATTCATATGTCTAAATGGTTACCATGCACCAAAGAACCCGGTGCATGGTAACCTCAGCGGAGACAGATACGTTACGGAGCCCAGTACTTGTCAAGCAGGGCTTGTTCTTGGGCGGTTCCCCAATCGAGCACTGCTTTTGGATCCTCTCCATTAATCAACACCTTGTCCCCCATGTCAATGGCGAGTTGCCGCTCTCCTTGCTCATCCACCCAGAACAAAGCCTGGGAGTAAGGCAAGCCGGTGAGGAATGCCTTCAGATATGGATCCTCTGTGTACATGGGATCGCTCATCATGCTTTTGGTAGGAGGCAATGCCCCAATGATTGGGCTGTAGGTTTTGACTGCTGCATCACTGATCAGATATTTGAGGAATTTCGCCGAAGCCTCGTACTTGGCAGGATCTTTTGCGGCTTTGCTCGTAATGGCAAATGACCAATACTGAGCAATGTTGTGGTTTGCGGCAGCCTCATCTGTTGCAGGGCCCTTGACCAAAGGCGCTGTTCCATAATTCAAGTCGGGGGCTTGCGATTTTATCTGACCAATGACCTGTGGACCCGCGATGATCATGCAGGCTTGCCCGGTATAGAACGCCGCGTAAGCGCTGTCATTGAAGTTGGGCTGGCTTACTTTATCCTTGGTGGTTAGTTCGGTGAACCAAGTCCAGGCATCATAGCCAGCCTGAGAAGTATTCCAGAGCGCTTTTTTGTAGTCGGCAGAAAACAGGGGAGCACCCCATTGGATGAGCAAGTTCTTCCAGATGATATGATCTTGTTGAGAGAAGAGTTGGTAGTACCCATTCACCACCATCTTACCGGATGAATCACGCTGCGTGCATTTTTTAGCGGCATCCTCAAGCTCATACCAGGTAGTAGGAACTGTGGTGATACCTGCTTTCGCAAAGTAATCTTTGTTATAGAACAATGCGTAATCCATCATGTAGAATGGAACGGCATAATACTTCCCATCGAAAACCAGGACATCGGCAGCACTGACTAAATCGTTCTTCAACTGGCTGGTTGGGAGTACGTCCTCGGGGATGGGAGCGATAAAACCGCTCTTCTGATAAGTTGCGATCCATCCGTGGTAAGGGGTCAATACATCGGGCCCCTGACCAGTCGGGACAGTCGTGGCTACTTTGGTAGTGAAATCTTCGTAAGGGACTTGGGTTGCGTTGACCGTGATATTTGGATTGGCGGCCTGGAAATCTGCAATGATTTTATTGAGCGCCGTATCCCAGTTTGTGAAGGGAATGTACCAGAAATCGATGGTCACTGGTTGGCTACTGCTGGCTGGGGGAGTTGTGGGTTGTGCTGCCGCTGGGGGTTGCGTGGCTGCCGGGGTAGCTGCGGGTGCGCAGGCTGCCAGCACCATGCTGAGCAACACGATAAACGATACTACGACCGAAATTCTCTTCATTCTACGATCTCCTTCCTTATGGGTGAATAAATGATGGATTCGTACACTAAGGCAAGAAGAGAACCTCATGATTTTATGGACCCCAGTCACCTCCTTTCGGTGATTTGCAGATCAAGGACAGATTCACGCCTGCGCAGTTCAGGCTTCATGACGATCACACGTTCCGAACGAGTCGGGTTGGCAATCCGGTCCAGGATCAGATCGGCTGCCATCCGCCCGATCTCGTAGGTGGGTTGGGCGATGACCGTCAGACGCGGCCTGATCATCGAGGTCCACTCCATGTCATCGAACCCCACCAGCGAGAGATCCTGGAGGATTTGCAGACCGCGTTCATCGATGGCGCGCAGTGCCCCCATGGTGAGCAGGTTGTTGCCGGCAAAGATCGCCGTGGGTGGGTCGGGCAGGTCAAGGAGCCGGTTGGCGGCCTCGTAGCCCAGCGCCTCTTTGGGCGACCCGGTAATGACCAGGCGCTCATCCAGAGCCAGCTCCCACTCCTGCAGGGCACGCTCGTACCCGGCCAGGCGTTCCCGCCCGGTGGTGATTTGGGGGGCTCCTAAAATGGCCCCAATGCGCCGGTGCCCGGCTTCCAGCAGGTGGCGCGTGAGCTCATAGGCCGCCTGCACGTTATCGATGACCACCGTATCCAGGGAAAGGTCGGTGATGCGCCGGTCGACGGCCACCACCGGGATGTTGGCCTCGAGCAGCTTGCGGCAGGGGCTTTCGGTCTCTCGCGTGGGGGTCAGGATCACCCCCGCCACCTGCTCGGAGAGCATCAGATCGATGTACAGCGCTTCTTTGGCGGCGTTTTCGTCGGAGTTGCACAGGAAGACGGCGTACCCGTTTTCGTAGGCCCGGTCTTCCACCGCTCGCACCAGGGCGGTGAAGAAGGGGTTCTGGATATCGGAGATGATTAAGCCAATGATCTGGGAAGAGCGAACCCGCAGGCTGCGTGCCACCCGGCTGGGGCGGTACCCCAGCTCGGCCACCGCCTGCAGCACCCGCTGGCGCACTTCTTCGCGCACGTGCGGTTTGTGGGTGAGCACTCTGGAGACGGTCGCGCTCGATACGCCCGCTAAGCGGGCAACATCCCTGATACTGACCACCATACAGGCTTTGCTCCTGTCTATCCGGTTGGTTCCTTCGAGAACCTAAGTAACCAGCACACTCACCGAAATGGTAATCGATTACAAGATCAGGCAAACAAAATTTTCGGAACTAATTACTTTGAAAACGATTACAAAAAGATTGTATAATTTAAAATAGTGTTTGTCAAGGGGGATTTTCTCATTTTTTAATAATTTATATCAATTCGATTCTTTCGGCCCAGACACTAGGATCAAGTTGGCATACTGGATCGTGTCTCCTGTTCGAATCAACCCAATCGATCCGGGAACACGTTTTTTGAATTCAACGTGCGGAATATGCGTGAGGGGGATGCCTGCCATGGCTTTAGCGAAACCCTTATGAACATCAGGGGTGTTTTCCTCAAGAAATTCCTGAGCCATGATAATCTCGCTGGTCTCGAAGTTCGGAAGGATTGCTTGAAGAACCTGCAAGACCGTTGGGATATCATCCACCAGGGAAATATCCACAGTTTCGATCTCAGGCCAATATGGAAAACCGCGATCGGCAATCACCAATTTGTTGGTGTGCCGCACTCTGGCTAACAAAGAATTGATCTGGGGATTGAGGATACCGTTGATGATCATAGATGTTCCGCCCTTACTGATTACCAATCAAAATCCGCGCAAGTCAACGCTCTGCCTCTTCGGCAGCCCATCCTTCGGTTTACGCTCAAGAACCACATACTGGATCCCTCGCACTGCACAGAAGTTACGCTTTTCTGGTTTATCACCATCTTCATTGACTACATAGATATCGGGCTTGATCTTGTTGATCTCAGGCTCTGCATCGACCCAGCCCGTACCAGAGGAGATCAGCGCTTGGGTTACGTACCGGACTGACTCTACCACATACCTGCGCTCCTCCTGAGGGAACAGAGGATGCCCGTCCCCCTTTAAGAAACGGACGTTTTGATCAGAACCGACGACAACATACAGATCCCCTCGTTGAGAGACTTCTTCGAAGAAACGGACGTGGCCTGAATGGAACCAGTCAAAACATCCGGTCACGATCACTTTCGGATGGCCGAAACGGCTCGCTTCAATAGTTTTTGGTTCAACCGGGAAGTCCTTCAAAATGCTCTGCTTCACAACCAGATATTTCAAGCCGTGCGTAGCGCTGAATTGCCTTTTTTTTGCATGATCATCTTTCTCATTGACCACCCACGTGAAGGAGGATTGAACATCCTTCAAAGGGAGATGATCCGGCTCACTCAACTGACCAACAATGTGGATTTGATTGACATAACGTAGGGCCTGTATCAGGTACCAACGCTCATCAAGGGTGAACCTGGGGGGATTTCCGCTGAAACTGGCCGCCAGTTCGTCTGACCACAAATAGACGTGTAATTCGCCCACTTTGGATGCTTCCTCGAGAAAGCGGATATCAGAAGATCTGAGATCATCAAAACTGCCTGAAACGACTGCGATTTCCACGCTGATAATTTCACCCCTCTAGCTCTAAATTCTTACCTGCACCTGGAATGCGCCTGATACCGGCTCATCTGAGACAACGTAGAGATAACCACCGCCACACCCTGAGTACATGGCGCCGGCGTAGCGTTGTTGATAGTAGCCCAAGAGAGCCATCAGATCCGTGGTGATGAGAGGGTGCCTGACGGTCTGAGGCAGGATTTTCTCCCAGCAAGCCATACATAAATTCATCGATGCTCCCAGCGCCCTTGAATTCTTAGCCAGGATCGCCTCGTAACAATCCTTACCCGACCTGCCCAAGCGTGCGATCCAAACCGGGTCAAGATTCTTTTCACCAAGGGGGAAATAATTCCGGGGTCTTTGCGCGACCGGTATCATATAGATTACTTCTTCTAACCAGCGGGCAATCTGGGCATCTTGTGTAGATTCGACTTGGGCTGGGTAAAAACCCCCTTCGTACGAAAAATCATAATCTAGCCGGCTGATACCAGGATAAATAATCCCGGCCATGTCTTGCGAACCGGATGGTTCGGGCTTTGAAGCATTTTCGGCGGCATAGAGCTCGCGCGTGAGCTCGGCTGGATCTCTATCTGGCAAAGAATCTCCCCAGATTTTGAGCGCCACCTTGCGCGTGCTCGTACCCATGCCGCAGAGCTCCATGAAACGGACGGTAGGTTGGAGTGATACCACTACCATTGAGCCAGGCGGATCAGGGTTTAACCTCGAGATGAAGGGCTGGTCAATCCAGCCTCCGGCAAATGCCATGCGATAGGGAATTTTACCGATTACGTCGGTGATTTCAAGCTTTGACGGTATATGAACCTTTTTATTTCCCATATTTGTCAATATTTACGTGAGCGCACAACCCTGGATGTAGCGATCCCGAGTAATGATAACATCGAATGGCTTTGGATCAAAATTCGCTGAGGTGGGCGGAACAGGGCTCGAACCTGCGACCTCATCTGTGTAAGAGATGCGCTCTAACCGACTGAGCTATCCGCCCGGCAGAAAAATTATACCGCAGTTCAAGCCGATCTATGTTAAACTAACATCTAAATTGTTATACGGAGGAGTGATTTATGCGTCTGTTACGCTATCAACGCAGCGCCGAGGCTCCGCAATTTGGGTGGGTCTTAGATGATAAACTTGGAACCATCGAGGGGGATCCATTCAGAGAGTTTCACCGCTTAGAGGCCAACATCAATCTTGAAACCGTGCGTATATTGGCGCCGATACAACCCGGCAAGATCATTTGCATCGGTCGCAACTACGCAGAACATGCCAAAGAGCAAAAAGCAGAAGTACCTGAATATCCGATATTGTTTATGAAACCCCCTTCTTCCATCATCGGTCCAGGAGGTAGTATCCTCTTACCACCGCAGTCGAAGCGGGTGGAGCACGAAGCGGAGCTTGCCGTAATCATCGGCCGGCGAGGACGCTGGATTGAGCCCCAAAATGCCTTGAATTATGTTTTTGGGTACACGATCGGTATGGATATTACTGCCAGAGATCTGCAGCGTCGCGACGGACAATGGACGCGAGGAAAGGGCTTCGATACCTTCCTGCCCCTGGGACCCTGGATTGAGACTTCTTTTGATGCCTCCGATGCGATGATCACCTGCTATGTCAATGAGGAGCTGCGCCAGATGGGCTCCACACGCGATATGCTTTTCCCTGTTCAGCAACTCATCGCCTTCATCTCGTCTGTTATGACGCTAGAACCCGGGGATCTGATCCTGACAGGAACGCCCTCAGGAGTAGGGCCTTTGGTTCCAGGTGATGAAGTACGTGCATCTATTGAAGGTATCGGGGTACTGGTTAATAAAGTGGTATTAGAACATCACACTTAAAGGATCGACTGCGAAGCACAAAGTGTATAGTCTGTATGCTGCATTCGGGAGGGTGTTAAGGATATCTTCGAATTTGGATGATGCGATTATGAGGTGGTTTGATTGGTAATTACGACAACATCCTGAGCCTGTAAACCTTTCAGACCTTCAACCAGGGTGAATTCGACTTCTTGACCTTCCGCCAGAGAGCGGTATCCGGTCCCCCGGATAGCGCTGTAGTGAACGAATATGTCTGGACCATCGGAACGTTGGATAAATCCAAAGCCTTTAGCCGCGTTGAACCATTTTACTTTACCGGTTTCTCGCTCTGTCAAGGGAGTATTTACCTCCTTCCAATCTCTAATTGTGCTGATATTTTGTTGGAAAAACGGTAGATGAACACACGGATGGTATTGAGAGATCGTAATTCCACGTGGATTAATTTTTACTGTAACACAATCAAAATGACAAGTCAAGACTTATCAGGCATAAATTATATATATTGCCCAAATATAAGTTAGCTGATTTTGATAAAGTGGTTATTGACTTAGTTGTATTTTGGTTATATAATATATGCAACGTGGGGTAAAGAAAATACCACGGATATTGGCGGGGCATTTATTTTTAGTGGTTATTCGAGTTAGCAATTATCAATTTAATAGCCCAATGGAAGCGATGATCTGAGAGCACCGATTGGTCGCTATGCTTGCTTGATTGAGGCAAGCAGTGTTCTCAGGGAGCTAATTGCGAAACCGGCCATATTTTCAAAGGTCGGTTTTTCTTTTAATTCTCGGCGTCTGATGGATTGACGCAACATCTCTTTCTAAAGGCGGCAGCATGACAGAGCTCAACTCGATCGATCCGTACAAGACAGAAATCTTGCCAGACCTGACCCAAGACGCTCTGAATCAGGGCATCGATCTTGATTTAATCTATGGGATGCCCACCCGCCAAAGAGTGTTAATCGTCGATGATGACCCAGATACGGTCGAACTCTTAAAAGAGGTCCTCAGAATGGGGGGATTCGACGTAATTGGCGCCCTTGGGTGTGGGGAAGCTCTGAAGAAATGCACCACATTAGCTCCTAACCTCATCCTCCTCGACCTGATGATGCCCGACATCGATGGATGGCAAACATTTCGCTATCTTCGAGAAATGACCGAAGCGCCGGTCATTATCGTTTCAGCAAAAGACCGAAAAGAGGATGTGGTTAAGGGATTACAGATTGGCGTGGATGATTACGTCACCAAGCCATTCTTTAATGCTGAGGTGATCGCACGTGTGAATACCGTATTAAGGAGGGTAAAGACTGCGACAACGACCAACCAGTATGTGTTCCCAGATGCGGAACTGGTTATCAATCTAGAAAATCAGGAGGTGGCAATCCGGAATAAACCCGTTCACATGACCGTACGGGAGTTTTCTGTGCTGGCAGTTTTGGCTAAGCAAGCTCCCCGAAATGTTAGCTATGAGACTATCGCCAATGAGGTATGGGGGGAAGACTCGGAGAATACCCGCAAACGCATTAAGTATTTAATTTATCTTTTGCGCCGGAAATTAGAAAAGGATCCCAGCCATCCAACCTTAATATTAAATAATGAAGCCTTCGGTTACAAGTTGAATACGAAGCATTATTAGTACCATATGCCTCATTCATCATTCTTTTCATCGATTTACTTAGCACGGTAAGTCTGCAGGAGGTATCAATGTATACAAGGTTGGCGCCAACATTCAAAATCATCACATCGACCGCGTACTTTCTAGGAGTGTTATTCTTAGTAACCGGAATGATCTTGGGAGCAGTAAATCAACCTGTTTCAGCACAAGGCTTGGGAGATTGCGGTACTGGCTATCTGGCTAAAATTCAGGCGAATGGCTCCAGTGTAACCTATTCCAATGCGACGTATATCATAACGAAAGCTATCGTAAAGGCAGGCAGCCAGAACCAAGAAGATGGCGCCTGTTACCCCTTAACGCAAAGCAATCCAAACAATGGATGCTACAAGGCGACGGGTCTGGGCACCCACTCAGTCACTGTTACAAAAATTGGCTCTGGACCGGATTGCAAAGATATCAGCCATGTCGAATTTTATGGTGGAGAGGAACCCACCAATACTCCAAAACCCACCAGCACAAACACTCCCGAATTCACCCCGACATTTACCAATACTCCGGTGACACCCACGGCTACGAACACGCCTGAGTTCACCCCAACGTTCACCAATACCCCGGTGACACCGACCGCCACCAACACGCCGGAGAACCCACCCGAGTTCACCCCGACGTTCACCAATACCCCGGTTACACCGACCGCCACCAACACGCCGGAGAACCCACCCGAGTTCACCCCGACGTTCACCAGTACCCCGGTGACACCGACTGCCACCAACACGCCGGAGAACCCGCCCGAGGTAACCCCAACATTCACATCGACGCCAGAGCCGACCGCCACCAACACACCGGAGAATCCACCCGCGTCAACTCCTACGTCCACCAACACACCTGAACCCACGGCTACACTCACCAACACACCCGAGGTTCCGCCAGGAATTACACCCACTTTTACAAATACACCCGTTCCTCCAATTAGTACGAAGAAGCCGTCGAACCCAACCAGCACGCCAAAACCACCGGCAGGTGCAACTCCTACCGCAACGATGGTCCCCACGCTTCCTCCGCCTTCCACACCCAATGCGAGCGTTACTCCGGGCTTGATCCCGGTGACAGGCGCCGACAGCACGATCAATCTGTCTGGTGGAATGCTTCGTAATTTAGGATTTATCTTGCTAGGCCTGGGCTTTGTATTCCACGGGTTATATATCAAGGCAACCCGGCATTGATTAATGCGGTTCACCTAAAAAAATATGTTACTCTATCGGTTGGTATGGGAAGAGGTGAAATATAGGTTCCAGCGTAAAAGCAGCAGCCTAATGATGGTCATTGGGCTGCTGCTGATCCTGGAAGGAGTATCGTACGCGTTAATCGACGTTCAAACAGGAAATGCCTGGTGGAATGAGACCTATTCGACAGGCGGGGCAGAATCTGAATACGGGATGGTCTCGGCAAAGGTGGATCAGAAAGGGCCCGCTCCTTCAAGTCTACAAAAAGAAACCCAGGCAAACCTGAACGGCCAAGGCCTTCTGATCGACGGCTCGTTTGCTGTTCCGGCAACACAAACTACCGGGTTGACGTTAGGGAATACCCAGGCATTAGCCAAGGCAAGCCAGACCGATAGCTTCGACCCGAATGCTGTTTATATACCCGATCGAATTCGGATCCCCGCAATCGAGCTGGATGCGCCCATCATTCCGGCGAAGTCCCAGGAGGTAAAGCTCGAGGGGCAGCTGTTCGAGCAGTGGCTGGCGCCGGACGAACGTGCGGTTGGGTGGCATCCCACATCAGCCACCTTAGGTGTGAAGGGTAATACGGTGTTGAATGGCCATCACAATGTTTACGGTGAAGTCTTCAAGCGCCTGGTGGATTTACAACCTGGAGACGAAATTATCATCTCATCAGGCTCGATGGATTTTACCTATATTGTGGCGAACAAGATGATCCTGCCAGAAAAATATCAAAAGCTCGCGGTGCGGATGGCGAACGCTGAATGGCTTATGCCTTCGCAAGATGAGCGTTTGACTCTGGTTACGTGCTGGCCTTTCACCAGTAACACCCACCGGTTGATCATCGTGGCAGAGCCGGTTTCGCATAGAGAAAATATCGACAGCACGCCCTGATCTTATCTACACGAACACACAACCTGTTGAGAAAATCAGAATCCAGCTCAAGCGGCAAAATGAGCTGGATTCTTCTATCAATATCTATTATGTTTCAGTTTATGAAAGCATTTCTCCACAGGCGGTGCCAGTAAGCATTGCCGTCTAAATCGGGTGACAATTGCCTGGCAGTAATGAACAATCTACCCCAGGAAGGATCGCCATTTTGGGCGATGCAGGTTTGGAAAACGACCTGATTGCTGCCACGATAGATCTTATTGAACACCTCAGCGCTGGTAAGTTTGACGTCAGGGGTGGCTAAATCGATGAAGTCGGAATAGGGACTGTCGGGGTTCAGTGCCTGATATTGCTTGATGGAGCTGACCTCAAAGGTTTTGGATTGCCCATTCCCATAGATCAAAGTTACAATCTCGTGGATTTTGAGATGGAAGAAACTACTTCCTGCCAGGTTATTATGGGCGAGCAAGCCGATGGTGCCGTATTGAGAGGCCATTCCAAACTGGGTGAGGGTTCCCGGTTTGGTCGAAACATAAACCGGAGAATCTTTCGGCTGCTGTTCAACGGGCAAGTCAAGCACGGTTGGAACCGATACGGCGACCAGGGCATTTGGTTTTTCATTCTTTGCCGGGTTAGCCTGGAGGGGAAGGGCGGCCAGTGGGGAAGGATTTTTGTTTCCCCGGGGATCCATATTGAATGGAATTTCCCTGGTGACCGGAATGGTTTTCTGCTGAGCCAGGCTGATGACCAAGCTGCTTAAGAAAAATATAACCAGTATGGAAACGGAGAGTGTTTTTGGAGGGAAGGTGAGATTCATTGTAGTGGGGTGTTGTTCCCTGGAGAAAAAGCTATTATTCAATGTTGAAATAATGTAGTCCATAGGTAATGATTTGGTAATTTTATAATTAGATTTTAGTAACATCGTCTTCGGATTACAATAGGTGAAGGGCTTACCTTGCAGATGTGTAAACTGTAGGGAAGGATGGTATAATCTGAAAAACAGGCGGTTTTAACCTACGAAAATAACTACCCAGCGAGTTTATTTGAGGAGATAAGCGTATGTCTGGACATTCGCATTGGGCCACAATCAGGCGAAAGAAAGGCGCCGCCGACGCCAAGCGCGGGCAGGTGTTTACGCGCCTGGCGCGTGAAATTGTGATGGCTGCTCGGGAGGGTGGCGGTGATCCCGATTCAAACGTCAGGCTTCAATTGGCTGTTGAACGAGCTCGGGCGCAGAATATGCCCAAAGATAATATCGAACGAGCCATCAAACGGGGTACAGGCGAGAGCAAAGACGGGAATGTTTTAGAGGAAATTTATTACGAGGGATACGCGGGCCATGGCGTGGCTTTAATGATTGAGTGCGTTACCGACAACCGCAACCGGGCGGTATCGGAGATTCGCCACCTGCTCACTCGCGGTGGGGGAACCATGGCTGAAGCCGGTTCGGTAGGATGGCAGTTCACCCGCTCGGCATATTTTGCATTCCCGCTTGGCAATAAAGATCAAGACTCTATTTTTGAGCTGGCGGTCGAGGCGGGAGCCAATGATATTACTTTCGATGACGGGGAAGTCGAAATCGTTGGCCCGGTAGAATCGTTCAAAACGATCAGCAACCGTTTGCATTCCGCCGGCATCCAACCGGAAGAAGCCGGATTGAGGATGATCCCCAACCAGGAAATAGATCTGGAAACCGATGCAACCGTCCAGGTGATGAAGACGATTGAGGCACTGGAGGAATTGGACGACGTCCAAAATGTATTTTCCAACCTGCGTGTCTCTGAGGAGGCAATGGCGGCCCTGGATGCGGATTAAGCGCCTATGGTGATCATTGGCGTGGATCCGGGAACGGCCACCACTGGATATGGCCTGGTAACAGAATCAGAAGACGGGGACCCCGAGCTGATTGATTTTGGGGTCATCGTCACGCCGGCAAATCTGGGCATGCCAAATCGCCTGGCCCTGATTTACGCTCGATTGACCGAGATTATTCTTCTCCACCACCCTGAAAGCGGGGCGGTGGAGAAGTTGTTTTTCCAGCGTAATGTTACGACAGCTCTTTCGGTAGGACAGGCGAGAGGGGTGGCGCTCCTGGCGATGGCGCAAGGTGGGGTGAAGGTCGCCGAATACACCCCGATGGAAATTAAACAGGCGGTCAGCGGATATGGCGGAGCCGATAAAAACCAGATCCAGCAGATGGTGAGGGTGCTTCTTCGCCTGCCCGATATCCCTCGCCCCGATGATGCCGCAGACGCCCTTGCGGTAGCCATCTGCCATCTGAATAGCTATCGTTTCCAGACTGACATTATTGCATGATCACCAGCCAATCAAATTCAAAGATCAAAGAAATTCGCAGGCTGATCCATGACCGGAAAGCACGAGATCAATCGGGGCTTTTTTATATTGAGGGGCTGCGGTTGGTTGCTGAAGCTATCCAGATGCGCGCAAAGATCGAGGCTCTGGTCGTCGCGCCAGACCTGTTAAGCAGCTCATTTGGCCGCGAATTGATCCATGACGCTGCAACAAAGGATCTGCCGATCTTCGAGGTAAGCGGAGAAATATTTAAAAGTATTTCTGTAAAAGAAGGACCGCAGGGAATTGGTGCGGTTGCATGCCAGAGATGGATGGAGATCGAAATGCTGCAATTGGCTCCCGGCGACCAATGGATTGCCCTGGATGCCGTGCAGGACCCGGGAAACCTGGGCACAATCCTGCGCACGTCCGACGCGGTGGGCGGCAAAGGGGTCGTGCTGCTGGAACATTCGACCGACCCATACGACCCCACGGCCCTCCGGGCCAGTATGGGTGCGATATTCGCGCAAGGGTTGGTCCGGGCCAACCTGGAGCAATTTGCCGATTGGAAAACTCGATCTCATTATTCGGTTATCGGGACCTCAGGCGGAGTAAAATGTGATTTTCACCATGCAGAGTATCCTGACCCGCTGGTCTTGCTCATGGGAAGCGAGCGGCAAGGGTTATCTGCCCGCCATCTCGAGCTTTGCGACCAGGTGGTGGCGATCCCCATGGTCGGGAGGAGTGATTCGCTCAACCTGGCTGTGGCAACCGGGGTCATGTTGTACGAAATCTTCAATCACCGCCGCGATATTCGAAAAGGATAAGGATATGATCGCATCGATCGATGGTGAAATTCTGGAGATTGTGGGAGACAGCCTGGTCGTTGGGGTTGGCGGGGTCGGCTTGCGGGTATTTTGCCCGGCCCCATTGCGAGACCGGGTTCTGAAAGGCGAAAAAATCTTCCTGCATACTTACCTGGTCGTGCGCGAAGATGCCCTGTCCCTTTACGGTTTTGACAGCCTCGAAGCGCGAGATTATTTTGTCATGCTGTTGGGCGTGAATGGGATTGGTCCTAGGATCGCCCTGGCAATCCTTTCGGTGCTTTCGACCGATGTGATTCGACGGTCGGTGATCTACGAGCAACCAGAAGTCTTCTCTCGGGTCCCGGGTGTGGGGAACAAGACAGCCCAGAAGATTGTCCTCTTCCTCCAGGGTAAGATGGGAGGGGAGAAGGAAATTGAGCCAGCATTCACGGATGTCGAAGGTGAGGTGATCGGGGCATTAACCTCCCTGGGGTACAGCATCGTCGAAGCGCAGGCAGCCCTCCAATCGATTCCCCGGGATGCGCCGCAGGACGTTGAGTCTCGCCTGCGTTTGGCGCTGCAGTATTTTTCCACCTGAACTGGACAAGAATCCAGCTTTCAGGTATGATTTATTCGATATTTCTCCTATACTTCAGCAAGTATGGCACCGCCCCAGTTAATTGCGGAGAGGCAGATATTTTGTGGTTTCGTGAGTCTCCGCTGGTTGAAACCACACAATTCCCATATCAACCCCAGCATCTCAGTGAAAGGGCGCAAGACTCGGGTTGATGAAGAATGCCATAATGCCCGGATAGGGGCGCTGGTCCGGGTAATTGTAAGAATTTGCCTGTTAAACCTGCATCAAGCTTCCCGGAGGGTGAATGAGCGATCTGATTAGCCGCATTACTGCTGATTTGCATGAAAAAATCCAATCCTATAAAACTGAATTCGAGATCCGGGATATTGGGTCGGTGATCGATGCGGGAGATGGCATTGCGCGCGTGTCGGGATTGGCGAATGTGCGGTCGCAGGAGCTGGTTGAATTTGAAAATGGAGTCCAGGGGATCGCATTCAACCTGGAAAAAGATAATGTCGGCGTGATCATCATGGGGGATTACGCCAGTGTATCGGAAGGGATGCAGGTGACTTCCACCGGGCGCATCGCTTCGGTACCGGTTGGCGATGGGCTGATTGGGCGTGTAGTGAACGCCCTGGGAATTCCCGTGGATGGGAAAGGGCCTATCACTTTTGATCACTACCGCCCCATTGAAAGGATTGCCCCAGGGGTGGTCGACAGGCAAGACGTCGAATCTCCCGTCCAGACAGGGATTAAAGCCATCGACGCGATGACCCCGATAGGGCGGGGTCAACGCGAACTGATCATTGGAGATCGCCAGACCGGCAAGACTGCCCTTGCCATTGATACGATTATTAACCAGAAGGGGAAAAACCTGATCTGTATCTATGTGGCCATCGGGCAAAAGAAAGCGGCGGTGGCGCGCACGCTCGACGTTCTGGAGAAAAACGGCGCCATGAATCACACGATTGTGGTGATCTCCGCCGCAGACGAACCTGCTGCGCTCCAGTACATCGCCCCTTATTCGGGCTGCGCTATCGGCGAAGAGTTCATGGAAACTGGCCGCGACGCGCTCGTGGTTTACGACGACCTATCGAAGCATGCCTGGGCATACCGCCAGGTCTCGCTCCTCATCCGCCGCCCCCCCGGCCGTGAAGCCTACCCGGGAGATGTTTTTTACCTGCACTCTCGCTTGCTCGAACGCGCCGCCCGGGTGGCTAACCGATACGTGATTGTACCGAAAACCTATTCCGAGGAAGAAGCTCCCGAATCGGCGGCAGTGAATGGTGCCGTCTATGGCGGACCGCGGAACAAGCACGATGCCGAGGCAGCCCTGGACCAATTGCAGAATAAAGACGAATGCAAGATCGTTAAGGTAAAAGGGAGTGGGGGATCGCTGACCGCCCTCCCGCTCATCGAGACCCTATTGGGCGACGTGTCGGCTTATATTCCGACGAATGTCATTTCAATCACAGATGGGCAAATCTACCTCGAGTCGAACCTGTTCAACGGCGGCATTCGCCCGGCGATCAATGTGGGAATTTCAGTGTCTCGCGTGGGTGGTGATGCCCAAACAAAAGCTATGAAGCAGGTCGCCGGGCGTCTCCGCCTCGATATGGCTTCCTTTAGAGAGTTGGCCGCTTTCGCCCAGTTTGGGTCAGACCTGGATAAAACCACCCAGGCGCAGCTGAACCGGGGCCAGCATCTTCAAGAGATCCTTAAGCAACACCAATACGCCCCTTATTCGCTCGAGAACGAAGTGATAATCCTATTTGCCGGCACGAATGGGTTTGCAGACTCCGTAGCGATTGACAAGATGCGGGAGTGGGAAGCCGGCTTGCTGCATTTCATGGATACTTCCTATCCAGAAATTGGTAGAGATATTTCGGCTTTGAGAATGGTTTCCGCCGAGACGGAGACCAAACTGCGCCAGGCCATCCAGGCCTACAACTCGACCTGGATCGGCTGATCACGAGACAGAACCGGACATACAGCCTATGCCCTCAGCAAAAGAGATGCGGCTCCGCATACGGAGCGTAAAAAATATCTCGCAGGTCACGAAAGCCCTCGAAACGGTTAGCGCCAGTAAGGTGCGCAAGGCGGTAGCGGCTGAAATTGCCACACGCTCTTATGCCGAGAAAGCCTGGAAAGTGCTGCTGCATCTTGCACGCCAGCCCGGGCACGCTTCCTTGCACCCATTATTGAAAGAAAGGTCATCGATCAACAATGCCTTGGTGTTGATGGTTTCCAGCGATCGCGGGCTTGCCGGAGCCTACAATGTCAATATTGTTCGCTTCACGCTGGCAAATTTCGGTCACCTGCAGGTTCCGGTGCGCTATATCACTGTTGGGCGAAAAGGGCGCGATATGTTGCTTCGGCGAGGGAAAAATATCCTGGCCGAATTTAGCGACCTCCCTCCTGCACCCACGTTTGCCAACATCTCCGCTATTGGAAGGCTGGTTGTAGATGAATACCTCGCCGGCGAAGCTGATCAGGTCTATCTGGCGTATACCGATTTTATCAACATGGTGTCACAGGTGCCGAAACAGAAGAAGCTCCTTCCCCTGGAGGTCGAATCTGGAGAAGGACTGATCAGAGATCTGGGAGGCCCTGAGGGAAGTGATCACGGCGTTTTCACGTATGAGCCGGATCCAACAGAAATCCTGGACCAGATTATTACCCGCTTCACTTCCGTGCAGATTTACCAGGCGATCCTCAGCTCTCTCGCCAGCGAGCATGCTGCCCGGATGGTAGCCATGCGGAATGCAACAGAGAATGCTTACGATCTGGTGGGTCTTCTGCAGCTGGAATATAACAAAGCTCGCCAGCAAACCATCACAAACGATATGATCGACATCGTCGGTGGGGCTAACGCCCAGATACAGTCCTGACAGGCTCAGGCGCTAATTTCCGAAGAAAACCGGTTTGGAGGTCTTGAGAATGGAACAAGCGGTTGGACAGGTGGTGCAAATCCAGGGAGGGGTCGTTGATGTTGAGTTCCCCGAAGGCTTGATGCCTGATATCTATGAAGCCATCGAAGTACCGCGCGAAGGGCAGGAGACCCTTGTGCTGGAAGTCCAGAAACACCTGGGAAACAATTGGGTGCGCTGTGTGGCGATGGATTCTACCGACGGTCTCAGCCGGGGCGTCCCCGCTCACCAGACCGGAAAACCCATCCGGGTTCCGGCAGGACCGGTGACCTTGGGGCGGGTGTTCAACGTTTTGGGGCACCCTATCGATAACCAGGGTGAAGTGAGCACGGATATTATGTACCCGATCCACAGGCCGGCGCCCACCTTTGAGGAACAGGTGACCCACGTCGAAGTGTTTGAAACCGGCTTGAAGGTGATCGACCTGATCGCTCCATTCACCAAAGGAGGCAAGACGGGGATTTTTGGCGGCGCGGGGGTAGGGAAGACGATCATTATCCAGGAACTGATCCGTTCGATCGCCACAGTGCACCAGGGTAACTCAGTTTTTGCGGGGGTTGGCGAGCGCACTCGTGAAGGCACGCAGCTCTACCGGGAAATGCTCGAGTCGGGGGTAATGAAGGATACGGTGATGGTTTTCGGGCAGATGAATGAGCCGCCGGGGGTACGCTTGCGTGTGGCGCTGACGGCGCTCTCGATGGCGGAGTACTTCCGCGATCAAGGGCGCGATGTGCTTCTTTTCATCGACAATATCTTCCGATTTACCATGTCGGGATCTGAGGTTTCGGCATTATTGGGGCGCATGCCCTCCGCAGTTGGCTACCAGCCGACGCTGTCTACCGAAATGGGTGAGCTGCAAGAGCGGATCACCTCCACCCGCCACGGGTCGATCACCTCGATGCAGGCGGTCTACGTTCCCGCGGATGATTATTCGGACCCGGCGCCGGTGGCGACTTTCACCCACCTGGACGCGACCATCGCTCTGGAGCGCGCGATCGTAGAAAAAGGGATTTACCCTGCCGTCGACCCGCTGACCTCGACCTCACGCATCCTCGATCCGATTATCGTCGGAGAGGAGCACTACAACACCGCCCGCGAGGTGCAGCGCGTGCTACAGCATTATAAGGACCTGCAGGATATCATCGCCATCCTGGGGATCGATGAGCTCAGCGAGGACGATAAATTGATCGTGTCCAGGGCGCGCAAGATCGAGCGTTTCTTCTCGCAACCCATGTTTGTGGCCGAACGCTTTACCGGAACTCCCGGAGTTTACGTTCCTTTGCGCGAGACGATCGCCGGATTTCGCGCCATTCTGGATGGAAAATGCGACGAAATGCCAGAACAAGCCTTCTTGATGGTCGGCACGATCGAAGATGCCATGCTGAGGGCTGAAAAGTTGGCTGAGGGTGGATAGAAGGAGCCATCATGCCCATCCACTGTGAGATCGTCTCTCAAGACCGCCAGGTATTTTTGGGTGATGCTGATATTGTCGTCTTGCCTGGCGCGGCAGGAGTGATGGGCGTCTTACCCCACCACTCACCCTTATTATCGACCTTGAAGGATGGGATCATCACCGTGCGGTGGAAAGGCAAGGAAGAATTTTTCACGGTTGCGGGGGGGATCGTCGAAATCCAGCCTGACCAGGTGACCGTGTTGGCTGATGCATCCGAAAATGTTGAAGAGATCGATATCGAACGGGCGGAAGCGGCAAAGAAACGTGCAGAATTACTTCTCAAACAGGGCGTCCCGCGCGATACTGATACCTATCTGACCATACAGGCATCTTTGCGAAAATCAAATTTGCGTCTGGATGCCGCCCGCCGCTATAGACAGCGCCAGGGTGGGCGGAACGAACCTCATCAGGGAGGCGGATAAGCGTTTATGCCTGCATTTTCAAGAGAACTGGGGATCGACCTGGGGACGATGAACACGATCGTGGCGGAGGGAAAGCAGATCCTCTTGCAAGAGCCAACAGTCGTGGCAATTGTCGTAGAAGAACAGAAGATGGTCGAGTGGGGCCGTGCGGCGCGTGATATGTATGGCCGTGTCCCCGATTCTATCGAAGTGACCCGCCCGCTGCACTTTGGGGTGATCGCCGACTACGAAATCACCGAAAACCTGCTCAAAGACCTGATCAAGAAAGTCACCGGACCGATGATGATTTTCCGGCCGCGCGTGATGATCACAGTTCCTTATGGAGTGACCAGTGTGGAAAGCCGCGCCGTCCACGAGGCGGCGTTGGGGGCGGGGAGCCGCGAGGTCTACCTGATCCAACAGCCTTTGGCGGCAGCCTTGGGTGTTGATCTCCCGATCGGTACCCCGTCTGGGAATATGATCATTTGCCTGGGGGGCGGCACGACCCAGGCCGCAGTCCTGGCCATGAATGGGATTGTGACCGCTGAAACCTCACGCACAGCCGGTCTGAAGCTTGATGAGGCAATTATTGCTTATGTACGTAAGAAGTATGGGTTGATCATCGGTCAACCTACTGCCGAGCTTCTCAAAATTAAAATCGGGGCAGCCATCCCCCAAGACGAACAAAAATCGATGGAGATTCAAGGACAGGATCAGGTAACGGGTTTGCCCCGACCAGCAAACCTGACTACCGATGAGATTGTCGAAGCTTTGCAAGATCCTCTGGTCGAGATGATCAATACCAGCCGCAGAGTTCTGGAAAAAACGCCTCCTGAGCTGATCTCGGATATTATCGACCGAGGTGTAGCTTTATGCGGTGGGGGAGCTTTGCTGCGCAGCATCGATAAATATCTTACCAAGGGATTGGGCATCCCGGCCTACCTGGTGGATAACCCGGTTACCTGTACTGCGGAAGGCGCAGCCCGAGGGGTTGTGATCCGCGAAGCGCTGCGCAGAAACCTGCCTCCGGTTTAGGCGGAGGCTTTTCGGGGACTGACGATGAAGGGTGGACCAGGCATGCCGCGGGCATTTTCAACGATTACCGGGTTGGGCAGCCCGGTCCAATTTTATCCATTAAAATTGCGCGGGATCTATAAATCTGTGACCGCCAGCCTGGCTGTGGTTGGAATCGGGGCTGGGATTGTGATATTGTTCGTTGGAGGATTACAAACCTATTGGAGCTACTATTATCACGGCCCTTCGGTGGTAATGAAAAACCTGACCTTGCCGCTCATCCTGGGAGTCTTGCTATTGATATTTGGCGCATTAGCGGTCTGGGCAGCCTACAGCCGATGGATCATATCGGTTGTGATCTTTGAGAAGGGGCTGGCCTGCCGCGACCGGAAGGGAATGCACGCCTGGCCCTGGGAGGAGATCTCCAGCATCCGCACCCAGCTCACGCAAAGTCCTCTGGGCGCGCTGGGTGGAAGGACCCGGCACGTATACATCCTGACGAAAACCGACGGCGATCGGATCATCTTAGACGATTCCATCGATCGAGTTGAAGACCTGGCAGAGAACCTGCGCTCGATCATCCTGCCGGCGATCTTCCGGAAATATACGGCTTCCTTCTACCAGGGAATTAGTTTGCAGTTTGGGCCGATCATTATCGACAAGGATCGAGGCACCAAAATCGAAGACCGGTGGTACTCCTGGCGACAGATTCGAGAAGCGAGCATTCAAAGCGGAGCGGCGATTTTCATCATCCAGGATGAAGGTAAACCTGCCAGGCGAATTAAAATCCCTGTGGCGCAGATACCGGACGTAGATGTGTGCATCAGTCTAATCAACCAGATGCTCACACCCGAGGCTGTGCTCGAGGGATAATCTATGATATTAACGTCACGTATATTGTGAATTTCAGGAATCCAGGGTCAATCAAATGCCGAGGATCGTTAATCCAGATAATAGGTCATGCGCTGCAAGTTGATCACCGGGTCGATGTTCTGGACATGAACATGAGGGGGGACGGTCAGTGTGACAGGGGCATAATTCAAAATCGATTGAATGCCCGACTGGACCAGGCAATCGGCGACTGTTTGAGCTTCTGATGCAGGCACAGTCAGCATAGCAATCTTTATACCGGCTGCACGTACGTTTTGATCCAGAAGAGCGATATCTTTTACAATATAATCGCCAACCTGAGAACCGATTTTTTTGGGGTCATTATCAAAAACCATCGTGATATGGAAACCGCCATTAGCAAAACCTTGATAGCGGGCGATAGCGTGCCCCAGATCTCCAACACCAACCAATACCATTTCCCACTTACGATTGATCTTCAAAATATGCTGCAGCTGTTGGATTAGATATGGAATGGGATACCCGGTCCCTTGCTTCCCGAATTCCCCAAACTGGGAAAGATCTTTGCGGATCTGGGCAGCTGAAATCCCCAGTCGTTCACCGAGGACTTGCGAAGAGGTTGTCTGAAAACCCTCTTTGCTCATTTGCTGAATGGCGCGAAGGTAACGAGGTAACCGTCCAACAACGATGTCGGGTATGAGTTTATCGGTCATCTTTACCATCCTGCTCCTGGAAATATTTTCCACAAATGTATCACAAAAAGGTAATTAGTGCAAATAAACACTAGATCTCATTTTGGATTATCGAAAGAGGTATTATGAAGAGGAGAATCTTCGTCGAACGAGACATTGAAGTCAGGATGAGAGATGGAATCGTCTTGCGTGCGGATGTTTACCGGCCTGATGTCGAAACCCGCCTGCCGGTGTTGCTTCAACGCACCCCCTATGGCAAAGGCACATCCGATTTAGAATTTGCGTTGATGGCGGCCGACCGGGGGTATGCCGTCGTCAGCCAGGATACCCGCGGCCACTTTGCGTCCGAGGGAGATGGGCTGCCATTTTTCCACGAAAAAGAGGACGGTTATGATACCGTCGAATGGGCTGCGCAGCAGCCCTGGGCAGATGGCCAGGTTGGCATGTTTGGTAGCTCTTACGTTGGTTATACCCAATGGGCTGCGGCAGTGATGCAGCCCCCGTCTTTGAAGACGATCGTTCCGGGGTTTACTTTCACCGATCCTTATTCGGTCATGTACCAAGGAGGAGCGCTCATTCTGGGTGCAGCCATAAGCCTGACGCTCACTTCGGTTACCCTGGATGCAATCCAGCATTCTTCAGGTAATCCAGAAGAGAAAGGCAGCTTGTTCCAGCAGTGGATCCGCATGATGGATGGGATGACCGAGGGCGACACGTTCCGGTTCACACCATTGGCTGAAATGCCCTTGATTGGCCGGTCGGGGATTGTGCCTTTCCTCTATTATTTTCTTTCCCACCCGACGCGTGATGGTTTTTGGGAGGCGATTTCCTGTCCTCTGGAGCAAGTCCACATCCCGGCATTCCACATCGGTGGTTGGTACGATTTATTCATCGGGAACACCTGGAATGATTTTGCGACGTTGACAGAACAAGGATCAGCTCAGCAAAAGTTGTTAATCGGGCCGTGGACACACGCAGTGTATTCCTCATTGAGCGGAGAGGTGGATTTTGGGGTTCAGGCTTCCTCCATGATGGTCCGTCCGCTGGAGATGCAGATACGCTGGTTCGATCACTGGCTCAAGGGGACCGAGAATGGAATTCTGGACGAGCCACAGATCCGCATCTTTACCATGGGGGAGAACCGCTGGCGCAGCGAGAGCAACTGGCCAGCATTTATCGGGCAGCCTACCTACTTCTACCTTCACTCCGACACGCCGGCGAACAGTCTAATAGGGAATGGTAGGTTAGACCAAACCATTCCCTCCTGCGAGCCCCCCGACACTTTCAGATATGTGCCATCCAACCCGGCTCCAACTTCAGGGGGTGGATTATGTTGTTGGGCGCCGGCTCTGCGCCCGGGTGCATTCGATCAAAGACCTGTCGAGGCAAGAGAGGACGTGTTGGTTTATACGAGCAAGGTTCTGGATCGAGACCTGGAAATCACCGGACCGATTCGGGTCAATTTATGGGCAGCATCCAGCGCTGCGGATACCGATTTCACTGCCAAGCTGGTTGATGTTGCGCCATGCGGGAATGCCCGGAACTTGCTGGATGGGATCTTGCGCGCCCGTTTTCGTAACCACGGGAAAGATCCGGTAATGCTTAACCCAGGAGAGGCGGTCGAATACGAGATCGACCTGGGTGTTACCAGCCATATTTTCAAGGCCGGGCATGCCGTACGGTTAGAGGTATCTAGCAGCAACTTCCCACGCTTTGACCGTAATGCGAACACAGGATTGCTGCCCGGGGAAGACGCCGTGCTTTTACCGGCACAGCAAACCGTTTTCCATGAGGCATCTAAACCATCCAGGTTGATCCTACCGGTGGTTTCGCGATAAGGATCGCGGTATCAAGATGAAACCGGGTGGGTTTGAGCGCCGGGGTCTGACCTCAGCTTGAGATTCTGCAGGATGCGTTCGCGCGAAAGCAAACCGATTATTTCGCCATCCTGTACAACCGGGATCTCTGATTGGTTTAATCGGTCAATCATGCTCATCGCAGCGAGCAGTGACATATCTGGATGGATCTCGACCAGGCGCTCAACCGGCGTCATGATCTGTTCTACACGAGTATGTTCCCAATCCAGATAGTGGTAAGCGTTTGTATCTCCCAAAGAAAGCAAGCCGCAAAACCGATCGTTCTTTACCACGGTGAAAATCCTATCTCCAAGGGTGTAAACCGGGTCGGAGGCAAGCTGGGTAAGAGAGAGGCTAGCTTGAATGGGATGAAGATCGCGCTTCATTACATCGCCGACCTTGACGTGCTCAAGGGTCTGCCTGAGACTGGTTTCTGAGCTGTATGAGGAAGCAGAGTTTTGCAGAAACCAACCGATAAAAATAAACCAGATTCCATTGACGATTGCTCCCCGGAAGCCTGCATAAATGCCTAAAGCGATGAGCGCAAATGCGATGCCCTGGCCGAAATAGCTCGTGATGCGAGTTGCACGGTAATAGTTCTTGACCAGGCGCCAGAGGAAAGAGCGAAAAATCCTACCGCCGTCCAAAGGGAATCCCGGGATGAGATTGAACAAGAACAGAGCAAGGTTGATGCGCGCTAACCAGGAGCTGGCTGCAGAAAAAGCAGGAAATCCGGGGGTTGCTTTCCATACGACGAAAAAGATCAGTGTGGCGAGCAATGTGACCAGAGGACCGGCTCCCGCCACAACGAACTCTTCGATCGGGCTGCGCGGCTCTTCGCCAATCTGTGCCACTCCGCCGAAGGCAAAAAGGGTGATGCTTTGTACCTCGAGGTTTCTCCTCTTAGCCACGATTGCATGCCCAAACTCGTGCGCCAGAATGGACAGGAAGAACAGCAGGCTGGTGAAGGTGCCAAACAACCAAAGGGCAGTCTGATGATCACTTGGAATGAACTCGGAGAAATATCCCGCTGACAGCGAAACAGTAACCAGGGAGAAGATGATGAACCAGCTCCAATGCAAGCCAACCGGAACTCCAAATATCCTCCCCAATTTCAGGGTTGCTTCCATGTTTTCTCATCTACCTATAATTTCCTATAAACTATACTAATTATATAAACTATATCATGTTAAGTCAAATTACGAAGGGGATTAAACACGAGTGCCCCTGGTTCACTGGGGCACTCAATGCATGGGTTGGGGTAGTGCAAGCATGCAGGAAATATCTATGTGAGGTATGATTTTTTTCTGGCGTCCCTGGGGAGGCTCGAACTCCCGCTTCTAGCTCCGGAGGCTAGCGCTCTATCCACTGAGCTACAGGGACAATCATTCCAAACGGATCTAATGTAATAGAACTGGACCTATTTTACCACGAGAATTTCAGGAATAAAATAGCGTTAATCGGTGGAGAAAATCAAGTTAATCCGCTCCACGCGTGCACTGCTGGCAGGTATGCCTAATTCATCCAGGACCTCCTCCGGCCTACCGGTGGCCCCTTCTCTAACACTGAGCCGCATGCTCAGTTCCAGGGGAGCACCAGGGGTTGTACCCACCAGGCGCAGGTCTTCAACTAACTGTCGCAAATCATACGGCTTGCCCCGGCGAGTGCGGCTGATGGAGGGTGATGCGAGTAAACCGCTGATGCGGGACTGCAATTCTGCCAGGTCTGGATGGTCGAGTAATGTTGCCAGGTAATCCGATGCTAACGCCCGGGTTTGAAGGGCGGGATCATTCAATTCGACTTGTTCGACGGATTGGATTTCAATTCCCGGAGGAACCACCTTGCGCAGTGCCTGCTCGATATCTGGGATCGAACAATCAGTATCGAGCCAGACATCGACGATTTCGGCGCGGCTGGTGAACCCCAGCGGGAGGGCGCAGGCCTGTTGGATGCGGAGTTGGGGATGGAACCCCTGGCTGACCACGAGGGGAAGGTGAGAGCGACGCAGGGTGCGCTCCCAGGAATGCTGCATATCGAGGTTACCGGAGTACCGCAGTGGAGAAAGCTTCGAATAGTGAATTCGGATGCGCATAGACATTGTACTATTCGGATCTTACTATCCGGGCTGAAGTATGCGCGATCCGTTTGGAAATTGGAGTGACCTCCGGACATTTCCAATGGTCGCCGGGAGCCTCCATGCGTTGCCTGGCATAAGCCGGAAGGATGCCGCAGGCGAAGCAGGCTGTGCGGCAGTCGGCGCGCAGCTCCCCTTCCAGGCTGCGGCGGTACTCTTCTTTCAGGTATGCCGGGCGAACCCCGGCAAAGATATGCGACCAGGGCAGCAGCTCATCCATTTCTCGTTGGCGGTGGCTATAGAAATCAGGATCTAGCCCGGCGTCAGAAAAAGCCTTTAGCCAGGCGGTGAAATTGTATTGATCCTGCCAGGCGTCGAACTTTGCTCCGTGCTGCCAGGCGCGCAGAATGACTGCTCCAAGCCGCCGGTCTCCGCGCGAAAGCCAGGCTTCCAGCAGGGTCTCTTCGGGTTGGGTCCAGCTGAGCTTCAAATTTGAACCTCGCAGCTGACGCTTCAATAAATCCTGTTTTGCTCGGATTTGTGAAACCGAGTCGCAGGAGACCCATTGAAAAGGCGTGTGCGCTTTGGGGATAAACGTGCTCACCCCGGCATGCACCCTGACGCGCCCACCGACTATCTTGCGCCCCTCTGCTGTGACCGCCTTGCATAGATCGACAATTGCCTGCACGTCTTCGATCGTCTCGGAGGGATGCCCGATCATAAAATATAGCTTCAAAGTGGTCCAGCCGTGGTTGAACACTGCTCGGGCAGTCTCGAGGAGTTGTTCAGTCTGGATAGGTTTGTTGATCACCCGGCGCATGCGATCGGTTGCGGCTTCGGGCGCTAATGTAAAACCGCCCCCTGGACGGGCTTCCTTTAGGCGGTCCATTAATTCCACAGAAAATGATTCGATGCGCAGGGAAGGCAGGCTGATGGTCAGGCGCTGTTTGCCGAAACGCTGGGCGGCGGCATCTACCAGCTCGATAATCCCGGAATAATCTGAGGAAGAAAGCGAAAGCAGGGCGATTTCCTCATACCCGGTCTGGTCGAGAGCTGTCTGAATAGCCTCCACGATTTGTTCCACCGATCTTTCGCGCACCGGGCGGTTGATCATTCCAGCGTGGCAGAACCGGCAACCCCGTGTACAGCCGCGCATAATCTCAACCGCGATGCGGTTGTGGACCGTGTCGATCGACGGCACCAGGAAGCGCGTGGGGGGGTTCGGCAGGATCGGTACAATGCGCTTCTTCACCGGCAGGGGGGCGTCTTGGACCAATTTAATAAACTTTGCCATTCTCCCATCCGGGTAGTACTCCGCACGATAGAGAGACGGTACGTAAACTCCTCCGATTTTCGACAGCGAGCGCAGTAGATGATCACGGCTGGAGCCTGCCTGGCGCCAGACGCGATATGCGTCGACAATTTCCTGGATGACTTCTTCACCTTCACCGATCACAAACGCATCAAAGAAATCGGACATGGGTTCGGGGTTGTAAGCAGAATGACCCCCGGCGATCACCAACGGATGCTCACTCGATCGATTGGAGGCCAGGAGGGGGATGCCTCCGAGATCGAGCAGGTTGAGAGCATTCGTGTTGAGGGTCTCGTAAGGGAGAGTGAAACCTACGATATCGAAGGCGGAAAGGGGATGCTTGCTTTCTAAGGAATACAAGGGGATGCCCGATGCGCGCATGGCTGCTTCCATATCCACCCACGGTGCATACGATCTTTCGGCCAGGGTATCGGAGCGCCGGTTGAGCAAATCATACAGGATCGCCAGGCCAAGATTTGGCAGGCCGATGTCGTAAATATCGGGGAAGACCAGGGCGATGTGGGTGCTGACCGAATCCCACGGCTTGATCACCTGGTTCAGTTCGCCCCCCACGTAACGGCCGGGTTTTTGGACGGTCAGCAAAATGCGCTCGAGCCAGCCCTGAATTTCTTCTGGGGAAAGGGTCATCAATCCATACCTCTAAATGATCTCTACCTGCTGATCGATCAGGGTCATATCCGGCCAGGAGGTTTCGACAAAATGGAGCACCTGGCTTAGCGCTCGTTGGGTAAAAGCATGATCGTTGCTGATCAAAGCACAGGCGATTACTGCATCCTGCCAGTGGTCTTGGTGATCGACTTCGGCGACCGAAATATTAAATTCCCGGTGCAGCCGGGCAAGCAAAGGTTTTAGCCGGCTGCGTTTCTCTTTCAAAGAAGCACAGCCCGGAAGCAATAAGTGCAGCGTCAGGATCCCTGTGGACATTTTAAGGTGGCAAACCTGATTTCTTCGTAAAACAGCCTATAATGTAACCGATCTGCACCCTGGCGTCAATCCTGATCGCCCGACAGGCTCAAATATCCCCTTGCGGAAAGAGGTTGCGACGGGTACAATCTTCCAACGTTATCAATGATGACATTTTATATGCAGGATAAATCGTCAATGGATATTGAAATTGCTTACCAGGAAGCCCTGGATTATCTTTACAGTTTTATCGATTACAGCCTTACACGCCAATTTCGTTATTCACCAGAAAAATTCGATCTGAGCAGGATGAAAGAATTGCTGGATAGGCTGGGGAACCCCGAACGAGCCTATCCAATCATTCACATTGCGGGGACGAAGGGAAAAGGCTCTGTATCCGCGTTTTGCGCCAGCGCCCTGCGCGCCGCAGGCTACCGGACCGGCTTATATACCTCTCCCCACCTGGAAGACTACACCGAGCGCATTCAGATTAACGGTGAAAATATACCGCATGCCGAGTTGGTAGATTTAATCGGCATTCTCAAACCGCAAGTCGACCAAATCCAGGGATTGACGACCTTTGAAATCACCACGGCTCTGGCTTACCTGTATTTTGCCCGCCAGAATGTGAATGCCGCCGTGATTGAAGTCGGGTTGGGCGGGCGGTTAGACGCCACTAATGTAGCCGAATCCCAGGTATCGGTTATCACTGCGCTATCTTACGATCACATGAACGTTCTGGGAGATACGCTGGCCAAGATTGCCGGTGAAAAAGCGGGGATCATTAAACCCGGGAAACCCGTCGTTTCTGCTCCGCAAAAGGAGGAGGCGCGTAAGGTGATCGAGGAGACAGCCGCCGAGCGCGGATCGCGACTGATCCAGGTAGGGAAAGACTATTTATTTGCTCCCTGGTCGCATTCCCTCGATGAGCAGACAATTCTAATCTGGTCGGCCCAAGACCAGCCCATGATCGACCAGTTCCTTGAAAATAATGCCACATTGGGCTGCAATCCATACTGCATGAGCATTCCGCTGCTGGGGTACCATCAGGTTGAGAATGCTGCGACGGCCTATGCTGCGCTTCAAACAGCTCGAGAAGCCGGCTTCCAAATCACTGAAGAACATATCCGTGGCGGCTTCAGCAAAGTCGTTTGGCCGGGTCGGTTCGAGCTGCTGCGTAAGACACCTCCCATGATTATCGATTCGGCGCACAATCCCGATTCGGCGTTGAAACTACGCCTGGCCCTGGATGATTATCTGCCGGGGATGCCGGTGATCATGATTTTTGGCGCTTCTGAGGATAAAGATGTCCGCGGCATATTTACCGAATTGCTGCCGCGCGTGCAGAAAGTGATCGCCACCCAATCCGTACATCCTCGTGCCATGGAAACTGAGAAAATTGTATCAATGGTGCATCAATTCGGCTGCCCGGCTCAGTCCGTGATACCCCTGGAAGCAGCGCTAGAAAGAGCATTGGAGCTCGCCGGTAATGAAGCCGCCGTGATCGCCACCGGCAGCATCTTCATTGCCGCGGGTGTGCGTCATGCCTGGTTTGAAAAAAGGGTTAGAGAGGGGTCTATTTATGAAAGGTGATGATTGGGGACCGCGCCAGGAAGATGATGAGGAATTCAACGCTGCCCTCCACCAGCGTACCGAGGAACTGTATCGCATCCCAAACGCGGTAGCGGACCGCTACGGCTATATTGAATGCCCGGTTCTGACCTTACGCGACCTGGTAGTATTCCCGCGCATGGTTTCCCCAATCTATATCGTTCCCGGACCCAGCCTGATGGCAATCCAGGATGCGCAGCAGAATATTTCCACCGTGATCGCGCTAACCCAACGCGATGCAGAGATCGACGACCCCAGACCGGAAGACTTTTTACCCATTGGGGTGGAGATGGCAGTCGGGCGCCTTTTAAGCATGCCCGATGGCAACAACTCTGCCCTGGTGCAGGGACGCCGCAGGGTGGAAATCGTCGAATTTGTACAGCGTGATCCTTTTTATATCGTTCGAGCGCGCGCCATCGATGAGCCGACTTTAGTCGACCGTAAGACGGATGCTCTGATGCGTACGACCCGCGATTTATTCGAGCGCTGCGTCCAGCTCGACCGCAGCCTTCCAGATGAAGCGCACCTGTTCTCGATAAACATCACCGAGCCGGGCTGGTTGGCAGATATGATCTCCACTGCCATATCCCTGCCGCTGACCGAGCGCCAATCTTTACTCCTGATCTCCGATCCCAAGCAGCGGTTGAAGCGGGTGAACCAGCTTCTGGCGCAAGAATTGGATGTGCTGCAGCTCGAGGATGAAATTCAAACCAGGGTACAGAGTGAGGTAGACCGCAGCCAGCGTGAATTCTACCTGCGCGAGCAGATGAAAGCGATCCAGAATGAGCTCGGTGAGGGAGATATTTGGACGCGGGAGATTGCCGAACTGCGCGAGAGGGTGGAGAAAGCCAACCTGCCTGTGGAAGCACGCAGCCAGGCAGTCAAAGAAATCGAACGGCTGACGCAAATGCCGGCGATGGCTCCAGAGGTTGGCATAATCCGCACCTATCTGGATTGGATTCTGGACCTCCCCTGGAACCAGGCAACTGAAGATAACCTCGACGTTCAGCACGCCGCCCACATCCTGGAGCAATTCCATTACGGTCTGGGAAAGGCAAAAGACCGCATTCTGGAATATATCGCCGTGCGCAGTCTTAACCCGAAGCGGACCCGGCAGCCAATCCTGTGTTTTATCGGACCTCCTGGTACCGGTAAAACCTCTCTGGGGCGTTCGATTTCGGAAGCTTTGGGGCGCAAATTCGTGCGATTGTCTTTAGGTGGGGTGCGCGACGAAGCAGAGATTCGCGGCCACCGGCGAACCTATATTGGTGCGCTTCCCGGGCGCATTTTGCAGACAATGCGACGGGCAGGCACGATCAATCCCCTCTTTATGCTGGATGAGGTCGACAAGCTAGGTAACGATTTCCGCGGCGATCCGTCATCCGCCTTGCTGGAGGTTCTCGACCCGGAGCAGAACCATGCCTTCTCCGACCATTACCTGGAGATGCCTTACGATCTTTCTCGGGTCATGTTCATTACCACAGCAAACTCGATCGGGAATATCCCGGTTGCCCTGCTTGACCGCATGGAAGTGATCGAATTTCCTGGATATATCGAAGAAGAAAAAATCGAGATTGCTCACCGGTTCTTGATCCCGCGACAAATCGAAGAGAGCGGTTTGGAATTGGAGGAAACCGTACTTCTCGATCCGGCGTTGAAGAGAATCATCCGCGAGTATACCTACGAGGCAGGAGTGCGCAACCTGGAGCGTGAAATCGGGCGGCTCTTCCGCAAGATTGCGCGCTTGAAATCCGAAAAGAAACACTTCCCGACCCGTATCGGCGCTTCGGTGCTTGAACGGTTCTTAGGACCCCCGCAGTTTTTCGACACCGAAGCCGAGCGGCAAGATGAAATTGGTGTGGCAACGGGTGTGGCCTGGACAGAAAACGGCGGGGAAATTATGCCGTTGGAGGTCTTGATCCTCGAGGGAAAAGGTAATCTGCAGGTTACCGGGCAGGTAGGAGACGTGATGCAGGAGTCTGCGCAGGCCGCGCTTTCTTACCTGAAATCGCGCGCCCGCCAGTTTAGCCTGGAACCGGACATCTTCGAGAGGTTAGACGTGCACATCCACATCCCCGAAGGGGCCATTCCAAAAGATGGTCCTTCTGCAGGCATTACGATGGGGATTGCCCTGATCTCAGCCTTTACCGAGCGCAAGGTGCACAAAGAGGTTGGGATGACGGGGGAAATCACGTTAAGGGGAAAGGTCTTGCCGGTCGGAGGCGTGCGCGAGAAAGTGCTTGCAGCTCACCGGGCCGGCCTGAAAACCATCATCCTACCCGAGAGGAATCTGAAGGACCTGGTTGACGTGCCCAAAAAGGTGCGCACCGATTTGATGATCGTCCCCGTGGTTCACATGGATCAGGTTGTGGAAGTGGCCTTACATCCGGCATCCGGAAAACCCAACCGGGTAAGGAAATCTCATTCAGAGAAAATTGAGGAAAAAACGCCGCTGGAGATTGAAGGGAAAGCCGGAAACCCGTAACCCTATGGGTGAATGCCCCACTTATGCAGCAATTTCTGGGGTAACAGACCGGTAAAATCAGGCGTGTTGTTTGTCGTTCTGTAGGGCGCGGATTCCGTTGCGAACCTGGGTCAGACTACGGTCCATTTCGACTTCCAGACGGGTTAATGTCTCCAGGACGTAATCATCGGCATCGCGTTTTGTGGCTTCGGCTTCGACTCGTCCCTGAGCGACAATCTGCTCGGCGCGTGCCTGGGCAGCGGAAACGATCGCGTCCCTTTCAACGAACTGGTCGCTTTTCTCGCGCGCCAGCGAGAGAGTCCGGTTGGCCTCTTCCTGCGCCTGTGCCAGGATGCGATCGCGTTGCGCCAGGAGCTGCTGCGCTTTCTTTACTTCCTCAGGAATGGATACTCGCATCTGGTCAATTAAGTCGAGGAAACGATCTTCATTGACAAGAACGCTGTGGGTTAGCCAAATCGGACGACTTTCATTAAATAACTCTTCAAGGCGATCGACTAGATGTTGAATATCCATAACGTCCTCCGCTCGAATATGCTCGTATGATACCTGCAGGATTCACTCCATAGTGTAGACTTGAAGTCGAAATTCGTCAATCAATCGCGTAAACTTGTATTCGGAACAAGAGTTTGGCCATCTCCTAACTCACGGAATCGTTCAGTGAGTGCAATCACTACGTGGGGTGGAACCATGCTGCTGACATCTCCGCCCAGGGAGGCAATTTCGCGTACCGTGGTCGATGAGAGGAAGCTATGTTCCTCGCTGGTGATCAAAGCCATGACCTCAATATCAGGATCGATGCGGTGATTGGCAAGGGCCATGCGGAACTCGTGTTCAAAATCGGAGAAGACCCTCAAGCCGCGCACGATTACCGATGCCTGGATTTCTTTGCAGAAATGGACGGTCAATCCTCGATAGCCTACCACCCGTATGCCGCTTTCTCCTGAGAAAGTTTGCCGAACCTGAGCCAGGCGTTCTTCTGGTGAGAATAGCGGATTCTTTAAAGGCCGATCGTAGACGGCGACCACAACTTCGTCAAAGATGCGGGCGGCCCGATGAACGATGTCGATGTGACCGTGATGAATTGGATCGAATGTGCCGGGGAATACTGCGCGGACCATGCTAACTTACGTCTCCTTTGCCTTTGCGCCACAACTCTTTGAGTTTTATCGCAAGCTGCTCGTGCTCTGGCTGGACGAGATATGGGTCGAGGTTGAAAATTGCCTGGGCCTGTACGCGCGCTTTCTCGATCAAACGAATATCGGACAAAGTAGCCATCTCCAACTCGGCAAAACCGGATTGGCGCGTGCCTAAGAAATCTCCTGGGCCGCGCTGCTCCAGGTCTTTTTGCGCCAGTACAAAGCCATCATTAGTTTCAGCCATGGCATACAGCCGTTCGTTCTCAGCGGCGCCCTCGTTTTCCGGAATGAGGAGGCAGTACGATTTTGCATCCCCTCGGCCAACGCGACCACGGAACTGGTGCAGCTGGGCCAGGCCGAACCGGTTCGCGCCTTCAACCAGCATAACGGTGGCATTCGGAACGTCTACGCCAACCTCGACGACAGATGTAGATACCAGCACCGCATTCTGATTATCCCGGAACCGCTTCATCACCTCGTCCTTCTCTTCTGGCTTCAAGCGCCCGTGCAGGAGCCCGATCTGCAAATGGGGAAATATTTCTTTTTGCATGCGGGCATGTTCTTCGACCGCTGCAGGGACTTCCTCGTTCTCGCCCTGCTCGATCAACGGATAGATGATGAACGCCTGGTGCCCCTGATTGACCTCGGATTTGATCAGGGAATAGGCGCGCTCTCGCTCGCTTGGGTAAAGAATGTGCGTCTCGATGATCTGGCGCCCGGCGGGCATTTCGTCCATCACCGAAAGATCTAAATCACCGTACACCGTGAGAGCCAGGGAGCGCGGGATCGGTGTGGCCGTCATGACCAGCAAGTGGGGATTTTCGCCTTTGAGACGCAATGCAGCGCGCTGCTCAACGCCGAAGCGGTGCTGTTCATCTACCACCACGAGCTGCAGGTGTGAAAAGCTGATGGGGTCTTCGATCAAGGCGTGCGTACCGACAACGATTTTAATTGTGCCATCGGCAAGACCTTCCCGAATGGTTTCTTTCTCTGCCTCAGGGGTATCGCCGAGCAAGAGTTTGATCTGGGTGGTATCTAAAGGCTGCTCCGAATTGTCCTCGGGATTTGCCGCAAGCAGGCGCAGGAGGGTACGATAATGCTGCTCGGCAAGGATGCTGGTTGGGGCCATGAATGCCGCCTGGGCGCCGCTGCAGGCGATAATCGACATAGCCAGCGCAGCAACCACCGTTTTGCCAGAGCCAACATCGCCCTGGATGAGGCGATTCATGGGATGACCTGAAGCCAGGTCGGTGCGTATCTCATCCATGGTTTTAAGCTGTGCGCCTGTAAGCTGGTACGGTAAGCGGGACAGTTGATTTTGGTACCATTCCTCGGGCATTGTGTAGGTTTTGGCGACCGCAGACTGCCAGTCCAATTTCTGCTGCAGCACGCCAAGCTGCAGCATGAAAATCTCATCGAAAGCCAGGCGTTCGCAAGCTGCTTTCAGTTGCTCGGCTGAGTCAGGTGAATGTGCCTGAACTAGAGCCTGGGATAAACCCATCAGGTTCGCAGCTTGCCGTGTCGTACTGGGTAAATAATCGTCGACCTGCAAGGCTCCGTAGGACACAAACTGTTTAATGATATTGCCGAGCCTTTGCTGGGAAATGCCGGCAGTTAAACGATATACCGGCACAATCCGGTTCGTATTGATCTGCTCCTGGGCAATCGGATCCCATGCGGGATTGCTGATCATTAATCGTCCCAGATATTGGTTAATCTTCCCGGAAACGGAGATGGGCATGCCAGGGCGAAGCTGGTTCGCAATCCAGGGTTGGTTGAACCAGGTCAGGCGCAAACTACCAGTTCCATCGCCCAGGATGGCTTCAGTAAGCGACAGATGCCTGTCGGGCAGCTGCCGCGTGCTTACATTCTGTATGGTGCCGATCACAGTGACTACTTCGCCGTATACCAGACGGTTAATCGGTTTCAAGCTGCTGTAGTCGTTATACCGGCGGGGAAAGTAATACAGTAAATCGCGCAGATTGTGTAATCCCAGGGTCTCGAGAGTCTTGGCAATCTGAGGACCGATCCCCTGGATGACAGTCAAGGGCGCATTCAGGCCGAGGTTGCCCGTATCGCCCGTTCCAATGATCTTCTTGAATGAGCGAGAGGGTGGGACAGGTAATGATTCGTGACGCAGGATTTCTCGAGTCTTCCGGGTTTGGTGTGGCTCAGGAAATTGTTTTCGGGTGACAGCAGGCGGAGGTACGCTCGAATTTGCCTCTGATTTATTGGGCGCAGGTTGAAAAGGCCTGACGCCTCCCTTCCTGCCGGTTTGTATGAACTGCCAGAGATCCTTCAACGTTTGGACGCGCTCTTCAGGCTGCTGTGAGGGATATTTATCCAGGGTGGAGATCACCGCCCGGATCATTTCTTCTGGCAAATTGTCTGCGCGCGCATCGGATTCCCAAGCCTGAAGAATCTTATCCAGGCCACCCACAACGGCATGATTATCGTAACGGCGTTTTGCCTCAAGATTGAAATACTTGTGCAATTTTTCTAATGAGGGCTGCATCTTCTAATTTTACCGCAATCCCGGTTGGAACGAAAAAAGCGTACGGTGCTATGGATTTGCAGTCGAAACGGCGATGAAACCAATGCCATTTGGACCAACGTGTGTGCCGATGACCGTGGTCACCTGGGCAATAATGGGCTGCTGCCGGATTTGAGCGGAAACCGATTCGAGCACCTGCCTAAGCTCATCTCGGTCGGCTAATTGAGTATATACGAGGGCTAGCTGCTCAATAGGACCCATGGCGTGCAGATAACGAATCAGCTGAGCAAGTCCCTGGCTGCGACTTTTGAACAGCCCCAGACGCATAACCTGTCCCCGCTTGACCTCGATCATAACCTTCAGATTAAAGAAGTTACTCACTGCAGCCGTAGCCCAATTGATCCTTCCGCTGCGCCGAACATATTCGAGGGTATCGAGCAAAGCCAGAAACCGTACCCGCTGAGTGAGATTGGCGATCACGGAGAGGATATCGTCCATCGATAAGTTACGGGTGGCAGCCTCGGCAGCTGCAATAACCTGAAACCCCTGACCCAGTGTAACCAACCCGCTGTCCAGCACCTCAACGCGGTTTTTGAAGGATTGCGCGGCGAGGCGTGCCACATTGATCAGGCTCGATAAGGTTGCCGGGGGGTGGATCGAAATAATTTGAGTTGCGCCTGCCATGAACAACTTTTCGTAGATCTCCTGGAACATCCCCAATGATGCAGAAGAAGTGGTGGGGGGGTTCTCATACATGGGCAACCGCCGGTAAAACTCTTCCCTAGAGATGCCCTGACCATCGGCATACGCCTGATCGCCAATGACCAGCATCGCTGGGATGACCTCGATGTGATTTTTCTCGATCACTTCGGGAGGAAGATCGGCGGTGCTATCTGTGACAACCGCAATACTCATCTTTCACTCTCATCGGGAATCTCGATGGCGAATAGCCCCAGGGTGTGTGGCCCAAAGAGAACTGTTAGCGGAAGCCCTAACGAATGTTCGCTAAACGGGGTTTTTGGGAACATCGCGGCAACGTGTTCGCGCAAAATACGCGCTTCATGAGTTATCGAGGGAAAACCTTGGACCAGCGCAATATGCGACAGGTCGCTGAACTCGTCGATAAACTCCTGGAAGTAATCCATGAGCTGGCGAAGATTACGGGCTTTTTCGATTGAGGTCAGGTGCCCATCTTCAAGGGTATAGATTGGGAGCAAATTCAGCATTTCCCCAACGATTGCCTGGGCCTGTCCGAGGAACCCGGAGTGATACAGGTAGGTGAGCCCCGGGATACAGAAGACTGCGTAGACGTGGGGGATATACCCGCGTAAAATGCGCTCGATTTCAGTGGAGGGCAACCTTTTTGCGGCTGCATCTGCCGCAACTTGCACCAGGTACCCTAATCCCACCGATATCGACTGCGAATCGATCACCTGAACGGCTACTTTCCCGCGAACCATCTCCGCAGCTTCGATGGCGTTGGTGACAGCCGGAGAAAGGTTAGACGAGATCAGTACTGCGACGATTTCGTTATAATCCTGGCCGAGGGCGATAAATAGTTTACGGAAATCCTCAGAAGAGGGATGGATGATGACCGGGGTTTGTTCGGGAGTAATCGAGCTGGGAAAAGAAAAGGCTTTTGAATCCTTCCCTTCAGCCAGCAATTCACCATTCACAACCACCTGAAGAGGAAGGATATGGGTCAGATTTCTCCCAGGGAAGATCGGTTTGGTAAACTGTGCAGAGCTGTCCGTTACGATACAAACCGAGCTCATAAGTCACTCGATGGCGATGATAAACTGGTAATAAGGTTGCCCGCCTTCATGTTCTTCGAGCTCTTGAGCGGGGTACACGGATTGGATTTTATCTTTGATCACGTTCACTTCATGCACCGAGATGTTCTTACCATAGTACAGGGTGATGCGCTCCTTACTGGCTGTGTTTGCACGAGCCAGAAGGCCCAGGCAGGCTTCCTCCAGCGTGGGCGCTGAATAGACCAGCTTGCCGTTCAATAACGCGATGACCTCACCTTCGTGCACCTGGACCCCATTCATTTTTACCGATCGAGTGGCTGTAGTGATCTCGCCGGTATCGACATCTCTCAAAGCATCGGTCATCTGTTGGACCACATCTTCGAGATTACCATCGGGCGCCAGGCGCAGCATTGCCGCCAACCCCTGGGGAATACTGATTGAAGGAATAACAGCAACTTTCTTGACGGTGAGGCTGGTGGATGCCTGAGCTGCTAGAAGGATATTCTTATTGTTCGGCAATATGATGATCTTGTCGGTGGGAAGATTCTCAAAAGATTTGAGGATCTCCTCCGTGCTTGGGTTCATTGTTTGACCGCCTTCGACAATTGCGTTTACACCCAGGCTGGCAAAGATACGCGATAAGCCCTGCCCGGGCGAAACGGCGACAACCGCAATCTGGCCTGATTCAAAAGGGACGAATTTTATTTTCTCAGCCGCTGCCGATGCTACCTCAGCCATCTGGCTGCGCAGGTTCTCGGTGCTGACCTTCATAACAGTGCCAACTTTAGCCACGTAATCGAAAGGGTCGTGGACTTTCTCGGTGGGGACGTGGATGTGCATGCGATAGATGCCGTCCCCTTCGCCAACCTGGATCGAGGTACCGATGTGAGAGAGCTCGTTATAAAAGCGATCTAGATCCAGCACGACCTGGGGTTTAAAGTCGATTACTACCTCATAATCCTGGCCAGGTTCAATTTCTTCAGCGGCATGCTCCAGGTTAATTGCAGCCAGGGGCTGAACAGTCGTCGTAGGAGTATCCAGGGGTAATCCTTTCACGCTACGCAGCATGCCTTCGAGAATATAATACAACCCTTTCCCGCCGGCATCGACAACCCCCGCTGATTTCAAGATGGGCAGGAGGTCAGGGGTTTTTTTCACCGATTCATCGCCGGCTTCGACCACTTTTTCGAGGATAAATACCGGGTCTGGGTTAATTTGCTCGGCTTCTTGCGCGGCGATGGCGATATCTTTGGCGACCGTTAAGATCGTCCCTTCGACCGGGCGCACCACCCCTTTATACGCAGTGCCGCGACCTTCCACCAGGGCAGCAACAAAGGTGTGCCCATCCATGGTTTCCAGATTATCCAGAGCACGTGCAAAGCCACGCCAGATTTGGGAAAGGATCACACCCGAATTGCCGCGCGCCCCCATTAATGAGCCTTGAGCTACCAGGTGAGCCATCTTTCCGATATTTTTTTCACCCGAGTTGGAAATCTCATTGAGCGCAGCCTGCATGGTCAAGACCATGTTGGTACCGGTATCACCATCCGGTACCGGGAATACGTTTAGCGCGTTAACCGTTTGTTGGTTGGTTTTCAACCAGTTTAAGGCAGCCTCAACCAGTTCTTTTAGATCTTGCCCATCTAATGGAGGATGGTGGTATCCGCCTTGATTGGGATGGTTAGTTCGGGATGGTTTTTTTACACTCATAAGGCTCCTGTAAACTCGGCGCGAGAAAAATCCATTGTGGTCATGTGAGCTCAGGACTCAATCGACGTTACTGATCCGTAAACCCCGAACGTGTACGTTGACTTTGTCTACCGGTGTGCTCATTGCTTTCTCAACCTGATAGCGGACAGTTTCGGCCATGCTGGCCGTTACCGTCTGAATACGAGTTCCATACTCGACGATGACGTATAGATTGATGACAATCTTCTGGCCATCGTATTGGATGTCCACTCCAAGGGAGGGGTCTTTCACCAGCGCGTGCGCCAATCCTTCGGCGAAGTTCTTCGCGGCTAACCCCACGATACCATAGGAAGACAATGCCGCCTGGCATGCAATTGTTGCAATGGCGCGGTGTGAAACGTAGATGGTCCCAAGTGGGTTGGTTCCGTCCTCATTCATAGTTGCCCCTTTATATAAACGTCACTCATTGAAAATCGATGCGAGATATGGTAAAATTCCTGGCTGTTGGTTTGAGGCATATATCGAGAGAGAAATTATAATAGCAATTATGGCCGGGAAAGGAAGTAGATATGGCAATTTGTGAAGCATGTGGTAAAAAAACCAGTTTTGGTCATAACCGAAGTTTCTCACAACGAGCGACGAACCGGAAATTCCACCCGAACCTGCAGAAAGTCACCGTGATGGTCGGGGGGCGTAAAGTACGGAAAGTCCTATGCGCGAAGTGTATCCGCACGTTAGTGAAAACCGTATAATCAGTGTCAAAGTTCTATACAAGAGTCGCGGCGCAGGCCGTGATTTTTGTTTAAGCAGGAATCGCACGCCGCAGCGCCTGAACCCCCGCGGCGATCCCTTGGGAGTGCTTAAAAATCGCCGTAGCGGCCACGAAGGCTCTTGCGCCAGCCGCGTAGGTCTCTGGCAGGGTGGTATGCGAGATGCCGCCGTCAACCTCTAACCAGGCTTCGGATTGAATAGCGTCGAGCATCTGTCGAATCTGGCGGATCTTAGGGGTAACATCAGGCAAAAACTCCTGACCTGAAAAGCCAGGGTTGACGGTCATCACCAGAACGAGGTCGACCAGGTGTAAGACAGCCGAAATGCTCTCGGCTGGGGTGCCCGGATTCAACACCACACCAGCCTTACATCCCAATTCATGGATATTTTGGATAGTCCTGTGGAGATGGGGGCAGGTTTCAACGTGCACAGAGAGCAGACTTGCTCCTGCAGCTGCAAAGCTTTCCAAATGGCGCTCTGGCGTGATCGTCATCAGGTGAGCTTCGATGGGGAGAGAGGTGATTCGTCGGCAGGTCTCGACGATAAACGGCCCCATGGTGATATTGGGGACAAACTGTCCATCCATAACGTCGACATGTATCCAGTCGACGCCTGCAGTCTGAGCTTCGTCAATTTGTTTTCCCAGGCGGGACCAATCAGCCGATAAAATTGAGGCAGAAATTATGGCAGTCATTGATCAGTGTCCAACAGGGTTTAAATAAAACCAGATCGCCAGCCAATAGGGGATCAATCCGCCGACGGCTAAAACGGCGAGGAGCCCGAGACCGATAGATATCCAATCGATATCGAAGACATGATCTTCGAGCGGTAAGTCGAATGCCGCGGTTTTCATTTCGGGTAAACCTGCCGGCTGGGTGGAAGTTAGACCGGTCTGGGGCTGCGCCACGGGGTTTTCATACTGCTGCCGGAAGCTGAGCAACACCCTGCCTAATTGATCTGCAGTCCGGTAGCGAGCGGAAGGCTCTTTGGATAGCACCTTCAGAGTAATTTGCTCGAGGGGCGCCGGAATTTCAGGGTTGATTGACCTGGGTGGGGGAGGCAAGGCCACGCGGTGAAGCCGGGCAAGCTCTGCCGGTGAATCGGCGTCGAAAGGAAGCTGGCCGGTAAGCAGTTCGTAAAGGATAACCCCCAGAGAATAGACGTCCGAGGCTGGGGATGGAGCGTCCCCCGAGGCTTGCTCTGGGGAGAAATATTGAGGAGAACCCCAGACCACGTCGGTTTTTTCGTCAGGCTGAATAGAAGCCAAAGCCCGAGCGATGCCGAAATCGGTGACTTTGAGGCGCATATCGTTGGAGACCAGCATGTTGTGGGGTTTAACATCGCAGTGGACAATCCCGGCTCTATGCGCATAGCCAATGCCGGCGCAGGCCTGGATAATCAGAGACAGAGTCTCCGACAAAGAGAATGTGCCTCGCTGGTCCATCAAAGTTTTGAGGTCAACGCCCGGATTGTACTCCATAACAATAAACAAGCGATCGGCATCTAATCCAAAGTCGTGAACCGTGACAATATTTGGATGAGATAAATTGGCAGCCGCGCGCGCCTCCTGGCGGAAATGCTCGCGAAAGTCTTCATCGCGGGAGTAATCCTCGCGCAGGACCTTGATTGCTACCTGACGCTCGAGCATTAAATCGCGAGCGCGGTAAACCAAGGCCATTCCCCCTTTTCCCAGAGGTTCCAGCAATTGATAACGATTGTTTAAAAGGGGTATTTCCACTGGCTCAGCATCCCCTGCAGATTATATCATAACGAGTCGGGTTCGATTTCCATAAGATATAATTGCTGCATAGAGGATATAGTGCTGAAACCGAAACAAAGACGGTGCCACCGAAAAATTGGTAACCTTCGTGAAAACTTTCCTGACCTCTCTCGTTAAAAATCCCCTTGCTGTGCTTCTCCTGGCTTTGCCCCTGGCGCTTGCGGCCGAGTTGGCGAATTTGCCGCCGATCTGGGTATTTATTTTCTCTGCTGTAGGGGTGATCCCCATGGCAGGGTACATCGGCGAGGCAACCGAGGTCCTGGCAACGATTGCCGGCCCGCGGGTTGGAGGCTTGTTAAACGCTACCCTGGGAAACGCGGCAGAGCTAATCATCACCCTGGTGGCGATCAGAGCCGGGCTGCTCGATCTGGTGAAAGCCTCAATCACCGGGTCGATTATTGGCAACCTGTTATTAGTCATGGGGTTTTCCATGGTCGTGGGTGGTCTCAAACATGGGCTACAAACATTTGACCGGCGGCACGTGGGCAATAACACCACTCTGCTGGCGATTTCCGCGCTGGCGCTTGCTATCCCATCCATTTTCAGCCAGTCTGACACCGGCGAAATCAACCCAACCGTGGAGGCACTCAGTTTAGGCGTAGCTTTGGTGATGATCGTATTATATGCAACTGGGATGTATTACAGCCTGCGTATCGCACGCAGCCCAATCACTTACAGTCCCGTCCCCAATAATCAAGTAAAGCCCGCCTGGTCTCTGAAAACGACCGTCATCGTGTTGGCGATTGCAACTGCCGCCGTAGTCTGGCTGAGCGAGCTTCTGGTTGGCGCGATTGAACCCGTGGTTGCCGATCTAGGGGTCTCTGAGTTCTTTCTTGGCATCATTCTTGTTCCTATCGTGGGTAATGCAGCCGAGCACCTGGTGGCTGTCCAGGTGGCCTACCGAAACCACATGGAGCTAAGTGTGGAAATTGCGATATCTTCCAGCCTGCAGATTGCGCTTTTTGTGGCGCCGGTCCTGGTGTTTGTCAGCCTAGGATTGGGACACCCGTTGACGCTGGTATTCAACGTTTTCGAACTGATTGCATTAGGCGCAGCTGTGCTGATCGCGGCTCTGGTTTCGGCAGATGGAGAATCGAACTGGCTCGAGGGGGCTGCCCTTCTGGCTGTTTATTTGATCCTTGGCCTGGCGTTTTATCTGATGAGGACGTAAATGAACAATCCCTCGGCATGGAAAGGTTTTTTTTCGTGGAAAGTGCTTCTGGGAGGGGTCTTGATTGCCTCAAGTCTGCTGGGGCTGATTTGGCTGGGAGCGATGTACTTGCGACCGGAAAGCAGGATTTCCAAAGCCGACGCGTCTGTGGTAACCGTCGTCCCTGCTCCTACCCTCACGCCGGTATTACCCACGCCCACATCAATCATCACGCCGACACCCGGATCTACTACACCGATCCCGCCACCCGCAAACGGTTCCATCGCAGTTGGCGTGTACGTGCAAATCAAAGGCACCGGAGGCGATGGGCTGCGGTTACGAAGTGACCCGGGAACCAACGGTGTGCCCAGATTCTTAGGAGCAGAGTCTGAGGTTTTTCACGTCGAGAGCGGTCCTCGCCAGGCAGACGGTTTTACCTGGTGGTTTTTAGTGGCTCCATACGATAAAAATCGAAGCGGTTGGGCAGTATCAAACTACTTAACCATCATTCAGAACCCGAGTTAACCACGGCTAGTACTCTAACGATTTGCATTTTTTCTTGATTGCGTCTATGATTCTTAGTAGGCAGATTGGTTTTATTTGCAACACTTGATCATGATTTAATGAAAGCTATAAGCCCGACCTCAATGACCGCCAACCGGCAAACCGGTGAATTAACCATCGTTTGGAATGATGGGCATAACAGCGTTTATCCATTCAGGCTCCTGCGGGCAGCTTGCCCGTGCGCATCTTGCCGGGGCGGGCACGAAAATATGAGCTCAGAACCAGACCCTGACGTATTCTCGACGACCCTTCCCGATTCTCCCGTCACCCACATGCGAAATTTGGAGGCGGTAGGCTCCTATGCGATTTCTATCGAATGGGAAGATGGGCATCAATATGGCATTTATAACTGGAACTACCTGAGAAAATTGTGCCCCTGCCCAATTTGCAGTGAGGAAAGGCGCCATGGCGGATGATTCGCTGGAAAACATCTACGCATATGCGGAGCGAGCTTATATTCGCTTGCAGGCCGGAGATGTGCTGATCCGATGCCTCGAAGATGCCAGCGTCACTCCCATGCACCAGCTCGTCGAGGCGCTGGTTTTGGCCGGGCCCGACAGCCTGGATGTGCTGCGCGAGATCCTTGCGGAAACCAATTCGCGTAAAGTCCAGGTAGGAGACGATCTGCAACAGGTACTGAGGGGGTTAAAAACGAATCTCGAAGACTACGGAATCCGGCTTAGGGGAGTGAAGAAACCCCTGGCGTTGACCCGATTGAAACCGGTCCGCTTCTTGAGCCTCTTACGAGCGCAAGGGGTGACCGAGGAACAGATCCAAACAACCTGCCTGCAACTTTTACATGATGCTCGCGAGCTGGTTTTCAGCCTTGAGGTGAATTATTCCCTTTTAGAAGAAATCGAACAGTACCTCGATGATTGGATCTGGGGGGTGTTTTATCAGACTGTGCGGCAGGGGCAGCAGAAAAGCTCCCAGCATTTGTTGTAGAAATATCAGCTCTTCTTCCTGGATTTCTTTTTCATAAAGACAGCTGCTGCGCCGATCAAAGCGGCAAGTACGCCCAACCCAACGGTCGCCTGGACGACTGTTTTCGGCTCCATACCAGGCAGCACAACGCTGCCATCTCCATAGGATTCAAATAAGCGGCCCCAGGGGGTTTGCAGGGCAGCATTAACGCGTTTGCGGCCGATGAACGGGTACCAGTACACGTTATGGTAAAAATTGCTCGCAAAATAGCTCCACGGGACGAGCGGGCTCTGTAAGAGCAGCTTTTCGAAAGGCTTGAGCGGCCCGTGGTAGATCAATTTCTGCCCACGAGAGGCGAATGTATCTCCCTGCTCGAAGTTCCAGGGAGGCTCTTGCGAGATGTCATATCCAACCATCTTGATTTGCCGTGGATCTCCAACCCCCAGGTTTAGCTCGTGCGCCGTGCGAATAAACGGTATGTTGAGTGGGTCGAACCCCTGCAGCCTGGCAGATACAGCATCTATGGCTACCTGGTCGGCAGAGGCGAGCAAGATATTCTTTTCATGCCAGCGCATCGCCCGCGGGCCCGGACCATCTCCGGCGAAAGTCCCATCCATTACTGCGAATATCCCTGGGTGGATATCCTGTTGAATCATGAGCAGGTCTACCAGGGTTTGGTGTATCACGCTGTGGGTCCAATGGCGGTTGCGGTGGAGTAAACCGCCGAAGGCATTTTTCATGGCACCCGTGATCTGTGTGAAAACATGGGTCTTAATTGTCGGAAGATGGATGATATTTTTCCCGACCAACACCTTCGGGATATACACACCCTCTGGATAGACCTTATCCAACACGAGGAAGGGCCGTTTTGGGATGTAATGTTCCCATTCAAACTGCTCTTCATACAAGTAGACGCAGGGGATGCCATACTTATCAGTAATAAAGCGGTGTTTGTTATTGAATTCACCCACCCGCGTATCTACGACCACGGTATCGTTGTGGATGCCGACCAAATCTGAATATCCAAGATTCTGTAAGGATCTAATCACCCCTTCGAGCTGCCAGGGTGTCGTCGAGCAAGCCGGGTACCAGGTCTGCCAGGAGATGTTGATCTTCAACCCGGTGGTTACCCCTTTAGGGAGGCTATCTTCGACGCACGCCAGTTTCATCAAGCGGTCAATATCCTCAAGAACTGTCTCCGGGGTCGTCTTTACTGCAGCAACAATTCCTTTTCCTGGGAAATCGGACATGGGTTATTCTCCAATACATAGATCAGGTAGATCTAATTGTATTCGAATACGATAGTTGCGTCTACCTAATATTCACATCTCCCCCAAATAAATCAGCGGGTACCCCTTCCGCTGCGAATTTTGTCACTTAATCAGATTGGCAATCTTATTCCAGATCTGCGTAGATAAGACCTGGCGTTGTTCCATGGTAAAAGCCCAGAAACGGTCTTGTGCCCTGCTTAAGGGGTATTGAATATTGCGCGTAATATAGATGGTGCGGTGAAGCTCTAGCCCTTCAACGTCGACCTTTTTGACTCTCCCTAAGGCTAACCCTCGCGCGGCAGCCAGCTCGGAGACAAATGCGATGCCGATGCCTTCCTCCACGGCCATTTCGATTGCCTCAGAATTCCCGATCTCCAAAACCGGATTGAGCATGGAGGGGATGATGCCGTGTTTCGCCAGGCCTTCGTACAACACTTCTGATGAACCGGCATTATCCTCGCGCATGATCAGGGGCTGGTCGATTAAATCGGCGGGCAAGGCTTTGCCATAGGTGCCCCAGCAGTGATCGGGGGGAACGATCAAAATCACCTGGTCCTCAAACAGCGGCTGGTGCTCGATATCGTGGTGGTCGATGCGCTTGCTAACCACACCCAAAGAGAGACGCCCATCCATGATCCGGTCGACGACCTCTTCACGGGTGAGGATGTTGATCTGCACGTGGACAAGTGGGTATTCACGCCGGAAACTGGCCACCAGGTTGGGCAGCAGGTATTTTCCAGAAGTGGTCGAGCAGCCAATCGAGAGCTGGCCTGCAACCTGCCCCTGGATATTATTCATCGCTTCTTCCATCAAGCGGCTCGTGCCCATCACGTCTCGTGCCAGGGGAAGCAGGGCCTGGCCTGCCTCACTGAGCCACACAGATCGCCCGTGCCGGATGAATAGCTCTACCCCGAACGATTTTTCCAATGCCTGGATGTTCTGGCTGACGGCTGATTGAGATAAATTTAAACGAGTGGCGGCTTTACTGAAGCTGCGTTCCTCAGCAGCAGCAATAAACACCCTGAGTTCACCCAACTCGATCATTGTCAGCTCCTATATTACCTAAACCCAATGTCATACTGCTCAATAGAAATGATCAGCCTGGCACGAATCCCGCATCTCTACCGATGATCATTTTGTGTCAAAGGTATCATAACTAACTTTAGATTAATCTGCTAGTGAATTCCTTCCCGAATAGAGATGTAGTACGTAAGGAGATTGTGAAGAAAAATGTAATTTGCAATTCGGCAAAATGCCTTTTATAATCTAATCAAGTCCAATCCAATACAGCAGCAGGAGTTGCAGCCTGGACACTCCATCAACTACCCAAAACCTGTCTGACCAAAACGGCTCCGATCAGAAGCTTGCCTCAGGATTCACCTTACTCAACCGGTATCTCATTCAAGAACCAATCGGTATCGGTGGAATGGGGGCGGTGTATCGCGCTAGAGACCTGCATTTTCCGAATGTTACGAAAGTAGTCGCGGTAAAAGAAATGGTCAACCAGGCGCGTGACCCTAAGTTGCGCCAAACGATCTTAGATAATTTCGAGCGCGAAGCCAATATCCTGGCTACCCTGAACCACCCCTCCATTCCGCGTATCTACGATTATTTTACCCATCAAGAACGCTCTTACCTGGTGATCGAATACATTCCTGGGAAAGACCTGGAAGCGATGGTCGCCGAAATGGATGCGTTTCTACCCCAGGAGCAGGTGGTTATGTGGGCAATCGAGCTGTGCGATGTGCTTCATTATTTGCATTCGCACAAGCCGGAGCCGATCATTTTTCGCGATATGAAGCCGTCTAACGTGATGATTACGCTGCAAAACCATGTGGTGTTGGTTGATTTTGGTATCGCAAAGATCTTCCGGATGGGCCAAAAGGGTACGATGATCGGCACCGAAGGATATTCTCCGCCGGAACAATATCGAGGCGAAGCGACCCAGCTGGCGGATATTTATGCTCTGGGAGCGACTCTCCATCACGTGCTGACCCGCAAAGATCCACGTCTGGAACCACCCTTTACCTTCGAAGAAAGGTCGATCCGCGCCATCAATCCATCGGTCTCGCCCGAATTTGAGACCATTATCAACACCTGCCTTTCTTATGCTCCAGAGAAGCGGTTCCCAAACGCAGAAAAGATGAAAGAGGCACTGCAGGGTATCCTCCACGATCAGCCGACCCAAAGGAACAGGTTGGATATGGCTTCTATTTCCGGTCAGGCAATCGGAGTCAAGCCTTTGTGGACCTTTACCTGTGAAGATGAAATTCGAGGCTCTCCGGCATTAGATAAGGATATGCTGCTGGTTGGGGCATACGACACCAATTTATATGCAATCAATGCCGCAGATGGCAAATTTGTTTGGAAATATGCCACCGAGGGCGGAATCGTGGGAAAACCGGCGGTGTATGAAAATATCGCCTACATCGGATCTGAGGATCACCGGCTGCATGCTGTTTCGACCCGGTCTGGCAAAGTCTTATGGACGTATTTCACCGATGGACCGATCCGCAGCTCAGTACGCATTATGGAAGGTCACCTGTTTTTCGGTTCGGACGATAATTATCTTCACGCGGTCAACATTTCATCCAACAGGCGCGTCTGGAAGGTGGAAGCACCCGGGCCGATCCGTTCGACACCCTATATCCTGAATGACCTGGTTTATTTTGGATGCGAAGATGGAGAGGTTTTCTGCATCGATTTCCGAGGTGACGTGAAATGGCGCTTTAAGTCGAAACGGGCAGTGACCTCCTCCCCGATTGTAGACAAGGGCGCCGTCTACTTTGGATCTCTGGACGGCACATTATATTCAGTGGATGCGAAATCGGGGTGGGCGATGTGGCGTTTCCGCCTGGGTAAGGGGACCATCTCTTCACCCGCGAAAGCAGATAACCTGGTTTTTATTGGATCGGCGGATGGGTATATTTATTGTGTCGACGCCGCCACTGCACGAGAGGTATGGCGTTTTCAAACCGAATATCAGGTGAGTGGATCACCGGTGGTTTACAGGGATTCGGTATACTGTGGGTCTGCCGACGGCTATGTGTATTGTCTTGAGTATCACACCGGGAGACTGCGCTGGAAATATCAGACAGGGGGACCAATCACTGGAACCCCCTTAGTGTATAATGACATTTTATACATAGGATCTTCAGACCATGTTCTGTATGCCCTCATTGCATAGAGATTGAGTTACATGCCTTCTGAGGATTTGAACCGGGTGGGATAACCAAGGTGTGATGAGAATATTGCATATTCAGGAGAGAGGGGAAACGTGATTATGGTCAGGAGGCAAATCTGTGGGTAATTTTTGGCAGAGATTATTCGGAAGAAAAGGGGAACCTCCACCTGAGCCTAAAGGACAGGCAACCGCAGTGGATGAAACCCATCCAGAATTGCCTGTTCATCTCCAAGAGAACGTCAGCCATGTCGAGCCTGCTCAGCTGATTGTCGGCTGTAGCCAATCGATTGGGCGACAGAGAGAACATAACGAAGATTCTCTGTTTACTCTCAACACAATCCTTGCCGGGGAAGATGACAATATTCCATTTGGGATTTTTATTGTTGCAGACGGAATGGGAGGCCACCAGCACGGGGAGGTTGCCAGCCGGACGGCAATTCATGCCATGTCTGCCCATCTGGTCAGCAAATTATTGGTGCCCTTCCTGGAACTCCCTTTTGGGCAGCAAGATATGTCTGTACAGGAGATTATGAAAGATGGTGTTAAGCAGGCTCAGCAGGCTGTAATCGAGCAGGTGCCAGGCGGGGGAACAACCCTGACAGCTGCTTTTATTCTGGGAGAGCAGGTTGTGCTCGCCCATGTGGGCGACAGCCGGGCATATTTTTTCCCCCAAGACGGTCAGCCTGAGGTGATCACGCGCGATCACTCTCTGGTGAAGCGCTTGCAGGAATTAGGGCAGCTTACTGAGCAAGAGGCGGCCGTCCACCCACAGCGAAACGTCCTTTATCGAGCAATCGGTCAGGTCGAACCTTTTGAACCGGATATCTCTACCTACCCACTGCCTCATCCAGGGTACATGCTATTATGCAGTGATGGTTTATGGGGAGTTATCTCTGATGACGAGATTTTCCAGATTGTCTCTACTGCCGCAAATCCTGGCGTTGCCTGCCAGGAGTTGGTCCGTGCGGCGAACGAAGCGGGAGGTCCGGATAACATCAGTGTGATCATCATCTATTATCCTAAATAGTAACCGGAGGATGAAGGACATTCCATGGCTCAAGGATCCAACCATTACGCGATTCTAGGTGTTGCCAGGGACGCCTCCCCTGACGAGATCCGCGAGGCATATTTTGAAGCTGCACGCCGGCTGCACCCTGATGCAAATCACGATCCGCATGCGGTAGAACTATTTTTGCAGGTGCAAGAATCTTACGATGTACTTTCCAATCCGCTACGGCGTTCGGATTATGATGCCAGCTTGCCGGTGCTGGAGGTGAATGCGCCTGCGATCTCTACCAGCGTCAATTACAGTTGTATGAGTCTGCCACGTATGAATGAGGCCCAACTTGTGTATGTTTTGTTGGATCTTACTTCGATCCCCGATCCGAGCACTGGAACGACTCCTCCGCTGAACCTTTGCCTGGTCCTGGACCGGTCAACATCCATGCAGGGTGCGCGTATGGATATGGTTAAATCGAATGCTCTGCAAATCCTACGCCAGCTGCGCCCTCAGGATATTATCTCAGTGGTGACATTCAGCGATCGCGCCGAGGTGCTCATCCCGGCGACCAGTATTTCAGATATTTCTAAAGTCCAATCTCGCATCAGCCTGATCCAGACTAAAGGAGGCACCGAGATCTATTATGGGTTGGAAGCTGGGTTGGGACAGCTGCACCGAAATTTGAGTCCGGCCTATATCAACCACCTGATCCTTCTTACGGATGGTCGCACGTATGGAGACGAAGAAGCCTGTTTGAAATTGGCCGAACAGGCAGCTGTCGATGGCGTCAGTATCAGCGGATTAGGGATTGGGGATGAATGGAACGATGTTTTTCTCGATAAGCTGGCCGGCTGCAGCGGGGGCAGCACGATGTTCGTTTCTGTACCCAGAGACCTGCACGATATCCTGGAGAAAAAGTGCTATAACCTCGCAAAGGTGTATGCTGAGCGGGTTTCTCTCGATTTAGCTGCCGGAGATCTGGCAGAGTTGCGTTATGCATTCCGTATACAACCGGATGCAGGCGAATTGGTTATTCAGAATCCAATCCGGGCGGGGAATATTCCGCAGTTTCACACCTTACGGATTTTGTTCGAATATTATGTCAAACCTATTCCGGAAGGAGTAAACGAGATAATATTAGGGACCGGGCAAATAAAAATGGACATTCCCACCCGGTCGATCCCGACAAGCAAGCTTAAACTGAACTTGAGGTTACCAGTTGGCGAGGCCGTCGATCAGGAACCAACCCCTCAGGCAATCCTCCAATGCATGTCCTTCCTGACGCTCTATCGCATGCAAGAGAAAGCCAGGCAAGAAGTCATGGCTGGAGAACCCCTGAAAGCCACCCACCGCTTGCAGTTGATGGCGACTCAATTGTTCAACCGAGGAGAAAAAGATCTGGCGCAAGTGATCTTAAACGAAGCGGATACAATCCAGCATAGCCAGCATTATTCATCCGAGGGTGATAAACGGATCAAATTTGGGACCAAAGCGTTGTTGCTTCCGGCGGGAATCGAAAGGTTCGTAACATGATCCAATGCCCAAACTGTCATTCTCAAGAATTGCCCGGGACATTATTTTGCAGTGAATGCGGGGCTCAATTGGTTTTTTCTCAGCCTCTTTCGACTCAATCGATCTACCGTGGGCAAGCAGATGGTTCATCCCCTGGATCTCAACCGCTTTCGGAAGAAGCTCCCTCAATCTCTAATTCTTCGACGGGGGGCCTCACCGTTACCTTGCACGTGATTGATGCAGGAGAGATGATCCCGTTGACCGGACGCACGGAATACACGCTCGGGCGTGTTGCAGAGGGTCAACCAATCTTGCCGGATATCGATCTCTCCCCATACGACGCTTTTTCGTATGGTGTATCCAGACTGCATGCCGCTCTGAAAGTCAATAAAGATCAGGTGGCGATCATGGACCTGGGGTCATCCAATGGGACGAGCGTCAATGGGAAGAAAATTCCTTCGAGCGCCGATTACCCGCTCAACCATGGAGACGTGGTCAACCTGGGCAGGCTCAAACTGCAAATCCTCATACGCCGATAAACTTTGCCAGACTATACTCTCATAGGATAAACGATATGCCAACGGTTATTCTCCATCTAATCGGTGAAGACCCAGTTATGGGGGAAGTGGATGAACTGCCTCAGCCTCACGATGCTTTATTGGTGGTGAAAAATCCACGTCGGAAGGATGGGAAGGATTTATTCTATCTGGAAACGAATGTTGTTCAGGTAATCTGGCCGGTGGCGAGGGTCAATTTTATCGAGATTTTACCCTCTGCAGAAGAAGAGGAAATTATCGGCTTTGTACGGGAGTAAGACATGTCTGACGAAATATATAAGAACCGCCGAATTTTGGTTGTTGACGATGAAGAGCGAATGGTACGCTTCATACGCCTGAACCTTGAGCACGATGGCTTCCTGGTTGTGGACGCCTTCACGGGTGAGCAGGCGGTCCAGCGGCTCAGGGATGCGATGCCCGACGTAATTCTCTTGGATGTTATGCTGCCAGACATCGACGGCTTCGAAGTTCTGAAAATGATCCGCGAGATCAGTTCTGTGCCTGTGATCATGCTCACTGCCAAGGGTGAAGAAGATGACCGAGTGCATGGATTGGAGCTGGGCGCAGATGATTACATCACCAAACCGTTCAGCCCGCGCGAGCTCGTCAGCAGGATTCGGGCTGTGCTGCGCCGGGTCGAAGGGGTCGGCGGCAGCATGAGGGGTTTGATTGAGGTCGACTATCGTTTGAAGATCGATTTCGACCGGCGGGAAATTTGGGTAGAAGGGAAACTGGTGAAACTGCGACCCACCGAGTACCGCATGCTTTACCACCTTGTGCAAAATGCAGGCTGGGTTGTCACTCATGACCAGCTGCTGGCAAAGGTGTGGGGATATGAGTACCGTGACGAGCCGCATTACGTACGCCTTTACATCAACTACCTGCGCCAGAAGCTGGAAGAAGACCCGGCGAATCCCAAGTATATCCTCACAGAAAGAGGAGTGGGCTACCGGTTTGTGGATTTCCGCCGCAAAGAGAAAGAGCAGGCACCTTCGGGATAGTGCCGATCTGCATCCCAACATCCGAATAGATTCAATTCTAATAAACAATTAATATCCGATTTGCAAAATATTAATATTGCGCGGGTATTTTAAATTTAACGTACAAAAACATCTTCAGGACAATAAAAGGAGGATAGCTATGTCCAATTTAACTCGTTGGCAACCCATTCGCGATATGATGTCACTGCGAGATGCTATGGATCATTTCTTTGATGATACCTTCAACCGTGAGCTGGGTTTCTTCGAAGGGTTCTCGTATCCGGTTATCGATATGTACCAGACAGATGAAGATGTGGTGTTGAAAGCCATGTTGCCCGGCCTTCGAGCAGACGATGTGCGCATTTCAGTAACTGGGGATGTGCTGACCCTAAGCGGTGAAATCAAAGAAGAGCAGGAGGACACGAAAGCCACTTATCATATACGAGAACGGCGCTATGGATCCTTTACGCGCACCATTCCGCTGCCTGCTCCGGTAGTCACCGAAAAAGCTAAAGCAGATTTCGAAAACGGGGTGCTGAAATTGACATTACCTAAGGCAGAGGAAGTCAAACCCAAAACAATTTCGGTAAAAGCCAAATAAGCATAGTGGACGGTCGATTTCACGAAAAGACGCTCCCGGGATAATCTCGGAGCGTCTTTTATATTTCGATCCTGTCGGATTGGCGCCGGCCCATACTGCTATCTGCTCAGCGAATACCAATCCTGTATCGAGGTGCCCTTGCTATTCAGACTACTCTAATATATACTCACTTCTGGAGGTATGGATACAATGGCAAAACAACGGATACTTCTGGTGGACGATCACGAGGTTGTCCGCTTAGGCTTGAAAGCTCTACTTGAACACCTCCCCCAATTCGAGATCGTAGGCGAAGCGGGGACTGCCAAAGATGCAATCGATCAAGTAAGCCGTGTCCTGCCGGATGTGGTACTGATGGATATCCGTTTACCAGGCACATCAGGGATTGAAGCCTGCGAGGAGATTACGCGGCGGTTTCCGGATACGCGGGTGATCATGCTGACTTCTTATGCCGAGGATGAGATGTTATTTTCAGCCATCCGTGCAGGGGCATCTGGCTACGTACTGAAGCAAATCGGTGGGGAGGATCTGGTGCACGCCCTGGAAGCCGTCGGGAGGGGCGAAGCTTTGCTGGATCCTGCAGTCACGCAGAGAGTTTTCCAGGAAGTACGCCGTGCAGTTAAGGAAGAAGAGGCATCCGCGTTTGCCAACCTCTCCCAACAAGAAAGACACGTGCTCCTCCTGGTTTCGGAGGGGAAAACAAACCGCGAGATCGCCAAAGCTTTGTTTTTAGGAGAAGGCACGGTGCGGAACTACGTAAGCAGCATTTTGTCGAAGCTGGGAGTCAGCAACCGTGCAGAAGCCGCGGCTTACGCCGTGGAACACAACCTGAAAGAATATATCTAGCCTTCCGTAATTAAATTCTTCCAGATCTGAGCCAGTTTTAGGGCGTCTTCTTCCAGAACCGGGCTTTCACATAAGATCCGGCCTGAGCAATTGCGTGCCTGCAAAGCGCGAAATATCTCGGGGATCTTCAGATCAGCATGATCGATGGCTAAGTGCTCTCGCTCGCCCTTTGCTGAATATTCGATCCCGGAGAGGTGGATATGCAGCCGCGAGAGACTCTCCTCTCCCAAGGCCTTCGCATAGACGTCCAGGGTTTGCATCCATTCGGCATAAGAGTTCATCGATCCATCGCCGGGGCGGGCATGGAGGTGGGCAAAATCCAGGCATGGTTCTACCCCAGGTATGGCTCGAGCCATTTCCAGCGTATCCTCTAAAGACCCTAACATAGCAGATTTCCCCATGGTTTCAGGGCGCAAGACGACCAGATTTCCCGCCTGTCGCAGATCAGCCACACATGCCTCCAAACGAGGGATTGCCAGAGACAAGACTTCGGCTGGGGGCTTGCTGAAATAAGAGCCAGGATGGAAGATAATGTCGGTTGCGCCTGCGAGATTGCCGTAATGCGCCGCGTCCATCAGCCGCTTTCTCGATTTAGGCCACTCATTGTCTTCAGCATTCAGGTTTATGAAATAAGGCGCGTGGACGGAGAGGAGCACATCTTTTTCCATTCCTGCTGCTCGAATTGCGAGGCATGTCTCCTCCGATACCCTCACGCTCTGCACCCAACCTAACTCTAATGCCTGCAAACCCAGCTCCTGGATTTGGTATACTGCACCCACACTGCCGCCGGGCTTTTTGGGAGTCGATTTGGGTGATCCAACTGTGCCAAAACGGAATGAAGCTGTATGCATCGTTATCCCCTTTTTCTTTTAAGGCAACCCGAAGAGCGGCCTCAGGCGAAGCCAGAGCGGGGGGCCTAGAAGCATGAAACCAATGATCACTGCAGAGACCGCGGAAATTAAAACTGCTGCCGCGCCAACATCTTTGCCAACCTTTGCCAGGGGGTGGCGGTTTGGAGAAGCCAGGTCTACCACCGCTTCGAGAGCAGAATTCAGGAACTCTGCCGTCCATACGGTGGCAATCGTCAAAATCAATACAGCCCAATCTCGGACGGAAAGACGCAACCACCCAGCCAGCACCATTACCGAGATGGAGGCCACAGCATGGATCCATGCATTGCGTTGAGTGCGGATGACGTACCACCAACCAGAGAATGCATTCTGGAAAGATCGCGCACGAGAAGAAAAGAAGGTATGCATCGGGGGAAAAGGGTTTAATCGGGTGGTGAAGTAATCGGGCTGCCAATTACAGCAAGTATTCTCGATTGTACGGTCCACATATCGACTTTTCGCGTGTCAGTATCGTGGTCGTATCCGAGAAGATGCAAAACGCCATGGACGACGAGCAGATCGAGCTCCGCGGAAACCGGATGACCTGTAACCTGTGCCTGCTCTTGTGCGCGAGGGAATGAGATCAAGATATCGCCCAGGTACAGGTTGCCGCTGTCCGGATCCACTTCTCCTGAAGGAAAAGAAAGGACATCAGTAGGGCTATCCTTGCCGAGGAACTCCTTGTTCAGACGCCGCAGCTCATCATCCCCACTGACGACGATGGTCAGTTCAGCGGATGGGGAAACCGACTGATCGTTGAGAACTGCCTGTGCTGCCAATTTCAACCTTCCCGATTGAAGCTGGATGCGAAATGCGTCTTCGACCTGGATTCCGATCATGACTGCTCGGAGGAAGGCGGAACCTGCGAGGGCAAAATAGGCGTCTCCAAAGAGATATTTTCGGGTGAGGACACATCTAATTTCTCGGCGCCATGAGATAACTCTGGATAGTTGATACGCTGGTGGTAGATGCCCTGTAATGTGGCGGCAAACGATTCTGCAGTCAGGCTGATATCTCGTAAGGTTAAACAAGTATCGTCTAGCTGCCCTTCCTGCAGGCAGCGGTCAAACACACATTTAATCAGGTTGTGCAACTCGGTTTCGTCTTTCGGGAGTTCCGCCCGCGCGCGTGCTTCGCAGCTATCAGCCAGCATTAACAAAGCGGTTTCGCGCGATTGCGGTCGCGGCCCTGGATAGCGGAAATGCTCGGGGTTGACCAGCTCAGGATGATTTCCAGCAGCTTCAAGAGCTCGCGTATATTGGTAGCGAGTCAGCATCGTGCCGTGATGCTCGGAAATAAAGTCACGGATGCGTGGCGGCAAGCGATATTTTTTCGCCAGCACGAGACCATCGATGACATGATGGATGATCGTTGCCGAGCTCAAGGAAGGATCCATGTCATCGTGAGGGTTCAGCTTACCGGGAACCTGGTTTTCGATGAAGAATTGGGGGTTCGCGGCTTTCCCTGCGTCGTGATACAGAGCGCCAACACGGGTCAGCATAGCATCGGCGTGGATGTGTTCGGCGGCCTGCTCCGCCAGGTTTGCCACCTGCAGGCTGTGCTGGTAAGTTCCAGGCGCATTACGCAGGATATATTGCATTAAGGGGTGATCTGGGCGAGAAATTTCGAGTAGCTGTAAAGCGGTGGTGAGTCCCAGCAATTGGGAGAATAAATACTGTAATAGCAGAGCCAGGCTGGCGGAGGCCAAACCATTAAAGAACGCTGCCCCGATCAGCGTCACTAACCCGATCCAATCGGTGGCAGAGTCTGGCAAACGGTAGGCAAGGATCACTGCCGCTCCGGCTGCGCCGGCAGCCATTCCAGCCCAGAAAAAGTTAGCCACCCGGTGCGCCCGGTTGAGGATTAAGATGCCGCACAGACTGCTCAAGGTGTAATAGAACGTCAGGTCCAGGTTGCTGGAGAGGCCGTAAGCTGCCAGGAGGCTTAAGATCAGCGAAAAAACCAGGCCGATTTCGAGATTATAAACAGCTGCGATCGTCAACCCAAAGGCAGCCAGCGGGTAGAGGTAGGGCAATACGGTGCGGTTAGGGATAATCAGCCGGGCGCCGAAGAGGAAGATCAGGAACACCAGGGCGATCAATACCAGGCTGCGCAGGTCGAGAAGGAGATTCGGCCGGAATCGATAAAAATACAAGCCCAAAAAACTGGCGGAAATGATAACCAGGGCAACTGCCGCAATGATGTCCAGGTTGTGGTTTTGCGGCCGAACGAGATTAAATTGGCTGAGAGCTTCCCAGCTTGCCGGCGTGATCACCTGCCCTCTCAGCACGACCGTCTCGCCAGCCATGTACGAGCGCATGATGGGTAAGACCGCATCTCGCTTCGTCTGTCGAGCGGCCTCGGTCTGTTCAGGGCTGTACGGGCTGTTGGGGACAACAAACCCAGAGACCAGGTCGGAAACGATCGAAGCCTGTTCCTCGGACATTGAAAAGCTGATTAAAGTTGGAATGCTGCGCAGGGTATCGTTCAGGCGATCTTGCCGGATGGTGTTGCGCATCATTTGTTCGAGCACGTTCATCGCCTCTTGCTGCACAGCTTCCCAACGGCTGTCGTTGAGGGAAAGAATCCGGCTTATCGTGTCTGTTTGCAGCTTGATAGAGGAAATTTGCTGAAGATCGTTTGCTTTTTGTTGGGGCGATCCGAACGTATCCGCGCGCACCGCCGTGATGTAATTGATGGCGACCTTCATATTCTCGACCTGACGGCGCGCAATACTTGGGTCTGCAGGCAGATAAACTGGGGCGACGGAATTTGCGGCATCCTCACGAGCCTGCTCGGTTAATACCTGGCTCTCATACGTGATCGCTTTGGGCGCGGGGATATCTTGAGGGGCTACATCGCCGATTTTAAGGGGAAAAGTGGTTGGGCGGAGGGCGAGTGGATAGATGATTGCCACCGCCGCCAGACCACTGGAGACGAACAAGATCACAAAACTCAAAAGAGCCTGGTGGGGAAACCTGAGCCTGCGGTTGGCAAAATATTGAGCGAACATCGATCAGCTCTTTTGGAGCATCTGTCTTACGACCTGGCTGACCTGGTCTCCGGGAGCTTTTCCCTGAACGCGAGGCATTAGTGCTTTCATGACTTTGCCCATATCGGCAGGACTGACAGCGCCAACCTCGGCAACCACACTCTGGACCAGTGATTGCAGCTCGGCAGGCGTCAGTTGTTGCGGAAGATACGACTCCAGAACGGTGATTTCTGCTTCATTATCTTCGATCAGATCCTGGCGAGAAGCGATTTTTGCCTCATCGATCGCCTCACGACGGATCTTGATTTCTTTCTGGATAATCGAAAGGGTAGCAGTCTCATCGAGAGAACCGCCATTATCGATCTCAGCCAGCTTAATACTCGCCAGGGCCATGCGGATGGTCCGTTTGCTGACTTCGTCTTTGGAGCGCAAAGCATCTTTGAGGGCGTTCTCCAGCCGGGATTTCGTTTCCATAGATATGATTATACTGCGTATAGGGTTCAATTAATCAGACCGACTGTGATCAGGGCTTTGATCTTCTCGAAAGTTGCCGGTCCGATTCCGGAAACCGATTGGATTTCTTCAATCGTGGTAAAGAGTCCCTGGTTTTCACGATATTTGATGATATCCAATGCTTTTTGTGGGCCTATCCCTGGTAAAGCGTCGAGCTCTTCCTGTGAAGCCTGATTGATATTGATCGGGAATTCCACAATTGGCGTAGGTAAGACGACAGATTCCATCCGGGTAGGGTCCTCGCTCAGACCAGACGGCTGTGTGGCCAAAATGGAAGGGAGATTAATTTTCATTCCATCTTGTAAAGGAGCGGCAAGGTTAATTGACTGCCCGTCTGTGTTCGAAAGGACGCCCCCAGCTGCCAGAACAGCATCTTCGACCCGGCTGCCTCGAGGAAGGTGATATACCCCAGGGTTGGCGACTGCCCCGGACACCTGAACAATGAGCGCCCCGGGGGTGGGTGCAGGGGTTAATAGGATCGCGCTGCCATGCGGTTGGCTGGAGATGAGCAAGATCAGTCCGGCAGCGATTAACCCAATGAGAACGCCATAGGCGAGCAGCAGCCAGGTTTTCACAGGATTTCCTCGATGATACGGTACTATGACTCCTGAGCGATCATGGTGTTGAATGCAGTGATAGCAACCTCTATCATTTCCAGGGTTGGCTCGCGGGTGGTCAGGTGTTGCAGCGCCAGGTTTGGTCGCACGATGAGCCTGACGATCGGCGATTTCAGGTGATCTGCTGTCCAACGAATGAACTCGTAAGCCAGCCCTGCCAGTACGGGGAGCAATACAATCCGATACAGCATGCCAATCCCGAGAGGCAGAGGACCCAACAAGGAGAAGATTACGATCGAGATCAAAATCAATGTCAGCAAGAAAGCCGTACCGCAGCGCGGGTGTTCGACTGAGTACCGGGCTACATTTGCAGGGAAAAGCTCTACTCCGGCTTCGTAGGCGTTGATGGTCTTGTGTTCGGCTCCATGATAGGCAAATACACGCGCCAGGTCTGGCATTTTCCCTACCCCCCAAATATAGCCCACGAGGAGAGCCAGCCGGATAACGCCTTCCAGGAGGTTAGTAATCCAATGATTCCAGCTAAACAAGCGCCCAGCGAGCTGACCGAGACCTGCCGGCAGTAGAATAAACAACCCCACACCCAAGACTAAAGATACGCTAAGCGTAATATACAGCATCGGCCCTTCCAGCTTTTCGTCTTCACCGGTTTGGGTATTGGCAGAGATGGTCAGGAACCGGATGCCCAGGCCGAGGGTATCCCATAAGATCACAAGACCGCGCAAGAAAGGAATTTTTGCCAGGCTGCTCTGGTAAATCCCACCTAAAGACTCAGTATAGACCTGGATCTTTCCATCAGGGGCGCGCATGGCCATGGCGACAGAACGCTTACCGCGCATCATCACGCCTTCAATCACCGCCTGCCCCCCGTAGTTGGGTAGTTTTTCGCTCATAGGTTGCTACGCTCTGAAACGTGAGGAAAAGGATACGTCTCGGCGATATTATAAAAGAAGTGGATCAGAGCGTCGATACCACGACTCCAGGTAGGTAGGTGGAGCTTTTCGTTAGGGCCGTGGACATTATCGTCGGGGAGGCCGAAGCCGGTCAGAACGGAATCGATCCCCAGTATTTTTTTCATCTGCACGACGACCGGAATGCTGCCTCCTTCTCGTTTGAATAGTGGTGGCTTTCCCCAGACAGATTCGATTGCCCGGCTCAGAGCGACCACCCCAGGTGTATCGCGTGGCGTCAACGAAGCGGGCCCTCCTGCCATGGATTTCAATTCCCACCGTATGGTGGAGGGGGCACGCTCGATCAAATACTGCCGGAGCTGGCGCTCAACATCCTGAGGATCTTGTTCGGGAACAAGGCGCATGGAAATCTTCGCCATTGCCCAGGCAGGGATGATGGTCTTAGATCCGGAGCCGGTGAAACCCGATTCCATGCCGTTGATCTCCAAGGTAGGGCGTGCGCCGGTCCTTTCTACCGGTGTATAGCTCTTCTCCCCCCACAAGGCAGGTACCCCTGTCTGGTGAATGTAGAAATCATTATCTATGGGGAGCCGGGAAAGCGCCTCTTTTTCTTCGGCGCTGAGCAGTTTCACTTTATCGTAATAACCTGGTAAGGCAATGCTTCCGTCGGCGTTGTGCATCCCGGCGATCAACTCACTAAGCGCTTGAGCAGGATTATGAATGACGCCCCCGTACATCCCCGAGTGCAGATCCTGCGTAGGGCCAAAGACGCGCAATTCAAAATAGGCCAGCCCGCGCAAGGCGTATACGATCGACGGGGTATCTGGTGCAATCATGCCCGCATCCGGATTCAAAGCAAGATCGGTTTTTAGCAGGTGTTTATTCTCTGTGATCACCTGTTCGAGGCTGGGAGAGCCGATCTCTTCTTCCCCTTCGAACAAGAATTTCAGGTTAACCGGCAGGCCTCCGTTCCTGGAGACCGATTCGACGGCATCGAGGGTGGCCATGATCTGGCCTTTCATGTCTGAGGAGCCGCGCCCGTACAGGTTATCGCCGCGCTGCTCGGGATTAAATGGGTCACTTTGCCATAAATTGAGAGGTTCCGCGGGTTGAACGTCGTAATGCCCGTAGATCAGGACGACCGGAGCGGCAGGACCGGCAGAGAGCTGCTCTGCATAAACGACTGGATGGCCGCCGGTCCGAATGATGCGCGAATTAACAATCCCGATCCTGTGCAGCTGCTCAGAAAGCCATCGAGTGGCCCGGTCCATATCCCCTGTGTGGTTTGGATCGGTGGAGACGGACGGTATCTGGATGAATTCTTTAAGATGTTGGATAAATTGGGCTGGGTTTTGATGTGCGTAATGAATTGCATCAGCATGGTCAGAAGACATGTTTACTACCCTTATGTACAAGATATGTAGATTATATGCGATTTTCGGTTGAGAATTGAATTGCTCACCCCATATCTTTATGTTAGAATTTATTCAGGCTAAGATCGGTGGTCGTCGCAAATTTGCCTGCGGCGGCGTCGAGCTCGCAAGCTCGCCAAATAGGACTGGATTCCGACAGCCTTGTGGAGACCCTGGCAGATTATACTCGGCAAGTCGAGCACGACATGCTGGTTATCTCCAGGGATTTCTTTTGTATGCAGGTGGGTGAGATTTCAATCATGAGGATCATCAGGCTATGAGCAGCAGCGAAGATCACCGCTGGGTGAATTGGGCGCGAGAGGTACAGGCAATTGCTCAAACCGGGCTGCATTTTTCTACGAATGATTTCGACCGGAAGCGGTATCGGCGCCTGGCAGAAATTGCCGGCGAAATTTTCTCGGCTTACATCCAGGTGCCAGCGGAAGGTTTCACCACTCAGTTTTTCGCACAAACCGGATACGCCACACCGAAAGTCGATGTGCGTGCAGCCGTATTTCAAAACGACAAGATCTTGCTCGTGCAGGAAAGATCCGATGGCTGCTGGTCAATGCCGGGGGGTTGGGCAGACGTAAATGAGGCGCCAGCAGCGATGGTCGAACGTGAAGCGTGGGAGGAGAGCGGTTTTCAGGTTCATGCCCGCAAGTTGATTGGGGTCTATGAAGCCAACCGCGATAGAGATCCGCTGACCGTCTACTATGCCTATAAGTTGGTGTTCCTCTGCGATATCGTTAAAGGTGAGGCGACACCCAGCGATGAGACCAGCGCTGTTGATTTCTTCGCTCTGGACAAGCTGCCGCCTTTTTCAGCCGCACGAACGAATCTGCGACACATCCAGGAGGCGTACGCTCACCGGAACGACCCAAGCCGTCCCGCGGCTTTTGATTAGCCCTGACCCGAAAGATTTGCCGGTCAGATTTCCTGGAAGTAGCAATTACCGCTAAGGAGGGTGTTATGTTAATTACTAACGCTACCCTGATCACTTGGGAAAAACCGAATCGCATCTTGCCAGATCACGCGTTGTATATCCGAGACGGGAAGATCGTTGAAATCGGCCCTCAATCCACGCTGGCTTCCCGCCATCCGCAAGAGGAGCTCCTGGATGCGCGAGGGCAGTTCGTGATGCCGGGGAATATCTGCGCCCACACCCACTTTTACGGCGCATTTTCGCGGGGTCTGGCTATCCCTGGACCGGCCCCAAAGGATTTCCCTGAAATCTTAAGCAAGCTTTGGTTCGCATTAGATAAATCGTTAACGTTGGAAGATGTGCGCTACTCGGCGTTGGTCTGCTTGATTGACGCTATCCGTCATGGGACGACCACGCTGGTCGACCATCATGCATCACCGAATGCAATCGAGGGGTCTCTGGACGTGATTGCCCAGGCCGTTGATGAATCTGGGGTGAGAGCCGCGCTATGCTATGAGGTCACTGACCGGGATGGGAAGGAAAAGGCGCGCCGCGGTATCGCCGAAAACCTGCGTTTTATCGAGCGGGTAAAGCGAGAACACCCTGCGGGAGGGCGGTTGGCTGCCACCTTCGGATTACACGCCAGCCTGACATTAACAGAAGAGACGCTGGCGGCCTGCCGGGAGGCGGCTCCCAAGGATGTGGGCTTCCACATCCACGTCGCCGAGCATCCTGTCGATGAGTATGACAGCCTGGCAAAATCTGGCGTGCGGGTCATCGATCGTTTGCAACGATACCAAATCTTGAACCCAAATACGATTATTGTCCACGCTGTACACATCGATGCACGCGAGATCTTCTTATTGGCTGAAAGCGGCGCCTGGGTAACCCACCAGCCGCGCTCGAATATGAACAATGCTGTGGGCGTTTCAGCGGTAGAGGATTTCATGCGCGCCGGTATCCGAGTTTGCCTGGGGAATGACGGTTTTTCGAATGCCATGTGGGAGGAGTGGAAAACGGCCTACCTGGTCCATAAGCTCTGGCATTCGGACCCCCGGCGGATGAACGGGATGGATGTGGTCGAAATGGCCATATACAATAATGCTGCGCTGGCGAGCTCGCTCTTTTCGGATGGAGCGGTGGGGGTACTGGCTCCCGGAGCGCAGGCCGACCTCATCTTTGTAGATGCGCATCCTTTCACCCCCCTGACACCCGAAAATCTGCCGTGGCACATGATATTTGGTTTCCACGAGAGCATGATCACGACTACTATTGCCGCCGGCAAAGTCTTAATGCGTGACCGCCAACTACTCACCCTGGACGAAGAAGCCATTACTCGCCGCGCCCTTGAGCTCGCGCCGTCGGTCTGGCAGCGATACAATCAGGGATTCACACGTTAATGGTGTGGTTTACTCAGCGCTGAATTGCATGGGGTAAACGCGCATTCTAAAAATCCAATAATTTAATGGAGGGTTCATGACTGAGAAGAGTTCCGAGACGACGATCCATACGATTGCGATCGTCGGAGGCACCGGAAAGGAAGGTAAAGGGCTGGCTTATCGATGGGCCAAGGTCGGTTATAACGTTTTAATTGGGTCACGGCAGCTTGAAAAAGCGCAGGCCGCCGCAGATGCGGTGCGCGCCCGCCAGGGATTATCGGGAGAAGTTGCCGGGATGGTCAACCCGGATGCGGCTGCCAGGGGAGATATTGTGGTGATGACCGTGCCGTTTAGCGCCCATCAGGATACGTTGCGCGGCTTAGTGCCCATCCTGCAAGGGAAGATCCTGGTCGATGTGACAGTGCCTATCGTTCCCCCTAAAGTCACCCGTATACAGATGCCCACCGCTGGATCGGCCTCTTTAGAGGCGCGACAAATCCTTGGGGAGGGGGTGCAGGTGGTGACTGCTTTCCAGAATATTTCGTACGAACGGTTGTGGAATGACGAGCCGGCTGATTGTGACGTTCTGGTTTGCGGGAGCAGCAAAGCCGCACGGACGATTGTATTGACCTCCCTGGTTCAATCTATCGGCCTGGTTGGTTGGGATGCCGGACCGTTGGAGAATTCAGTCATCCCTGAGGGGTTAACGTCCATTCTCATTGGTCTTAACATACAGTATGGTGTACAATCATCTGGGATTAAGATCACCGGTATTCCGCGCTAGAGGGTATCCTTGCTATGGCACTCGTCCTGACACCACTCTTAGGCATTCCACTCGTCGAAGCCGGTGACGACCTTACCGCATTTCTGCGTGACGCAGTTTTGCGGACCGGAGTACAGCCTGTGACAGGCGACATATTCGTCCTGGCGCAGAAAATCGTTTCGAAGGCAGAAGGCAGGTTAGTAAATTTATCTCAGGTGCTGCCATCGCAAGAAGCGCGGGATCTGGCTCTCAGGAGCGAAAAAGACCCTCGCTTTGTAGAGTTGGTATTGCGAGAAAGCAACCTGGTGTTGCGTACGCGTCCTGGGACGATCATCGTGGAGCATAAGCTCGGCTTCGTCTGCGCCAATGCAGGCATCGATCATTCCAACGTTCAGGGCAGCGATGGCGCCCCCGAAGATTGGGTTCTATTGCTCCCTGAGGACCCAGATAGGTCTGCCGATCTCCTCAGGCACAAGCTCGAAGACATCTATCAGGCTGTTCTGGGTGTCGCGATTATTGATTCACACGGAAGAGCCTGGCGAAACGGGATCACAGGCACGACGATTGGGCTGTCTGGCGTCCCCGGTCTGGTCGACATGCGTGGCAAGCCAGATCTTTTTGGTTATAAACTGCGTATCACGCAGATTGCCGTGGCCGATGAGCTGGCTGCTGCAGCATCTTTGATGATGGGACAGGCAGACGAAGGCCTGCCGGCGATCCACGTGCGCGGCTTTCCATATCCGCTGCGCGAATCTTCATCGGGAGAACTGTTGCGGCCCAAAGAGCAGGATATGTTCCGTTGAAGCGGTAAGGTGGGACCGATGTATGCGATTGTATCGCTGTTAGAACCCTCAACTTACAGCCGGATCGAAGCCATGTGGAGAATCCTGGAGTTGCAATGCGGATTACAGGGAATCAAAACGACTCCTTTTCCGCATTTTTCCTGGCATGTCGCTGAGAATTACGATTTCGATCGCGTCGAAGGGACCTTACGGCAAATCGCAGCGACCTCAAAGCCGTTTACCGTGAAGACAGCCGGTTTGGGGTTGTTTACCGGAACAGAACCGGTTATCTACGTATTAATTGTGAAGAACGAAAATTTATATCGATTCCACAATACGATATGGGAAAAAATCCACCCTAACGCTGTGGGAAGCAACGAGCATTATGCGCCAGAGGCATGGGTGCCGCATATTACCCTGGCCCACAGCGATGTCAACAGGAACACCCTAATTTGCGCTCTAGAAGAGCTGGCATTTCTCCCATTTAACTGGGAGATCAAAATAGACAATCTTGCGATCGTTGGTCAAACAGGAGAGGAAGTTGGCACCCTGCGCGACCGCATCGAATTCAACCAGAAGGAGTAATGAAGTAGTGAAGTCGATTCCGGATAATTTTCAAGACCTGGTGAGCAGCCAGACAAAATCATTCGCCATGCTGGCAACCACCATGAAAGATGGTTCGCCTCAAGTAACGCCCGTCTGGTTCAATTGGGATGGGACGCATATATTGATTAACACGGCACGCGGTCGGGTGAAGGATCGCAACATGATGGAGAGGTCTCAGGTAGCCCTCGTGATCGCAGATCCACAAAACCCATACCGCTACTTGCAAATCCGCGGAAAAGTGCTTGAGGCCAGTGAGCAAGGGGCGTGGGAGCATATCAACGAGCTTTCCTTCAAATATAATGGTAAACCTTATCCAAAGAATCCGGGAGAGGTGCGGGTGATGTATAAGATCCAACCCGAGCATATCTCGGTCTACGATTGAATGGTCGGGCAGGGGAAGTAATTAATTGATTTAGTCATCGTGAGGTAGAGTTCAGTGATTTCAAAAGTGGTTGCCCTGGCTGGAGGCGTTGGCGGCGCAAAACTGGCAGATGGGCTCTACCGGTGTTTAGCGCCCGGAGATTTATCTGTTATCGTTAATACTGCGGATGATTTTGTGCATTATGGGCTGAACATCAGCCCGGATTTGGACACCGTTTGCTATGCCCTGGCGGGCTTGGCCAACCCAGAGACCGGATGGGGGCGAGAAGGCGAAACCTGGCAGGCCATCCATAATGCGGTGCAGCTGGGTGGTCCGGATTGGTTTAATTTGGGAGATCGCGACCTGGGAACTCATCTCGAGCGGACTCGCCGGTTGAGGCAGGGGGATCTCCTGAGTGAGATCACGTCAGATTTTGCACGTGCCTGGGGGATTTCTGCGAATATTTTTCCCATGAGCAATGACCTTGTGGCGACCATGGTCAGCACAGTGGATGATGGAGAGCTTCCCTTCCAAGAATATTTCGTAAAACGTGGTTGTGAGCCGCGCGTGACGGGATTCAGATTTGCCGGCATCGAAACGGCGAGACCTGCGCCATTCATGTTGGAGGCCATTGAAGGCGCGCAAGTAGTTGTCATTTGCCCATCCAATCCCTGGGTGAGCATTCGACCCATCCTGGACATTCCCGGAATTCGGCAGCAAATCCAGGGCAAGCACATTGTGGCGGTTTCGCCCATCATTGGGGGAAAAGCGGTCAAAGGCCCTGCAGCAAAAATGTATACTGAGCTGGGGATGACGCCTTCAGCGTCGACCGTCGCGGGACAATACGGTTCTCTATTATCCGGTTTCGTTCTCGATCGGGTAGACGGGGATCAGACCGACAAAATTCGACAGTCGGGTATAATATCTTTTGCCACAAATACGCTGATGTCCACAGCAGAAGATCGAGAACGCCTGGCAAGCGAGGTATTGGACTTTTGCGATCGAATTATAGGAGGAAAGTAACTCGATGAGTTTGTGGGCGATCATACCGGTAAAGCCTCTCCGGCGTGGGAAATCTCGGTTGGCAGGGGTACTATCCGAGGAAGAACGTACCTTGCTAAACTACTCCATGCTCGGCCACACTTTGAAAACCTTGACTGCCGTACAAGAGATCGATAACATCCTGGTGATCAGCCGAGATCCAGCCGCATTGGCCTTAGCCCGTGAATATGGGGCGAAAACCTTACTCGAGGATGGCAGTCCGCATTTGAATACGGCACTAAGGCGTGCAACCGCGGTCGCCCAGGCTTATTCTGCCGAAGGGATCTTAATCCTACCCGCAGATTTACCACTATTGACCGCAGACGACGTCCGCAATCTGATTGCCAAATCGGACAAGCCTCCGTTGATTGTAATCTCACCCGATCGGAGGGGAGACGGCACCAATGCGTTACTGGTCATGCCCGCTGGGGCTCTCGACTATGCTTTTGGCCCCGGATCTTTTCGCAGGCACTGTGATCGGGCGGCAAAATTTGGCCTCCGGGTTGTGGTCAATGAAAATCCATCTATCGGGTTAGACCTCGATCTCCCGGAAGATTTGGAATTGTTGCGCAAGATGGAAACCACACCGATTGATATCCGATCGGAGTTGTGAAGATTATTTCTTTGGGAGGCACTTCAATGGCTGAACGTATGGCGCTCTATCTGCAAGATGCCCACGATCTTCGGGATGGGTTAGATTTTGTCCGGTATGCTGAGCAGCACAATTTCGAAGCCGTCTGGCAAGCCGAAAGCCGCCTGGTGCGAGATGCAATTGTCCCCATGGCAGCCTACGCGGCGGTAACCGAAAAGATCAAGGTTGGTTCTGGGGTGATCAATAACTGGACCCGCAATATCGGGCTGTTGGCTGCCACCTTCTTAACCCTGGACGATCTTGCCCCAAACCGGATCATTTGTGGCATCGGCGCCTGGTGGGACCCGCTGGCTCGTGACGTAGGTATCGATCGGAAGAAACCCCTGGTGGCCATGCGTGAAACCGTCACAATTATGAGGCGGCTGCTGAATATGGAACGCGTCACATTTCATGGCGAGTATATCCACGTTGATGGGATTGAGCTCGACGTCGTCCACGGCAGGCGGTCTCCTCGGCACGTCCCGATCTTAATTGGCGCCACCGGAGACCAGATGATGGAGATGACGGGTGAGGTGGCTGACGGCGTGGTATTGAACTACTGTGTGCCTCCTGAATATAACCATAAAGCCCTCGAGCTTTTAGAGAAGGGGGCGCGCAAATCCGGCCGTAAATTAGAAGATTTGGACCGCCCGCAGTTGATCGTCTGTTCGGTCGATCTGGACCATGACCGGGCGATTGATACCAGCCGCGAGCTGCTGACCCAATATCTGGCGCAGCAGCCGCACATCGCTAAAGCTTCGGGCGTCTCGCCAGATATTGTCGCCCAAATCCAATCGATCCTGGGTTGGCCGGCTACTCACGAGCAGATCCAATCTGCCAAGCACTTGGTGCCGGAAGATCTGGTCTTGCGCATCACCGCTTCGGGAACCCCGGATGAAGCCAGGGCAAAAGTCAAAGAATATCAGAAGAATGGATGTACCTGCCCGATCCTTTATCCTGTGGGTGGCGACGTTAGATTATTAATTGACACCTTCGCCCAGTAGATTCTAACGAACTTGTGATGAAGAAACAACCTACGTCTAACCATTGTTTTGTGTGCGGGCGAAAAAACCCGTTGGGCTTGCACCTGGACTTCTATGAACTGGACTCAGGCGCCGTGCAGGCTGAGATCAGCGTGCCTGATTATTATCAGGGATATCCAGGGGTGGTCCATGGGGGTGTGCTGGCCGCAATGCTCGATGAAACTATCGGCAGGGTTTTTATGACTGGAGATCCGCCACGTTTCATGTATACCGTTCAGCTTGCCATCCGCTACCGCAAGCCTGTGCCAACGGGTGAACCCATCCAGGTGATAGGAAGGGCAGTGCGGGATAATGGAAGAGTGGCAAACGCTGAGGGAGAAATCCTGGACGAGGCTGGAACGGTATTAGTTGAAGCGAAAGGTGTCTATGTCAATGTGCCTCAAGAAACTCTGGCATCGCTGGATGCGGAGGCACTGGGCTGGCAAGTATATCCGGGACAAGAGGAGCTGGCATGATCAGTGAATATCATCGCCCACGGACGATGGAAACGGCATTAACTTTGTTAGGCCGCAGCCAACCCCTGACGTACCCACTCGGCGGCGGCACGGTTTTGAGCCGCCCTGGCCGGCGAGGTTATGCCGTGGTAGACCTGCAAGACCTCGGATTGAACCATATCGATGAGCAGGGGATTTCCCTGCGGGTCGGAGCTGCAGCCACGCTGCAGGCATTCTTTGAATATCCTGAAATCCAATCCGATTTACGGGAGGCAATCCGGCGGGAGGCGACGACCAACCTGCGCAATGTAGCCACAACTGCCGGAGCGCTGGTTTCGGGGGATGGCTCCAGCACGCTGATCACCGCTCTCCTGGCGCTGGATGCCCACCTGGCATGGGCTCCTGGAGAAAAGGAGATCGCATTGGGAGAGTGGCTCCCTCTGCGGGGAAGACCGGAAATGCAGCCGGGGCGTTTAATTACCACAATCACTCTTGCCCTAAATGTGAGGCTGGCATTTATGGCTGTCTCGAGATCACCCGAAGATCGACCGGTGGTTTGTGCGGCAGTCGGCCGGTGGCCTTCTGGGAGGACACGCCTGGCGCTGGGTGGGTATGGCGAGGCTCCCACAACTGCCATGGATGGGCCGGATGGCTCCGGTATTGAAGATGCAGCGCGCTTTGCGTATAGCCACGCTGGAGATGAATGGGCATCCAGCGAGTACCGAGCACAGATCGCTTCTACACTTGCTTTACGATGTTTGCGACAGGTTGAGGAATCATGAATATCACGCTTCAAATCAATGGAGTGTTGCTGGGGGCTGAGATCTCTCCGGGGCTACGCTTGCTCGACTTTTTGCGCATGAACGGATATTATGGGGCGAAAGATGGTGGTTGCGAGAAAGGTGAATGCGGCGCTTGTGCGGTCTTGATCGATGGCAAGCTGGTGAACTCGTGCACAATGCTGGCTGCTCAAGCTGAAGGCCATGATGTGCATACCATTGAGTCCCTCGGGGAGCACCCGGTGCATGGCTGGAAAACCTCCCGCGGCCTGGACCCAATCCAGCAAGCATTTGTGGAAAGCGGAGCGATCCAGTGCGGCTACTGCACGCCTGCCCAGGTGCTGGCAGCGAAATCGCTGCTGGAGAAGGACGCCAACCCGAGCGAGGCGCAGGTTCGTGAAGCACTGTCGGGGGTGCTCTGCCGCTGTACAGGATACGTAAAACCGGTACAGGCAGTTCTGCGCGCGGCGGCAGTGCTGCGTGGTGAAAGCGTCCCTTCGATTGAAGGAGCAATCCCGGCGCCAGAAGATTGGTTGGCTGGCTCTGCGCAGGGCGAAACCCCGGCAACTCCTACTGAACCGGCTGAGCTGGCGGAAACAGAGGTTTTACCGCGCATAATGGTAGCTCCTCAAACTAAAGCTTTTACCACTGTCGGGCACCCCGAACCGAAAGTCGACGCGCTTAAACTCGTCCAGGGTAAACCGGCTTATGCGATGGACATCGAGATGCGCGGGATGCTGATCGCCAAAGTACTGCACAGCCCGGTGGCTCATGCGCGCATCCGCAAGATCGACGCCAGTAAAGCCAGGAATTTGCCGGGTGTGGCTGCCGTTCTGACATGGCAAGACCTGCCGCGCGTGGTATATTCTACCGCCGGGCAGTCCGATCCGATCCCGGGTCCGTTGGATACCTTCTCTTTGGATAATAAAGTCCGTTTCGTCGGCGATCGCGTGGCTTTTGTGGCTGCTGAAGATGAAGAGACCGCCAACCGGGCGCTCGAGCTAATCGAAGTGGATTATGAAGAGCTGCCGGCGGTATTTGACCCTGCAGAGGCTCAATCCCCACAGGCACCGCGCATCCACGATGAACCGGAGTACGTCAATTTCGGCGATAGTGATGCCGCACACAACCTGGCGGCAAAGATCCGCATCGATATTGGAGATGTAGAAAAGGGCTTTGCAGAAGCTGACCGTATCTTCGAAGGAGATTATGAGGTACCGAAAGTTCAGCAAACGCACATTGAGCCTCACGCGGTGGTGACCTATTGGGATGAAGATGACCGCCTGGTAATCCGCACCAGCACTCAGGTGCCTTTCCACGTCCGGCGCCAGCTGGCGCCCGTATTGGGTCTGCCGATTAAACGTATCCGTGTAATCAAACCTCGGATTGGCGGCGGTTTTGGCGGCAAGCAGGAAGTGCTGATCGATGATGTGGCTGCCCACCTGACCATCGCTACCGGGCGGCCGGTGAGCTTCGAATATACTCGCGAAGAAGAGTTTACCGCTGCCCGCTCGCGCCACCCGATGCGCTTTCACCTCAGGACTGGTGTAAAACTGGATGGGACGATCACGGCCAACGAAATGTATGCCCTTTCAGACACGGGCGCATACGGCTGCCATGCCCTGACGGTGACCGGGAATACCGGGCACAAAGCCATGGCCATCTATCCGGGAGACGGGATTTATCGCAAATCTCCTAATATTCGCTTCTATGCGGATATCGTCTACACCAACCACCCCCCTGCGGGTGCATTTCGCGGGTACGGCGTGCCCCAGGGGTTCTGGGCCACTGAACGCCATATCGAAAAGATTGCGCACGCCCTGGGGTTGGATCCTATTGAGATGCGTTTAAAGAATGCGATCCGTGCAGGAGAGCTACACCCCTTCAGCACAGCCTGGTCCGAAGGGCGTGAGCCAAAGCCTGAGATCCTTAACACAGTCGGCCTGGAAGAATGCGCCCGCCAGGGGAAGGCCGCGGTAGGTTGGGATCAGAAATACGCCAACCCAGAATGGCACCGGGTGCCGGGAGCGCCAGCCCTGCGCAAGGGCATTGGGGTCGCTTTAGCTATGCATGGGACGGCGATCCCTTACGTGGATATGGGCGGGGCAAGCATAAAGATGAATGAGGACGGCTCATTCAACCTGCTCATCGGGGCGACCGATCTGGGGACGGGATCGGATACGGTGCTGGCGCAGATGGCTGCCGAGGTCTTGGGGGTGCCTCTCGAGGATTTCCAGGTGTATTCATCCGATACGGATTTCACCCCCTTCGATAAGGGAGCATACGCCTCCAGCACAACGTACATCTCGGGTGGAGCGGTAACGCGAGCCGCCAGGCTGGTGGCCGAGCGCATCTGCATCCGGGCAGCGCACATGCTCAACAGCCGTGGTGGGGGTGTGGAAGTGAAGCCAGGTGAGATCACTCTGGCCGGCCGTAAAGCATACGCGCCCGATGGGCGAGAGGTGACTTTTTCTGAGGTGGGATACAATTCTCTGCACCATGAAGATCAGGAGCAGATCATGGCCGTTGCCTCTTTCGTCTCTCCATTATCGCCAGCGCCGTTTGCCGCTCAGTTCGCCGAGGTGACCGTCGATACCGGCACCGGTCAGGTGTGGGTCGACAAACTGGTCATTGCGGTCGACGGTGGGGTCATTGTCAACCCGTTGACGGCCTCTGGCCAAATCGAAGGCGGTGTAACGCAAGCGTTGGGTTATGCGGTTAGCGAAGAGATGAAGTATGACGAGAAAGGGCGCCCGCGAGAACGTGATCTGAATCAGTACCATATCTTCCGGGCAAATGAAATGCCAGAACTGCGTGCCCTTTTTGTTGAGACCTACGAACCCAGTCACCCATTCGGGGTGAAGGCGCTCGCCGAAATCCCCATGGATGCCGCTGCACCTGCCGTGGGCAATGCGATCGCGGATGCCTGCGGCGCGCAGGTGGATGTAAATCCGGCGACGCCTGAGCGCATATGGAAGGCGCTGCAGAGCGCGGCTGCCGCCGAGAAATAAAGTTGTAGTACAAGAAATCGAGGGAAAGTAATCCATGGAACTGCAGAATCCAATCTATGTGATTGGGCACGTTAATCCGGATACGGATTCGATCGCGGCTGCCATGGGATATGCCTGGCTTCTTCGCGAACGCGATGGCATGAATACCATCGCAGCTCGTGCTGGACCGGCAAACCCTCAGACGGTCTGGGCGCTTAAGCGGCTGGGACTAGAAGCGCCAGTCCTGCTCACGGATGCCTCGCCAAAGTTCGGCTCGGTGGCGCGCCATCTGGATACGACAACCTCTGAAAAGCCTCTGGCTGAGGCGTGGACCATAGCCAGCCGGACGGGCGGCGTGGCGCCCATCTTGAATCCGGATGGGACACCCTTCGGCCTCTTGAATGGGCAAAGTCTCTTTCGTTTCCTCACGCAGATCGTAGGGCCAAACCCTCGCCGGCTCGACATGCCCTTGAGCGAGATCATGAACGCGCCATGCAAGCGGGCAGCCGATACCGGTGTGCCTCGCTTTCAGGCGTCACACCGTATCCGAGATGTTCTGCACCGCATCTTGCGGGAAGAACGTGATGAATTTTGGGTCTTGGATGAGACAGGGCGTTATGTAGGTATCTGCCGGCAGCGAGATCTGCTCAACCCCCCACGTTTGAGGGTGATCCTTGTCGATCATAATGAAGCGCACCAGGCGTTGGGTTCTCTCGAGGAGGCAGAGCTCTTGGAGATCCTTGATCACCACCGCCTGGGCAACCCTTCGACACGCGTGCCGATCAAATTTACGGTTGATATTGTCGGTAGCACGAGTACCCTGGTCTCCGAACGCTCGGAAGAGGCCGGCTTTAGCGTCCCGCCTGCCCTGGCCGGAATGCTGCTCGCCGGGCTTCTCTCGGATACATTGATTTTAACGTCACCGACGACAACGGATCGCGATCGCCAGGCAGCCGAACGGCTGGCGCGCTGGGCGATCGTCGGAGGCTCGCCGTTGGAAGAAGAAACGATCCGGTCGTACGGCGAGAAGGTGATCGCCTCCGGAGCGGGACTCTCCACCCGGTCGCCTCAAGAGGTTGTGAGCGGAGATTTGAAAGAATATATGGCCGGCGGATTTCAATTTGCTATCGCCCAGGTCGAGGTGACCGACCTGCTCCAGATGCGCGATCACCTGGACGGATTGAAATCTGCACTGCGAGAGCTGCGCGACAGCAAAGGTCTGGACTTCGCAATGCTGATGGTGACCGACATTGTCAACGGGTGCAGCCGGTTAATCCTGGTGGACGCCCCGCCAACCCTGGAAGACCTGCCTTACCCACCCCTGCCAGATGGCACCCTACAGGCGGATGGGGTGGTATCACGTAAAAAACAGCTCCTGCCGGTTGTCTTGGGTTTGCTGGAGGATTGATGGCGAATATTTACCGCCTGGTTCAAGAGCTCGAACAAAATGGGGAGGCCGGCGTATTATGCATGATCGTGGAAACCGAGGGCTCTACTCCACGCCACGTGGGCAGCAAGATGCTGGTCTATCCAGACGGGCATTTTGTTGGCACGGTAGGCGGCGGCGAGGTGGAGAGCCGGGTACTCCAGGAAGCCATGCTGTCATTGGCGGAGGATAAACCCCGCTTGCTGCGATACAAAATGATCGATCCCAATCAGGGAGACCCGGGAGTATGCGGGGGACAATTGGAGGTCTATGTGGAGCCGATCCAGCCTCGCCCGATGGTGGTTGTAGTTGGAGGAGGCCATGTAGGCAAAGCAGTGGCTCACCTGGCACGCTGGTTGAATTTTCGTGTTGCCGTTTCTGACGACCGGCCTGAGTTCTGTACGCCTGAGGCCAACCCAGACGCCGACTATTTGGTCCCCTGCCCACTGGCGGATTTGCCCAAACAGCTTAAAATTGATGGACAGACCTATCTGGTGCTGACGACGCGCGGCGCGCAGGTGGATATCGGTGGGCTGCCTGTGTTGTTGGATACCCCGGCAGCTTACATCGGCGTCATTGGGTCCAAACGACGGTGGCTGACTGCTCGGAAGGCGATGCTGGAGGCAGGCGTCCCGGAGGAAAAGCTTGTCCGCGTCCATAGTCCTATGGGGCTTGAATTGAACGTGGAAACTCCAGAGGAAATTGCTTTAAGCATCATGGCAGAAATTGTGCTGTTACGGAATGGTGGAACGGGAAAAAGCATGAAGATGTAGGTTTTTGGAGGATGTAATGTGGCAGGAATATATTAATGCAACGACCGTAGCAGAAGTACTATCTGTATTAGATGATCGCAGAGAACGCGTGCGGGTCGTTGCCGGCTCAACCGATTTGATCCTGGAAATCGAGAGAGGCGTGCGTAAAGGCATAGAGACTCTGGTCGACGTTACTCGCATCCCGGATCTGGACAGGATTTATAAAGATGAAAAAGGTAGGGTACACCTGGGACCCCTGGTAACGCATAATGATGTTGTAGCATCGAAGCTTCTACGTGATACCGCCTTACCACTGGCGCAGGCAGCCTGGGAGGTTGGGTCACCCCAAATTCGTAACCGGGGTACGGTTGCCGGCAACCTGATCACTGCTTCTCCTGCTAATGATACGATCACCCCGCTGATGGCATTAGGAGCGAGCGTAACCCTGCGCTCGATCTGCGGCGAAAGGACTGTGCCATTGAGGGAGTTTTACCTGGGCGTCCGGAAGAATGTGATGGAGCCGGATGAGATGCTCGTCGATATCTCCTTCCCGGCGTTAAAATCTCGCCAGAAGGGCCGGTTTATCAAATTCGCGCTGCGCCGTGCCCAGGCTATATCCCTGGTCAATGTTGCAGCAATTCTCGAATTCGATGGAAAATGGGTACTGAATGCCGCCATCACTCTGGGAGCTGTTGCCCCAACGATTATTCATGCTGAAGAGGCCGAAAAATTCCTGGTGGGACGGGTTCTTGATGATGATACGATCGAGAATGCCGCTGAACGCACCATGAGGGCTGCAAAACCAATCAGTGATGTGCGCAGCTCGGCAGCCTACCGCAGCATGCTGGTGCGTGTGGTTGCACGCCGGGCATTAAATGCACTAAACGGTGGCGCGGATGTAGTTAATTTACCCGACGATCCGGTGCTCTTATCCGATCGTTCAGACGGAAATCACGCACCGGCATTTCAACGGGCAGTTGTCTCGCCCACTGCGCCAATTGTCACGCGCATCAACGGCAAGGAATATATTTTCAAGCACGGCCACAATAAGACTTTGCTGCGGTTTCTGCGCGAGGAGGTAGGCCTGGTCGGTACAAAAGAGGGTTGTGCAGAAGGAGAATGCGGTGCGTGTACGGTCTTTCTGGACGGACAGGCGGTCATGAGCTGCATGGTCCCTGCCCCGCGCGCGCACCAGGCTGAGATCGTCACGGTGGAAGGTCTTGCGCAGGGAGACCGGCTTGACCCCGTTCAGCAGGCTTTCATTGACAAAGGCGCAGTCCAATGCGGCTACTGCACGCCCGGTTTTCTAATGTCGGCCGCGAAGCTGCTCGAAGAACGCTCTACCCCCAGCAAAGATGAAATCCGTCAAGCATTGACGGGCAACCTGTGCCGCTGCACAGGATACTACAAAATCATCGAGGCAATCGAGTCTGCTAGTGGGAGATCAACATGGGAAAATACCAGTCCTACCGAACAGATATCCGAATCGATAAGCGGAAGCTCCCCATCCACCCAGTCTGGAGAGGTGTAGGATTTGTGTTGATGGTGGTTGTGCCAGTTGCTTCATATTTTGTTATGCAGGAAATCCTGGCACAGAACGCCATCCAGCACTGGTTCCAGGTGCCGCCTGAAATCCTCTCGCCCTGGGGAGATCCCCTGATTTTCGTCAAGATTTTCATCGCCCTGGTGGCAGTCGTGGTAATCTATGCCATTTTGCTGCTGGTGGCCTTTACGTATGATAAGCTTTTCGGCCCACCCCATTATGGACCGACCGATTCCCCTCCATCTGACCCAGGGGTCCACAGATCTTGAAGACCCCTTCAGACAATTCGGGGGGAGACAATGGGTAATTGACCAACAGATTACCATGGTTTTATTGGTCGAACGGAGGAGTAAAAATGTCATCAGTTGGGCAATCCGTTTTGCGGATTGACGCGCGCAGTAAGGTGACCGGCGAGGCGCTTTATCCGGGTGATTTTAACCTGCCGAACCAGGCTTATATGAAGATCTTATTTGCCAGGCGCCCGCATGCCATCATCCGGAAGATCGAGACAGCCAAAGCAGAGGCAGTCGCAGGGGTCCTTGCCGTGTTTACTGCCCGCGATGTTCCGGTGAACGAGTACGGACTGGGAATACCAGATCAGCCGGTGCTTTGCGGCCCGGGCTCGAAAAAACCCGACGCTGACCGGGTACGTTTTATCGGCGATCAGGTCGCTTTAGTGGTAGCGGAAACAGAAGAAATCGCCGAAAAAGCGCGGGATCTGATCGAAGTGGATTACGAAGACTTGCCCGTTATATCTGATCCTTTAGATGCAATCAAGGAAGATGCGCTGCTGCTGCATCCCGATCTGGGGTCAAACGTCATTTGCCACTACCAGATCCGTAAAGGCGACGTCGAAGAGGCTTTCGCCAAAGCAGATGTGATCATTGAAGGCGAATACCATACTCCCGGCCAGGAGCATGCTTTCTTGCAGCCCGAAGCAGGGGTCAGTTATATCGACGAGGAGAACCGGGTTACGGTGGTTGTGGCCGGCCAGTGGATCCACGAGGATCAGGATCAGATCTCGCATGCCCTGGATCTGCCGCACGAGGCTGTACGGGTGATCTATCCTGCAATCGGGGGTGCATTTGGAGGCCGCGAGGATATGTCGGTGCAGATCGTGCTTGCTCTGGCGGCTTTGCGCCTGCACCAGCGCGGCATCGACCGGCCGGTGAAGATCATCTGGAGCCGGGAGGAGTCGATTATCGGGCACCACAAGCGCCACCCTTATCTCATTCGGACGCGCTGGGGAGCAACACGCGAAGGTAAGGTGATCGCTGCAAAAGTGGACCTGCTGGCAGATGGCGGGGCTTATGCTTACACTTCCACGAAAGTGCTGGGAAATGCCACCCTGATGTGCACAGGACCGTATGAGATTCCCAACGTCTCGGTGGGGTCGTCTGTCGTGTACACGAACAATATTCCCACGGGCGCTTTTCGCGGTTTCGGAGGTCCGCAGGGGCTTTTTGCAGCCGAATCTCAGATGAACAAGCTGGCTGAAGCGCTGAGTATGGACCCAATTGAGCTACGCATGCGCAATATCCTGCGCGATGGATCGCTTCTTTCGGTTGGGACGCCATTGCCCGGAAAAGTGACTCTCGACCAGGTGACCGAGCAGTGTGCCCAGGCCGGAGGCTGGAAAAAGACCGACAAGGGCTGGACCAAACCAGACGGTTTGCGGATCGATCGAGCGAGAGAAAATCAAAACCCGTCCGTGAAACGGGGGGTGGGGTTTGCCACCGGCTATAAGAATGTCGGTTTCTCTTTTGGCGCAGTGGAAAGCTGCTGGGCAACGATCGAGTTGAGAGGCGGCTCTGAAATTGAGGAGGCTGTCTTGCATCACGCCGGCGCAGATGTTGGGCAGGGGGCGCATACCGTCTTTGTCCAGATGGCGGCTGAGGCGTTGGGCGTGCCGGTTGAAAAAGTCCACCTGATTGCTTCGGATACGGCCACCAGTGATAATTCGGGGAGCGCATCGGCCTCACGCATGACCTACATGGCGGGGAATGCGATCCGGGGAGCGGCGCAAATCGCTTTGGAAAAGTGGGAGAACGAGGAGCGTCCTGCAGTTGGGAGATTTGAATTTCATCCTCCGGCGACGACCCCTTTCGATCCACAAACCGGTTTTTCAAAACCAAACTTCGCGTACGGCTACGTGGCTGAAATTGCTGAGGTTGAAGTTGACGTCGAGACCGGGCAGGTGCATCTGCTGAATGTTATCTGTGTAAACGATGTGGGCAAGGCGATCAATCCGGAGCTGGTTAAGGGACAGGTGGAAGGGGCCGTTGTTCAGGCCGAGGGATATACGATCCTGGAAAACATCGTTCAAAAAGACGGTTATTGCCTCACGCCGGGCCTGTCCACCTATCTGATACCGACCATCGTGGATATCCCCGAGCAAGTCGAAACCCATCTCCTGGAATACGCCGATAGCGGCGGACCTTTTGGGGCACGTGGCATGGGAGAAATGCCTCTCTTGCCGCTGGCGCCGGCAATCACGGCGGCGGTGCATTCGGCGATCGGGGTATGGATCGATTCTTTCCCCCTGACGCCAGAGCGGGTCCTGACTGCCATCAAGGAAAAATAGTAAATGCCTTTAACAATCCTTATCCGTGGCGGCGGCGACCTGGCAAGCGGGGTTGCTATCCGCCTGGTGCGAGCCGGTTGGCGAGTACTTGTCACCGAATTGCCCCAACCATTAACCGTGCGCCGCCTGGTCTCCTTTTCTGAAACCGTATACGATGGCGAGTTCACACTCGAAGGGGTGCAGGCGAAATTGGCCGGAGATGCGGCTGAGGCGATGGATCTCATGAGAAATGGCCTCCTGGCAGTCCTGGTGGACCCTCCGGTCGAAGCGCGTTTCGTGATTCACCCCCACGTGATCATCGATGGCCGTATGACCAAGCACCCACCAGACCTGCAAATGGATGCCGCTTCAATGGTGATTGGCCTGGGGCCTGGATTTAACGCTGGAGAGAACTGCCATGCCGTAATCGAGACCATGCGCGGCCACTTCCTGGGGCGGGTGATCTGGCAAGGAGAAGCTGAGGCGGATACCGGGTTGCCTGAAACGGTTGCCGACCACCAGGCCGACCGGGTGCTGCGTGCCCCGTGCGACGGGAGAGTCGTGGCACTGGCAAAGATCGGAGACCAGGTGGAGCAAGGCCAGGTGCTCGCAGAAGTAGGCGGTCAACCGGTGAGAGCTGCATTTCGCGGAGTGTTGCGGGGATTAATTCACGAGGGTCTGGTCGTCCCTCAGGGGTTGAAGATCGGGGATGTCGATCCTCGCCTGGACCCGCGCCTTTGCACCCTGGTTTCTGACAAAGCTCTGGCGATTGGCGGCGGCGCCCTCGAAGCTATCTTATCGAACCGGGATTTAAGACCCCTTTTGTGGGATAAATGAACCTGGTAAAAGCTCTGCGGATCGACTCTCGCTCCAGAATGGCTTTGGTTGGGGCGGGTGGCAAAACCACGGCGCTCTTCCGCCTGGGAGACGAGCTGCCTCCACCTGTGCTTCTGACGGCAACGACCCACCTTGGAGAGAGCCAGGTTGCTCAAGCCGGTCGTCACGTGATCGCTACCCGGGTCGACCAGATACAAGCGCTGCAAGACAACCTGACCGATACCCCCATCCTGGTCACCGGGCCATTCGGTCCGGATGGGCGAACTCTTGGCCTGGATGCGCCAGTGCTCGATGCACTGAAATCCCTGGCTGACGATAAGAATCTCCCCTTGTTGATCGAAGCCGACGGCTCGCGGCAGCGACCGTTGAAAGCGCCTGCCGAGCACGAGCCTGCAATCCCTGGATGGGTGAGCCAGGTTGTGGTTGTCGCCGGGCTTTCCGGGTTAGGGAAACCGTTAGGGCCAGAATGGATCCACCGTCCGGAGATCTTCGCTGCCCTGACCGGGATGAAAATGGGCAAACCGGTATCCCCCGAAGCGCTCGGCACCCTGCTGGCGCACCCGCAGGGCGGATTAAAGCATATACCGGCAAGAGCGCGAAAAATCGCCTTGTTAAACCAGGTAGATCATCCGGAAGCGAAAAATCAGGCAGAGGCATTGACGCCCGCGCTGCTGGAAAACTACTCGGCTGTCGTAATAGCCCGATTAGAAAACGAGCCCGAGAGCGAAGTGCTTTCTGTTCGAGAGAGGATTGCGGGAATTGTATTGGCGGCGGGGGAATCCAGGCGGTTGGGGCAACCCAAACAGCTTTTGCTATGGCGAGGAGAGCCTCTGGTGCGACACGTGGTTCGCATCGCGCTAGAGGCGGGGCTGAAGCCGGTGGTTGTGGTTACAGGAGCGGAGGCAGGGGTGGTGTCTGATGCGCTGCAGGCGCTGCCGGTGAGCCTGGTCGATAACGCGGAGTGGGCGAGCGGGCAGAGCAGCTCAGTGCGCAGGGGGATTGGCGAGCTTAGTGTGGAGGTAGGAGCTGCAATATTCCTGCTATCGGACCAGCCCCAGGTGCCGGTAAAACTGATCGAACAGCTTGAAGTTGCGCATAGCCATTCATTGTCGGCAATAATCGCTCCAAAAGTTGGTGAACGCCGGGCGAACCCGGTGTTGTTCGACCGGTCGGTGTTCTCAGCACTGGCTCAAGTGAAGGGAGATATGGGCGGCAGGGCAATCTTCGACCAATACCCGGTCGAATGGGTTGATTGGAAAGACCCCAGCCTCCTACTGGACGTGGATACTCCTGAGGATTACGCGCGTTTGAGGGAAATCGAGTGACCTCAGTACCGGACTTAATCCCTTGCAGGTAGGCGCTATCGTTCTCGCAGCAGGGCTATCGCAGCGTATGGGCAGACCCAAAATGCTGCTGCCGTGGGGCCAGACGACCGTTCTTGGGCAGGTGGTCGCGACCCTCAGTAAGGCCGAATTGGGAGAGATTCTGGTGGTCGGGGGTGGAATGTCCATGGAGATTGCGGCAGGCTTAGACGGCACACCTGCACGCCTGGTCTTAAACCCGGATTATGCCAATGGCGAGATGCTGTCTTCACTGCAAGTTGGGCTGGCAAACCTTAATGGAGATTGCCAGGCAGCTTTGATTGTCCTGGGCGACCAGCCTCAGATTGAGCTGATTGTGGTGCAGGCGGTGCTGCGTGTCTGGGATCAAGAGCCGGGCAGCCTGGTTGTGCCGAGCTACAAACTCCGGCGCGGCCACCCCTGGCTGCTGCCACGCAGCATGTGGGCTGAAATTTTTTCGCTGCAGGCTCCTGCGACGCTACGTGATTTTCTCAACGCTAAAGGTGTGGAGATCCATTATGTGCCGGTCGATACGCCCAGTATCCATATTGACCTGGATACGCCTGAGGATTATCGGCAGTACAAACCTGGATAAAACAAACCGGAGACTGACAAGCGCGGTGCGGATCGGTTATAATGGATTAGGATTTCTTGAGATAATCCAATGGAGGCTGACCAGGCAAATAATCAAACCATGGGGAAGAAAGCGCATGGCCTTGCTCGCGAGATCGATCTTTGGGGGTAGAGAAGGGGCAAGGTGACGAGGATGAGGGTTCCCCTCCGCAAGGTGGGGTTAACCGGAAAGCTTACAGGCTGCCAGCCTGGGCGCCGGGAAAATCGACAGATCAGCGGAAGCCCTCCGGATAAAAACATCCGATATCTTTCCCACAATCAAGAATGGCGCTGAAATTGCTCCTATTTCTTACGGAGACAGCGCAACTATTCGCACTATGATCAGCCCAGGCCTCGCCAGAGCGACTTTCAACGTCTGTGAGGCGAGGATGGGTTGTGCACTACAGGAGGCATAAACTATGTGCGGGATTGTTGGGTACATCGGCGAAAAAGACGCAACCCCCATTATTTTGAACGGATTGAAACGGCTGGAGTATCGTGGGTATGACTCGGCTGGATTGGCAGTGCTCCAGAACGGAAAGATCGCCCTGCGACGGGATGCGGGTAAATTGGACCATCTTGCGGCATTGGTGGCAGCCCAACCGGTCAGCGGCAGGCTGGGCATCGGCCATACGCGTTGGGCGACCCACGGCGAGCCCAGCGCCCGGAACGCGCACCCTCATCTGGGCAGCACCGGTGAGGTGGTGGTGGTGCATAATGGCATCGTCGAAAATTTCCTCGAGCTGCGTGATGAGCTGGCTTCTGAAGGGGTCAACTTTCGCTCGGAGACGGATACCGAAACCATCGTCCACCTGGTCGAGCGCTACCTTTCCATAGGCGTAACCCTGGTGGAGGCTACGCGCCGGACTTTGCTTCAGCTCAAAGGAGCGCATGGGATTGTAGTGATGTCCTCACGCGAGCCGGATAAGATCATCGCCGCGCGCGTTGGCAACGCAGGCGGGGTGGTGGTGGGGATTGGCGAGGGTGAGATGTTTATCGCTTCCGACATTCCGGCCATCCTCGAGCATACCCGGCGCGTGATCTTCCTGGAATCGCGCCAGATGGCTGTGGTCACCCGCGACGGTGCGAGTCTACAGACGCTGGAGGGAAAGCCAATCCAGCTGCAGATCCACACCGTTTCATGGGACCCAGTGGCGGCGGAGAAAGGCGAGTACCGCCACTTCATGCAGAAAGAGATCCACGAGCAGGTGCGCTCCCTGACCGACACTCTGGCAGGGCGGGTGGATTTCGACGAAGGCAGAATTCGCCTGCCTCAGCTCAACCTGGCACCAGAGCTGGCGCGCCGTATCCAGAAGATCTTTATCACAGCCTGCGGAACCGCCGCGCATGCCGGTATGGTGGGAAAGATCCTGATCGAGCGTATTGCCCACATCCCCGTCGAAGTCCAGATTGCCTCTGAGTTTCGCTACAGCGATCCGATTTTGGGAGAGAACGATGTGTTACTGGCGATCAGCCAATCCGGTGAGACTGCCGACACGCTGGCTGCCATGGAAGAAGGGCGGAGGAAGAATGCAGTTTTGTGGTCGATCGTCAACGCCATCGGCTCGCAAGCTATGCGTATTGCGGATGGTTATATCTCCATGCAGACCGGGCCGGAGATCGGCGTAGCCTCAACCAAGGCGTTCACTGCCCCATTGGTCGACCTGTACATGCTGGCCATCCTGCTGGCAGACCAGCGAGGGGAGCTGACCGACTCAGAACGCCGCCGATTGGTTGCCGACCTGAGCCGGGTGCCCGATCTGGTCGGGCGCTGCCTGGATCGTGAGGCGGAGGTCGAGCAGATCGCCCGCCGGCTCAAGGAGGTGCGCAGCGCCCTGTATCTGGGAAGGGGCATTAACATGCCTATCGCCTACGAGGGCGCCTTAAAGCTCAAGGAAATCTCATACATACACGCCGAGGGTTACCCGGCGGGCGAGATGAAGCATGGGCCGATTGCCCTGGTAGACCGGGAGATGCCGGTGATCGCCCTTGCCCCGAAAGATCCCTGGTACGATAAAATGGTCAGCCAGATCGAGCAGGCGAGAGCGCGCGGTGGAAACGTAGTAGCGGTTGCTACAGAAGGTGATGAACGCGTGGCAAACCTGGCCGATGCTGTTTTGTGGGTGCCGGACGCGCCCTGGATGCTCAGCCCGGTGATCACGGTTATACCGCTCCAGCTACTGGCTTACCATATCGCCACGCTGCGCGGGCTAGACGTAGACCAACCGCGCAACCTGGCCAAATCGGTAACGGTGGAATAGGGGAGTATGCATGGCAACATCGGACCTTGTGGCCGATGTTGGCTGATGCTGCAATGCCATCTCTTCTCGATGACCGTGCAATATTCCCTTGCCGCCTGGCACAAAACCCACTAGAATCATGGTGTCTATAGGTAATTATTAACTTAAATCCAAATTTGCAGCCACCTGCTCTTCATAAATCCTATGTGTCTAAGGGGGGATTTTTCAGAGATAGATGATTTCTCTTATGGTTTCGTCAATATGAAGTCCATAGCCTGGATGTTCGAAAAAGGTTTCACAAAGCTTTCTGGAACTATTCGAGCACGAGAGATGTAATTTGACCATCCCTGCACTTCGAGGATATCTATGACACAAAAACCTGTATTACCACGCAAGAAAAATCGTCCTGTCGTGCCAATTTTAGGTATTGGTTTGTTGGTTGCAGTGCTCCTGGCTGTCGGGGGTTTTGGGTTTGCCGCCAGCCAGGAATCTCACGACGGTTTCTGCGCTTCTTGCCACACGCAGCCAGAATCGACCTTTTTCCAAAGATCGACTACGAGAACACCCGTGGACCTGGCCTCGTTCCATACGACCAAAAGTACCCGTTGTATCGACTGCCATTCCGGGCAGGGGATTATCGGCAGGATGACGGCTGAATTGATCGGGGCGCGCAATGCTTTCAAGTGGTATACCGGCACCGCTGTGCAACCCGCGGTGTTGACCTTCGCCATCGGTGACCAAAACTGCTTGAAATGCCATCAAAACGTTACCCAGCAGGGATTTACTCCCATCGAGCAAATCACTGTCCCGGGAGCGACGACGACCAGAGAGGGAGAGCGCGAAGGCCGGAACAACCACTGGCATGAGTTCCTGGTTCGCTGGCAGGCTGCATCTCCGACCGCCGGAAGCTGCGTGAGCTGCCATTCTGGACACACGATGGGGAGTGCAGCGCAGAACGGTTTTATGAATGCTCAAGACGTCGAAAGCACGTGCAACGCCTGCCACCAGGTGTTAAGAGAACGCGAGGGGTGACGGATGAATCAAATAGAAAGCCGGGTGATTTTAGATAAAATAGATTGTAATTATCGTATATATCCGGTACAATCGTTCTAAATCTTATTCCAGATGAGAGGGTGGAAGGAGGTAGGCAAAATGAGTGACCAGTCCAAGGTAATGGTGATGGTCGGGACACGCAAAGGTGGGTTCATTTTTACCAGCGATCGGGATCGGAAAAAATGGTCGGCAGGTGAAATGCTCTTCAAGGGTTGGAATACCATGCAAATCATGATGGACAGGCGGGATCAGCGGTTGCATGCCGCCGTGAACCATTTTTCCTTTGGGACGGCGCCTCACCATTCGGATGACCTGGGCCAGACCTGGAAGCAGGCAGAAGGTGTGCCGGCTTTTTCGCGGGCTTCAAAATCCGGGCACCCATCTGGGACAGTTGAAGAGGCGTTTTCGGGCGGACCGGATTTGAGTAAACCGGAAGAAGTGATCAAGGTTTGGAATATCACCCCGGGCCTGTCAGACGAACCGAATGTGCTGTATGCCGGGGTTCAACCAGCCGCCCTGTTTAAATCCACCGACCGAGGCGAAAGCTGGTCACTCGTCGAGAGCCTTTTCGATCACCCCCAGCGCGGCCAGTGGAATCCGGGTGCAGGCGGTTTATGTTTGCACACAATCCTCCTCGACCCGGTGAATTCAGATCGAATGTATGTGGCTATTTCCGCGGCCGGTGTCTACCGAACGGATGACGGCGGCAAGACCTGGCAGCCGCGTAACAAAAACGTGCGGGCCGACTTTATGGGAGAAAGCCAGTTTCCCGAATTCGGGCAATGCGTCCATAAGGTTGCCATGCATCCCTCACGCCCGAACGTCCTCTATCAGCAAAATCACTGCGGGATGTACCGCAGCGACAACAACGGCGACGATTGGATCGATATCGGTGAGGGACGCCTCCCCAGTCGTTTTGGTTTCCCCATTGCGATCCATCCCAATGATCCGCAAACCATTTTTGTTATCCCCGAAGAGAGCGATCAGTTCCGTATGAGTTTGGATGGCCAGTTCGCCGTATGGCGCAGCCGCGACGCCGGAGAAACCTGGCAGCGCCAGACGAGCGGTTTGCCTCAAGGAGCGCACCTGGTGGTGCTGCGCGACGCCCTGGCAACCGACACACTGGATCCCGCCGGGATTTACGCCGGAACTGACACCGGACAGCTTTTCTACAGCCGCGACGAGGGTGAGACGTGGGAGATCCTGGCAGCTTTTCTCCCTCCGATCCAATCGGTAAAGACCGCGGTCGTTTATTAGAAGACACAATTCATCGCAAGTTGTAGGACGCGGATAAGCGCGGATTTGTGGATCACCGCAAATCCGCACCTGTTCGCGTCCTATTCCATTCCTGGTATGCCTCTGGACTTCTACTCAATATTATGAGAAACTAACGGGTAGCCAGAGAAAAAAATGGGTTCAACGCAGATCCTTGATCGATTGAAAGCCCTACTGATCCGATTCAGCCGTTATCGCTGGATACCGGTAGCAGCCGTTTGCCTGGGGATCTTTGTCGCAAACTTTCTGGTGCAGATCGGGACGAACCCGAGCTACCAGCGGATGAACGTCGACAGTGGGGTGTTCGCTTACTGTGGGCAGCAAATCTTGAACGGCGCTTTGTTGTACCGCGACTGCTACGACAATAAACCACCGGCTGTATACTACGTCGATGCAGCCGCAATTTCCCTCACCGGCCCGAATACGGGGGGCATATGGCTTTTCCAGGGCGTGTGGATGGCAGTGGTTGGCATCTTTTTCTTCCTGATCCTGTGCAAGATCTGGGGATTCATCCCAGCCATGTTGTCAGCAGGCATCTTGCTGTTCACTGCCCTGTTCCCAGACTATTATCAGAATGGCAATATAACCGAGAGCTACGTTCTCCTGCCGTTAGTTCTGTTGATCGGGGCGCTATACGCCTACCTCAAAACGGAAAAACACCGCTATCTGGTAGCGATTGGCCTGCTGACCGCAGCTGCATTCCTGTTCAAGCCAACTTATATCTCGCTGGGTGCATGCTCCGGTTTGGCAGTGGTGATCTACGATTTGCGCCACGACGGATCTCATTCAGCATTCCGGCGGGCTGCAGGGCACACCGCGCTGATGGCTGCATCCGGGGCGATTCCCTTGCTCCTGGTGGCTGCTTATTGGGCTGCCCGCGGCGGGTTCGGGGACTTATGGTTCGCTGTTTTTACCCATAACAGCCAGTACGTTCAGGGAGGTTTTTCTTTCACATTATTAAAGCAGACCTTGCTCAAATTCCTGCAAGTCCAACCCCTGGCCGCTCCCTTTGGATTCTGGCTGGCAGCGGTGGGCGTGTTTGCAGTTAAGAGCTGGCGAGAGTTTCGCCTTAACCGGCGGATCGGTAAATACCAGGGTAGCGCGAACCCCAGCAGCATGACACAGGGTCACATCGCGCGGTGGTATTTGATGCTGGCCGTACTCCTCTCGGTTCCTATCGAGATAATTTTCATCACCATTTCGGGGAAAGATTTCGGACACTATTACCTCCTGCCCATCCCTGCCTTAGCAGCATCCAGCGGATACCTGTTTTTCGAAGTGAGAAGGTCGCTAAGAAAGAGACCAGGAGCAGCGCTGGCAGCATGCGCTGTAGTAGCCGTGATGGCGCTGCCCTGGGCGTATCAGGTCGTTTCGGTTGAAAGACCACGCCCGGCTGAACTGCTCAGCTTCTGGGAGAACCCGGCAATCACGACTCACACGATGGACGAGCTGGAGCAATACGTGGTCGACCATAGCCAACCTTCTCAGTCGGTCCTGGTCTGGTCGAACCATCCCAGCATAAACCTGCTGACGAAGCGACATTCCCCCACGCGCTACGTGTTCCCGGTTCACCTGTTTTCACCCACGCCAACTGGGAGTACAGGTTTTGCCGAATTCCTGGGAGAGCTGGCTAAAGACCCGCCGGAGCTTATCCTGGCCCAGAAGGAGTCCTCCGTTGGCCTGCCCAGCTTTTGGGCGGAAGATACCGACATCTGCCCGGACTGTTCCGCAGAAGCGCGCCAGGGCATGCTGGCTTTCAAGCAATATACCGAAGCCCACTACGAGTTTGCGACCCAGATTTGGGATTGGTATATTTATCAGCGTGTAAATTAATTTATCCCCGCCTGTAGGGGAGAAGGCCCATAGCGATTACACGCGTGGTGCAAGATGCTAAGATGCTCCCGTTGGAGGAATATTTTTTTGCTTTCGTAATGCCATGAAGAGGACGAAGCTGATGCTGATCAGAGAAATCAGAGCCCCAACGATCAGGATTGTGGTATAGCTTGGGTCCGCGTGGTTTACCACGAACCAATTCTCCAGCTTGAATGCAAAAGATGGCATGTGGTTCGATACGCTTCTGGGTGTCCAGGATTTCAGATTAAGCCATAAATCCTGGCTTCCCGCCAGGAATAGCCCGATAGCGCCGATGCGCAGGATGACCTGGTTGCGGTGCGGCTGATTGAGCCACCGTTGAAGTTCAATAGCAGCCAGGATCATGATGAAAAAGAACGGCAGGGTAAGAAAGCGGTCGGCGACACGCTCTCCCGATAAGATGGGGAGAGGGAGATAGCGCACATACCGGTAGATGCGATCGAATGAGAACAGGAATAATCCGGTGAGAGGGAGAATCAGCTCCCAGTAAAGGATTTTTCCTTCACGCCCGCGCAGCCAGCGATACAGACCGAAAATGACCATGAAAATCGCTCCCGCCAATCCGACAAACAGGGTTACCTCCCAGGCTTTCACTGGTTGGGCGTTCAAGCTGGTGATGATCACCGATCCCGGCTGCATGCGCTCGATCATCGCCTTCCAGATATCTGTAAATGTGAGATAACCGCCAACGTAGGCGTTGTTGAAGGAACCCAACAGCAAGAATGGCGGTAGGATGCGGAATGCGTTGACCAGGATGCTCAAACCAAGTGTGCCTGCAATCGGTAAGATATACCTGCGGTTAGCGAATGCCAGGAAGAATAAAAAGATCAAGGTCCAAACATACTGGTGATAAGCGCCCTGCAGAAGGATAGCCAGCAGCAGGAGAGACATTTTGGCAATCCATTTCCAACTGTGATCTCCTTCGATGAACGAAATAACCAGTGCGGCGAACCAGGGGAAGAGGAAATAACCTCCCCAGGTCAGGTGCCCGATGGATAAATGACCTAAAATCTGGCCGTTGAAATTAAACAACCCAAACAACAGGGTGAAGCTGAACCAGGAAAGTGAATATTTCCGGCGAAACCATAACAGCCCCAAAAAACCGACAGTATATAGCAGTAGAACATCGACAAGGACGAACTTGCCGATCGACATGAACAGGAGAAGCAGAATTTGAGGGGAGAGGATTTGGTCGGGAATGGATAAGAAACAATCCGATACACCTCCCAAAGTAAGCGGATCGGAGATGTGTAAGGGGAGAACACCCTGTTTGAGAGCGTCTTGCAGGAATGCCAACCGTGGTCCGGTAATTTCATACCAATCGTGAAGTGAGAATGGGATAGAACCCCATCGGAGGAAATATCCCCATAGGTAAACACCAACAAGAAATAAACAACCCATCCAAATGCGGGTTGGCCAGGGATTTGTCTCCTGAGTACCCGGGTCAAATAAACGACGGGACCAACGGTCGATTCGATCAAAAAAAATATCCAGGCCGTGATTGAAGTGAATCTGCATCTCAGTCAGTTGGCTCCATGAATATATCGATAAGATGTTTTCCCAGATGATTAATCGCTGGAACCCGGTCATTTTACCCTGATGCGAACGATTCCGTCAGGGATTTTTAAGAAGGAGAAGATGGGGTCTATAAGTTGTTTCACGGGGTTTTCTTAGCCCTGTTTAATGTAAAGCCATCAAATAATATGATATAAAACATCTGTAAAGTGCAAGATATTTTCATCATTTCGTTATGTTATGGATGGAATTGAGCACAAAAAAACAGGGGACCAGCAAGTTTTCAAATTTTCCTGAAGCGCGCTTCTGTTGGATTCGACAGGGCACAAAATTAACCACACATTCAAAGAGACGATGGGAAGGCCAGCCATCCTGACCCTATCCTGTTCTGCTTACAGGCAAAATTGGTCTTGAACCTGGCCGAATTTTCTCTTGAAAGGAGTCAAGGACCACAAATTGAAGAACAAGTCTCCCCCAAAAGGAGCAGCTAACTCTGGGATGGGTGAGATCTCTCCCGTGAGAGATCAGTCTGTATCAATATTAACAGATGAAGAAAAGGAGAAGTGATTAATGTTAGTCAAGATCTATTTAGCTGCAGTCATGATGGCCAGTCTGGCAGGCGCCGGATCTATGGCATCAGCCTCGAAGACAACTTATGATATCAACACGCTTGCAGGGAAAGTAGCTTCTTTGAATGGTACTGCCGGACTGCAAATTCGATTCTCTGGTTATGTCGAGCAAGAAGCACAGGTAGAAAGCGGGTCTTCTTCCGTGCCCGCCGCTCCAATCTCTCCGACGTTTGTCCTCTCCAGCCCCCTGGACGAGACTACCGTTGTACCCCCGGATGTGACCGTTAACCAAGACACCATGGCAGCCCCCCAGAACGAGACAGCAATTGCCGTGGATCCGAACAATCCTGACCGGCTCGTGGCCGGAGCGAATGATTACGTACCGCGGACCTGGAGCTGCGTGGTTGATGGTGTACCCTGCAGCGCTTTGGGCGACGGCTACTCGGGGACCTATTTCTCGAATGACGGTGGGGAGCACTGGTGCTGCACCTCTACCGATCCCCAGCATCTGGGAACACTCGTACCGGGTATTGAGAAACTGGCAGGCGGCATCTATGACGCTGGCGGCGACCCCGCAGTAGCCTTCGATTCACGCGGAAATGCGTACTATGCCGGTTTGGGTTTCGACCGCACCGCCCCTCCGAACACGGTCACCCTAAGCAAAGGAACCTTCAACGCCTCAGGCGACCTCGTTTGGGGCTCTCCAACTTTCATCGACCAGACTACCTCTCCAGCCATCTTCAACGATAAAGAATGGCTTGCGGTAGATTCTTATGTAAACAGCCCCTTCAGGGATCGAGTATACGTGACCTTTACGCGCTTCATCTTCAATCCACATACGGGCGCTTACGTACAGTCACCGATAGCCATTGCTAACTCAACAGATGGCGGTAAGACTTTCAGTAAACCTCGCCTCATTGTGGGGAATGTTTTATATGACCAGGGCTCTCGTCCAGTAGTTGCCCCTGATGGAACTCTATACGTCTTCTTTGAGGGAGCTACCCGCCTGGCCACGCTTAATAGCACGTATGTGGTGAAATCTACCGATGGGGGAGTAACTTTCAGCAAACCGATAGCCATATCGCAGTTGGTTGATATTTCTCCACTCCCGAACACACTTTTCCGGGTCAACAGCTTCCCGGCGGCGGCAGTCGCGCCGAATGGCGACGTATACGTGACCTGGAATACACTTGTAGACAACAGCACGGGGAAACTATGCTCGACATTCACCTATAATGGCTGCCATTCCGCTGCTGTTTACAGCATGTCAACCGATGGCGGCATGACCTGGAGCCCATTCCAGCTCGATTTTCCGGCGGTCGACGCCTCGACGCAGACAGCCGAGGGTTATCCGGTCAAGCAGCCAGACGGGAGCATGCTCAATGCGCCTGCGACTCTTCTACGTGTCGACCAGGTCTTCCCTGCAGTAGCAGTGTCCCCTTCGGGGAAGGTCTACATGTCTGCTTACATCGCTGATTTCGTTTCGCCCTGGCAAACTTGCCAAACACCGGCATCTCCAACATCAGTCGGACGCATTGATTGCCTGACGTTGGGTAAATTTATCGATAATGCTCGCCTGGATTACGAAGTGAGCGATCTCACATCCAATGTAGCCAGTACTGTCACGACTCATCACATCAATACCCAGTATGGGTTTGGAGGTGGGTTCTTTGGCGATTACACCGACATCGCCGTGGGTTCAAACAACGTATTCCACGCCTTCTGGACGGATTCGAACAACCAGCAGGATGTCATCTGGTTCTATGGTTATGAATTTGCCGCCGGCACAAAGACCAACCAGCAGGATGTGGTTGTTTATAACGGGGGTTACTAGCGATAAGCTCCTATTGAAAATCAATGATCTATCCCTCCGGCTGATTTCAGCCGGAGGGTCTTTTTCCCTCAAATTAACTGTATAATTAAGATAATCATCATAGTGAATAAGGGCGGGAGATTAGGTATTGATATTGGGCTTAGGCATGTAGAGCATTCTCCGCACTTTGGAACAAAGATCGAAATTTAAGAATGGATAAAAGAGGCGATATTTCCTCGTTACACATACTCGACTATGCTTATGCCGTGATCGTGACTACCGCATCAGACGGGTGATCAAGAGCAATCATGAGAAGTTAATCACAGATCGCGTAGAACGATAAAGCGCAGTTATGAAGGAGTTCAGCAGTGATTGACCAGGAATTTCGCAATAAAGTTGATGAATTTCGCGACCGAATTGCTCAAATTTAGCAACAAAAGAACCGCGAAATCTCGAACGACCCAGTCTATCAAGAGCTATACAAATCCTTCAATGATGTACTGGAGCAGCTGTGGGTTGCCAAAGATAAACTTCGCCAGGAAAATGAAGAAGTGATGCTCGTGCGGAAATCACTAGAGGAAGAGTGGAGTCGCTATCAAAAACTATTCGAGACTGCCCCCGACGGGATGTTCATAACCGATCTAAAAGGGATCATTCGGGTAGCGAACCATGATGCAGAGGACCTGTTGGGTTTGCCCCAACAGAAGCTGACGGGAAAATCCCTGGGTTCTTTCATGGAGGAGTCAAACCGCAGTGAATTCCGCAGGCAACTTCAAGCGCTAACCCAGATTGATGAATTGCGTGAATTTGATTGCCGTTTACATACTGCCAGAGGTCTCCCAATCGACGTCTCACTGTCGGCCAGCATCTTCCGGTCCCCGGATGGTGCTGCGCCAGGCGTTCGCTGGCTATTACGAGATATCACTCAACAAAAGATCTCCCAACGCATCCTGGAGGATAGCGAAGCTCGCTTCCGCACCATCTTTGAGCAGGCTGGCCTGGGGATCGAACTGATCTCCCTCAAGGGGCGGATTATCGAAAGCAATTCTGCGCTGCAAGAAATGCTAGGTTGACGGCCGGGGGTTCAAAGTCCCAGACTGGTGGATCGAGCTGGTGAGAGAGGGCCACTTTGGCTTGGCCGGCGCAGCTGAAAGGGCTGAGGGTTTAGGCGGCCACCTGAAAGTTACTTCTCGAATAGGCCAGGGGACTGTTGGACGGGTGGACATTCCGCGTAATTAATCAGGACAGATGGACGGTCATCACGCTTATCGAGATGCGATATTCACAATAAAAACACAATCCGGAGCATGATTTATCTCTACCTGCGCAATTTGAGTAACCCCAGCCTCGACCAACTGCGACAAGATACGGGCATCAAGTTCGCACAGTTCCGCATGCTGAGGAACCAGGGCAGCATAGGGGCAATGATGAAGGTAAATGCGCGGCCCGGCCGTGTGGGCTTCCCAACGCGCCTGGTAAAAAGAGGCATTGAGGTGCCGAATTGCGAGGGTCAGCCTCTGAGCCAGGCTGTGGTTAACTCCATTTGGGACTGGCGCCATATGCCTGGCCAATTCATCCAGGTGTGAGTGGTAGGCTCTTTCATCCCTAGGGATTTTAATCTCATCCAGCAGGGCGCTGGCTAGAGCAACCAGGTTATGATCGCGTGCAGGCAGTGCCAGGCTCCAGCAGGTTTGCGGGCGGCCGCGCTTTTCGGAGGTGCGTACCCTGAAAGGGGTAACCAGATTCTGGTCGCGCAATGCTGCCAGGTGGTACCTGATATCGGCCGGAGTCACCATTAATGCTCTACTGATCAGGCTGACTGTGGAAGAAGAGTGAGTTTTAAGATATTCAAGGATACGCCGGCGGGTGGGGTGCATTGGACATTCGCGATCGAATAGAAAAGCATTTTTAGGCTGACATCATTATAAGGCATCGGATGAATTATGCAAAGGATTCTTTGCATAAATCCTTCTTGACAGGTCCTTTTGAAGTGATACAATTATGTCCTAACCTGCACTCCTGGATCTCTGAAGAAAAGGCTAATACCCATGGATGATGAATTAAAAAAACCTGGCATTGACATTCCAATCGAAGTTGAAAACCAGGTCACAGTTACAACACTGGATAGGATTTACAATTGGAGCCGGCGCAACTCGCTCTGGCCAATGATGTTCGGGTTGGCTTGCTGCGCCTTCGAGATGATTTGCACGGCTGCCAGCCGTTATGATTTTTCTCGCTTCGGCATGGAAGTCATGCGCCCCAGCCCGCGCCAGGCAGATGTGATGATCGTATCGGGCACCGTCACCAAGAAAATGGTGCCGCAGATCGTGCGGTTGTACAATCAAATTCCGGAGCCAAAATACGTGGTTGCCATGGGCGCCTGCGCTTCAGGAGGGGGACCATTTAAAGAAGGGTACAGCGTGGTCCCTGGAATCGACAAGTTTATCCCTGTTGATGTTTATATCCCCGGATGCCCGCCTACACCCCAGGCGCTTCTCAACGGCTTGATTACCCTGCAGAAAAAAGTCGACCACGAATCGATCAAAAAGGTGCGCTGGTATCAGAAGGCCGAAATCCCAGCCATCCCGATCCCCGTTCTAGGGCCGGATCTGATGGATCCGCGTAAATTTGATCTGATCCGGGAAGAAACTCAGCGCCCTGAACCGGAACCTGAAGCAGAAACAACAATTACTGCAGATCCGACTGCCTGAGAGGAGTCTCGCATTGACCGAACAATTTGCACTCAAGGAATCGCTGGATCTGGCCACCCGTTTCCCAGAAGCGGTCACCCCTGACACTCGACCGGGCTATCAGGGGTATATCGTCTCGGCAAGCCATTTGCTGGAGGTGTTCCAGACACTGAAAGACGAATACGGCTACGATTACTGCGCTTCGGTCACAGGGGTGGATTATTATCCTCAGGATTTGATGGAAGTGGTCTACCATCTATCGAAAATGATCGGGGGCGGTCCCCTCAACCTGAAAGTACAGGTTCCCCGGACTGATCCGGTCGTACCCTCTTTAGTCCCTCTCTACCCGGGAGCAGAATTCCAGGAGCGTGAAATCTGGGACCTTTTCGGCATCCGCTTTGAAGGTCATCCAGACCTACGCCGAATACTCCTGTGGGAAGGATTTGCCGGACACCCGCTGCGTAAAGACTGGAAAGAGCCCTTTTTCGAGGAAGATAACAAACCATTCAAAAGCCGTTGGCCCGATGGCAAGCTCAGTTCTAAAGAAGATACAAATCCGTTTAACGATAATGTTCAATATCCGGCCGGGTTCAATCCGGATAGCTGGAGCCCTGAAGCAGATACCGCTCTGTATGCTGGGTTGAGCCGAATTCCCTCGATTTCTGAGCTGAAGACCGACCAGATGATTGTCAACCTGGGTCCCCAGCACCCCTCAACGCACGGCGTTTTCCGCATGGTTGTTTCCTTAGATGGAGAAACAATTCGCGGATTGAAACCGGTGATCGGATATTTGCACCGCAATCATGAAAAAATTGGTGAGCGCAACACTTTCCTGGGAAATATGCCCTTCACCGACCGCTTGGATTACATTACTTCGATGAGCAACAATTTCGGTTACGCGTTGGCGGTCGAAAAATTGATGAATATCCAGCCACCGGAACGGGCAGAATACCTGCGTGTGATAATGGCTGAGCTGACCAGGATTAACAGCCACCTGGTTGCCACCGGCTTTGTCTTGAACGATTTGGGCGCCTTTTTCACCCCCATGCTTTATGCCCTGGAGGAACGCGAGCTGATCCTGGACATCTTCGAAGCCACTTCCGGATCACGCATGATGTGCAATTATCTCCGCTTTGGAGGCGTGGCGCGAGATTTGCCCGAGGGGGTCCTCGAGAAAATTCGTTTGCTGGTAGATGAGCGCCTGCCGCGTAAGATGGACGAGCTGGAAGCCTATCTGGTCGATAACGAAATAGTCCGAAACCGCTGCGAAGGGGTAGGGGTGCTGACTCCCGATCAAGCTGTGGCGAATTCCGCTTCGGGGCCTATCCTGCGTTCTTCAGGGGTTCCCTACGACCTTCGGCGAGCAGACCCATACAGCATCTACGACCGGTTTGATTTCAATGTAGCCGTCCGGTATCATGGGGATGTTTATGACCGGTTCCTTTTGCGATTGGATGAAATCCGCGAGAGCATAAAAATCTTGCATCAGGCAGTGCGAGATATCCCCGACGGATCTATCCAGACCGGAAAGCCTCAGTATACGGTGCGCGTCCCGGCAGGGGAGGCGTACGGCAGGGTAGAAGGCCCGAAAGGAGAACTGGGCTTCTACATCATCTCGACCGGGAAACCAAATCCCTGGCGGTATCATGTGCGCGCTCCCTCTTTTATCAACCTGACCAGTCTGGCGCAGATGTCTATCGGGCGGAAGATAGCCGATGTAGTTGTTATTCTGGGAGCCGTGGATATCGTCCTGGGCGAGGTCGATCGTTAGAAGAAAGCCGATGATGGATTGAGGAGTACACAATGGTTGGCGAAGGAATCATCAAGGGACTGGCGGTAACATTCAAACACTTTGTCGATACTTATCTGGACGACTTGCGCTGGTTAGGAAAGCGGTATAACACTCCAGAGGGGATCGAACACCGCATGAGCTCCAAGGCAGAGGGTATTTTCACCATTCAATATCCTGAGGAAAAGCTGCCTACACCGGAGGAATTCCGCTTTATCCCCATGCTGATCTACGATGTGGGTGAAAGCGGAGAAAAGATCGACCGCTGCACATCATGTGGCATCTGCGCTAAAGTATGCCCGCCTCAATGCATCTGGATCGTGCGTTCAAACGATCCGGTGACCGGCAAACCGATTCCCAGTCCGGCAGAGTTCCATATCGATATTGACGTGTGCATGAACTGCGGGCTGTGCGCTGAATACTGCCCCTTTGATGCCATAAAGATGGACCATAATTATGAAATTGCTTCGTATAATCGTTTTGTAACCAATATTTACGATAAAGAGCACCTATCAAAACCCGCTTCTTACTACGCTTCGATCCGTCCGGTAAACTACGCTTCAGAACAAGCAGCCAAGGCGGAAAAAGAAGCGGCGAAAGCTGCAGCGCGCAAACCTGTAGAAAGCGCTGCGCCTAAGGTTGGATAAATGTTTAATTCCGACACTGAATTATTGTTTCCTTCACGGGTGATATCTGAATTAGGGAATTTGAGGGGGGCGGAATGGCAGGAGTTGGTTGAAAAGATAGATTCCTTACCCCCGGATCACCCGGACCACCTGGCGTTTGTTTTGATGATGATCCGGCTGGGGGGGTGTTTATCCTGCAACGCCGATTCTTTTCGGGCGATGCGTGGCTGTACCCAATGCGCCCGGCAGACCATCCGGCGGTTCAGGGGGAATGACCAAGATCTGGTCGAGCAATTCAAGGAAGCCCAGAGAGAGATCGAACGGAATCTCCTCAAACACGAAAAAGAGGCATAAAAGAAAGATGGGAAATTCACAAATTACCCAGGAGAATATCCTGGCTGTATTAAGCAAAGTCATTGAACCCGAGCTACACCGCGACCTTGTTTCGTTACACATGGTCCGCAATATCCAGGTCAATGGGGAAGCAGTCAGCTTCTCCATTATGCTGACTACCCCGGCCTGCCCGCTGCGAGGGAAGATCGAAGAAGAAGCCCGCCAGGCCGTTCTGGCTCTGCCGGGGGTGAAAAAGGTGGATGTCAAACTCGAATCCACGGTTCCCAACGATGGCCGCGAACGCGGCTTGCTGCAGATGCCGGTAAAGAATATGGTGGCAGTCGCCTCCGGGAAAGGCGGAGTGGGTAAGAGCACGGTTGCCGTTAACATCGCCGCTGTACTGGCGCAAAGCGGCGCCAGGGTTGGTTTGCTGGACGCCGATATTTACGGCCCGAACGTACCGACGATGATGGGTGTGAGCGCCCTGGGCCCGCAGAAAGCCGGGAAGCTGGTTCCCCCTGTAGCTTATGGGGTCAAATTGATGTCGATAGGGTTTCTAACCAAACCAGGCCAGCCGTTGATCTGGCGCGGACCGATGCTGCATTCCGCGATCCGGCAGTTCTTGTCCGACGTGGATTGGGGCGAGCTGGATTATCTGGTGATCGACCTGCCCCCGGGCACAGGAGATGCCCAATTAAGCCTGGCACAATCAGTTCCGCTTAGCGGGGGTGTGATCGTAACCCTGCCGCAGCAGGTCTCATTGGAAGACGCCAGCCGGGCGCTGGCAATGTTCAGGGAACTCAACGTGCCCGTCCTGGGCGTGGTCGAAAATATGAGCTATCTGGAGCTACCCGACGGCCAGCGCATGGATGTCTTTGGCAGTGGAGGCGGCGAAAGGCTGGCTCTTTCGGCAGGGGTCCCCTTCATTGGCTCGATCCCATTAGATCCCGCCGTGCGCCTGGGCGGCGATGATGGGAAACCTGTGGTGCTTTCTGCGCCTGATTCAGCCTCTGGACGCGCACTTCGCCAAATCGCCGAATCGGTAGCTGCCAAAATCAGCGTGGCTGACCTGCAAGGCGGCGCCGGGTATACCATCAAAATGGTTGATTAACCAAGGTGTTATAATCTGGAAATGATTGAACAAACAATTGCCGGCATCCGCTTTTCTAAAGTCGGGAAGATTTACCATTTCGACGCCAGCAAAATCTCTGATTTGCGCATTGGTGAATACGTGGTCGTCGAGACAAGTCGGGGCTGGCAGCTTGGGCATGTCGCGGAGTTAATTCCAGATCCACCCCCGCCTCCTGAAGGGGGCTGGAAACCAGTTGACCGGCGGGCGAATCCCCGGGATCTGCTGATGCGCCAGATGTGGCAGAATAAAGAGGCAGAGGTTCTCATCAACTGCAGCAGTCGCGCAAAAGAGTTGGGGCTCAAGGGAGTCAAATTCATTTCTGCAGAATTTAGTTTCGACGGCTCTCGCCTGACAATTTTTTACAACAGCGAGACTGAAGAAAAAGTCGACCTGAAATCACTGCGCTCCGATATGCAAAGGAAGAATTCACCGGCGCAGGTCGAGGTACGTCAAATTGGACCGCGTGATGTCGCCAAACTGCTGGGGGGCATGGGCGCCTGCGGCCTGGAAACACGCTGCTGCTCGCGTTTCCTGATGGAATTCAGCTCGATCTCGATCCGCATGGCTAAAGAACAGGGTATTTCTCTGACGCCGTCCGAAATTACCGGTATGTGCGGCCGGCTGCGCTGCTGCTTAATTTATGAATACGAACAATATGTTACCGCTCGGCAGCAGCTTCCAAAACGGAATAAAAGGGTGATCACCCCTCAAGGAGAAGGTAAGGTGGTGGATGTGATCCCCTTACGAGAAAGGGTGATTGTTGAATTGCCGGAGGTCGGCCTGCGGGAATTCGGCAAAGAAGAGATCAAACCCTGGGAAGAGTACGAGGCTCTCCGTCAGAAAGCTGAAAATCCCTGCGATAACCAGGAAAATGGGAACTGCAACTGCCTTCCTGCCAATGGAAAACCCGGATAAGCATCGGCAAGAAAAATCCGATTTTACCGCCCAGAAATCGATTCAGACAACCGCATATGGAATCTCTCGTTAGTGAAGCTAACCGTTTATTTGAGACCACGCGCACCATCCGCCGTGACCTGCACCGGCACCCCGAGCTTCAGTATAAAGAAGCGCGCACTGCCGGAGTGATCACAAATGAATTGAACAAACTTGGCCTGGATGTCACCGGTGGGGTTGCCAAAACCGGTGTTGTTGCAATCCTGGAAGGCGCCCAGCCGGGTCCGACGACTTTGCTGCGCTTCGATATGGATGCACTCCCGATTCAGGAAGAAACCGGAGCAGAGTACGCCTCGCAAACCCCGGGCGTGATGCACGCCTGCGGCCACGATGGCCACATAGCCATTGGTCTGACCGTAGCGCGCATATTGAGCGAGCACAGGTCTGACCTGCATGGGAAGATAAAATTGGTGTTCCAGCCTGCCGAAGAAGGCGGTAACGGCGCGCAAGAGATGATGGCAGCTGGTATCCTGCTCGATAATCCGAAGCCGGACCATGCGTTGGCCTTGCATTTGTGGAATGAAAAACCTGTCGGCTGGTTAGGGATTGTCCCTGGGCCACTGATGGCTGGCGCCGATACATTCACCATCCGAATTCGAGGGGTTGGCGGTCATGGAGCCTTACCACAGCAATCTATCGACCCTGTACTGGCGTCAGCGCAAATCATCACTGCACTGCAGAGCATCGTTTCCAGAAACATCTCTCCGGTTGAGACGGCTGTGCTCAGCGTAACGCGCTTTCTGGCGGGAGAAACTTTCAATGTCATTCCCTCGGAAGCCATCTTGAATGGGACAATCCGCACATTCGAAAAAGATGTCCAGAAAGAGGTTCACCACCGCATGAAACAGATTGTCGAAGGGGTCGCCATGGCGTTTGGCTGCAAAGCGGAGGTCGAGATTGAGACGGTAACGCCACCCGTCGTTAACGATGCGGAGACTGCGAGGCGTTTGCAAGAACTGGCAAGACGAGATTTCTCGCAGGTCCGTCTGAATACGGACATTCAAACCATGGTCTCCGAGGACATGGCATTTATTTTGCAGCAAGTGCCAGGAGTGTACTTTTTGGTGGGCTCCGCGAACCCTGAAAAAGGGTTGAATTTTGGACACCACCACCCACGTTTTGATTTCGATGAGGCTGCTCTGCCCCTGGCATCGGCTTTTATGAGTGCGGCTGCCATCGAACTATCAAAGGATTAGGGATGTCTACACAACCAGCCGATTCTTCGAAAGAGCAATATATTCTGGGAGATCTAAGCCAGCCCCCGGAGAGGGTTGTCTCGCTGGTTCCATCTCTCACCGAGAGTTTCTTCGACCTGGATATCGGGAAGTATCTCGTTGGGGTGACGGATTACTGCACCCGCCCTGGAGACCAGACGAAAGACCTGCCTCGCGTAGGAGGTCCGAAGGATGCGCGCCTTAAAGATATTCTTGCGTTAAATCCCGATTTGGTGCTGGCGTGCCAGGAAGAGAATTCACCCGAGCTGGTCGACCGTTTACGCCAGGCCGGCATTTACGTATGGGTGATCTTCCCGCAAACGGTGAAACAATCTCTGGACGTTTTGTGGAATCTGAATACTCTCTATCAGAACGAATTGGGGAAAATGCGCCTGCACATGATTGAGATTGCCCTGGATTGGGCGCAGCAAGCAGCCGAGAGCCACGCCGCCTGGCGCTATTTCTGCCCGATTTGGATGGATGAATCCCAAAAAGACGAGCCTGCCTGGATGACTTTCAATGCGGAAACGTATCCCGCCGACCTGTTGGGTGCCTTGGGGGGAGAAAACGTATTTGCCAACCGCCGGCGTATCCCTGAATCAAGCCAGGGGTCAGGCGCATCAGAAGAGATCGACACCCGCTACCCCTGGGTGACCTGCGACGAGATTCGCAAAACTGCCCCCGAGGTCATCCTGCTCCCGGATGAGCCGTATGCATTTACCCAGGTCCATCGTGAACAGATTAGGGAGCTGTTCGCCGATACCCCTGCAGTGCGAGATGACCGGATAATTTTATGCGACGGAAGCCTGATCACGTGGTATGGCACCCGGCTGGCGCACGCCATCGCAGAGCTGCCTAATTTGATCTTTTAGATCAAATGGTGGTAGAATTTGTTATGAATGAATAGCGATGAGGCTCGCAAAATGTCCAATTGGACTGATAGCCCCTACTGGCAAATCGATGCGGTAGAGGCTTTTTATTTTTCTGGAGCAGATGACCTGTGGCTTTCGCACTCTCGATAACTCACCTGCAAGATTCGCTGAAGAAACCCGGCTGCCCTGCTTGCCGCCAGTATCGCGAAACTGCCGAGCACGCCATGGAGAGTTTCTTGTGGGAAAACGTAAACGATCCAGAAGCCCGTGGGGAAATTATGGCTGCTTACGGCTTCTGCCCAGAGCATACCCGGCTTTTTGTCGCTGCCGAGCTGTCAAACAGCGGGATCGTGCTAGGGGTGAACATCGTTTACGAGCATCTGGGGCGTTTGGTCAGCCAGGAGCTCCAGGATCTAGCAGGGCATAATTGGACACCCGGCGGGATGGGAAACCTGCTGGCTAGCTTGGGATTCAAAGGGAAGGTCTCTTATCCAGCAACGATCCTGATGCCGAAAGGGCAATGCCCGATCTGTGAGACTGCAGAAAAGGGAGCCCTGGAAAGCCTGGCGACACTATTCGAAGAGCTCGAACAAGGGAGCCAAGAGCTGTTGGATGCATACCGGTCATCGGAGGGGTTGTGTCTGGCACACCTGCGCATAGCCACTGGACATTTTTCAAACCGGCACCCTCGGGCTGCGAAAGTCATCTTTACTGACACGATCGAACGTCTGAACAGGCAGTCTGAGCTAATGAAAGAGTACATTCGTAAGAACAATTGGGCATACCGGGATGAAAAGTTGACCCAGGACGAAGCGAATGCCTGGAGAAAAGCCCTGGCTTTTTTTACCGGCTATCCGGGCTCGCTTTTTACCAACCAGGTGGAGAAATACTAGAGGGAAACCAGGATGACGAGAATCTTATTGGTCCGTCACGGCCAAACTGAATGGAACCGCATCGAACGTTTCCGCGGTCGCATCGACGTCCCGCTGAACGAAACAGGTATTGCCCAGGCGGAGAAAACAGCTCGGAGAATTGCCGGGGAATGGAAGCCGGCTGCTATCTATTCCAGTCCCCTCGAACGCGCGATGCGAACAGCGGAAATGATAGCGGTTAAATTCGATATCTCCGTCCAGTCTAGTGCAGGGTTGAATGACATAAACTATGGGGAATGGCATGGGCTAACACCGGAGGAAGCGCAGACCAGGTGGCCGGAGATTTACTCAGCCTGGATGCATGCGCCTGATCAGGCGCGCATCCCTGGTGGAGAAACGCTCGAGGATCTTCGCCTGCGGGGGATGGCAGCCATCGAGGAGATGATCCGCAACCATCCCGGAGAGACCGTCGCCGCCGTCGGTCATACGGTGATCAACCGGGTAATCTTGCTGGCCATCCTGGGGTTGGGAAACGACCGCTTCTGGCGCATCCACCAGGATAACTGTGCCATCAATGTATTTGACTCGGACGGGATTGATTTTGACCTGCTGTCGCTCAACGACACCTGCCATCTCCGGATGGATTTTCAAGCGCTGTGAAAGATTTCAACCCCTGAGCTTCTCCAGCCAGGTGGCAAGATGTTTATGCCTGGATGTAGGCTCTAGCTGAACTGGGTCGGAACCAGGAGAGGACAAGTCTTGTTGATCTACTCGGTTCATAAGCTGCGCATTTTCCTGCTTGAGGCGATCTACCTCAGCGTGGAGCTGGTCGATTTCTTCTCGCTGCCGTTTTACCACATTAGATAGACCGACCCGTTCGGTATTGACTGCCCCTGTCGAAAGCTCCCAGGATTCGTTGGCCTGCTGTAGCTCGGACATGCGGAAGCGTGTTGCAGCCAGGCGTGATTCGGTTTCGACAAGCCGGGCGATTAATTGATGTATCTCCTTCTCTTTCGACTCCGGATCCGTTTCCGATAAGATCTTGCTGCTCCGCAGGTAGCCCATTCCAGCTCCTAATAACAGGCGCAAGCCTTCCTCGTATTCCCAACCCTGCCTGGAAATAAATTGGTATAGATCATTTGCCACGTCCTCTGTTACATGCACCTCAAGCTTGCCCGGTTGTGGGGTTAGACTCGTATATTCGTCCATTATTACACATTCCCTTTTTCCTGTATCTCTACCCATAAATCGTTCGCCAGGCGCTGTACCAGAGTTGAAGGATGCCCTTGAGCTTTCTTGATCAGCGCTAAACCTTCCGGACCATCAATTTTCGTAGCCGCCTGGAGAACGGATTTTTGTGTGAAATAATTTGTATTTTCTTCAAATAATATGGCTTCTAGCTCGGGGAGGGCGGCAACGCTTTTGATCTCCCCGAGGAGATTAATTGCCATGATGCGGTTATCCTGAACCGGGTGATGAAGAGAAAGCAGTAATTTGTGTTCATAGTCCAGCTCGGAATATTCATAGAGCTCGTAACCGCAAGCCGGGCATTTTCCCATTTTCTCCTTCAATATCGCCCAGCAATTTGGACAAAAATACGTAATCATGGCTGATCCGATTCTTGCCAAAGAGGTTCAGCATCCTGGAATGAGATTGCCACTTCAATGTATTCGTTCCACCCCATTGGATTTGGCACAGATTATCCTTTAGCGGACAAAAGCCTTTCTCCCTGCATAAATTGCAGCCTCACCCAGCCATTCCTCGATGCGCATAAGCTGGTTATATTTCTCTACTCTCTCACCACGTGCCGGGGCGCCGGTCTTCAGATGACCGGTAGCCATGGCTACTGTGAAATCGGCAATAAAGCTGTCCACCGTCTCACCACTGCGGTGCGAAACCATTGCTCCCCATCCTGCACTGCGAGCAAGCTGTATGGCGTTGATGGTCTCACTGAGAGAGCCGATCTGGTTCAATTTGATCAACACCGCGTTGGCGACGTTTTCTTCGATGCCGCGTTGGATGCGTTTGACATTGGTTACGAAAAGATCATCCCCAACCAGCTCGATCTTATCTCCCAGGGTTTGATTCAATAACTTCCAGCCAGCCCAGTCATCCTCTGCTAGCCCATCCTCGAGCACGACAATCGGGTATCTCTTCACCCAATCGGAATATATTTGCACCATTTCAGCTGAGGAGACTTTCTTCCCTTCAGTACGAAGATTGTAATAATTCTCCTCGTAGAAGCCACTGGAAGCCGGATCCAGCGCAATAGCGATTTGCTCCCCAGGTTTATATCCAGCCGCTTCGATGGCCTGCAGTATCAACTCCACAGCCTGGGCATTCGTTTTAAGAGCGGGTGCGAAGCCGCCCTCATCACCAACGCCTGTGCTGAAACCACCGTTCTTAAGGACTGCCTTGAGGGATTGGTAAGTCTCGCTTCCCCAGCGCAAAGCCTCACGAAAGTTCGGAGCGCCAACTGGTGCGATCATGAACTCCTGGAAATCTGTGCCCTGCCAGTTGGCATGCACACCGCCGTTCAGTATGTTGAACATCGGAACCGGCAAAACCTTTGCCTGCACCCCCCCCAGATAGTGGTAAAGTGGCAAACCCACTCCATCTGCTGCCGATCGTGCGATGGCCAGGCTGACGCCGAGAATCGCGTTGGCGCCAAGTTTACTCTTATTCGGAGTCCCATCTAGCTCGATCATGGCCTGGTCGACTCCTGCCTGGTCCAGAGCATCCAATCCCTGCAGCTCGGGTGCAATGATCTCATTTACATTTTGGACGGCTTTCAATACGCCTTTCCCGCCAAAACGCATCTTATCCTGATCGCGGAGCTCCAGAGCTTCATGGACACCGGTAGAGGCGCCTGAAGGAACGGCCGCCCGACCATTTCCGCCTCCGGATAGCACGACTTCTACTTCAACGGTTGGGTTACCACGCGAATCCAGGATCTCGCGCGCATGTATGGTTTCAATCTTTGTGATCATGATCTTTCTCCTGTGATTTGGATGAATTTGAATTAGTGATTTCCGGTCCTTCCATGAACAGGTTACTCAGCATTAGAGCCAATGCAGCCATCCGGTCGGCCGGTTCGTCTAAAATCTGGGAAAGCTCTGGATGGACCTCACCGAATACATTTAGCTTCCGCGCTTGTAGATCGCTCAAGTTTTCCCAATCGATGTTCAACCTACCTGTGATCTGGCGGGAGGTATTTTCGAACCTGGGCTCAAAATCGAGGGTATTCGCCAGATGGCGAATCTCTCGCAAACCAATCAAAATGTTTTGGCGGGCTTTTTCGCGAATTTCTACCGGAAGGACGAGCGCCTGGTGAAATAAGGATCCTTCTACCGGTCCATGATCCAGCCAGCTAAGGGCAAAGATCAGATCCTCTTCAAATTGCTGTAAGACGATGCGTACCCGGCGGAGCTGGTACCTGTTAAGTAAGCGGGCAGGTCGAGAGTGATCTGAAGGGTTCATCGAATTTCCAAATACAGCCTTTGCATGGCTTGATCCTGTGGAAACCTTCTTAGCCTGCTGATTCAGGTTGCCCACGCCGTGTGCGCAAAGCGACGGATAAGAACCAAGGTATGGCAGCCAGTTGGAGCAGGACCGAAAAAGCTATCAACGCCGGGATGGAAATAGTGTATAGATATCCAATCGCTGCGCTGCCCAAGAACCAGAAGATACCATAACCAGCGGTGAACAAGCCGTAAGCGGAGGCGCGCCGCTGTGGTGGGACCATCGGTGCAACTGCAGCGGGGATGATGGATTCGTGCACACCCATCCCCAATCCCCATAGAGCTGCCCCGACCAATGCCGTCCAGAAACCGCCCAGAAATACCAGGGGCGCGAACAGGGCGGCGATAACCGTGAGGGCGATCAAGACCCAAAAGCCGAAACGATCATACAAGCGCCCGAACACGAGGGAACCCGTACCGCTTACTCCCATGGCTACAGCATAAAATACTGGGATGATATCGGTTGATACGATGGATGCCTGGGCAAAATGATAGGCGATGAGGGGGAAATCTGCAAAGCCTGCCGCGACCAACACTGCGCCAGTGAGATAAAGCCAAAAGACGCGCGGCAAGCCTCGGGCTTGAACGTCTGGCAGGCTGGTTTCCATCTGCTCAGGATGTGGATAGACCCGATTGGCGATCAAGACTAGAGTCAGGTTGATCACTGCAGGAATAGCCAGGGCGGCAAATGCCAGATGAAAGTCGCCGCGTAGCGCCAGAACGGCTGCGACGATGAGAGGCCCCACCAGGGCGCCAAATTGATCCAGAGCCTCATGGACACCGAACGCCCAGCCGTATCCCATCTGTTTGGCAGCATGGGATAGCATCGTATCCCGTGGGGGGTTGCGCGTAGCTTTTCCCACCCGTTCTAGAATGATCAAGACTGCCGCAGCCGGCCAGCTTCCCGTCAAGGCTAGCAGTGGTACAGAGGTCATTTGAAGGAAATAGCCAAAGATGGTGATGGGCCAAAATTTCTGTGTTCGATCTGCAAATCGCCCCGATACCAGGCGCAGGCCATAACCCAACAACTCCCCCAAGCCGGTGACCACTCCAACAGCAAATGCGCTTGCCTGGAGAGACTCCAGATAAGGCCCCAGAATACTGCGGGAACCTTCATAGGTGAAATCTGCAAAAAAACTCAAGACTCCTATTAATAACACAAACCGGAGGGCAGTATCCCGAATTTTGGGGCCATTAACTGCTCCAGAAATCTTATCCATAACCCCTCTTCAGTAAAATCATCTTCATAAAAAAACCTCTGCCAGCATGTGTCTTTCTGACAGAGGCTATCAGCCATCTCTGGCGGTTTATGCTATCTTGAGCGAGCCTCATCGCTGGCTAGATTCTAGCCGCTTTCGTAAATTCGTCAAGGCAATTGGTCAATATCTGGTTTCTGTAGAAGATATTGAACTGTTTTTGCCAGGCTCCAAACTGAGACCACAGCCAGGAAGAATATCACCGTAAAGCTGAGCTGTAACCTGATTGTGTAATACATGCCGATAAACAACAGGGAAAATCCGTTTATCATGCCAAGAATCCGGAGATGTTGTTTAACAATTTTCGCCGGGTTTCGTATTTCTTGCACATTAATGCGCTTATAAAATCGGTTTAGATCCCAGGCCAGCAGTAGAGCCATAGTTCCCAGTAATGTCCACAGGATAGTCTCCCCCAGGATAATGCCCGTTACCCCGCCGCCGACCAAAACGAACAATGCAACAGGTGACAACCACCATTTTCGCTGGAACATATACACCCAAAATCCACCGAGGATAGCTAAACCAAGCGCTGCAGGCCAATAACCATTCTGGACAAAGCCAAAAATGATCAGGCCGGAGCCCAGGATGATGCTCGCAATCGTGAGAGAATGGATCAGTTTCATACCGGGCTGATTATCCGTTGATATGATTCGGGGATGCGCCACAGGGTCCGATCGATGATCTCCTGGAAAGACCGGTCGATGGGCCAATTAATCACCTGGATACCGGTTCTCTGTAAATTCTGCAGCAGTAGCCTGCGCTCAATTTGTGCGATTCGGACAGCAAGTTTTCCCTTGACGCTCTCACCCATCGCCTTGGCCTCGTAACTTACCGGGTCAGGGCTGACAACCATCAATGCATAACCCAACGCACGCAGGCGGGTCAGAACGGGGATGTCCCTCGCAACTAATGGACTAATGAGCACGATTTGGGATCGGGCGGGGAAGAAGCGTGTGGGCAGATAATCCAACTTTTCAAGGGCATAGTTATGCCCAGGGCTGGCTTCAGCCAGCGTCCGTTGGATGCGTTCGAGCTGTACTTTCCCATACCCGGGAAAGATCCGATGAATCGATTCCCCGTATACTAACAATGCCACCCGGTTACCCTGGTTGATGAACGCCGCCGCGAGTGACATGGCAGCCTGTACCGAGTACTCAAAAAAGGAATCCCAGGGTGTTTCTGGATTGCTCTGTTCGCGTGCGTCTAAGATCAATCCAACCGGCGCGATTCGTTCCAGCTCGAACTCATTGGTGAACAATTCCTGGTCGTGACGGGCGCTCACCCGCCAGTTAATGCGACGGCGTGGATCCCCTACCTGATATTCGCGCAGGGCGAAAAAATCTGTACCGGTTCCCCCTTCGCGAGAGGGGACAGGGCCGGCAAAACCGATCGTACGCTGAGGCCGGATCATTGGGCTGCGGATCTTTTGCGCCTGCGGGAGCACGACTAACCTTCCTTCCGTCTCGAAGGTCCGGGTAAAGGTGAAAATACCGAGAGTATCGCAAGCTGTTACCCGGATTAAAGGAAAGGCATAACTGCCGCGCTGGCAAGTAATGGTATACGAGAATTCTACCTTCTCTCCATGCTTCAACGATGTGAGCAAACGCGTTTCCCCCTCCACATTCTCAACCCGCCTCGGCAGCACGTCTTCCACAAGCAGTTCATCCAGGTCATCCCCTTCATTTTTAATAGTCAGATGAACTTCTACCGGCGTCCCGACCGGGCTCTGATGATCACTTAATCTGCGCGTGACCCGCAAGTGGATCTCTTCTGGACGGCGCAGCCACCCAACGATTGGATAAAGGCAGAATAAAATCGCCAAAATGATCAGGCTACCGAGGCGTGTGATCACCCCGAGAATAATCAGGGCAAATGCCAATGCAAATAAAAAAAAGGCTTTCTGGCTCATTTCACGACTGGAACTGGGATTGATTCCAACACGTCATTAATGATATCCCCTGCTGCCCGGCGATCTGTCCATAGATCAGGGATTAAAACCAGGCGGTGAGCCAAAGAAGGTTTGGCAAACCGTTTAACATCGTCCGGTAAGACATAGCTGCGGTGGTTCATAACCGCCCAGGATCGAGCCAGTTTGAGCAATGCCAGGGTTCCCCGAGGGCTTGCCCCGACGGCAACTTTACGATGTTTTCGCGTGGCACTCACCAGGTTGACGATGTATGCCTCAATATCCGGGTCTACATAGACATCCTCAACCGCCTCACGCATTGCGAGAAGGTCGCTCACGGTTATGATGGGCTTGAGGTCGAACGCATCCTGGCGGCGCTCTCGTCTTTGGTGAAGGATTTCTTGCTCATCTTCAGGGGAGGGGTAGCCGACAGAAAGCTTCATGATGAACCGGTCTAATTGCGCTTCGGGAAGGGGAAAGGTTCCTTCGTATTCGATTGGATTTTGGGTGGCGATAACGATGAACGGTTCTGGCAATTTCATCGTCTCCCCTTCTAAAGTCACCTGATGTTCCTGCATGGCTTCTAAGAGAGCTGATTGAGTTCGTGGGGAGGCGCGATTGATCTCGTCTGCCAATACAATGTTCGCAAAGATAGGGCCTTTCCGAAGTGAGAATTGGGCAGTGTTTCGGTCGAATATGTAGCCTCCGGTAATATCTCCCGGAAGCAGGTCGGGTGTAAATTGGATACGCTTGAAGGTGAGGCCTAGAACGGTGGCAAAGCAGTTCGCGATCAGTGTTTTGGCCAAACCAGGATAATCTTCCAGGAGGGCATTCCCTCCACTGGTTAAAAATACTGACATCAACATATGCAACACTTCGGATTTGCCGATGATGGCGTGTTCTACTTCCGAAATGATCTTATCGGTGAGATCGGCGACTTCAAGGGTTTGAACGGGCATGATCTATCTCCATTTGATCTTCAAGATACTCAATTAATGCAACCCAATCTTGGGGAATAGACCCCGCAAGCTCTTTGCCCGGCTCAGGGCGTCCATTTTGCAGTATTCTAAATCTATGTACAATGCGCATGAATCGGTTTTTGAGTGATCCAAATGATGGATTATCCAGTGAGTCTTTCGTCTGAAGGAACCTGTAGACAGAGGCTGGGACATCCAATTCGCTTTTCTTCAAGAGGTTTTCAACTTCCGAGGGGGTTATGTGGTATTGATTGGACAAAACATTGAATAAAAGATTGGCCAGCATCGAATGGACATCGCGATTCAAGTAGTCGACGTGGTTTGCCATGGTAAGTTCCCGAAGCCAATAGATCACGCGACCGCCCAGGAATTGCTGTTTACGTTGGATGGGAGGTGGTGTAATCTTCACGTTACGCAGTAAAACACGAAAAGCGAGGATAATCACGATAATAATCAGGAAGATCCATATAAGGGACTGACCAAGGCTGTTCAGGACAAGGCTGCCTAGCCATCCCAGATATAAAATGGGAACGACAATCGCGCTGCGAACAAACCCTCTGAAGAGGAAGGTGAGAATTAGAGCGATGCCTAAGATAATGCCGGCGATCATCCAATAGGTCGTGTTCTTCCATTTGCTTTCCGGAACGGAGGAGGTGTCATGATCGGTGTTCATCCAACACCATCCTTTATCCGGCTTTCCCGTGATTTCAATGCAGGTTGGGTATTTTCAAGCGATCCTGCTCCTGGATTTCGACAAGCATCCGCGATAGCAGAAAGACTATCCACAGCCATGAGCTCTTCCGCCTTCCCTAACAATTTTGCCCCATACCGGACCTGCTCGAAAAGATGGGTTAGCTGCCTGACAGGATCGCCGGGCAAACCTTGTTCAATCAAATTGATTTCGAATTCCTGGGGGGTCATTGCCTGGTCGCGTTCGATATTTCGTTCCTCGCGGACCACGTTTTCCATCGCATAATAGCAGTGCAGGACTGCATTTTCTGTGTCGGCCCCTTCTTGTAAACTGTGCAGCGCAATTTCAGCCTGTTGCGCTATCCTGTCCAGCACGGTTGGTGCTTGTCTCTGCCGCTGGATCTTCTGAGAAAGAAGTATGATTAAAAATGTAATCAGTATTGCCAGAAGAACGATTGCCACGAGGTCAACCCAGGGAGGTGGGTTGGCAACGAAAGAAGAGACCGGGATGGCCGTTAAGACTTGCGGCGGGGGTTGTGTTTCTAGAGGGGTGGGGGTAGTTGCAAGGGGAGGACGGTTATTTGGTGAAATCAGGAGGAGAATGCCGAACAAGATCGCCAGGGCAAGCAAATCCGCAAAGAGACGTTTCCTTCCCTCGCTCGAGAGCAAATGGATGACGAGGTAGACAACGAGGAGCACGATCATCCCGCTGAAAAAGCCTCGGATGATCGCCACTAAATCAATCCCGCTGGTGATCTCACCGTTGTTTCCCGCAATGGCAGGGGGTGGATTACCCAATGAGAAGGGTACCCCCGGCAGGAATTTTAGCTGGGAAACGCTGAGCGCCAGGATGAGCAAGCCGATCAGACTCAATCCCAAATAAACCAACGCCTGAACTCTCTTGAACCGATTCAATCTACACCCTGCTTATTGCTCGTGATCATCTTTCCCATAAAACCTGAAATGAAGTTTACCACGCTCAGCTTGCAGTGACCCCCCTTTTCTTGAGCGGTAAATATCCTTTCACATAGATTTTCACCAAAACTGGTTTGTAGGGGTTCTCCCTCAAATACTTTAAATATACGCTCTCTATTGGATTGCCGATCAGCGCGCAGGAAAATGGTGGTTTGCCATTTCCAAACAGGATACTATGGAAAATTGTTTTATATTCTAGTTCTTTAACTGGCGTTGAGAACACCACTAATTTATCCTCCCAGATAGAAGAAAAGCTTCTACTGACACATTCCATCAGTAGAAGCTATCAATCGCATTCACGATTTAGGCGAGCTTCATCGCCTATCTTTATCGCAATAATGATTATACCTCACTTTGAGAATTATCCTTTAAATCATCATTGACTGCCCCCCCGAGATTTGCTATAATAAGTTTATCCGAATCATCAGATTAATTAGATTTATCCGATTATCCCAACCATCCACTAACAGATGCTGCGAGAACGGGTTTCCCCAGAGAGTTTGTCCGAATTCCTGCGCTACCTTGTGGCTAACGGGAATGCAAACGCCGCAAGGCTCCCTCCATTAACCGAGCTAAGCCAGGGCTTAGGTATCAGCGTAGCCAGTTTACGCGAGCAACTCGAGGTGGCGCGTGCTCTCGGGCTGGTCGAAGTGCGGCCGCGTACGGGTATCCGCAGGCTGGCCTACACTTTCCGCCCGGCTGTGATGCAAAGCCTGGCCTACGCTGTTGCCGCTGATCTGGCCACCTTTGATGACTTTGCGGATTTACGCCGCCACATCGAAGCTGCATATTGGGCGCCAGCGGTTAGCGCGCTTACCCCAGAGGACCACGAATATCTCTTTTCTCTGGTATCGCGTGCCTGGGAAAAACTGCGGGGGGTGCCGGTCCAAATTCCTCACGCGGAGCATCGTGAGTTGCACCTCTCTATCTACCGGCGGCTGGGGAATCCTTTTGTGATCGGTTTGCTGGAAGCCTATTGGGAGATGTACGAGGCGGTCGGGTTGGCAGTCTACACGGATTTTTCTTATCTAGAGAAAGTCTGGGAATATCACCAGCGCATGGTTGAAATGATCGCCATGGGAGATATTGCGTCCGGGTACGCAGCTCTGGACGAACACATGAAACTCTTGTCGCAACGCCCGCAGGTTGTCTCAAAGCAAAGGTTTGAATAAACTTGAGAGCGGGCATTCGAATACAACTTGATTGAATTTTTTAAGGCGCATTCCAAGGAGAAATCACCAACATGGAAAAAATTGAGGTTCAAGCAAGCTCGCTTCTGGCCTCTCAACCCATTGTGAACGATTTCAGCATCGCCTTTGGGACCATTAACGGTTCGGGAAGCCAAACAGCTAACACTACTCTGCTTAGGGCATTGTTCCGAATGGGGATTCCGGTGTCGGGGAAGAATATCTTCCCCTCGAACATCCAGGGACAGCCAACCTGGTATACGATTCGCCTCAGCAAGGATGGCTTCCTGGCCCGCCGGGAAACTACCGAGATTGTCGTCTCAATGAACCAGGCAACCCTTACCCAGGATATGGAACGGCTATTACCCGGTGGAGTATTATTTTATCCCGATGAACTACGTCAGATCTTAATTCGAGAAGACATCGTGGCATATCCGATGCCGGTGAAAAAGCTTTCCAAGGAATCGGATGTGCCCCCGAACCTGCGCGACTACATCGCCAATATGGTTTACGTCGGTGTCGTTGCCGAAATGCTCGGAATCGACCTTGACAAAATCCACGAAGCACTCGTTTTCCATTTCAAAGGCAAGCAAAAACCCGTGGATTCGAATTTCAATGTGGTCAAAGCTGCCGCGGAGTGGAGCGCGGCTAACCTTGAAAAGCGAGATCCTTACCGGGTGGAGCCGATGGAAGCGACCCAGGGATGCATCCTGACCGATGGCAATACAGCTGCCGCATTGGGGGCAATCTATGGAGGTATACAATTCGCCGCCTGGTACCCAATCACCCCGGCTTCCAGCCTGGCGGAAGCCCTGAACGATTATTTGCCTATCTTACGGAAAGACCCGGTTACAGGGAAAGCAACCTATGCGGTCGTGCAGGCTGAGGATGAGCTGGCAGCTATCGGTATGGCGATCGGCGCCGGCTGGGCGGGGCTGCGCTCGATGACCTCGACTTCGGGACCCGGGTTGAGTTTGATGACGGAATATGCCGGTCTGGCTTATTACGCAGAAGTGCCGCTGGTGATCTGGGACGTGCAGCGGGTAGGACCTTCGACCGGCCTGCCGACACGGACAGCCCAGGGCGACCTGACGGTAGTGAAATCGCTTGGTCATGGTGATTCTCAGCATGTGATTCTCTTGCCCGCCACGGTGTCTGAATGCTTCGAATTTGGCTGGAAAGCGTTTGACATCGCTGAACACCTTCAGACGCCGGTCTTTGTTCTCAGCGATCTCGACCTGGGAATGAATGAATGGATGTCGCCGCCATTCGATTACCCTGACCGGCCGATGGACCGGGGGAAAGTCTTGTGGGAAAAGGATATCGAAAAATTGGGGTGCGATTGGGGTCGCTACAAGGACATTGACGGCGATGGCATCCCTTACCGCACCATCCCCGGGAACCGCCATCCGAAGAGTGCTTATTTCGCACGCGGAACCGGGCACGACGAGAATGCCCATTATTCGGAAGACCCTGAAATTTGGGAGAAGAACTTAGCTCGCCTGGTCCAGAAATTCCAGACTGCAAAAAATGTCGTTCCTCCCCCGTATCTGGATTTGGTTCAGGGTGCTGAGGTAGGTATCATCACTTTCGGTTCTGCCGAGCCTGCCGTTATCGAAGCGCGAGCTCTCCTGGCTAATGCAGGAATTAAGTCGGATTATATGCGCATCCGGGCAATTCCGTTTCCGGATGACGTGGAGGTTTTTCTGCGTAAACATGATCGTAACTATGTGGTGGAAATGAACCGGGATGGGCAGCTCAACCAGATACTTTGCCAGGAAATCCCCGACAAGGCCGCGAGCTTGATTTCCATCGCCCACCTTGACGGCTTACCCCTCACGGCGGGTTGGGTGGAGAATGCAATCCGCAGTTATGAAGAGGAGAAATGACCATGGCAGAACCATCAATTGCTTCAAACCAGCGGGTGCAGGTCAATGCGATCGGATTGAGCCGGGCAGATTATCGCGGCTCGCCAAGCACTCTATGCCAGGGGTGCGGGCATAACTCTATCGCCTCACAAATCGTATCCGCATGTTACGACCTGAACCTGATCCCCGAAAACATCATCAAATTCAGCGGGATTGGCTGCTCCAGCAAGAGCCCCACCTACTTCTTATCTCGTTCGTTCGGTTTTAACGGGCTGCACGGACGCATGCCGTCTTTGGCTTTAGGCGCGTTGTTTGCAGATACCAGTTTGAAGGGTATCGGCATCAGCGGAGATGGCGATACAGCCAGCATCGGTATCGGCCAGTTCAAACATCTTGTCCGGCGAAATCTACCCCTGGTCTATATTGTCGAGAACAACGGCGTGTATGGTCTGACCAAAGGGCAATTTTCGGCAACCGCCGAGCGAGGCCTATCATTGAAGAAGCAAGGAACCAATCCCTATCTGCCGGTCGATATCGCCATGGAAGCGCTTGCCTCGAACGCCACTTTTGTTGCCCGGTCGTTCGCCGGCGACCCCAAGCAGGTTAAGGAGCTGATTAAAGCCGCCTTCAGCCACAATGGGATTGCCGTATTGGATATTATCAGCCCATGCGTCACTTTTAACAATCAGGACCGCACGTTACACTCTTACACCTGGGGCAAAGATCACGAGTCCCCGCTGCACGAGCTCTCATTTATCCCGGCGCGCGACGAGATCATGGTTGAAGATTTCGAAACCGGGACGACGAAAGAAGTCACCCTGCACGATGGATCGATGGTGATCTTGAAGAAACTAGCGTCGGATTATGATCCCACCAGCCGGTGGGAAGCCCTTCGTATGCTTGAAGAAGCGCAAGCCAATGACTGGCTGGTTACAGGCTTGATTTATGTTGACCCCGTAAAGCCCTCTTTATTCGAATTGTACGATTTGCCTACCACGCCACTCAACCGGATGGGCGAAGAGCAGCTCCGCCCCAAACGAGAGACGATGGCTGAGATCAACGCTCTGATGTGCTGACTTGTGCTTTTTCACCAATCGTATGCAGTAACGCAAAGTTCGCCGGGTGGTAGGCGCCGACCGGAAAGCCGGAGATTAGCACCACTTGCTCTCCGGAGTGGAGCAGCGATGAGGTCAGCATGGCTTTTTCCACATGGTCGATCATCTCCTCCATCGTCGACGCAAAGGGCACCATCTGCGGCGTTACACCCCAATACCCCTGCAGTTGGTAATAGGTTTCTTCTTCGGGAGTAAAAGCGAGGATCGGAACCTTCGGACGCGACTTTGACATTAACAGAGCGGTCCGGCCGGTCTGAGTAAAGACTGCAATAGCAGTCACATTTCGATCGTGCGCCAGCTCGCGCGCCCCGCAAGTGATGGCGAGGGCATCATCGCTGGTCTCCTCTTGTTCGAGCCCGAGAGTACCCCATTCACCGTAGTGAGCTTCAGCCTGTTCGATGATTTTTCCCATCATCGCCACACTTTCTATAGGATACTTGCCGGCAGCAGTTTCTTCAGAGAGCATGACCGCGTCGGTGCCATCAAAAATCGCGTTTGCCACGTCTGAAGCCTCAGCCCGGGTTGGGCGTGGGTTTTCGACCATCGACTCGAGCATCTGGGTTGCGGTAATCACATATTTATTGGCGCGATTGGCTGCATGGATGATCCTTTTCTGGGCGATAGGCACTTCAGCAGGGGAAAGCTCGACCCCCAGGTCGCCGCGGGCGATCATCACGCCGTCGCTGGCAGCCAGAATAGCCTCCAGGTTATCCAACGCTTCAGGTTTTTCGAGCTTGGCGATCAGGAGCGTGTTCGCCCGTTTAGGAGACAACTCCTGGATGGTCTGGCGAACATGCTCGACATCCTGCGCGGTGCATACAAAGGAAATCGCAACGGCATCCACGCCTTGCGAAAGGCCAAATGCCAGGTCCTGGTGGTCTTTTTCGGTAAAACGGTCGATTGGCAGGCTGATACCGGGGAGATTAACCCCTTTATGAGAGAGCAGCTTTCCGCCCACGACAACTTTTGCCTCTACCCAATCTTCCGCAACAGATTCCACGGTCAGCTCCATTTGCCCACTATCGAGCAAAATGCGCGCGCCTTGCTTAACTGATGCCGGAAGCTGGGGAAAATCCATGGGGATGATCGTTTCACCATGGATTTCAAGACGATCTTTTGATCGAAAAGGCTTACTCAGTAGGATCACCTTCTGACCGGGCGCAAGTGTGACCGAGCCGGATTCCAGAATCCCAATGCGGATTCTAGGACCTTGTAAGTCCTGAAGGATAGTAATTGGCTTACCGGCTTTCTGAGAGAGAGATCTGATTTTTTCGATACGCGCCTCATGTTCTTCGTGCGTGCCGTGGGAAAAATTCAACCGGGCAACATCCAACCCGGTATCGATCAAACGCTTCAGAACGGCTACATCATCGCTGCTTGGTCCCAGCGTCGCTACGATTTTGGCGCGGTGGTTCATTGGCTACCTCCTGGTAAGGACATCCCTTATACGATCGAGAGCCCAATCGATGGTCTGCCTGTCGATGATCAGGGGCGGCGCAAAGCGGATGACATTTTCGTGCGTCTCTTTCGCTAAAATACCTTCCTGGAGCATGGCTTCGCAAAAACGGCGCGCCCCGCCTGCCTCAGGTTTCAGCTCGACACCGATCAGCAGCCCTTTACCCCGCACCTCACGCACATGTGGGGAAGGGATCTCGGCAAGCTGCTCCATGAAATAATCGCCTTGCGTCACGGCATTCTCGATCATCCCTTCTTCAACCAGGACGCGTAAGGCCGCCCGCGCAACGGCGGCAGCCAGCGGATTTCCCCCAAATGTTGAGCCGTGCTCTCCCGGACGGAAGAGACCGAGAAGTGATTTATCGGCAAGTACGGCCGAAACCGGGTAGAAGCCCCCGCTCATGGCTTTACCGATGATGGTGACGTCAGGGCGCACCTCCTCGTGCTGGCAGGCAAACATTTTGCCGGTTCGTCCCAGCCCAGTCTGGATTTCATCGGCCATGAACAGGATGTGGTGCTGATCGCAAATGGCTCGAATCTGGCGCAGATATCCATCAGGAGGAATAATCACGCCGCCTTCACCCTGGATCGGCTCGACCAGGATTGCGCAGGTATTTTCATTAATGGCGGCCTCGATGGCATTTGCATCTCCATAAGGCACGCTGGCGAAACCGGGTGTAAATGGGCCAAAATCATCCCGGTAAAATGGTTCTGTCGACGTCGAAATGATAGAAATGGTGCGCCCGTGAAAGTTCCCTGCGGCAGTGATTATTTCGGCCTGGTGCCGTGGGGTTTTTTTGACGGTATACGCCCATTTACGTGCCAGCTTTATCGCCGTTTCGACTGCTTCGGCGCCGCTATTCATTAACAATGACATCTCGTAACCGGTTAATTCGACAAGCTCTTTATAGAGCAGGGGAAGCTGGTCGTTGCGAAAGGCGCGTGAAGTCAGCGTGAGCCTGCTAGCCTGGGCCTGGAAAGCTTCCAGGATGACCGGATGAACGTGGCCTTGATTCAACGCAGAGTAGGCGCTCAGGCAGTCCAGGTACCGCTTCCCGTCGACGTCGTACACCCAAACACCTTCGCCGCGGGTCAACACAACATCCAGAGGATGGTAATTATGAGCGCCGTAGGTATCTTCTAACGCGATGTATTGTCGGGAGTTCATGATTGCCGGTTTCCTAGCAATTGTACAAGGATGGCCTTCTGGGCGTGCATCCGGTTGTGCGCTTGATGGAATATGACCGAATGAGGTCCATCAGCAACTTCATCGGTGAGTTCCTGTCCGCGATGGGCCGGGAGGCAGTGCATCACGATGGCCTCAGGGGAGGCTTCTCCCAGCAGGGCGCTATTCACCTGGTAAGGAGGGAAGACATGCATGCGTTTTGCTGTCTCGGCTTCCTGCCCCATACTCGTCCAGGTATCGGTGTAGATCACCTGGGCGTTGCGAACTGCCTGGTGGGGGTCACGCAGCAGGGTAACCCTGCTGCCCTTTTCGGCGGCGATTTTACGACCGAGTTCGACAGCATCTGGCCTGATCTCATAACCTTCTGGAGAGGCGATGGTGAAATTTGCGCCCAATTTCGCGCACACGTGCATAAGCGATACAGCCACGTTGTTGCCGTCGCCCACGAAAGCCACATTCAAACCGTTCAAGGAGCCAAACCGTTCATAGATGGTTAGAGCATCTGCCATCGCCTGGCAGGGATGGTTGTAATCGCTCAAACCGTTGATCACCGGCACATCTGACCAACGCGCAAGCTCCAGCACATCGGCATGACCAAACACTCTCGCCATGATGCCATCCACATAGCCCGCCAAAACCCTGGCCACATCGGCGATCGATTCACGTTGTCCCAGGCCAATCTCACTCGGCGAGAGATACAGGGCATCTCCACCCAGGTGACGCATAGCCATATCAAAGGAAACCCGAGTCCGTAGGCTGGGTTTTTGAAAGATCATTCCAAGCACTTTCCCTTCGAGATAAGGGCGATTGGCGCCAGACAGGCGTTCTTTTTTTAGCTCAACGGCGAGGTCGAGTAAGCTCTGGATTTCTTCAGAGGAATAATCTGTGATGGCAATGAAATCTTTCTTCATGAAATACTCCTTGTTAGATTTCGTGAGAGATGATAATCCATGACGTAACTATTATATCGAAAATAGGCGTATTCGAAGAGTGGTATAGAGGCTGGAGAGGATGCAGAAACCGCTTATCCGCATGTCGAATTAATCGTTGCCATGAACCAATTTTCCGGCTAGAGACGCAGCCACTTAAGCAGGCGAGTATTCCTAGCTGGCGTTGAGCTCGGTTGTTCAAACCCAACCAGCACCAGGCTGGTCGCTAATAGAGCTACCCCAACCCATTGGAATAATGTCAGGCGATCACCCAGCCACCAAAACGCAACGATTACTGTCACAACCATCTCTCCCAGGCCTAAAATTGCGGCTTGCAATCCTCCGATGTGTTTAACGCCCAGAAAGAGGGTGAACCGGGAGAAAAACATCATAGCAGACATCCCTGCGATCGGCCACCATGGGGATGTGGAAGGAGGGATCTGCCGGTCGATCAAAAAGTAGGTGATCAGCGTCGCTGTGCTCATTGCCAGGAGAGTATATAAGGTGACGGTCGAGGCAGGGAAGGTGGCGAGCATCTCCTGGTTAATCAGCAAGTGCAGCGCAAAGAGAACGGCGGCGCCGAGCATCAAACCGATCCCTAAGGGATTTACTGTCGTGAATCCTGTGCCCACGAGCAGGTATACTGCAGGCAGGGACAAAGAAATCCGTAGGATTGTTAGCCGGCCCAGTGGTTGGCGATCGAATACTAGCCAGAGAGCGACAAACAACGGGTACGTGGCGTAGAGGGTCTGGCCCAGGCTGGCGTCGATATACCCCAACGAGGCATAATACAGCACCGAGCCAAACCCGCTGATCGTACCGGCCAGCAGGCATCCATATAAACCTTTAGGCGAGATCTGGAAATTTGTTCGTCTGGACAGCCCGATCACCACAATCAGCATTCCGGTGGCGATACAGGTGCGCAGAGTGACCACCAACAGGGGTGAGAAGCCAAAGAGGATGGCCTGTTTACCAAAGACCGGCGACAGCCCCAGGAATATAGCAGAGGCCAATCCGGCTTGAATACCTTTCGATTTGTGGGTGCTCATCGGGGATTCCGGGTAAGTCGATCCTTACCGGAGCAGAATTGGTTCATTTGAGCGGGCGATGGGATTCGAACCCACGATATCGTGCTTGGGAAGCACGCGTTCTACCACTGAACTACGCCCGCTAAAATTGGCTGATCACTTGTCACCAGGCATGGATTATAGCGAGCCTGACTCCGGATGTCAAGCGAATTGCTACATCTGCCTCATCAACAGCGTATTCGCAAACTCCGACAGGGCATTGGAGGCTTCATTAGCAGGAGAGGCAATCTGCAGTGCTTCAAGTGCCTGACGGTTTAAGCTTTCGGCAGTGCTTTGCGTATATTCCTGGGCGCCCTCGGTCTTCAATAATTTGGCTATAGACCTGGCGTCCTCTGCAGCGATCGGTCCAGACCACCAGCGTCGGGCAAACTCGCCATCCCTGCTCAAACCGTAGAGCACAGGCAGGGTTTTCTTACCGGTAACCAGGTCGCTGGCGGTCGATTTACCGGTCAAAGCGGCATCGCCCCACAGTCCTAACCAATCGTCCAGGACCTGGAAAGCCAGCCCCAGGTAATGGCCGAACTGGTGGAAAGCGGCTTGAGCGGCAGCGTCTGCTCCGGCGGCGAGGGCCCCCAGCTCGCAGCAAGCTGCAATAAGGGCGGCGGTCTTGCCTTCAATCATCGGCCAGTAGTCGGCAATTTCCAGGTTCTGGCGAGTTTCATAAGCCAGGTCCAGGTATTGGCCTCGCGTCAGTTTGAGGCAAGCTTGATGGAAGATTTCTGAGGATTGCAGCGCAGTCGCCGGGGAGACTGTTTCGCGCAAACCCGCCAGTGCCGCATAAGCCAGGGTGTACATCACGTCGCCTGCGTTAATCGCCTGAGCCATGCCCCAGCGCGCCCAGACGGTCGGGCGGCCCCGCCGTACCGTGCTCTGATCCTGGATATCGTCGTGAATCAGCGAGAAATTGTGCAGCAGCTCGACCGCCACTGCAGCAGGGAGTGCGGACTGCCAGGGGCTTTTTACAGCTTCGGCGCACAACAGCACCAGAAGCGGGCGAATGCGTTTGCCTTGAGCTTCTTTCCCCGCGCGCTCTCCTTCCCAGCCAAGGTGATAGCAAAGCATCGACCGGAGCTCGGCGAAGTCATCAGGAATCATCCGCTGGATCGTCTCTTTTAATCCCGCCTCAACTGCCGGCAGCATTTTTTGGGAATATCGTTCAAGCGACATGGGAAATTATTCCCGATCTGGATTTGGCGAGATATCTAATAGAGGGGTTTCTTTGAGCTGAGATAAATTTGCCGCGCCGCAAGCAAACATAGCCACCCGGAGCTCATCCCGGAGCTCGCCAACGAGCTCAACAGCAGCCTCGCGAGAAACTGAGGCTGCTTTTAAGAACGGCCCGGCCAGGCCACCCAGGCTCGCGCCCAGAGCGATACATTTAGCAATTTCAACGCCATTCCGGATCCCGCCTGAACCAATGATTGGAATGTGAGGGGCTGCCTTTGTAACCAGGCGGATTGAATCGGCTGTGGGGATGCCCCAATCACGGAAAGCGGCGGCGACCTTGCGGTGCACGTCATCGTCCGAGCGGAACATCTCAACCTGCGACCAGGAGGTGCCGCCTGCGCCGGCTACGTCAATCGCGGCAACCCCGGCAGAGGCAAGCTTACGGGCAGTTTCGTAAGAAATGCCCCAGCCAACTTCCTTAACGATAACAGGAGCATCCAGACCCCGGCATACTGCTTCGATCTTCTGGAGGAGGCCACCGAAGCGGGTATCTCCTTCAGGCTGAAGGGCTTCTTGAAGAGGATTGAGGTGCAAGATCAGCCCATCTGCACCAGCTATTTCTACCGCTTTACGGCACTGGTCGAGTGAATAGCCATAATTGAGCTGGATTGCCCCCAGGTTCGCGAACAAGAGAATGTCGGGCGCATACTGGCGAACCTGAAAGCTGTATGCCTGTGTAGGATCTTCGATTGCGGCTCGCTGTGACCCAAGACCCAGGGCAATTCCAGTTTCTTGAGCTGCCTGGGCGAGAGTGCGGTTTATGGCTGCGGCTTCCGGCGTCCCTCCGGTCATCGACGAAACCAGGATAGGTGTGCGGAGTTGTTTGCCGAAGAGCGTTTGCGTCAAGTCTAGCGCATCCAGGTCGATTTCGGGAAGCGCCTGGTGGATAAAATGCAGATTTTCAAGGCCCGTCGTGCGGCTGGAGCTGACGTCTTCTTCCAGATTGATACGTAAATGATCTGATTTTCGCGAGCTGGTCTGCATCACTTCTTCCATCGAATGGTGTTATTACGATAGAGTTATCTTACTCTGGCAGATAGTTCCTGTCAACCATTACAATCTTGACAGATATTGGAGTGAAGTTACAATTGGACCAATCAATCCCACTACATCCAACCTTGTCTGAGGAGGCGATCGATGGCTGGTACGTTAGATGATGTCAAAGCAGTGATCACTGATGTGATGAAAATTGACGCAGCAAATATCTCCCTTGATACTCGATTTATCGAGGATTTGCGGGCGGATTCTATGGACCAGTTCTTTTTGATCGATGGTTTCTGTGAGAAATTCGGGCTGAACATTTCAGACGAGGATGCGCGCGAGATCAAATCGGTTGGCGATGCCGTCCGGTACATCGATACGCATAAGAATTAATCTCCCTGGGGAATTCTCCTGAGGGGATGATCTACTTCCCGGTCGAGCGCAAAATGCATTTCGACCGGCTGGTTTTGATAGAAGAGGAAGAAAAAACGTCTTATCGTTATTTCTTCCTCCTCTGTTTTTGGGCGGTCTTATCCTATCAATAGATGGGGAATTTCTTCGGGATGTTTTGCCACACGTACGCCGGCTCTCTGCAGGGCTTTGATCTTATCGGCTGCTAATCCTTCACTGCCCTCGATGATCGCTCCGGCGTGGCCCATCCGCTTGCCGGGTGGGGCAGTTTGACCAGCGATGAATGCAACCACCGGTTTCGTCATCTCATTGGCAATATATTCGGCGGCTTTTTCCTCGTCGCTTCCGCCAATTTCTCCGATCAGAACGACCTGATCGGTGTGGGGATCAGCCTCAAATAATTCCAGGACTTCGATGAATTCTGTGCCTTTAATTGGATCGCCACCAATACCTACACAGGTGCTGGAACCAATCCCCGCCAATTTCATCGCGTAAAGCACCTCGTAGGTCAAAGTCCCCGAGCGAGAGACAACCCCAACATTCCCGGGAATGGCAATATCTCCCTGGATGATGCCAACTTTTGCCTCTCCAGGGGAGAGCAGCCCCGGGCAATTCGGCCCGATCAGGCGCGCACCTTTTTGATTAATATAGTTTTTGGCTTGCATCATATCCAGAATTGGAATACCTTCGGTGATGCATACAATTAACCCGATACCTGCATCGGCAGCTTCAAACAATGCATCTGGAGCTGCTCTGGCCGGGACGAAGATGATTGAGGTATTCGCTCCGGTGGCTTCGACGGCAATCTTCACTGAATCGAACACAGGAACTTTTCCGTTCAAGACCCATTCGCCACCTTTCCCGGGGGTGACTCCAGCGACAATATTCGTGCCGTAAGTAAGCATCTGCTGGGTGTGGAACAATCCCTCATGCCCGGTGACACCCTGGACGATCAGGCGCGTATTCTTATTGACCAGGATGCTCATCGCTGCCTCCTTTGGCTGCGTTAACCGCCTTTTGCGCTGCATCAACCAGAGTGCTCGCGGTGATCATGTGAGCATCATTTAGCAGCCGGCGTCCCTCCTCAGCGTTGGTTCCCACGATGCGGGCGACCATTGGAATGCGAGGTTTGACCTCCGCCAGAGCGGAAAGAATACCGCGCGCCACCTCATCGCCACGGGTAATTCCCCCGAAAATATTGAACAGTACGGCTTTCACATTGGGATCGGTGAGGATGATGCGTAAGGCTGCGGCGACTTTCTCAGCGCTCGCGCCTCCTCCAACATCCAGGAAGTTTGCCGGCTGGCCGCCGTATAATTTTATGATGTCCATGGTGGCCATGGCCAGACCTGCGCCGTTGACCATGCAGCCAATCTCACCATCTAACTTTATATATGATAAGCCGTACTTGCGGGCTTCGATTTCGGATGGATCCTCCACATCTAGATCGCGCATCTCGGCCAGGTCGGGGTGGCGGAACAAAGCATTATCGTCCAGGACCATTTTCCCGTCCAGGGCAATCAGGCGTTTATCGGATGTGATCACGAGGGGATTGATCTCGGCGAGTGTGGCGTCGCATTGAATATACGCTTCCCAGAGACCGTGAGCAATTCCGCCGAAAGCTCGCCAATATTCGCGGGGCAAATCGATGCTGGCAGCAATGTCGCGCGCCTGATAATTGCGCAGCCCGAGAAGGGGATCGATATGCACTTTGATGATTTTTTCGGGACTCCGGTGGGCGATCTCTTCGATATCAATCCCCCCTTCGGAGGAAGCCATCATCACCGGTTTGGATTCTGCCCGGTCGTTGGTGATGGCGATGTAAATCTCTTTATCGATATTGGCCGCTTCATCTACCAGGACCTTCCGGACGGGAAGGTTCTTGATTTCCATAGCTAGTATTTGTGTAGCCAGGTCTTCAGCTTCTTTAGGCGATTTTGCCAGACGAATTCCACCGGCTTTTCCGCGCCCTCCAACCAATACCTGTGATTTAATAACGACGCGGCTACCCAATTCTTCAGCGATTTGTTTCGCTTCGCTTGCCGTAGCCGCTACACGTCCTTTAGGTATAGTGACACCAAATTTTGAAAAGATTTGTTTTGATTGGTATTCGTGAAGTTTCATCCACCCTCCCTAAGGCTTCGACGCAAGATGCTCCATAACAGGGCCTGTTCTCAAACCTGATAAATTATACCATGTTGTATTTAATCCACTGGTGCCTCTCAATAAATCATAAGGTATATCCTAAAGATTTACCGCGGACAGCCCGGCGGCTTATCCAGGTTGATTAATACCAACAGGCATTGCGGGCTTTTGCCAGCAATACCTGTAGTCGTAGGATGAAGCTGTTGGACAGAGATGTGGAAGAGATGTGGATAAGTTATCCGTTCAGATAGGCATCCAATGCATCTTTGCTGATGCGGTAAGCGTTCCCAATTTTCCTGGCCTTCAGATCACCCGAGGTAATGGCAGCCATTACGTCTTCTTCAGAGACCCGCAGATATGCTGCGGCTTCGGTAGGCGTCATGACATCGGATGTTGGGGGTGGCGTGCCGCCGCCGGAGGATGGACCTTCAGGAGCTTGGGCGTTACCGGTCTTGCCCGTCATTCCCTGGAGCGATTGGGAAATTACGTTGCCAATCCCCATACCGGCGCCAATACCAGCGGTCAACCCTGCACCGCCGCTGGGGTTTTGGGCAGCCTCTCTTAATGCATCCGCGGCCTGGAGTTGCGTATAGGTGGGCATATCCAGCATACCCATTGCGCGCAGTTCTTCAGCAGATTTATCGGATGGTTTAAGGTTGCCTATATAGAAGGATTTAAGGGTCAAACCCAGTGCCGCGAAGTCGTCTTGCGCCTTCGCGCGCACACCTGCTCCAAGCTCTTCAGTTAGACCAATCAATTGAATCACGCTGTTTTTTGCAGCCGTTTCGCCAAGCAGATCCTGTAGTTTCGAGAGCAGCATGGTCCGCAGGCGGTTATCTATATCGACCATATTGTAAGTGCCCTGAGCGCCAACCACCTGAGTGACGAACTGCAGCGGGTCTTTGACCTGGAAGCTGTACGTGCCGAAGCCCTGGAGCAAGGCCACGCCTAGGCCCATTCCAGGGTTGCGCACGATGATAGGCTGCGGTGTGCCCCACTTGCGATCTACAAACTCACGCATGGATACATAGTACACTTCAGCAATGAACGGCGTCCGGTCGTTGAATGCTTTCCCAATGAAATCAATGACCTTGGGAATGTTGTAAGTAGCAATGGTGTGCCGCCCCGGTCCGAATGTGTCTAATGCGTTGCCATCGCGGACGAAAACAACCCGCTGCGCTTCTCGGACAATTACCTGAGAGCCGATCCGTAGATCAGCCGGCCCTGTCTCCGGGAACCGGTGGACGATCTCATCCATCATTTCGCTCGGGTATTCGACTACGTCAAATATTCTAGCCATGTTTCTATCTCCGTAAGGGATTTATGATATCGGAGTATCTGGTATCCGTCGTTTCTAAGACGCCCGATTGTATCGAAACAATCGGACTGCTTATTGCGAGGGAAGCTGCGCCCCGGTTGTTTCACTGCCCAGAATCACTTCGGAGCGTTTGTCGAATGTTTCGACGCACTGCCGGGCAGAGGTAGTCAGGTTACGGATCGAAGCCGGCAAACCATCTGTGCCAATCGATGCCTCGACGTTATCAATTGCGGAGCTTACCTGATCGACCATCTGCAACATCGAATAATCGTATTGGTACACTCGGGCTAATTCTGCCTCATTGATTTTTACTGCATCGAAGAAGCCCGAATAGCCATATGACGCGGTTCGTACCCGATCGATAAACTGGCGGAGTTTGATTGCGGCTGCTTCCAGATCATCCACATAGGTCAGCGCACCCTGGCTAATCAAATCTCGCTGTAGTGCTGATACTCTCTGCCACAATTCTTCAAAATGGTTGGCAATTGTCTCGCGCAGGAGTTTGTCAGACGCACGTCGATTTTGTCTTTCAATATAACCGCTGAAACCCGGAACTTTGCTCATGATTTTCTTGAATATATCTTGATCCGCGGTTACCCGGTCAAATAGATCGCTCATTTTTCCTCCTTTGGGGGGATCAAAGGTTGTTTATCGGGATCGATTTATGGTAAAACCCTCTATGCGGTAACATTATAGCCTGAAACCTTTTGTAGTACAATAGATTGAGAAGCGGCACATAACTTGCACCCAATTGAGAAATGTGTGTCAGCTCCCAACCGGGACAAATTTCTTGTAAGGTTATTGTAATCTAACGAGTCGCCTTTTTTTGTATAATAGGGTTTGAAAGATACCTGATTACCAGTAATTACTATACTTTAGGATTTCATTGAACTGAGCATGGACGCTCATCACCGCCGATAGTAAGACGCCTGAGGATTGAGGCTTTGCATACTCCATACGTAATGGCTCAATTTAGTTTTCTCATGTAAGGCGGTGAGGGGGTCTTGGGTGAAATCGCCGGCGCAGTCATGCAATTCGCTCATCCTTGAATTTCAAGGAAGTCATCATAACATCGCAGGAGGGATTTATGGCTCAGGGATCCAGAAAAAGGGGTAGGATTTTTATCTACATCGCCCTGATTTTGATATTGGGGTTGGTGTTGGTCTGGGCATTGTTGAAAAATCCAGCAGGTCTGACCACACCAGGAAGTCCGGCAGCTGTGCCGACCACGGATTTGGTCGACATTGTTGTAACTACACAGCAGGTAGCTCGTGGGACTGAGTTCAGCGAGGCGGTCCTTACGACCATCCCGTATCCACGGTCCAACGACATACCTGGCACTTTCTTCCACAGCATCAGCGAAGTGGTGGGGAAAAGGGCTGGCATGGACATCACGCAAGGCGTTCCCTTGACCACGAGCATGGTGGCTGAAACGGCTGTGGGGTCTTCAGCGGCCTTTAAAGTTCCAAAAGGCATGGTAGCGATTTCCATCCCGATCAGCCAATTAACCAGCGTGTCTTATGCGCCGCAAGCGGGAGATAGCGTCAACATCATTTCCACGATGTTGTTCGTAGACCTGGATACCAATTACCAGACGGTTTTACCGAACCATATCGAAGCTTTGACCGCTCCGGGAACCGATACCGGCCAGGCTTTGAAACCCGTGACGGTCAGCGGACAATATGATCGAGGGGCACCCGCACCCGTAGGGCGGATCGAGATGGATGGCGCGATCAACCAGCCCGTATACGTTGTTCCGTCAGAAAATCAGCGCCCACGGATGGTGAGCCAGACTTTGCTGCAGGATGTCCTAGTGCTGCAGGTGGGAGATTTCCCCGAGGAAACCACGCCCGTCGCAGCTGTTGCGACGCCACAACCCACGGCGGTCCCCGCTAATCAGGGCGATCAAGGCACCCAGGCGCAAGTTCAACCAGCTGCTCCACCAGCGATGATGACCCTGGTTGTGACTCCTCAAGATGCATTGACGCTGAATTACATGATATACAGCGGAGCTCGGCTTACACTGGCCTTGCGCAGCGCTGGAGACAATCAGCGGGTGCAGACGGAAGCGGTCACCCAGCAATATCTGATGGACCAGTACAATATCCCCTTGCCCGCCAAACTGCCGTATACTACAGATCCGCGCATCGATGTCTTGCCTAGTTACGGTGTCGATACAGGATCTAACGTCACACCGCAATAAATATTATCCATCCCAAACCTGATTTCTGGATTGGAGGAAAGAGATCTGGGTTAATAGATACTGCGATGAATTTGGAGTAAGGGTATGGCGGCAACCGAAAAAATTCGGGTTTTAATCGTGGATGATGTCCCTGAGACCCGGGAGAATATCCGTAAGCTATTGCAATTCGAAGGGGATGTCGAGGTTGTGGGCGCGGCTCGGACAGGTCGTGAGGCTATCTCGATCGCCGAGGAGACCAAACCCGATGTCGTGTTGATGGACATCAACATGCCAGATATGGATGGTATTGAAGCTACTGAGGCCATCCGCCGGAAGGTATCCTTTTCCCAAATCATCATTCTATCGGTACAGGCTGATCCGAGCTATATGCGTAAGGCAATGCTGGTTGGGGCACGCGATTTCCTGACCAAGCCTCCTGTTATCGACGAGCTCAACTCCGCCATTCGCCGGGCGGGGGTGATGGCCCACGAGGAAAAAATCAAGGCAATGACGTCTGCATCGCAGATGGCGGGAGGCTCGGTTCAGATCCCTTCTAATGGGGTCGATGCAAATGGGAATGTCATCGTGGTCTACAGCCCAAAGGGAGGGACGGGCTGTACTACTATTGCAACCAACCTGGCGCTAAGCCTGCGAAGCCCCGAATCGAAAGTTGCTCTAATCGATGGCAACCTCCAGTTTGGCGACATTGCGGTCTTCTTGAACGTTCAGGGGAAAAATACTATCCTTGACCTGGCGACGCGTGTCGATGACCTGGACCCCGACATCGTTCATGAGGTGATGGTCGATCATGGCGCGTCAGGAGTTCATATCCTGGCAGCGCCTTCCAGACCCGAGATGGCTGACAAAGTAACCGCAGATCAGTTCAATAAGATCCTGCAATTCATGCGCCAGCTTTATGACTTTATCGTCGTCGATACATCTTCCTATCTATCAGAAATTGTGTTGGCGGCGATGGACATCGCGGACCTTTTGGTTTTGGTCACCACTCAAGATATCCCTGCAATCAAGAATACGAAGACTTTTCTAAGCCTGATCGATGGGATGCACATCAATCGCCAGCGGCTGGTTTTTGTCTTGAACCAGTACGATAAGCGGATTGCGATCACCCCTGAAAAAATCTCGGAAAGCCTGAGGCAGGAAGTGGTCGGGGTTATCCCCCTGGATGAACGGACGGTAGTCAGCGCGGTCAATCGGGGTGTACCTTTTGTGATGGATAACAAGACTCAACCCGTCTCTCGCAGTGTATTATCGTTAGCCGAGCTGGTGCGAGACCGTGTGAATAAATTCGAAGTTCCCGAATTGGACAAAGTATTGAAAAGGTAAGCGGGGTAAGGAGAAAATATCATGTCATTGTTAAAAAGATTACAAAATTCCGAGAGCAACCAGAACCCACCGGCGGGGACCCCTCCTCCTGATGGATCAAAACCCACCCAATTTAACCCAAGGAGAATGGTCGCCCCGGCCACGCCATCGCAGCAAGATACTTATCAAGACCTTAAGACTCGCGTCCAGAATAAGCTGCTTTCTGGGCTGGATCCAACGATGGATGTCTCCAAGGTGAATGAGGTCCGGCGGACAATCCAGGAGCTTTTCGAGCAGATTTTGAATGAGGAGAATATCGTGCTCTCTCGCCCGGAAAGGGCACGCCTTTTCGAGCAAATAGCCGCAGAAATCCTGGGCTTCGGACCCTTGCAGCCGCTGCTGGAAGATGAGACGATCACAGAAATTATGGTAAACGGCGCCAAGAATATCTATATTGAGCGGGCAGGGAAAATTATCCGGGTGCCGGTAACCTTCGAGAGCAACGATCATGTGATGAGGATTATCGACAGAATTGTGGCGCCGATGGGCCGGCGCGTTGACGAGTCCAGTCCATACGTCGATGCTCGCCTTCCAGATGGATCTCGTGTCAATGCGATTATTCCTCCCATTTCATTGGTAGGTCCGGTCCTGACCATCCGTAAATTTTTCCGGATCCCGCTTTCCGTCGATCAATTGGTATCTTTTGGATCGATCACTAATGAAGCCATGCAATTCCTGAAGGCGTGCGTCGAATCGCGCATCAACCTGGTGATTTCTGGTGGCACAGGCTCAGGCAAAACCACCCTGCTGAACGTTCTATCTGGATATATTCCTACTGACGAGCGTATCATTACGATTGAAAACGCGGCAGAGTTGCAGCTCCGGCAGGAGCACGTCGTCACATTGGAATCTCGCCCCCCGAACATTGAAGGTAAAGGCGAAGTCACAATTCGCCAGCTGGTCATCAATGCTTTGCGCATGCGCCCCGACCGGATTATCGTAGGAGAGATCCGCGACGAAGCCGCTGTGGACATGCTCCAGGCCATGAACACCGGCCATGATGGCTCAATGACCACATGCCACTCGAACAGCCCGCGCGATACCCTGGCACGTATCGAAACCATGACCATGATGGCAGGCATGGAACTCCCTATGCGCGCCATCCGTGAGCAGATTGCCTCAGCCATCGATTTGGTCGTCCACCAGGAAAGAATGCGAGACGGCAGCCGTAAAGTGGTCAATATCACCGAGGTGACCGGCATGGAGGGAGAGGTCATCACGATGACAGATGTGTTTGTCTTTGAGCAGACAGGTTTCGAAAATGGCCGGGTAGTCGGGAGGCTCAGACCCACCGGGTTGCGGCCCAAGTTTATGGACAAGATCGAGGCCTCCGGGATTCATATCCCGCCATCGATCTTCGGAGTAGGAGAACGCCGGAGATATTAGGATAGGGATGGTAAGCAGTTGAGGATTATTGGTTCTGCTTTAACCGGGTAATTCTGTGAGGGTTTTGGAGGACAGGTGGTGCATATGGACCTGACACTCATTTTATATATCGGCGGTGGTTTTGCAGTCCTTCTGTTAGGGATTGGAGTCATCCTCGCCCTGACTACTGATCGGGCATTGGTTGCCGAAAGGCTCGATCGTTACGTCGAAGAAGAAAATTTGGTGGAAGGGGAAGGGGTGGGTGGCGGCGCGCCGGTTACTGAATGGATCAACCGCCAGGTAGAACGGTCAACCTGGGGCGATAGAATTGCCAAAGACCTGGCGCGCGCCGACCTGAAAATGAAGCCAGGCGAGTATGTGGCCACCATGATCATCATGGCCTTTGTGGTGGGGCTGGTTGGATGGTATTTTGGGGGACAATCGATCCTTTTCGCCCTGCTGGGTGCCGTGGTGGGAATGTTTTTGCCCAGCATATACGTTCGCCGCGAGCAGAGCGGGCGCTTGGTTCGGTTTAACGACCAGTTAGGGGACATGTTAAACTTAATGGTAAATGGTTTGCGGGCCGGGTATTCCACGATGCAGGCTATGGAAGCTGTGAGCCGGGAACTGCCTCCGCCCATTTCAGACGAATTCCGCCGGGTAGTCCAGGAAATGCAATTAGGCGTCCCGATGAAGACGGCAATGGAAAATTTGCTACGCCGTATCCCCAGCGACGACCTGGATTTGGTGATCACCGCCATTGACGTACAGCGGGAGGTCGGCGGTAACCTGGCTGAAATCCTGGATACGATTTCATTCACGATCCGTGAGCGTGTCCGTATTAAAGGGGAAGTGCGTGTTTTAACCTCGCAGGTCATGTATTCGGGTCGTTTCCTCTCCATGCTGCCGTTAATTGTGTTCGCGATTATCTGGCTCCTGAACCGGGATTACATGCTGACCTTCTTCAAGCCCGAGTCGGGGATATGCGGTTATATATCGTTATTTATTGCGGCGATCATGATCATCTCCGGTTATTTCGTAATGACTAAGATTGGTGAGATCGAAGTATAGGAAGCTGGCAAGCGTAGAGGAGTAAAGACGATGTTAATAATTTTTATCATCGGTGGGATTATTCTGGCGACCGCCGTTGCATTGGTCATCATCGGATTAAATGCCCCTCAAAGCGATGAAGAAGCGCTCCAGCGGCGATTGGAAGAGTTCAGCGCCCGCGGTGAAACCGTTAACCTGGAGGAGATAGAGCTCTCGCAGCCTTTCTCCGAACGCATTATTTACCCAATGGCGCGCAAGATGGGAGAAATTGCCACCAAATTCACTCCCGAGCATGCACTTCGCACAACCCAACAGAAACTGGAATTGGCCGGAAACCCGGGCAAAATGGATCCGACCATGTTCCTGGCGTTGAGATTCGTTGCGGCAGCTTTCTTTGGTGGCTTGCTTTTCCTCGTGTTCATGATTTCGCCGTCACGGATGCCTTTTGGTAGAATTTTGCTTATCACGGCGGCTGCGGGAGCACTGGGCTTCTTTTTCCCTCAGCTATGGTTGCAAAGCAAAATCTCTAAGCGGCAAACGGATATTCGAAAAGCCATGCCTGATGCGTTGGATCTGCTGACGATCTGTGTTGAGGCTGGTTTGGGGTTCGATGCCGCAATGGCAAAAGTCAGCGAGAAATGGAAAACGGAACTTTCTCTTTCTTTCGGGAGAGTAATCCGCGAGATTCAATTGGGAAAGTTGCGGCGTGAAGCACTTCGCGATATGGCGGAGCGCATCGGTATCCCAGAGATGACCAGCTTTGTCGCCGCAGTGATCCAAAGCGAACAGTTGGGGGTTAGCATGGCAAAGGTCCTGCGTATCCAGGCGGATCAGATGCGGATAAAGCGGAGACAGCGTGCCGAAGAAGCCGCCCATAAAGCCCCGATCAAAATGTTGTTTCCTATGGGGATATTAATCTTCCCCTCGCTAATGATCGTTCTGCTTACTCCTGCTGCGTTGAAACTCATGCACTCCGCATTGGGAGCCATGTTCCGATAAAGGGGAGGTGGGTTTATGCCTGAGGCGGGCCATCCATTACGCCCAGCCTATTCCCTCTATCGCTGGTATTGGCGCAGCCTGGATTGGCTATTTCCGCCTAGATGTGGGGGGTGTGACCAGCCTGGCAGGCGGTGGTGCGATGATTGTCGGGTAAAAGTCAGGCGTATTTCTGAACCCATTTGCTCACGTTGCGGTAACCCAATAAATAATGGATTGACATGCCGGAGCTGCGTTGACATTCCACCAAAATACACTGCCTTGCGGTCTTATGCAGAATTTGAAGGGGTGGTCCGTACTGCTTTGCACCGGCTTAAATACCGTCGCGATGTAAGTTTGGGTGAAGCATTGGCGGAGCCATTGATCGGTTATTTCGCAAGCTTAGGCTGGGAAATCGGCCTGGTTGTACCTGTACCGCTGGGAAGGGCACGTTTGAAAGAGAGAGGCTATAACCAGGCGGATTTAATTGCGAAGCCCCTGGCTCTTGCCTCGGGAGCCCGGTATTCAAGATCGGGACTTGTTAGGATCCGGGAGACAGAATCGCAGGTTGGTTTGAATATAATCCAGAGGCGAGAAAATGTAGCTGAGGCATTTTATGGAAACCGGGCACTCGTGGCATCCAAGAAGGTGTTGGTGATTGATGATGTTACTACAACCGGCGCGACGATCTCTGCATGCGCCGATGCGCTGCAAAATGCAGGTGCTGCAGCTGTCTACGGACTGACGTTAGCCAGAGCAGTCAGTCGAAAAGAGCCTTGAACAGCGATGGATTTGCGCACTCAGGGGGTTGTTATCAAAATGCAGGCAGATGTAAAATGATAGTACCTACTTATTACAGGAGGAAATTATGGTAGTAAAAGTGGATCTGTTCGCCAAGAATATGGATATCACAGATCGGATCAACGATTACGTCGATAAAAAAGTGTCGAAATTGGATCATTTCATGTCAGGCGTCGAGGAAACCAGGGTCGATTTGGCCTACGAGAAAGCTGCTCGCAGCGCATCCGACCGCCAGGTTGCTCAAATCACGGTGCGAGCGAAAGGAGTGATCTTAAGGACAGAAGAGAGGGCGGACGATATCTTCGAAGCCATCGATGCAGCTTTGGATAAAATGCAACGGAAAATGGAACGCTTCAAAGGAAAAAGGCATCACGGCCGGGGAGATGGAACCTCTGTGGCTGAGCTGACTATTGAGCCAGCTGAAGTAGAAGAATCGGATGCGCTTCCCACAATCGCACGGCGTAAAAGCTTCCGCCTCGTGCCGATGGATGAATTGGAAGCCTTGCAGCAAATGAGCTTGTTAGGGCACGAAAATTTTTTTGTATTTTATAATGTCGATACAGATGTCATCAATGTTCTCTACCGGCGCCGTGATGGAACTTATGGCTTGTTGGTGCCCGAAGTAGGCTGAGATTGAGCTGAGATTAAAAGGTGGAAGCAACGGAATATTGCTTCCACCTTATTTTTAATATTATTTCAACTTCCACAAAATTTAACGAGGCTGGGCAATGATTTTCAATCTCTCAGGTATTTACTCAAATCGACTTTTTCGTATGATATAATCCCGCAACGGACCCGATTAAATAAACGGGTCGATAACAGGGATGGAAATGATATGGAGCTAAGCATGAAGATTGACGAAAAGGTGTTAGATAAAACCGATCATAACTCTGCTATTTATAACGCGGCAGAATTAATTGATAAAAAGATGGAAAGCGGGGTAATTGAGGACTCGGTACGAAAAATGCTCGAGGCGTTTGGCGAGAACCCCGACAGGGATGGCCTTAAGAAAACGCCTAAGCGGATTGCTCGTATGTATGACGAGCTTTTACAAGGGTATCGGACCGATCCTGTCCAGATGGTGAATGGGGCGATTTTCGAGGTCACTTACGACGAGATCGTCATCGTGCGAGATATTGAATTCAGCAGCTTATGTGAACACCACATGCTGCCTTTTCTTGGTCGAGCACATGTGGCTTACCTTCCTCATAACCACGTCATTGGCCTCTCCAAGATCCCCCGAATCGTGGATATGTTCGCTCACCGCCTGCAGGTGCAAGAGCGGATGACGCGACAGATAGCGGATTTCATCATGGAACTTCTGCACCCGAGCGGGGTTGCTGTGGTGATAGAAGCCATGCACATGTGTTCGATGATGCGCGGAGTGAAAAAACACGACGCCCGCATGACTACTTCCACCATGCTTGGGGCCTTCCGGAATAGCATGGCGACACGCATGGAGTTTCTGGATAATATTTCACGCGGTTCTTCGCCGCTGCATTTCTAAATCATATAGAAGGAAAAACTTCCCGATGCAGGATGGCCCGGTTATTCCTGCGGAGGTCACGAGCGACCTCCGCCAGGGTCTTTCCGGATTTGATATCTTGATATTCGGGGATCAGCTCTGAAATTGGGATAGCCAGATAAGCAAGAGACCATAACCGGTCATCCACTACCTGGCCGTCGAATAAAACAATATCGAGATCGATCGGCCGGGGGGCGTATTTGTCAGAAGACCGCACACGGCCCATTTTTTGCTCGATAGGCCTGAGCACACGGGTTTTTAATTCTTGGGGGAAAAGGTCGGTCAAAGAGAGAATGGCGGAATTATAGAAATTCGCGCCCTTGGTCCCTACAGGGGCAGTCTCCCACACTTGAGCGATCGCTTTCACCTCCATGGTTTCGCGCAGCAAGAGCAACGCCAGGTGGAGATTATGGTCCGGATCGATATTCGAGCCTAAACTAAGAATTACTTCATGTATGGGTGCTTTCATGGTATTTGTGATTCCGTTCAATTTCCACCCCGACGGACCTGGCGAAACGCACTGCACCGGGCTTTTCGACACGTACGCGGACGCTTACAACGTTTGGTTCTTCTAGGCATAAGCGGGCAATATCGTTGGCAAGCGCTTCGACAGTGTAGCGGTTAGCCTTTTCGGCGAAAGCAATCACCTTTTTTGCCACAGTGCGGTAATTCACGCAGTCGTCGATGTTGTCTGCTTCGGCTCCTGTATGGATATCAGTAAAGAGAATAATATTGATGACGATATCTTGAGGCTGCTTGCGTTCTGCATCACCAACACCAATGATGCCCCTGACCAACAAATCCTTTATAAAGACCTGATCCATTGCTACTCCTGTAAAACGTGATGTAAAGTAAGCGGCGATCCGATCAGAATGCCCGGTTTATACCAGGTGCCGGCCACCATCCAGATAGAGAATTTGGCCGGTGATGTATTCCGGACCGGTGAGAAGAAAGAGAAGCGCCTGGCCGAGCTCCTCTAAGGTTGCCCACCTTCGAGCGGGTACTCTGGCGATGATTCTGGCATTTTGTTCCGAAGTCATTGACCCTTCAGGAGGCAAGATGGCGCCTAATGCCAGACCGTTTACCAGGATTGAAGGCGCGAGCGCTAATGCCAGGCATTCAGTCATCGAAGCCAGTGCAGCTTTCGTGATTGTGTAGGGGAGGTGATCGGCGACGGGTTTGATACCACGAAAATCGAGGAGATTGACAATGCGCCCCTGGGATCCTTCTGGAAGAAGGGAGGCGAAAGCCTGGCTGAGAAAGAATGGGGCGGTAAGATTGACGTTGAGGTGATGCTGCCATTGATTAAGAGAGACTTCGGGAAGGGTCAAGGGCTCGTAGATTGCCGCGCTGTTCACCAGAGCATAAAGAGGACCATTTGCGGCTGCTTTGGGAATGATTTCGTTGAGTTGCGATGAATGATTCAGGTCAGATTGAAGGAGGCGCGCCTCCACATCATAAGCGCTGATTTCCTGCCGTGTCTTTTCGGCCTCTTCCTCTGAGGTGCCATAGTGGATGATGACATTCGCGCCGGCCTTCGCTGCCGTCAATGCCAGGACTTTGCCAATCCTTCGGGCTGCGCCGGTAACCAGGACCCATTTACCTCTCAGGGGTTTGTTATCCGATGAATTTGTGGGTTGAAAAACAGGATGGTTCATATTGTTTTAAGTGTAAGGGCGATAATCTCAGAAGTCAAGGTGAGGTGAATGACGTGGGATGATCAGACCCCAGATCGGCATGAATAGTGACAGGGATATTTACAGTCGCAGGCAATGGTGGCGATTATCTTCAGACAGATCGGTCATGAAGAAGCGCGCTATCTTGACAAAACAGGCAAGAAAAGGTAAGATAGTAATACCCTACCCCCCTGGGGGGGGGGGAGTGAAATGCGAGGATGAAAATGCATAATCCAGAAGTGTTGGCTCGCCTCAAGACGATTGAAGGACATGTCCGAGGGGTCGAGCGGATGGTTGAAGAGGATGCGTACTGCATCGATATCATCCGCCAGATCCAGGCAGTCAATGCTGCTTTGAATAAAGTCAGCGACAGTATCCTGGAGAACCACCTGAACACCTGTTTGATCACGGCTTTGCGAGGGGAAGATCCCGCCGAGCGAGAACGTGTATTAGGTGAAATCGCTGAGGTATTCAGCGCGGCACAAAAAACTTAGCAAAAATAATAATTCTTTAAGGAGCGCAATATGTCAACAATCACATATACAATTCCAAATATCTCGTGCAGCCATTGCATTCACACCATTAAGAACGAGATTAGTGATTTAACTGGGGTTGAATCGGTGGAAGCCGAATTGGATACAAAAAAAGTCACGGTTACTTTCGATGCTCCCGCATCTGTGGAAGAAATCGAAGCGACCCTTGAAGAGATCAATTATCCGCCGTTAAAGGGGTAGATCCAGGTATTTGATAGAAGATACGATTAGAGTTAGCGATCTCTTGAGGATATAAGCTATGCCTGACACGAAACAAATCATCTTGCCCATCACCGGAATGACCTGCGCGAATTGTGTTTCCACGATCGAACGAAACCTGAAAAAGTTGAATGGAGTCGACCAGGCAGCGGTAAATCTCTCTTCGGAGAGGGCAACTGTCGAATACAATCCAGAGCTCTTATCTATGGAAGACATTGTTGGGCGGGTCCAAAAAGCAGGCTATGATATCGCTCGAGGAGAAGCCGATCTATTGATCCGCCGTATGAGCGACGATAATGATGCTCGCCGGTTGGAAAAAGCGCTCCTCAAGGTGGAGGGTGTTCTCGAGGTGCATGCCAGCATTGCGACCGAACGAGTCCGGGTGACCTATATCCCGACAATTGTCAGCCAGGCTGAGCTGCGCCGGGTGATCGGTTCGGCTGGATTTGAAGCGGTCGAAATGGGCGGAGACGCCCAAGATGCCGAAGCACTGGCCAGACAATCTGAGATCGAGCATCAACGGCGTCTATTGATAACCGGGCTGGTATTCACAATCCCGCTTTTTATCCTGGCGATGGCTCACGATTTTGGATTACTGCCGGCATCTATACAGGATGCAGCCTGGATCAAGTGGATCATGTTTGCCTTGGCGACCCCTGTACAGTTTTACGTTGGCTGGCAGTATTACGTGGGGGGCTTTAAAGCCCTGCGTAGTAAATCGGCGAATATGGATGTATTGATTGCCCTGGGTTCCTCGACCGCTTACCTGTATTCCATCCCGGTCATGTTGGGGTGGATTCCGGGGCACGTCTATTTCGAGACGGCAGCCGTGATTATCACTCTAATTCGCCTGGGGAAGTTCCTGGAAGCCCGAGCGAAAGGGCAGACCAGCGAAGCGATTAAAAAGCTAATGAGCCTGCGCCCGAAAACCGCTCATGTGCTTCGAGATGGGCAGGAGATCGAGATTCCTGTCGATGATGTGCTCGTGGGAGACTTGGTCATGGTTCGCCCAGGCGAGAAGATCCCGGTGGACGGCGTTGTTGTCGAGGGGCGCTCGTCTGTTGACGAATCGATGCTTACCGGCGAATCGCTGCCATTGGAGAAGGGGCCTGGAGACCCGGTGATCGGGGCAACCATCAATAAATTGGGATTGATCCGTTTCGAAGCGACGAAGGTCGGCAGAGAAACGGCTCTGGCACAGATCATCCGGCTGGTCGAAGAGGCGCAGGGGAGCAAGGCGCCCATCCAGAAGCTTGCCGACCGCGTTTCAGCTGTCTTTGTTCCCATCGTGATTGCGATTGCCCTCGCCACCTTCGCAATCTGGATGTTGGTTGTGCCAGCGCCGCAGGCAGGGGCGGCTGTGAATGCTTTTACGCGGGCCTTGATCACAATGGTGGCGGTTTTGGTGATTGCCTGCCCGTGCGCGATGGGGCTAGCCACGCCGACTGCGGTCATGGTTGGGACCGGCAAAGGTGCGGGACAAGGGATTTTATTCCGCTCAGGCGAGGCTTTAGAGAGCGCTGGTAAAGTCAGTGTTGTCGTGCTGGATAAAACCGGGACGGTTACCCGTGGGCAGCCGGCAATCACAGACATCTTCGTCAAGGATGGTGCGGATGGTGGAAATGAGCTGCTGCGGCTGGCGGCCAGCGTCGAAAAAGGGAGCGAACACCCGTTGGGAGAGGCCATCGTTGCCGAGGCAGGCAACCGCCTGCTGTCTTTGAGCGCTCCAGAAGCGTTTCAAGCGATTGCAGGGCAGGGGGTTAAAGCCGAAGTAGATGGGCAGCAGGTGGCGGTTGGGAACTTGCGTATGATGTCTGAAAACGGCTATTCTGTAAACGGCCTCGGAGACAAGGTGGTTGACCTGCAGCAAGAGGGGAAGACAGCCATGTTAATTGCCCTGAACGGTGAGGTCAAAGGGGTTATCGGTGTGGCTGATACGATCAAAGATGGCTCGCGGGAGGCTGTGGATTTACTGCACCAGATGGGGCTGCGGGTTATTATGCTCACCGGAGATAACCTGAAAACGGCCAAAGCAATTGCCAGCCAGGCAGGAATCGAGGACGTACTGGCTGAAGTGCTGCCTGACGGTAAAGCCCGAGAAGTGAAGAGGCTTCAAGAGCAGGGTGAAGTGGTTGCCATGGTCGGAGATGGGATCAATGACGCGCCTGCGCTCGCCCAGGCAGACCTCGGCTTAGCCATCGGCACCGGAACGGATGTGGCTATGGCAGCTGCCCCGGTCACTCTGATCAGCGGGGATCTGGTGGGCGTTCCCCGTGCAATTGCCCTTTCGCGGCAAACTTTAAAAACGATTCGCCAAAATTTGTTTTGGGCGTTTTTCTACAATATCATTTTGATCCCAGCGGCTGCTGCCGGCCTGCTCAACCCGATGATCGCCGCTGGTGCGATGGCGTTTAGCAGTATCTTTGTGGTGAGCAATAGCCTTCGTTTGAGGCGCTGATGGTAAAATACTCCTAATCCCTGGAATTAGGAGACATTATGCCATCGACAGACGATCTACAAGCCCGGGCGATTAATACCCTTCGATTTTTAGCTGCGGATGCTATTCAGAACGCGCACTCGGGTCATCCCGGGTTGCCGATGGGCGCTGCAGCCCTGGCATATACCTTATGGACACGGCACCTGCGCATCAATCCGAAGCACCCAGAATGGCCTGGCCGCGATCGCTTTATCTTATCCGGCGGACACGGCTCCATGCTGTTATATGGGTTACTGCATCTGACCGGGTATGACCTCTCGTTGGACGAGATCAAAAACTTCAGGCAATGGGGCAGTCTGACCCCAGGACACCCCGAGCTCGGCGTGACGCCAGGCGTGGAAGTGACGACCGGGCCGCTCGGCCAGGGTTTTTCCAACGGTGTGGGCATGGCAATTGTCGAAGCACACCTGGCAAGCCTGTATAACCGTCCTGGTTACCCGGTTGTAGATTATTACATCTATGCTATTGTCACCGACGGAGATCTCATGGAAGGGGTGGCGTCAGAAGCCGCCTCGCTTGCCGGGCACCTTCGCCTGGGAAGATTGATCTACCTGTATGATGATAACCGCATATCGATCGAGGGATCAACGGACCGGGCTTTTACTGAAGAGCGCAGCGCGCGTTTTGAAGCTTACGGCTGGCAGGTGCTGAAAGTAGCAGACGGCAATGATGTGGAGGCTATCGACCAGGCCATCCAGGCGGCAAAAAAGGATCCTCGCCCTTCACTGATCGTATGCCGAACGCACATCGGTTTCGGGCTGCCAACGCGCCAGGATACCGAGAAAGCGCACGGAGAACCACCCGGAGATGAGGAGCTGGCAGGAGCTAAACGAAAGCTGGGCTGGCCGGTTGAGCCGCGCTTCTACATCCCCGAAGACGTGCTTGCTTTTTACCGCAATGTGGGAAAATCCGGAGAAGCTTGCCAGGCTGATTGGAAGCGGCTTTTAGAGTCTTATCGTAAAGTCTTTCCCGATCTGGCAACCGAGCTGGCAAGGCGCCTGAAAGGCCGGTTACCAAAAGGTTGGGAGAAAAATCTCCCCGAGTTCAAGGCAGATACCAAGGGTGTAGCCACACGCGTTGCCTCAGGGAAGGTGCTCAATGCTGTGGCGGCCGGTTTGCCCGACCTGATGGGCGGTTCCGCAGATCTGGCGCCATCCACTAACACCTGGTTGAAAGATTATCCCTCATTCCAGCCGGACACTCCTCAAGGCCGCAATCTCCAATTTGGGGTGAGAGAGCATGCAATGGGTGCGATTGTCAACGGCATGGCGAGCCAAAAGGCGGTTGTGCCTTACGGGGCGACTTTCCTGGTGTTTTCTGATTATATGCGCCCGGCGATCCGTTTATCGGCATTTTCGCACCTGCCGAGCATCTGGGTATTCACACACGACAGTATAGGGCTGGGGGAAGATGGCCCCACGCACCAACCCGTGGAACAGCTCGCATCCCTGCGGCTGATCCCAGGGTTATCGGTGATTCGCCCGGCAGATGGCGCCGAGGTCGCAGAAGCCTGGTGTACGGCAATCAACCGGCGCAATGGTCCGACGGCTCTGATCCTTGCGCGCCAGTCAGTGCCGACCCTGGATCGCTCAATTTTGAGCCCGGCGAAGGGCTTGCAGCGCGGCGCGTATATTCTAGCAGACATCGGCGATCAAGCGCCGGATCTGATATTAATGGCATCAGGATCGGAGGTGGCATTGATCGTCGAAGCTGGTTTTCGCCTGGCGGCAGAAGGTAAGAACGTGCGCCTGGTTTCTTTCCCAAGCTGGGATCTGTTTTTAGCGCAGGAGCAAGCCTATCGCGAGCGCGTTCTGCCACCGAAGGTTCGTGCACGGTTGGCCGTCGAAGCGGGGGTAACCACAGGGTGGGAGAAATGGGTAGGCGAAGAAGGCGTGGTAATCGGACTCGACCGGTTTGGCGCTTCAGCGCCAGGTAAAGTATTGATGGACCAATTTGGCTTCACCATTGATCATATCCTGGAGCAAGCCGGCCGGTTGTTGGCGCTGGAAGAAAACAATCCATAGGGAGAAAAGAGCTATTATGCGCGTAGCCATTGCAGTAGACCACGGAGGGTTTCCAATTAAAGAGATCGTTCTGCAAACCGTGCGGAATGAGGGGCACGAGCCGGTTGATTTGGGTACCTTTTCACCGGAAAGCGTCGACTATCCTGATTATGCCGAAAAGCTTGGCCAGGCGATTATCGAAGGGCAGGCTGAGCGCGGTATCCTGGTATGCGGGTCGGGGATTGGAGCTTGTATTGCCGCCAATAAAATGCCCGGTATCTATGCCTCGGTGGCCCACGATACCTACTCTGCCGCTCAAGGCGTCCAGCACGATAACATGAACGTTCTTTGCCTGGGAGGCCGGGTAGTCGGGAGCGAAGTGGTCAAGGAACTGATCAAAGCCTTTCTGAGGGCTCAATTTTCAGCCGAAGAAAGGCATTTACGGCGAACAGGAAAGATCCGTAAGATCGAAGCAAGGAGCATGAGGAAAGAGTAAACCTATGGATGAAATCGCGAAAATCCATGCTTTAGGGCAGTCAATCTGGTATGACAATATCCAGCGCCGCTTGCTGCAGAATGGTGAATTTGCCAGGATGATTCAGGCTGGCGATATCAGGGGTGTAACTTCGAACCCTTCGATTTTTCACAACGCGATCGCTAAGAGCAGCGATTACGATGCAGCGTTGCTGCCCCTGGCTCGTTCGGGAATGCAACCCGAACAGGTCTTTACGGCATTGGCGGTCGAAGATATCCAAGCAGCCGCCGATCTATTTCTGCCTCTCTACACGGAGACGGGCGGCGAGGACGGATTTGTGAGCCTGGAGGTCAGCCCCTATCTGGCCCACGATACTGCGGCGACCCTGGCAGAAGCCCGGCGGCTATGGGAATTAGTGCACCGGCCGAACTTGATGGTGAAGATCCCTGCGACTCCTGAAGGAATTCCGGCGATCAAAATGGCAATCGCTTCCGGCATAAACATAAACGTGACCCTGATCTTTTCCCTCAACCGGTATGCAGAGGTCATGGATGCGTATCTTAGCGGATTAGAGCAGCGTTTGGACGAGCACTTTCCCATCGAACGCATCGCTTCAGTAGCCTCATTTTTTGTCTCTCGGCTGGATACGAAAGTCGACGCACGCTTGAAGGAAATTGGCGAAAAAGATCCATCCCTTGCCGGAAGAGTAATCCCATTGGCTGGAAAAGCCGCGATAGCCAACGCCAGGCTGGCATACGCTCAATTTCAGAAAATTCTCTCCTCCGAAAGGTTACGCAAGCTGCAGAAACAAGGCGCCCGACTGCAGCGACCGCTATGGGCTTCAACGAGCACGAAAAACCAGGCATACAGGGACGTAGTTTATGTTGAGGAACTGATTGGACCGGATACCGTCAATACGGTTCCTCCTCAGACACTGGATGCATTCCGCGATCACGGTAAGGTGCAGCTCACGCTTACGGAAAATCTTCCAGAGGCGCGGCAGGTGATGCGTGACCTGGATGAGTTGGGTATATCCATGACGGAAATTACCCAGACTCTCGAGGATGAAGGTGTTAAAGCCTTCGCCGATGCGATGACCGCACTGCTGGAAGCGATCGCAGAGCGCAAGGCGCAGGCGGTCGCAGAAGGTGGCAATCACCTTTGATGACTCGCCAGACGGGATAGACCTGTTAAACCTGTTTAGCCGGACGTGCCAGGATTATCGCCGGTCTGGATCGGGATGAACAGCAAAGGGATTCCGGTCATACCGGGAAGCTTGGGTCCCACGCTGCCTTCCCAAAAGGCGCCGGCGCCGGCTCGACCGTGAGTTCCTAAAACGATCATGTCTGCATTTATCCGATTAGCAACGGCGACGATCTCCGAAGGGACATCGCCGCGTTGGACTTCTGCGGTAATCGGTACATTAGAGGAATGAAGCTGATCCAGCTTGTCCCGCAGATAATCCTGAGCGGATTCTTCGGTAATATTTAACAACGCCATCATGGTGGCCGGAAGGAGTTTCCCGGTTGCCGCCCTATCTGGTTTGAGCGTGCTAAGAGTTGGCACCACCACCAACAGGTGCAGGCGGGTGTGACAAGCTTGAGCCAACATGAGTGCCACGGGAAGGCTTTGTTCGTGTTCCGCGTTTCCGTCCATTGGCACCAGGATTTGCCGGCAGGTGAAGCTGTCTTGCGGCTTCTCGGGGGGGTGGATGAGCAAGACTGGGGTGGATCCCATGCCGATCACCTGCTGGGCGATGCTGCCAATCAGCATCCCCTTGACCCCGCTGCTACCATGCGTGCATAACAGGATTAAGTCTGGCTCAAGCTCATCGGCATGTTCGACGATACTACGGGCAACGTTGTTCACCTCAGCCGTGTGCACATGCCTTTCGACTGCTACTCCAGCGGGAAGGCTTTGTTCCGAAAGCTGTTCAAGGTAAGCATAAGCTTCCTCAGGATCGGTAAGATGGCGTTCGCCATGGACTTCTTGGGGGGCGTTATGTTCGATGACATGGATCAATGTGATGGACGCTCCCAATTTTACGGCTAAAAAACCAGCCAATGGTAAGACAGACTCAGCCAGATGCGATCCATCAAGTGGGACGAGCAGATGCTTGAACACAGGCTAACCTCCCGCGAAGGTTTGTACCAACAAGAAAATATTCAAGGCCACAATCAAAATTGCGATCAGAATGGCGACGCCCGTGGTTAATTTCCGGTTCGTCAGTACCCCCATCAGATCTCGCCGTTGGGTGAAAAGGATCAGGGGAATAATCGCAAACGGCAGCCCGAAACTCAAGACTACCTGGCTGATGACTAAGGTATGCGTTGGGTCTAACCCGATGCTGATGACCACCAGAGAAGGGACCAGGGTGATTAAACGGCGAATCCAGACCGGAATGTGCCGGTGCAAGAACCCCTGCATGATAATTTGCCCAGCCATGGTGCCCACGGAGGATGAAGAAAGGCCCGAAGCTAACAGCGAGATCGCAAATACCCAGCTCGCAGCCTTGCCCAACAGAGGGGTGAGTGTCTGGTGTGCCTCCTGGAGGGTGCCTACATTGGTTAAACCCTGGTGGAAAAAGGTGGAGGCTGCCATGATAAGCATGGCCATGTTGATCAGGCTGGCCAGGCCCATAGCAATTGATACGTCGATCAGCTCAAAATGGAACAGGCGCCGCATTTGTTTGTCATCTTTTGCCACGATCCGATCCTGAGTCAGCGCGGAATGCAAGAAGATGGCGTGCGGCATGACTGTCGCTCCCAGTATTCCTGTGGCTAGCAGAATGCTGTTCGGACCAGCAAGCTGCGGCACGAAGGCGTGGTAGGCTACCTGGCCCCAGGCGGGGCGGTCCAGGATGGTTTCGATTAGATAGCTTACTGCAACCACGCTCACCAGTGCGGTAATTATCGCCTCCAGTGGCCTGAATCCATAGCGCTCGAGTCCCAGGATCAGAAAAGTGGCGATGGCGGTCAGAATGCCTGCCGACCACAGGGGGATGCCTAGAAGTAAGTTAAATCCTACTGCTGCGCCCAAGAATTCCGCCAGGTCGGTTGCCATGGCAACCAATTCCATGAGGAACCACATCACCAGAACAACCGGCCTGGAGAAATTATTGCGGCAGTGCTCGGCCAGATTTTTACCGGTCGCGATGCCTAATTTGGCTGAGAGCGTTTGGATGAGCATGGCGAAGAGATTGCTCAATAAGATGACCCAAAGCAGCAAATACCCAAATTGAGCGCCGCCCTGGATATTGGTAGCAAAATTACCCGGGTCCATATAAGCAACGCTGGCAATAAATGCCGGACCCATGAAGGGCAGCAGGCGGGAAAGAACCCCTTTCTTGCTCTCCCCGGTTAGAACCTGGCCTGCCTCTCTCACAGTGTGCACGTCTCCTGACCGGATACTGTTCTTCGGTGGGGTGTCGGCCATTTATTATTCCTCCGGGTAACTGCGCATGGCGAGCACCAATGCTCCCAATACCCCAGACCGGTTTCCAAGGCCGGGAGGGACGATAAAATCTTCTCTATGCGCGGTAAGCAACGGCGTCTGGATATACCCATTTACCAGATTATGCACCTCCTGACGGACCATGGGGAAAAGGAAACGATTCTCCATGACACCGCCTCCCAGAATCACCCGCTGCGGTGAAAAGTCACACACTAGGTTATGGACGGCCAGAGCTATATAATGAGCTTCTAGCTGCCAGCAGGGATGATTCTCGGGTAATGTTTCGGCTGGATGCCCCCCCCACCTGTGCTGTAAAGCAGGTCCGGAGGCTAACCCCTCAAAACAATCCCCGTGGAATGGACAGATGCCGGGGAAGGGGTCTGCCTCGAAGTCGTGGGGAAGGCGGATGTGCCCCATTTCGGGGTGGATCAGTCCATGCAAAAGCTGGTTATTGATCAATGCCCCGCCGCCAATGCCAGTGCCGATGGTGACATAGAGAAAATCGTGCATTCCTTGAGCTGCTCCCCATTCTTGCTCCCCAAGTGCTGCTGTATTGACATCGGTATCGAATGTTACCGGGAGAGAGAGAGCTTCTTGGATCGCACCCAGGAGGTTGGTATTCATCCAACCCGGCTTGGGGGTGGTCGTAATATACCCGTAAGTGGGAGATAGGGTATCCAGGTCGACAGGACCGAAAGACCCCACACCAACCGATCTTAATGGGTGGTCGGTGGAATTTTCTTTAAAAAACCGGATGACATGTTGAATGGTCTCATCGGGTGTAGTGGTAGGCACACGCGTTTCCGCCAGAATTTCATCCGGTCCGCTGCCAATCACACAGATAAATTTCGTGCCTCCTGCCTCAATCCCGCCATAAATGGTCATGCAGCCTCGCCCGATAGCAGCCCATCTCCTCTTTTACTCCACACGCCTGTCCATTCCGGCAATCGAGACCAACCGTTATTCCGAATTGCCGCTGCCAGATCAGGGCCGAAGAAGAATTCTGTCCTGGCTGCCGCTTCATCGATATCTGAAAACTGGTAATCCGTAGGGATTACCTTTCGAGAGAATCCCCAATCCTGTTCCAACCAGGAGTAGTACTCAGCCAGCTCCGGGTTGGGTGGGGCGGGGGTCAGGCTGCCGGTGGTCATCGTTTCGAGAATGATCATCCACCCCCCGGGCGCCACGAGACGGTGCATCTCGCCCAAAGCGCGGCCCATCTGGGCCTGCCAGTCTGATGGGTACCAGGCGCGCATGTGACCAATGGCCCATCCGGCGGTAACCACGTCTGCCCAATGCGATTGGAGAGGCACATCACGCACGTCGCCTTGAACTAGATCCCAATTACCCTTGACCCGATTGCATTCTAAGCGGTTTTGAGCCAGCATTGCCCGATGAAGGTCGAAGGCGATCATCTGGCGCGGCTGGTCAGTGAACATCAACGGGATTCGCCCTGTGCCGCTCCCCAGGTCGAGGACACGCTTGCCGGAGAAAGGCGTGATCTCCTGCAGGGCAGATCTCACATTTTCATCCCGGTCTTCTGCGGCGATCATTTGATGGTAATCAGCTGCTCTATGTGAATAAATCGCGTGAAAATGATCCATATTATTACCCCAATGACGTTTTTATTTAGATAGAATATAAGGGATTTTCGGTTAATTGTCAAAGAAGATAATGTATAATTTACTCCGATGCGCATTCTTGCCGTCGATCCGGGAGAAAAACGAATTGGGATAGCGTTAAGCGATCCCACGGCGACCATCGCCAGCCGCCTGACTGTCATCGATCACATTTCCAGGGCGATCGATGCTGCTGTGATCGCCGGTATGGCTGCCGAGCACCAGGCCGGCATGATCGTAGTTGGCCAGGCATTCGACGATGATGGGAACCCGAGCTCTCAGGGCAGGCGCGCCGCCAGGTTGGCAGAGGCGATTCGCTGCCAAACCAGCCTCTCTGTGCAACTGTGGGATGAGAGCAGCACTACCCAAACCGCCCACCTCGCCCGGCAAGAAATGGGCTTATCACGACGGGCGAAACGGCAGCCTGTGGATGATCTGGCGGCGGTCGTGCTGCTGCAATCTTACCTGGAAGCCCACCGCAAGAGTCCTGAAGAACAAGCCACATGAGCCATCTTATTTCCAGAGTAGCATAACCAATTCTATGTAATTGCCAGACCAAAGTGCCACAATTATGCGCCGTCGACGTTCTTTCTTTGCCACATGTTTATTGGGGTTGGTCGCAGTACTCCTTATTGCAGCTGCAGGAGCTGCGATCTGGCTGGCTTATTTCCTTCCTCTGCAGGTGGAAAAAGATTTTGGGCCACCTGCAGCAAAACTCTCTCTTCTACAGCTGATCGGCTACGACCTGCAGCTTATGTCCGTGAAAGACCGGCTGCTCAAGCCCCTTAACTCATCGGGTAGCACCCGGCCTTTCACAATCGACCTCGGAGAGGAGGTTCCTTCGATCTCAAGGAGGCTGACCGAGGAGGGGTTTATCCCCGATGGGGACGCTTTTCAAATTTATTTGATATACACAGGATTAGATACAAAGATTCAGGCTGGAGAATATTCACTCAGCGCAGCCATGCCGGCGGTGCAGATTGCTGCCCGGCTGCAAGATGCCACCCCGGAAGAGGTTAAGTTTGGGGTCTTAGCGGGGTGGAGACTGGAGGAGATCGCCGCGGCGCTGCCTACTTCAGGCCTCAACATCACCCCAGATGAATTCCTGCAAGCCGCGGGTAACCCCCAAATCGCCCCATCATTGACCCAGGTGTTACCCAGCGCCGGGTCACTCGAAGGTTTTCTCTTTCCAGGGACATACCGTTTTAAGCGTGATATAACCGCTGGAGAGATGATTCTGGCCATGGTGCAGAATTTTACAGGTGAGATTACACCTGAAATGAAACAAGGGTTTGCCAAACAGGGGCTTGACCTTTACCAGGCGACCATTTTAGCCTCAATCGTCCAGAAAGAAGCCGTTGTCGAAGACGAGCAACCTGCGATTGCCTCGGTCTTCCTCAATCGCCTTGCGGCCGGGATGAAGCTGGACAGCGATCCGACCGTCCAATATGCACTTGGGTTTAACACTCTGCAAAACTCCTGGTGGACAAACCCGTTAACCACGACAGATCTGCAAACGGATTCTCCCTATAATACATATATCTATCCGGAGCTGCCACCGGGTCCGATATCGAACCCGGGATTATCTGCGTTGAAGGCAGTCGCATTTCCGGAACAAACTCCTTATTACTATTTCCGCGCTCGTTGCGATGGATCAGGAAGGCATTCTTTTGCCGAGACGTTTGAGCAGCACGTGAATAACGCCTGCCAGTGAGCCACGCCTTCTGGCATTATTTACTCAATCGGGAGAAATGGAGGAATTATGGCCGTCTTAGGGATCGATATCGGGGGATCAGGGATCAAAGGAGCGCCGGTCGATTTGCAAACCGGTGAAATAATTGCCGAGAGGTTCCGGTTACCGACCCCCGACCCGGCAAAACCGAAGGCGGTCGCTACTGTGGTAGGTGAGATCGCTCGTCATTTTAAATGGGAAGGAGCGATAGGCTCCGGTTTCCCCGCTGTGGTGAGCAATGGGGTAGTTTATACGGCAGCGAATATTTCTGATAAATGGATCGGAGTGGATGCAGCCCACGAATTCTCCACGGCGACCGGATGCCCGGTGAAGGTGATTAACGATGCGGACGCAGCCGGCCTGGCAGAAATGCGCTACGGCGCCGGAAAGGATCACCAAAAAGGGGTCGTCCTTCTGGTCACCCTGGGAACTGGAATCGGCTCGGCAATTTTTACTGACGGCACCCTTTTGCCCAATACTGAATTCGGTCACATGCGTATTCGCGGCAAGGATGCGGAGCACCGCGCTTCAGATGCGGCACGGAAAAATCACCATCTTGGGTGGAAGCCTTACGGGAAAAAGCTCAACGAGTTCTTGCAGGAGATGGAGCGGCTAATCTGGCCCGACCTGATTATCGTGGGCGGAGGGATCAGTAAGAGCTCAGACAAGTTCTTCCCTTATTTATCATTACACGCCAAGGTTGTGGCGGCTCAGCTGCTGAATAACGCCGGTATTGTTGGAGCGGCACTCGGCGCAGAGGATCTTACCTAACCCCCTCCAGGACCTCCCACGATACCGCCTTCTGTGAGTCTGCGAAGATCATTCAAAGCGGTTTCAACCTCATCGGGTGTGAGTGGTGTACGATCTTTCAGGTGGAATAGCTCGTTTCTCCGGGCTTTCTCCACGGCCACCTCACGGATGGTGCGGTTTTGCTGGAGGGATTCTTTTACCAGAGCAGCCCCGGCGGCATAGCCGATGATCGGGTTAAGCGCGGTGATGATGATGGCGTTTCTCGCCAACCAACCCTGCGCTTTCTCTGGATTGGCGCGCAACCCCTGCACGCAGTTCACTGTAAAGGCATTGATCGCGCCAATGGCCACCTGCATACTTTCGAATAAGTCGTGAGCAATAATCGGCATCATCACATTCAATTCGAGCTGGCCTGCCTGTGATGCCAACGAAACAGTCAGATCACAGCCCTGAATGTGAAACATAGCCATGTCCAGCATTTCTGCCATCACCGGGTTGACCTTGCCGGGCATTATGCTCGAACCGGGTTGGACGGCGGGCAGGTGCAACTCGTCCAGGCCGGTAGAAGGACCGGAAGCAAGCAGGCGGAAATCATTGGCAATGCGGGTGAGGGTGATTGCGAGAGTGCGGATTGAGGAGGAGAAATCCGCCACATCTGCCATGGACTGCATGCTCTCGAAGAGGTTATCGGATTCGTGCAAAACCAGCCCGGTAATCTGGGAGATCTTTTTGACCATGCGAGGGTGATATTCCGGGTGCGCATTCAACCCGGTGCCCGTGGCGGTGCCGCCAATCCCCAACCGGCGCATGCCTTCCGCAGATCGTTCGATCCGTTCGCAATCACGTTCTACCGCCCGGGCATACCCGCTAAATTCCTGCCCCAGCCTGATCGGGACGGCATCCTGTAGATGTGTCCGTCCAGATTTCACGATGTCGTCGAATTCGACAGCCTTTTGCCGGAGCGTATCTGCTAAGCCCTGCACGGAAACGAGCAGCTCATCTAATCGCCAGAGCGCGCCCAACCGGATGGCCGTGGGGATCGTGTCGTTTGTGGATTGGGACATGTTCACGTGGTCATTGGGATTGACCAGATATTCTCCTAGCTTGCCTCCAAGGATTTGCGTGGCTCGATTGGCGATCACCTCGTTGGCGTTCATGTTGTGGCTTGTTCCGGCACCCGCCTGGAAAGGATCGACCACAAAATGGGCATCCCACCGCCCGTCGACAACCTCTTTCGCCGCTTGAATAATCGCCTGGGCAAGAACGGGATCGAGCAAACCCAGGTCGCGGTTCACTTCAGCAGCAGCCAGCTTAATCACACCCATCGACCAGATGAAAGCCCGCCAGGGCCGCAGCCCGGAAATCGGAAAATTAAGCACAGCTCTCTGGGTTTGCGCTCCGTAGAGAGCTTCATGAGGAACTGAGACTTCTCCTAAAGAATCTTTCTCGACCCTGATCCTTACCTCTTCAGTACCCATATTCGACTCCTGTGATTTAGAAATCAAGGATCACCCCGATAAACACGCGGGGTGATCCCTGTTTTGCAACTGATCTACCTGCAGGCTAACCTGCCGCGCTATAACCAGGGCCACTCTTATAGTAGTCGTAATTCGGCTGGATATCTTTTCGGAGATCGACAATTTCACCGGCTGCCAGGGTTTTAGTTCCGTCCAAATGCACTGGGTTCCCTTCGTGGTCGGTGCCATCGAATGGCTCGGTAAACCCAGGAGTCCCAATGGGCATGGATATTCTTTCTCCCCCCTTGGCTTTGTAAGCAGAAGGCACCTCGTCTTCAGGGAAGATGGCTGAATACGGGCATTCTGGGATACAAGCGCCGCAATCGATGCAGGTATCCGGGTCGATATAGAACCAGGGATACTTATCTTCGGGTTTTCCGGGAATTATGCACTCGACCGGGCATACAGTAACACAGCCACCATCACGCAGGCAAAGGCTGGTAATAATGTGGGTCATTGCTACCTCCAAAAGTAGATAAGATAAACCTCAGAGCCGGCTAACGACTGGTTTCGTACCGTTTTTCCACCTCTTCCCAATTCACTACGTTCCACCAGTTAGTCAGGTATTCGGCCCGTCGGTTTTGATATTTAAGATAATATGAGTGTTCCCAAACGTCTACGACAAGCAGTGGAGTGAGGCCTTCGGTGAGAGGAGAATCCTGATTGGGTGTGGAATGGATGATCAGTTTGCCCTCGTGATTCCGGCTAAGCCAGGCGTAGCCGCTGCCAAACCGATTTACACCGGCTTTCTCGAATTCCTCTTTGAACGCTGCCAGGCTGCCAAATGTATCAGGGATCGCCTTTGCCAGTTCTCCGCGCGGCTCCCTACCACCATTTGCATGCATGCATGCCCAGTATAGGTTGTGATTAACAAACCCACCTCCGTTGTTACGCACAGCGGTACGGATATCCTCTGGGATCAGGCGCAAGTCCCGTAATATTTCCTCTGGTGCATGAGCAAATAGCTCAGGGTGTTTTTCGAGGGCGGTGTTAAAATTTTTAAGATAGGTAGCATGATGCTTGGTATAATGGACTTCCACGGTGCGTGCATCGATCGCGGGTTCTAAGGCATCAAAAGAATAAGGAAGGGGAGGCATTTCGAACGGCATATTGGACTCCTTTCACCTGGTTACATGGGTAGACGACGCGAACCGAACCCAATTAAATCGGAAAGAACAAGTAATCTTATAAAAATTGTAGCCTTCAATAAAACCTTTGTCAAGCTAAATAGATCAGGAATGTCATTAAAACATATCTCCCGGCCTCTTATTTCTCCGCCGATCGCTCTTTTATTCGCAGTATTAGCCGTATCTACCGCAAGTATATTCATTCGCTTTGCTCAAGAAAGCACCCCCTCCCTGGTCATCGCGGCTTACCGCCTCTCCCTGGCAACCTTAATACTTGCGCCGGTTGCCTTGTGGCGCAATTCGGCTGAAATTCGCGCCATTGCCCGAAAGAAGCAAATCGCCCTCGCGGTGATTTCGGGGATTTTCCTGGCGCTTCATTTTGCCACCTGGATTACCTCGCTGGCTTATACAACAGTTGCCAGCTCAGTCGTCCTGGTAGCTACCACACCTCTGTGGGTGGCTCTATTTTCCCCACTTTTTTTACACGAATCATTGAACCGCATCATTGTCATCGGTTTATTTATCGCCCTACTCGGCAGTGTGGTGGTAGGGTTGAGCGATGCCTGCCGCTTTACTCCATCCGGGATGAGCTGCGTGGACCTGGCACAATTTTCATCCGGGGAGGGATTTTGGGGAGATATGCTGGCGCTTCTGGGCGCAATTTTCGCCGCCGGATACCTTATGATCGGCAGAAATCTACGCCCAGCGATGTCGATTCTATCCTACACCTTCCTGGTGTATGGAGCCGGAGCAATCGCTCTCCTCGTGTTCATGGGATTAACCGGCTTGAGATTAACGGGATATCCCCCGATCAACTACGTTTGGTTCGTGGCACTGGCTTTGATCCCTCAATTGATCGGGCATTCAACCTATAACTGGTCGCTTCGCTATCTGCCGGCGGCATTTGTCTCGGTATTTTTGCTAGGCGAGCCGATCGGTTCGACGGTCCTGGCTTATTTCATCCTGAACGAAATTCCGAACGCCCTGAAAATTGCCGGTGGGGTGATGATCCTGGCAGGGATCCTGGTGGCATCAAGATCGAGGTAAGTTGATCTTACGACTGGGATCTTCCCACGGGCATTTCAGGGAGGCGGGAATACAGGTAGTTCATTTCGTAGAGACGTCTCTGGAGCGTATCGCTCAACGCATCCGCCGGCATCCGCCAGCTCCAGTTTCCACTGGGTTTGCCGGGGAAGTTCATGCGCGCCTCAGTTCCCAGGCCCAGAACATCCTGCATGGTGGTCACAGCCCAGCATGCTACTGAACTCCAAACCCCGCGGATCAAATCCCATGCAATATCTTCGCCAGAGCGCGCCAGATAGCGTCGGCAAAAGTCTCGTTCGCTCTCTGTGGAGCTGTGGTTATACCACCCAACGCTGGTATCATTATCGTGGGTGCCGGTATAGGCAACGCACCTTTCCGGGTAATTATGGGGGAGGAAGGGATCATCCGGGTCTGTGCTGAAGCCGAATTGCAGGATTTTCATCCCCGGTAGGCTGAATTCCTCCCGCAGGGTTACCACATCTGGGGTGATCTCTCCCAAATCTTCAGCGATGATCGGGAGAGATAGGAATGCTTTCTGGACGGTTCTGAAGAAGTCCGCCGCAGGTCCAGGAGCCCAACGCCCGATTTCAGCAGTCGGCATCCCAGCGGGCACTTCCCAGTAACCCGCAAATCCCCGAAAATGGTCCAGGCGGATGGCATCGATCGAGCGCAGGGAAGCCTGCAGGCGTTCGATCCACCAGGCGTAACCCGATTTGGCGTGCACTTCCCAACGGTAGAGAGGGTTTCCCCAGAGCTGCCCGGTAGGTGAAAAATAATCCGGTGGAACCCCGGCAACGAAAGTGGGTAAACCGGAAGAATCGAGGTAGAACAGCTCTGGATGCGCCCAAACCTCTGCGCTATCGTAGGCAACGAAAATTGGCACATCACCTACAATTTGGATGCCTCGTTCAAGTGCGAATTTGTGCACTCGATCCCACTGGCGAAAGAACAGGAACTGGCGATAGGAATGTCTTTGCAGATTTTCCTCGTTCTCGATTTTGAATTTCTGGAGGGTGTCTGGATCGCGCTGGCGAAGAGGCTCAGGCCAGCTATCCCAGGAAACACCCCCATGCAGCTCTTTAATCGCCATGAAGAGCGAAAAATCAGCAAGCCAGCTTTCATTTTCTTTCTGAAAGCGGTTGAATTCATCATGTAGCGGTGAGGCTTTCGCGCGCTTGAAGCGTTTGAAGGCGCGATCGAGAAGGGAGATTTTCCATTCAATTACCGGGCCGTAATCCACACGGTCAGGTGGGAATTCGGGCCGTTTGGATAGGTCCTCCTCGGTCAGTAATTCTTCATCCAGCAGAACTGTAGGGCTGATCAGATATGGGTTGCCGGCAAAAGCTGAGAAGCACTGGTAAGGCGAATCTCCATAGCCTGTTGGACCTAAAGGGAGGATTTGCCAGAGTGTAAAGCCCGACCTGGCGAGGAAGTTGATCCACCGGTAGGCTTCGGGCCCTAAATCACCAATGCCGTCTGGACCCGGCAGGCTGGAAGGATGTAGAATGACCCCTCCGGAACGCTCAAACTTCATACGGCAACCTCCGTGTTTGCACATATTGCCCGGGACGGACGACCATTTCAGGAAAATCAGCTGGAATGACATCGGGTCCGATGGCCGAGCCGGGTTCGATGACAATACCCGGAGGCAGCGAGGAAGACTTCCCCACCATCGCCAGAACGGGTTCAGGCCCTGACCCCAGACTCCCAATGCGTGCCCCTTCGCCCACGACGACCCTTTTATCCAGGACGGCATGTTGGATAATCGCACCGCTCTTGACTTCGGTTCCTGTAAAAATAATGGATTCGTTAATCACTGCCCCAGCACGGACGATCACGCCCGGGGAGAGAACACTGCGCACAATGACCGCTCCCCTTTCGATTAAACATCCATCGGCAATCATGCAATCTGAGATGTTGGCGCCACGCTGGATGAGCGCCGGAGGGCGTTCTTCGGTGCGGGTGTGTATAATCCAATCGCGCCGGTTCAAGTCGAATGACGGGGGATCGCGCAGCAGGTCCATGTGCGCCTGCCAGTAGGTGGTTACGGTACCAACGTCGACCCAATACCCGTTGAAGGGGAACCCGAAGACGCGCGCCCCCTCAGCAACCAACTTAGGCAGCACATCTTTTCCGAAATCGTGTGTCGAACCCTCGCGCAGGTGATCTTCCCATAATGCCTGGTCGAGCACATCCAGGTTGAACAAATAAACCCCCATGTTCGCCATATCTCCCGGAGGATGAGCCGGTTTCTCTACGAAGGAAGTCACCCGGTAAGTTGGGTCCACGCCGACGATGCCGAATCGAGAGGCTTCAACGATGGGAACGCGGATGGTTGCCATGGTCACATCTGCCTGATGATCGGCATGGAAGGTCAGCATAGCTTCAAAATCCATAGCGTAGATATGATCGCCCGAGAGGATGATTAACTGATCCGGATGGCCGCCCTTAATAAATGAGAAATTCTGCTGGATGGCATCCGCCGTGCCTGTATACCAATCCGAAGGGCGCCTGGCCTTGTAAGGCGTGTAGATACGCACACCTCCCGTAAAATCCCGGTTGAGATCCCAAGGGCCTCCCGCGCCGATATGTTCGATCAGGGATTGGGGCCGGTATTGAGCCATGACCATGATATCGAATATTCCAGAGTTGACGCAATTAGAGAGAGTGAAATCGATGATGCGATACTTGCCTGCAAAAGGGACGGCGGGTTTTGCTCTCTTTGCAGTTAAAATCCCCAGCCTCGACCCCTCTCCGCCTGCCAGTATAATCGCGCGTGTTTTCATGATGGGTCATTCTCCCAAAGAATGATATAGCTCAACGTACGCCATTGCCGAGCGTTCCCATGAAAAATCTCGTGACATGCCTCTCCGTTGGAGGGCCTCCCATGCCGCTTTGTTAGCGCGCACTGCCAGGCATTTCTGGATGGCGGTGTTCAAAGCCTGGGCCTGAGGAGATTCGAACAAGAAACCGGTGCTGTCTTTCGTCTGGTAATAATCCTGGATGGTGTCTTTTAAGCCGCCGGTTGCCCTGGCAACCGGCACGCAGCCATAGTGCATGGCAATCATCTGCGACAATCCGCAGGGTTCGTAGCGCGAAGGCATCAATAAAATATCAGCGGAGGCATAGAGCTGGTGAGCCAAGCGGTCGTCGTAACGGATGATTGCCCGACATCGCTCGGGGTGGTCGTTTTCGAGGAGGCGCGCTTTTTCTTCCAGGGCGGGTATGCCCGAGCCCAAAATGATCGCCTCCCAGGTTTCGTCAGGCATCTGGCTCAAACAATCCAGGATCAGGTCGATACCCTTCTGGGGATCCATACGGCCTATAAAGACCAACAAAGGCACATCCGGGTCTTGTGGCAGTGAGAAACGATTTTGCAAGGCGAGCTTGTTCATAGTCCGGATGGAGAGATTATCTTCTGAATAGTGGATGATCCCGTTGGGATCTCGTTCTGGATCCCAAGAAGCCACATCCAGGCCGTTTAAAATACCCGAGATGACATTGGAGCGAGATTTCAAAAAATCTTCTAATCCGCACCCAAATTCTTGGGTGAGAATTTCTTTGGCGTAAGCAGGCGAAACCGCCACAATCCGATCCGCTGCCAGCAAACCCAGGGGAAGAGGCACCCGGCTGGCCCATTCTGGCAGGCGGTCGTCATCTGCGGGAGGCAGCTTGAATTCTGCCAGCGCAGCCTCGGCGCCTACACCCATAAACGGGAGATTGTGGACGGTCAAGACGGAATATGTATGGCTGAAGAATGGATCGTTGGGTTTCCGCAGGGAGAGGGCATATACGGCAAGCGCGGTATGCCAATCGTTGGCATGAACCACATCCGGTCGCCAATTCAATGAGCGAACCAGCTCTAGAGCAGCCAGCGAGAAAAATGTGAATTTCGATCCGTCTTTGCGCGTATCGATCGAATACACCGGCGATTTTGCCGGAATTGGGGTGCCGGCAATCAGGTATACTTTAAGACCTTTGATGTCTGTTTCGAAAGCCTGGGCGGGGATCGGTTCAGGAGTATGATCGACGAGAAAAGAGCTCACCGGGCGCAAGTTGAACGCCGCAGGGTCGATCACGCCGTGAAAGGGGATGACCAGGCGCACATTCAGCGTTTTTCCAAATGTCTGATCTGCCGTGAGGGAAAGCAACGCATGGGGTAGGGTACCGGCGACGTCTCCTAATCCTCCCACTTTCACCAAAGGTTCGGCCTCGGCGGCGAGGAATAATACACGCATAACCTCGCCAGGAGTACGAGATGCATTTTCCATGGCGATTTACCTCCCTTGAGCTCGATGCTGGGTGCGGTAGAATGAACGGTGGAGTTGAGTAGTGATGATTAATATTTTAGTCCAATATTCATTTTCACGCACCTGCTACGGGAGTGATAGTCTCGATGTAATCCTGTGCCACGGCTTCTTTTGGAGAGGCGCCCAACACAGAAATCAGCTCGGCAACCATTTCTGATTTTTGCTCCGCATCCTGGCGACTCCAGGTGCGGCTCTTGATCTCCATGAAGTTGCCAGAAGCTGGGTGACGCAAATAATCTACGTTAATAAAGAACTCTATGCCTTTATATTTAATGAGGTAGCGGCGGCGGTCCTTTTCGATCTCTATCTCGCTGGTGGGCTTGAAATATTCTCGGTAGAATCGTAAACCATGGGTTGCCGGCGCATAATAACGGCTACGCGAGAGTAAGATTTCCTTGGGGAATTTACGCTCTCGGGCGGGGCCAAGCAGGGTCAGGCGAGAACGAACATTGGTCACCTGCCCTTTATCATCGATAAACTCATCGTCCCGGTAGCGAACCCTTCCTTGCGAGCCATCTTCGAATGAGAAATAGGTATCATACTGGTGATAGTGCCGGGTGCGGATGATCTCAATTTCTGGATTGTCTAGCGCCTGAATGATGGCTTCTGGGTCATCGACGCGCACCTTCACCTGGACCTCAAAGCTTTCCTCCTCCATAGCGCCGCCGATCGCGACCAGTTTAGAGAGCACGGAATGCTCCCGCTCGATCAAGAAGGTGTCGATACGCCTGGCGTAATCCTTAGCCTGGGCCATCAGATCAGCCTCGTGCAGGGTCAAGAGCTGGCGGTCGCGCATCAGTAAGCGGCCGTCGACCATAACATCTGTTACGTCGGTAGCTTTGGCGGCGTAAACCAATTGCGCATAGGTGTTATTAGGATCACGCTGAAAGTGCGGGGTGTTGTGGATGGTGGCGATATTCACCAGGATCAGGTCAGCACGCTTGCCCGGCTCGAGCGATCCGGTGATTGAGCCTATGTGTAGAGCTTCGGCGCCCAGTCGGGTGGCCATATTCAATACGGTACGTGCCGGCAAGGCGGTAGGGTCATTGTTGAAGCCTTTTGCCAGGAAAGCCGCCAAACGGACTTCTTCGAACATATCCAGGTCGTTATTGGATGCGGGGCCATCTGTTCCAATCCCGACATTTAACCCGAGATCGATCATATTCTTGACCGGCGCCACACCAGAGCCCAGCTTCAGATTCGAGGATGGATTGTGCGCAACGCCGGCTCCTGCATGGAGCAAAGTACGAATTTCGCCCTCATCGATATGCACGCAGTGAGCAGCCAAAACTTTTGCCTCGAGCAGGTTTTGCTTTTTGACATAGGGAACGACCGGCATGCCATGTTCGGCGCGCATATTCTCGACCTCCAATGCAGTCTCAGAGATATGCGTGTGCAGGGGAACGTCGAACTCAACAGCCAGTGCGGCGGTTGCTCGCAGGATGTCTGGGGTGCAGGTGTAAGGAGCATGCGGCGCAACTGAAGGAACGATCAGGGGGTGGCCTTTCCAGCGGAGGATAAAATCGCGCGCCTCAGCAAGAGATTCTTCATACGAGTGCGCGTCCGGTGTCGGGAATTTCATTACGGTTTGGGAGCATAGGGCGCGCATCCCTGCCTCAGCCGTTGCTCGGGCGACGTGTTCCTCGAAATAATACATATCAGCGAAAGTGGTCACCCCACTGCGGATCATTTCAGCGCATCCCAGCAAAGTCCCCAGATGCACAAAATCGGGGGAGACGAATTCACGTTCCACGGGCATCATATATCCCATCAGCCATACATCCAGGCGCAAGTCGTCTGCCAAACCCCGCAATAAGGTCATAGGGACGTGCGTATGGGCGTTGATTAAACCCGGCATAAGGATTTTCCCGCCGCAGTCGATGGTTTGGTCGGCTTCGACCTGCTGGCGCACCTCTGCCTCAGGTCCGGCGAGGAGGATACTGTTGCCCTTGATAGCGACTGCTCCTGGATAATATTGGTGGAAATCCTTATCCATGGTGAGCACGATAGCGTTCGTAAAGATAAAGTCTGCTTTGTCCATATTTTGTCCCCAGTGATTATTTTTCTTTTCTGACATAAGGAAAGAACCTGATCATCTAAAATTTTAGCGGTTTATTTCGGATAAAATCCAAAGCGGCGTTGATTGCCCAATCCAGCGTCATCTGAGGTGGGCCTCCATATGAACGGGTTTGATTTATTAGCCGGTCTGGGTCAACCAAAACCAGGTACAGAGTTTGAGATCCAGAACCGTGATGGAGAGAAGCCCCCAGGCCGATATCCGCGCGGTACTCGAGGCGCGTCTTCTGCACAAGATCTTTGAGAGTATCTGGACCAGCGTTGTCAGCAAATTCCACGCCACCCCGGAAGGCCTGTCCTGCAGATCCCAACCGCCGCAGCAGCTCTCCCTGAAGACCTGATTCTACTACGGCGAGGGATCTCGATTCCAGGGCGAGCGCCTGGAATGCAGCCTGTTCCAGAGTGGTTCCATCTTCCCCATAGATCCGGTCGCCTAAACGAGCGCGGATGAGTTCTGCAACCTCTCCAATCATGCGATTGGCCTCTTCGGCAGATCCAGCTTTGGCTGTGATGCGGATATCGGTTTGGCCGGGATGAGCAAGGAGACCAACGGTAGGATTGCCCAGGGTTTCCAGATCTCCGATGAGCTCATCCACCTGGGATTCGCCAATCGAGGCGGTATGCAGCACCCGCGCCGAGATCACCTCATGAAGGTCGAATTTCGATCTCAAGTACGGGAGAACAGAATTCTGAAAAATTTGCTCCATTTCACGCGGCACCCCGGGGAGGGAAATCACAGTCGACCCATGGATCCCGATGAGAAATGCTGGTGCGGTCCCTACGGGGTTTTCAATGGCGGTGGCACCAAAGGGGATATATGCCTGGCGCCGGTTATTTTCAGTTGCCGGACGCCCATAGCGTTTGAAGCGGTCCACGATCTGTTCCCAGAGCTCTGGGCGGAACTCAAGTGCGACTCCGGCTGCCTCAGCGATTGCCTGGCGTGTAGGGTCGTCGACAGTTGGTCCGAGGCCGCCTGTGGTAATAACGATCTCTGCTCGGTGAATGGCTTCGCGGACGGTTTGGGCGATCCGGGAGGCATTGTCGCCAACGGTCATCGTGCGATATAAGTCAATGCCCGCATCTCGGAGCGCTCTCGCCAGATAACGAGTATTCGTATCGACTATCTCGCCGAGGAGCAGTTCGGTCCCGATCGTGATGATCTCTGCAACTGGCATTATAACTACCCTTGGTATGAATATGGAAACCCTGGTAAGGGTTTCCACCTTATTGGACAAGTTTAACATGATTTCGATAAAAGTCAAACGAGAATGAAGCCGCAGGTAGGGATGGAGAAAGTGAAATTGGGGTAAAATCTATTCGAAAGTAACCAGGTCCACTCGTCGATCCCCACAGTCATCTAAAGGCGGAATGGTCGGATTATGCGTATCGGTATGCTGGCGGACACCTATAAGCCTCACATCAGCGGTGTCACTAACTATATCTCGCTCAATAAGAAGCGCCTGGAGGCTCTGGGGCATCAGGTATATGTCTTCACGTTCGGCGATCCTGAAACCGTCGATGACGAGCCAAACATCATCCGGGCTCCGGGAGTCCCCCTCATTCAAACAGGTTACTACTTCAGTTTCGGATATCCCCGGGCAGTAAGCCGCAAATTACAAAGCATGGATATTATTCATATCCACCATCCATTCCTGAGCGGAAGGCTGGCGCTGCACTATTGTAAGCACCGCAATATCCCGTTGGTATTCACCAATCATACGCGGTACGACCTGTATATCCAGGCTTACCTGCCGGTGCTGCCCGAGGGGATGGGAGAGACATTCTTGAAGGCTTATTTGCCTGCCTTCTGCCGCTCGGTGGACCTGGTCATCTCCCCTTCGGATGGGATGAAAGCCGTCCTCCGGAATCTGGGTGTAGATGCACCCATCGAGGTTATCCCCAATGGGGTGGATCTGGCATCTTTACAAAGAGATCTCCATCCAATTCCAAGAGAAGAGCTCGGTTTTTCTAGGGAGGATATTGTTTTAATCAATGTTGGCCGACTCGCTCCTGAAAAGAACCTGCCATTTTTAATCCGGTCTTTTACAAAAATATTCGCTACTCATCCGCAGACAAAATTGTTATTAATCGGAGACGGACCGGACCGCCGAGAGCTGGAAGGATTGGTTTCGGACTTCGGGCTGCAAAAATCGATCTGTTTTACCGGTTCGCTTCCATATTCCCAGATCCCGCGATATCTGGCGGCTGCAGATGCGTTCGTAACCGCATCTGTGACGGAAGTCCACCCCCTGTCGATCATCGAAGCGATGGCGCTAGGTTTACCTGTCCTGGGGATCGATTCTCCGGGGGTAGGAGATACCATCCAGGATGGATTTAACGGGCTTCTTTCTAAATCTGATATGGGGGAATTTTCAGGCAAGATGACCCATCTGGTGGAGGATGCACGTCTGCGGCTTCGTTTAGGAGCGGGGGCGCGCCAATCGGCGGAGAGTTATGCGATAGAAAAGACATCCCAGATGGTCGCCAGCCAGTATCAGATACTGGTAGAACGAAAAATGAAAGCAGCAAACCTCGGGCAACAGCGATGAAAACGAGGCGACAGTACGTGGGAAAATGGGGCGAGGCCCTGGCAGCTGATTATCTGATCGCACGGGGCTGCCAGATCGTCGGGCGCAATATCCGCACCCCTTATGGAGAGATCGATTTGCTGGCGATAGATGGCGATCAGACGGTATTTGTTGAAGTGAAGACCCGCACGACCGGAACGTTCGGCGCGCCAGAAGTATCGGTTACACCACGCAAACAAGCGCACATGCAGGCTGCTGCCGAAGCTTACCTGGTGGACCATCCTGAAATGGAAACCAGCTGGCGGATTGATGTCATTGCGATCTATGGAAGACCAGGTGACCCAGCGCCCGAAATCGTGTGTTTCGAAAATGCAATTTCTTGAATGCCCATCTCCCCTCGTAATTCTTCTGGGTCCTACGGCGGTCGGCAAAACCGAGGTTGCCATCCAGCTTGCGCTCCGCTTGGATGGGGAGATTGTGTCGGCAGATTCGCGCCTTTTTTACAGGGGAATGGACATTGGTACGGCGAAACCGACTCCTGCACAAAGGAATGTTGTCCCTCACCACCTGATCGACCTGGTCAATCCTGATGAGGGGTTGAGCCTGGCGGTTTTCCAGAAGCTGGCGCAAGAAGCCATCGGTGAAATTCATGCTCGAGGGAAGCTGCCCATCCTGGTTGGCGGAACTGGCCAGTATATCCGGGCTGTAACCGAAGCCTGGGAACCGCCGGCATTACCACCCGATCTGGTGCTTCGCAGGGTGCTGGAGGGTTGGGCGACCGAGATTGGCCCGAATGAGCTCCACGCCCGGTTAATGCGGTTGGACCCGGAAGCCGCGCAGCGCATCGATGCGCGTAATCTGCGCCGCACGCTGCGCGCCTGGGAAGTGATCCTGCGCAGCGGAAGAAGATTCTCAGAGCAGCGTATCAGGTCCAAGTCTGATGATCAGATCTTACAGATCGGTTTATCCAGACCGCGAGCGGAGCTTTTTGAGCGAGCTGATGAGCGCATCGACACGATGATCGGGGATGGTTTTGTAGATGAGGTGCGCGGATTGCTTGCGCAGGGATATTCGCCTGAATTACCCCCCCTGTCGGCGATTGGTTACCGCGAGATAGTCGAATATCTGATGGGGAATATAACTTTGGAGATGGCAGTAAATGAAATGAAACGTTTGACGCACAAGTTCATCCGACGCCAGGCAACCTGGTTCAAGGCGAGCGACCCCGCAATTCACTGGTTCGAGATGGGACCGAAAACGGTTGATACAATTGTGACGTTCATCTGTACGTTTCAGTATGATCTGCAAGAGGAGCACTTATGAGGGCACGGCCGTGGCTACAACATTATGACCAGGATGTGCCTGCGACCATTGACTATCCGGCAGTGCCACTGCACAGCTTTCTGGAACGGGCCGCGCAACTCTACCCGCAACGCCCGTGCACGATCTTTCATGGAGCCGAGCTTACCTACTCCCAGATGAATGCATTAGTCGAGCGCCTGGCAAGGGGTCTGGCCCAAACAGGAATTCACATAGGGGATAGGGTTGGCGTGATGCTCCCAAACATCCCGCAATTTGTGGCGGCGTTCTATGCCATTCTGAAGGCTGGGGCAATCGTCGTAGCCATCAACCCCCAATACAAAGCTCCCGAAGTCGAGCGCCAGGTGAACGATGCGGGGGTGACATGGCTGATTGCACTCGATTCGGCGTATCAACTGCTGCGCTCGATTCAACCCCATACAGAAGTTAAGCGACTGCTTATTACCTCTATGGACGAGAGCGTGGTGGGCGGGGAGCATTTCTTAAACTATGATCTTCCGGCCCAGGCTTACCCCGATCTTGCGCTGGCAGAGCAGGATAGGTGGCTGGCAAGTCTTACCCAAACAGGTCATCATGCGATGGTCGAGCTGCCGGATGTCGGACCGGACGACGTAGCGATTTTCCAATATACCGGCGGCACTACCGGCATTCCCAAAGCAGCAATTGGGCTGCACCGCAACCTGGTGGCGAACACACTCCAGTTCCGCCGGTGGCTGGTGAATATGGAGGATGGAAAAGAGACCCTGCTCGCGGCGATCCCCATGTTCCACGTCTATGGGATGGTCCTCGCGATGAGCCTGGGAGTGGCGGCAGGGGCGTCGCTGGTTATCATCCACAATCCACGCGACCTGGAGGATTTGCTTTCGTCGATTGAGAAGTACAAAGCCACGATATTTCCTGGCGTGCCGACGATGTACAATGCCATCAACCATTTTCCTGGAGCGCAACAGGGAAAATATCAACTCCGATCTATAAAAGCCTGTATCTCAGGGTCTTCACCGTTATTGAGAGAGACTAAAGATCAATTCGAGGCATTAACCGGCGGTAAATTGGTCGAGGGATATGGGCTTTCGGAAGCTCCAACGGCCACGCACTGCAACCCAATCCTGGGTGAAAATCGCCCCGGTTCGATCGGCCTGCCTCTGAGCGATGTGGATGCCCAAATCGTCGATCTAGAAGATGGCAACACAGTGCTGGTGCCAGGAGAAACCGGAGAGCTGGTGGTGCGCGGCCCGCAGGTGATGAGCGGATATCATCATATGGCCGAGGAAACAGCGCATGTGCTTCAGGATAGCTGGCTGCACACCGGCGACATTGGCAGGATGGACGTGGATGGCTATTTCTACATTGTCGATCGGAAGAAAGATTTAATCAAAGTTGGTGGGTTGCAGGTTTGGCCGCGTGAAGTGGAGGAGGTCATTGCGGCGCATCCAGCGGTTCAGGAAGTGGGCGTAGCCGGCATACCAGATACCTATCATGGGGAAATTGTGAAGGCATGGGTGGTGTTGAAATCCGGAAAGACAATTTCAGCCGACGAAATTTTGGCGTGGTGCGAAGCGAGCCTGTCACGATATAAGATCCCCAGACAGGTCGAATTTCGAGATGAGCTCCCCAAGACAACGGTTGGAAAAATCCTTCGCCGCGAATTGGTGAGGCAGCATCTGGCAAAAGCTTAACCACAACAAACCGGCGGGTCTCATGGACCCGCCGGATGTCGATCATAATTAAGCGTTCCTAATTGGCTTTATTGGCAACCAGCACAGGAGTCGGGCTCTTTTTCTCATATGGAGGCGGGAAGATCTTTTCGAACTCCTCGCGTGAGATCGTCTCGACCTCGAGCAAGCGAGAGGCGACTTCGTCGAGTTTATCGCGATATTCCACCAGGATGTCGCGCGCTCTATCATAAGCGTCATTCACCAGCCGGCGAACTTCGTGATCGATCTTTTCGGCAACTGCTTCGCTGTAGTCTCTTTGTTCTGAGATTTCGCGGCCGAGGAAGATCAGCTCTTCTTTCTGACCGTAGACCATGGGGCCGAGCTCACTGCTCATGCCCAGGCGAGTGACCATATTGCGCGCTACCTGTGTAACGCGTTCGATATCATTCGATGCGCCAGAGGTGATGTCGTCGAAGACGATCTCTTCCGCGGCGCGACCGCCAAGCAAGCCGATCATATCGGCTACCAATTTCTTGCGGGCCATCAGGGTGCGGTCTTCTTCAGGCAGCGACATAGTAAAGCCGCCGGCCATTCCGCGGGCAATAATGGAAACCTTCTGCACCGGATCAGCTTCGGGTAGGGTATTGATCACGACGGCATGCCCGGCCTCGTGGTAGGCGACAATGCGCTTTTCGGCTTCGCTGATCAGGCGGCTCTTGCGTTCGGGACCGGCAATAACGCGCTCGATGGCTTCTTCCAGCTCGAGCTGAGAAATGGAGCGTTTGTTCGCCCGTGCGGAAAGAATAGCGGCCTCATTTACCAGGTTCTCGAGGTCTGCGCCCACAAAGCCAGGCGTTGCCCGAGCAATGACGCCGAGATCCACTCCTGGGCCAAGCGGTTTGCCTTTCGCGTGGACCTTTAGGATGGCCTCTCTTCCGCGCATATCGGGACGGTCAAGGACTACCCGGCGGTCAAACCGTCCGGGACGGAGCAAGGCAGGATCGAGAATATCAGGACGGTTGGTGGCTGCCATAATAATGACATTAGTGTCAGTATCAAACCCGTCCATTTCGACCAGCATCTGGTTCAGGGTCTGCTCGCGTTCGTCGTGGCTACCGCCGAGACCAGCGCCGCGCTGCCGCCCAACAGCATCGATTTCATCGACGAAAACGATGCAGGGTGAGTGGCGTTTAGCCTGGTCAAACAAGTCGCGCACCCGGCTGGCGCCAACACCTACGAACATCTCGACAAATTCCGAACCGGAGATCGAGAAGAAGGGGACCCCGGCCTCGCCCGAGACCGCTTTTGCCAGCAGGGTTTTTCCGGTGCCGGGTGGGCCTACAAGCAGCACGCCTTTGGGAATGCGCGCTCCCAGAGAGATAAATTTCTGCGGTTCTCGCAGGAACTCTACAACTTCTTTGAGCTCCTCCTTAGCCTCTTCCACCCCGGCGACATCTTCAAAGGTGACCGTAGGTTGATCCCCTGTGAACATACGCGCCCGAGACTTTCCGAACGACATCGCTGCATTATTGCTTCCCTGAGCTTGCCGGAATATGAACCAGAATAAGCCTGCCAGGAAGATAAAGGGCAATATGTACCCTAATGCAGTGATTACACCTAACCATGCGCTCGGAGGTTGAACCTCGATTTGGATTTTATTTGCAGCTAACTCGGCAGGGGTGACCCCAAGCTGTGTTAATTGATCGATCAAGCTGGTATTGGTTTCCTGATGGGATATCTTCTGGCTCCCATCGGATAAGTACACCTGAATCTGACTATCTTGTTCGACAATGCGCTGGACTTTACCTTGTTGTATATCGGATGCCACCTGGTTTATCGGTATAACGTCCTGGCTGGTGCTCTGCTGTCTAAAATTATAGACAACCATCGCAATGATGGCTACGAACAACAGCAGGTAGATGACATACGATTGGTTACGTGAACTCACAGATACCTCCGCTACACATACGCAACTCCAGAAAAGGAGTCTTTTCTTTGATATTGATTATACCAATTATCTGCATTAATATTGTAAGAATTAAGCCATTTATTGTTTGAATTATTCATGATCGTCAATGCATCGCCCGATTGACCGTAAGCAAAGTTTTATACGCCTGCTGAAGATGATCCCGGTCGTGGGTGACGATGAAACCAACCAGTTCGCCCAATCGGGTAGGTCCGAAGATGGCATGCCGGGCAGGGAGGTTCCACTCCTCTGGTCGCAGCTGGTTTAGGATCGAAAGGGTTCCCTTGCGGCAGTTCAGAAAATCAGCCAGTGCTGCAGGACCTTTTTGATGAAAGTAATCTCGCTCCTCTGCCCATGAGTCGGTATCCATTCCAGGAAGAAATGGATTTACTTCAGTAATCAGCTTGTGCAGGCGCGGCAGATCCACTTCACGCTCGACATCCCGCAGGTGACAGAGAATTTCTGTAAAACTCCATTCCCCGGGTAGAGGGCGCACGTACCACCTGTCCGGACTGGTCTTCTGTCCCAGGGTATTGAGGGCTGCGGGAGTGGATTTCAGGATCGGGAGCATTGCGGTGACATCGGTGTAATCTGGCAGACCAGAGCTCTCATCGATTGCGTCAAACCATTCAAAGATATGGTCCAGGTCACCCTCGTATCTCTGTGAAGTAGATTCTGGGGCGAGGTGGTCTTCATTCAGCCAGGCTGTTGTAAGCCCCAAATGCATGGCGGGGGTAATATCGTCGGATTTGCTGTCGCCGATCATTACCACAGGTCCTGTAGGGCATCCCATCTGGGCTAAGATTTCGGCAAAATAAGCCGGGTTTGGCTTGGTAAAGTGAAATGTTTCATAGCTGGACACGACTGAAAACGCTCGGTCCGAAACGGGCAGCTGCGCCCAAGCGAGGCGTTGTTTGATGGCTGTATAAGGAAAAAGCGGATTGGTAGCAATTGCAACCTGGTATCCCTTCTCAAAAGCCCGATCGACCAGCTCGATCGCTTTCCGCCGCGGCCTGGTGAGCGATTCTAGGGTTGGGAATACTTCCTGGTAGAATGCATCGATTTCGGGTTTTAGGGCTTCTTTATCGACGTGAAGCGCCGGGTAGAATGCACTGTCAAAAACCTGCTCGAGTGTTTGTCCAGGGTCGTCATTTGTCACCATTTTTTGGGTCGCATTCAAGAGGTTTTGGATAAAATTGGCGGGGTTGAAGCGACTTTTGAAATGGTTCCCGATAGCCTTGAAGTATGCGTTTAGAAACACATCGATGTGGTTATCTAATAATGTGCCGTCGAGATCAATGAGCAGAGTCGGGGCCATGTTCGGAATCCTGAAAGGCGGGTGGAAGGGGATGGCAGAGTCCGCAGCCGACATACGGCTCGGCCACCGCCGTCTTGCTTAAGGTGCAATATGCCGAAACCTGGACCCGTTTGCGCAAGCCCAACATATCGCGCTTCACTTCGCCCTGGAGAATGAGGTTTGGGCAGGCATTGGCGCGTAGAATCCCCGGGACAGGGCAGGTACGGCAAAGGTCAGGCGTCCAGTGCTGTGGTGTGGGAGAATCTTCAAGCAGGCGGCACTCTTCCTGGTGACGTCCGCGACTATAATCTCCGTAGAAATAACGGCATTCAAATCCAGCCGGTGTTCGCATCTTGGTTAATTGGCAAACCTTAAATCCCCATGAGCAACCCAGTATCACACCCGAGTGACATAAGATCCGGTTCGCGTGTCCACGCGGATTGTGTCCCCTTCGGCAACGAAATAGGGGACCTGCACTTCTTGACCGGTCTCAGTGAGCACTTTCTTGGTGACGCCTGTCGCGGTATCCCCCTTAACAGCAGCTTCTGCACGAGTTACTTTTAAGTCAACTGAAGTAGGCAGCTCAATGTCAATGGCTTGATCATTGTAATAGGTTAGTTTTACTTCCATGCCTTCTTTTAAATAACCAGCCATGTCGTCAATGATCGAGGCATGGATGCCCGGCTGCTCAAAGGTTTCTAAATCCATGAAATAAAAAAGATCTCCATCCCGATAGAGGAATTGGACGTTGTGAAATTCAAGTCTTACGTCTTGAACTCGATCTCCAGAGATGAAAGTCTTCTCCAAGGTGGTCCCAGTCCGTAAATCGCGTGCTTTGATGCGGATGGTCGCATTGCCGCGTCCTGGTTTATGGTGATGATAATCTAGGACTTTGAATAAAGAACCATCCAGCTCGAAAGTAACCCCCTTGCGTAAATCATTTACATCAATCATTCTTAATCCTCATCGGTATTTTTCATCGTAATGCAACACGCGATTATAGCTCACCCCTTGAAGAGAAGCAAGGGGGAGTTTTTAATTATTGTTGGAGCAGCCAGGAAAACCTGGCTGCTCGAGCCTGGCTCTCTTCCTACTCAGGTACCACCTGTAGACAAAATACCAGATGACACAAAGGACTGCCGTGATCCCCCAAATAGGGAAGCTAGATGTCAACGCAGTGACCCAATCGCGATTGGTGAACATCCCGACGTAAATGGTTGTTGCTGCGAAGACTATGATGAACGTGCCGAACAACCAAAACCGCATGAGATTCAGAAGCTTGTCTTTGTCCATGTTGTCCCTCCGTGTTTCAGATGATTCGATGATGTGCTTCGGCTTGAGGATGCTCCTGAAGGAGCTCAACCGCGTGAGGAATGACAGCTAACACAACCTGTAAGTTTTCCACTGCGCCCTTTGGGTTGCCGGGCAAATTAATAATTATCGTCTTTCCCCGGATGCCTGCCACAGCCCTGGAGAGCATTCCATGGGGGGTGACTTTCAGGCTTTCTGACCGCATCGCCTCGATGAGGCCGGGGGCAGAGCGGTGAATGATTGCCTGTGTGGCTTCTGGAGTAATATCACGAGGTGCAAAACCTGTGCCACCTGTCGTCAAAATCAGGTCAACTTTTTGGCTGTCGCACCATTCAATTAATTGGCTCGAGATTTGTGCTTGCTCGTCAGGAACGACCCCGCGGGCAGAGACTTCCCATCCCTGAGCTGCGACCGCCTCGGCCAGCGCTACCCCAGATGTATCGGGTCTTTCTCCCTTTGAGGAACGGTCTGAAACCGTCAGAATCGCCACACGAATGGGCATTATGCTTCCTCATCACCGGCGAGGGATTTCCAGGGTCCATGAATACCGTCTGGCGTGACCCCGAAATAAAAACGGTAACCCGAAGGGGTTCTCTGGACCAGGTCGTACATGGTTTTTTTACCTTGTTTGTAACGCCTGGTCATCCCCAGATCTCCCTGCCATTGGCTGACCGCCTGGTCCAAATTTCCCGATATCTCCATGTAACGATCGATCGCATAATGCCATAAGCGCCGGGCTGAAGCACGCGTTACATTTTTTACCTTATTTCCATTACGCAGATCACGCATTGTGTAGTAACGCGCCCCGCCGCGATCCTCAGGAGGCAGCACCTCGACGCCGGTATGCGGCGAAATGTCGGTCTCCAGGTCGGGTTCGATGGCGACCTCCTCCAGGGACGGCTTTTCTTCTGGAAGAATTTCGGCAGGCACTGTTCCGGCTTCAGGAGCACGTTTGGCGCCTCTCAGGACGAGCCCAACGATCTCATCCCGGACAGCCAGACCGGTTTCGGCCTCGTCTCGCACGTAGATCTTGTTATCATCCACTGCATAGGGCGGATCTTCTCCTCGCGGGACCAAGACACGCAGGATCTTCTTGCCTTTCATCTCGTGGATGTCGATTGTGCACTGAATCGATGGGCTGATCCGATTGCTGATCTCTTTATCGAGCTGTGTGGTAGCCTGCTCGGGTTCGGGTACTCCGATGGGGGGTTTCTTGGGATCGTTGCTCAACCCGATGTATAAGGTGCCGCCGTTGGTGTTCGCGAAAGCGCACACATCCGCGATGATGGCGTATAGCTTACCTCCGCGTACGGTCATACTTTCGTGAAAATCCTGGATAATATTGGGGCCTTCCTCGAGCGCAACCTGAATGAAATCGTAAACGGGTTCTTCTTTACGCCGGTGAGGCCGCGTACGGGCAAAGTCGTTGCTTTCAAACAACTCCATGAGTGCTTCAAAGGTCACTTCGGGAAGGAGGGCATCTGTGGCGCGGTCTCCAATTCCTGGGTTTTTCTTGCGTGAAGAATCGGTGGTGAGGCGGTGAGCATCGGAGCCCTGGATACAATGCATGCGGCGAGGGTATTCAGGCTTGGTGCCATCAAAGAAAGCGGCGGTTGTCCTGCGGCCAGTCTGTTCGAGGTCGGTCACCTCAAGGGCGTGGAGGTTGGAGTCCTGCGTATAGGCAATCTTTGTCTGGCCTCCGAAATTGAATCCACGCATGGCAACTCCATTGCTGGAATTTGCGTGGGCGGCAATCACGATACCCCCTGCCTGCCGGATCAAGCGGTAGACCGTCAGTACATCCGAAGTAGCTCCAACTGTCGCCGATCCGTCATCCAATTGGTCGGCAGGAATATTCAGGCTGAGCAGCAAATGGTCGATTTCACGCAGCGGCTTGGTGGGTGAGAAGAGGCCGATAATGTGAAAGCCAAATGTAGCGGTGACTTCTACACCGGGAAGTACCAAAATCCGGGATAATAAACGCCGGTATTCATTCAGCTTGGCGCGTTCATCCGGCAAAAGGCGGTTCAAGCCTTCCAATAAATTCAATTGGTGAATTTCATCTTGCATCCGCCGGTAACCTGCCACAGTGTTATGGTCTGTGAAGGCGATCATGTCCAAGCCGCGCGCTTCCGCTCTCTGCAGGATGTCCAGATAGGTTACATCAGGTTGCTGGTAATCACTGGAGGCCGGGGTATGGATATGGGTATCGAGCACATACCATTGATAGTTAGCGCGGCCGTGTTTTTTCCCCACGATTTACTCCTTTATTTATGTTCAGCTTTATTAACAATATAGAATACATCCATTATACATGCAACGTCAATTAATATTTATCCCGATACAGGCAGGTTTTGGCGGATCACCTGGACCAGCTCAGCCGGCATATACGGTTTCAACAAAAATGCATCTGCCCCTTTCGAAATGCACTGCGAATGCAGGTCCATCCCAGAGGTCATCACAATTTTGATGTGATTTTGCCCTGTTTCCCTACGTAAACGACTTAATATATCAAAGCCATTGGCTTTTCGCAAATGCACGTCAAGCAAAACGATGTCGGGCTGATCCTTGAGCAGCGTTTGAGGGATATCTTCTGGAGTACAACCGGAAGAAATACACACAGAAAAACCTTCGAGCTCCAACAGGGTGGTCAGGAGAGATATCATCGTCTGGTCGTCTTCGATGAGCAATACATTACTCATTTTTCTTCTCTTTTTTACCCGAGAGTAGCTGATCACAAGCTTTTCCGTTGGTGGGTTTTTCTTCCAGGGCTGAATTAAAGACTTCATCGACGGTGTCTACAAAGATGAATGTAATAGATTTGCGCACATCCTCTGGAAGGTCTTCCAGGTCGGCTTCGTTGCGCCGTGGCATGATGATTGTTTTCAGCCCTGCGCGGTGCGCAGCCAATACTTTCTCTTTGATTCCGCCCACAGGTAAGACCTGACCCCGTAAGGTGATCTCTCCGGTCATTCCGACATCAGGACGGACTACACGCCCGGTAAGCAAAGACACCAATGCAGTTGCCATGGTGACGCCAGCTGAAGGGCCGTCTTTCGGGGTTGCCCCGGCAGGTATGTGAAGGTGAATATCTGACTTCTCGAAGAAATCCGCCTCAAGTCCCAGGTGTTCGGCTCGGGAACGGACGAAGGAAAGGGCAGCACGAGCCGATTCCTGCATTACGTTTCCAACGGATCCGGTAATTTGGAACCCTTTGCTGCCTGACATGCGTGTGGCTTCAATGAACAACACATCTCCACCGGTGGGAGTATACGCCAGCCCGGTTGATACCCCTGGGATTGCAGTGCGCATAGTCACTTCATCCGGCCCAAAATAATGGGGGCGCCCCAGAAACTCGCGCACATGGGCTGGCGTCAGGGGGTTGAGATGGTTTTTCCCTTCACTGATCCGGGTGACAACCTTGCGGCAAACCATACCGATCTCGCGCTCCAAATTGCGCACGCCCGCCTCGCGGGTGTAACTGCGGATAATTGTCTGGATGGCCTCCTTGTCGAATTGGATTTCATCCGTCCGCAATCCGTTCTCACGCAACTGGCGCGGGATCAGATAGTTAATGGCGATGGCGGTTTTCTCTCTCTCGGTATATCCCGCGATCTGGATGATCTCCATGCGGTCCAGCAAGGGGGCGGGGATAGTTTCAAATTGATTCGCCGTGGTGATAAACATCACCTGCGAAAGGTTGAAAGGGACTTCCAAATAATGATCCCTGAACTCTGAGTTTTGTTCAGGGTCTAGCACCTCGAGAAGAGCCGAAGCGGGATCTCCATGGAAATCGAAGCTAAGTTTGTCGATTTCATCCAGCATGAATACCGGATTGCGCGTCTCAATCCTCCGGATGGCCTGGATGATTCGCCCGGGCATAGCGCCGATGTAGGTGCGGCGATGGCCGCGTATTTCAGCTTCGTCCCGCACACCACCCAGTGAGATGCGCACGAATTTGCGCCCGAGGGCGCGTGCAATGGATTGTCCCAGGGAGGTCTTACCCACACCCGGTGGGCCGATAAAGCAAAGGATCACCCCTTCGCGTTCGCGGCGGATGTAATCAGTGGATGGGTGCTGGTCAAACTCCTCCTGGCGCTCGAGGCGGAGCTTGCGGACAGCCAGAAATTCCAGAATGCGTTCTTTTACATCTTGAAGGCCATAATGGTCCTGGTCGAGGACCTGGCGAGCGTGAGCAATATCCAGGTTGTCAGGCGTTGAGATTGACCATGGCAACGTAACCAACCAATCCAGGTAGGTCCGGATGACGCCATATTCGGCTGCGGCGGTGGGCAAGCGCGAGAGGCGATCTAATTCACGTCGGGATTGTTTATCGGCTTCCTCAGGCATGCCGGCTGTTTCGATCTTCTTGCGGAACTCCTCAACGTCGGCTGCCTGTTCATCGGCTTCTCCCAACTCGCGGTGGATAGCCTTGAGCTGCTCGCGCAGGAAATATTCCCGCTGCATTTTTTCGATCTCGGATCGAGCTTCATTTTGGATCTTTTGACCGAGCTCGAGAACCTCACCTTCACGCGCCAGGATGGCTACCAGACGATGGAGTTTTTCGGAGACTGAATCCATTTCCAGGATCGCCTGCGCCTCAGGGAGCTCCATTCGCTGGAAGTTAGCGATGGTGTACACGGTCTGGAGAGGGTCTTGCAGGGCTGAAATAGAGCTCACCAGTTCTCGCGGAATCGAAGGGATCATCTCAGCGATATGCTCAAATTGATCCCGCGCATTTCGGGCTAGTGCGTCGATTTCAAGGCCGGTCTCTGCAGTCTCAGGGATCAGCTCAACTTTTGCTTTGAGATACGGCTCATGCTGAACGAATTCCTTCAAGCGGAAACGCGCCGTGCCCTGCACCAACAGGCGGATTGTGCCGTCGGGAGCACGAAAGAGGCGGTGGATGGTTGCCAGCGTGCCGATGGAATACAGGTCTTCCGGTTCTGGGTTCTCCAGCTCGGGAGAGCGTGAGGCAACCAGGCCAATTAACCGGTCAGAGCCTACAACGTCGTCGACAAGACGGATGGAGCGAGGTTGGCCGATTGTCAATGGTACAGCAGTTTGAGGATATACAACGACGCCGCGCAGCGGAAGAATTGCCAGGGACTCAGGAAGATGGATCTCCTTTTGTTCTTCAGGAGTCTCTTCGGTTTCGCCGGATTCTTCTTTGTTAAGTACACGAGTCAATATTGGTCTTAGAATCAGATCGGAGAGTTCGTTGCTATCTTCCTCTATCCAATTGACTATCTCATCTAAGGTGGCATTCCATCGTGAGGCTGGCATAATGATCCGTTTGTTTTAATCCCCTACTTTAATTTTTGTGGGATGGGCTTTCGGTAGGTTGACCCATAAGAAGCCATCCTGGTATTCAGCAGTGATTAAATTAATATCGACCAAATTCGGCAATTCTATATCCGTTCCGAAATCTCCATAACGAATTTCCATCTGGTGGAAGGCTCTGCGGTCAAGGACATCCTGACGCACGCCGCGGATCGAGATGATGTTATTTTCGATGCTTACGGAAAACTCTCCATCGCGCATACCGGCAATCTCAACCTGAATGACATAACGATCTTCCGTCTCATAGACATCTGTTGGCGGTCGCCAATAGGTCGGATGCATGGTGAGCTGCCAGTTCACTACCCCGGAGACGATAAAAGGCGTGGCCTCGATACGATTACCGGATTTTTGAACAGGGTTGGGTCTTAATTGCACGCTGATCATGATACACCTCCCTTGTAACCCAAGTGCGACAGTCAGGGTTGCATCAGAGAAACCCGAACTGCCGGTCGATGGGGTCCTCTAAGGATCATCTTTTCCTCGAGTGCCCCTGGGGGGAGTCGAACCCCCAACCATCGGATTAGAAGTCCGGTGCTCTGTCCTTTTGAGCTACAGGGGCGAAAAAAGGTTAAGCGATTCCAATTCATGCTAAGACTGGCAAGGTCTGATCCCTTTATACACCTGGGGTCCTGAGAAGGTGCGTAAAATCACCTCTCCAGGGCGTCCCAACTGTTTGGATAGCTCCATGGGAGTCATCGGTGAGTTCCCATTTACCAGAAGCGTGCGGAATACCGCATCCACCAGGGAGGTATGCTCGGTGAGGAAATCCTCCCTTTTGGCACAGTGAGTAATCAGCACGTGCTGCAACCCGTCCACCGATTGTACTTCGGCGGTTTCAGGATCCACCCAATCTACGTCCTGGTCGGCGCGCATATCGGCGAAAGCTTCCCTGTGCTCGGGGCATAAGCAGCTGTGCAGATACACCCGCCAGTTATTATCGTGCTGCTTCCACCAGGAGAAATCGATATGGAAAGGTGTCGAAAGTGTGGGTTTAACCAGACTGAATCGCTTGACGTCGTTCATTCCGGTTTCTCCTCACGAACCGCTTCGTCTAGCCGGAAATACAGGTCGCCGATATGAACAAACCATGGGCGCGTTACCAGTTCATGGAAAATTGGGCCAGGAGGGCACCGGCGAACCATATTCACAGCAGCGTATAATTCGTGGGCGTGGACGTGCCCTTGAGGGTTTGATTTTGCGAGCTCGCGCACGGTATTGACCACAATATCCTGGAAGGATTTTCGCTGGTGCGAAGACTGCTCCCAAACCTGGTCGATACTGCCGATATCCGGAATATAGATCGCCATACGCTCATCGAAGGTAGCCGTGACTACCTGTTTGAGCAGGGCATAAACGATTCCACCATCTGCGCCGACGAGCACCGTACGGATCCACTCGCGCGCCGAGCGTCGTTTGTCTACCTGTACGATCACCGCGCCAGGTTGCTTACCCCGGCGGATATGCACGGTACTTCCGGGGATTAATCCCTGCGCCTCGTACCATTCGCGCAGTCCATACACATAACGGTGCTCGCGGACCACCCAACCCGAGAAGGAATCCCCTGTGTCTCCATCAACCAGTGTGAACTGGATGCGCGGGGCCTCGTATGCAGTGGGGAACAGCCGGCTCATGCGCTTTGTAAGAGGAAGCGTACCTGACCGCCAGTGAGGGAATATCAACGAAACAACAACCTCATTAGGAGCGGCTCCATTTTGGTTTGAAGTTGACAGCTCATCGTCGAGCTCACCTTCAAGAGCGACCAGTTCAGGGGTCAGCGAGGATGGGTCGTACTGGATGGGTGCATAGCGCAAATATACTGGAGGGTTGTGTACTGCGTCGGGCTCAAGCCGTTTCAAAAACCAAAGGATTTTGCCGGCAAGACCCACTTCATCAAACCTGCCATCCTCTTGAAGCGCAAGATTGAGGGAGAACTCGGTTAATTTTGTGTTGACATCTGTAGGGAGTTCGATCTGATCTAAGAGTTTTGCTGTTGGGAGGGGCCCGCCACCGGCCATATCCAAAACGGCTTCTGCCAGATTAAGATGGCCAATATTCACGTCCACAAGCAGAGCACGCGGGAACCAGCGACCGGCAATCCTGACCAGATCCGGGTTGCTGGTGAGCTCTGATTCCAGCAGACCTGCCAGGCGGCGGCCGTAATTTTGCATAACCACCTGCGGGTCGAGTAGGGGATCATCGACTTTGACATCGATGGGACGATTCAGATGATGTTCTTCTAATCCGGCGGCAAAGGTTTTCTTTCCATCGCCCTCCAATTCGACTTCGATTACGTCAAAAGCAGGCAGCTCAGGGTTATACCCGCTGCGGACACCGATGACTTTACCTTTCTTCCACCCTAATGCCGGGAAGGTCAGCACCTGGTTGATTTCGTAATGCTCTTTGGGTAGATAAAGCTTTCCCTCGTCAAGTAAATGGTTCTGGAGAGCTTTCTTCTCTCGATCGATCCTTTCATTAACCAACGCTGACGTCAGCTCATCTAGTGTGAGAGGAGTCTCGATCTCTAGCAAATGGTTGTATAAATATTCCAGGTCTTCTTCCTGAATAGAATAGGTGTCCCAATAATCGGGGCGAATCGAAAGAGGTGCAATCACCATAGAATGCCTTCTGGTCGATGATACATTCGTGTAGATTTGTTAGTGCATTTCATGAAAACTTAGCTCGCATGATATTTGCTTAATATTTCACCCAAATAGCTATTATACTATACACCACCCAGGTTCTTGTATTTTAGGACCGTAAAAATATCCCCCGCTGCGTTTGATGAGTTCCTACATAAAATTATGGGAATGTCTGCTCAAGCCACTCGGATGGGTCGACCTGGATCCCATTCACCCACACTTCCCAATGCAGGTGCGGCCCGGTAACCCTTCCCGTTCCCCCTACCAACCCGATCTGCTGCCCGGCTTCGACCTTATCGCCGACCTTTACCTGAATTTCAGATTGGTGCCAAAAACCGCTATAAACACCCCAGCCGTGGTCGATGATGGTGGCATTTCCGCGCACGGTCAGCGCTCCGGTGAACACCACTACCCCGGCAGCCGGGGCTTTGATCGGTAATCCGGTTCCGCCCCCGTAGTCAAGCCCGGTGTGGAAATATACCTTTGGATCGTCGTTATATTGACGACGGTTGCCGAACCAGGAGGTAATCCAATTTGGGTCGTATCCAGGGGCTTTGAAGACTCCTTGCCAGTACTTTTCTGGGGTGATTTTGCTGACGATGCCTCGAATCTTGGCTTCTTCCGGCTCAGTCACTTTGGGATCTAACGTCGCCGGATCGACTTGCAGGTGTGGATCCTGCGCATACTGTCCTGATTCAACCGGAACCATCTGTTCGTAGTGGAAAGGAGTGCCGTTACTCGCTGTACCCTTGAGCTGCAGTGGGTACAATCCGGGATCTGCTAAAGCGTAGATCCCCTGCAAAGCCGCCAGTGTATTCTCTCCATCTGGAAAGAATTGCAGCTCCTGACCGTCGAAGGAACCCTGGAGGGATACAGCTGAATTTGTGATAACCTTGATGCCGATTGTTTTCCCCTGCACCATCGGAAGGGGATCGATCTTTACTCCGGTTACCGCTGGGGCAATATCTGTGGATGCATCCGGAGGGGTAGTTGAGGGAATCGAGAGGATATCCCCCGGCAATGCATCCCAAGTGCCGTTCAAGCTATTCGATGCTGTCAAGACCCAGGGGTCGGTTCCCTGGGTAACCGCCAATTCCAGGAGCGATTGCCCTTCGGCAAGGCTGGCCTGACCGGTAATTTGGGGCTGTTCATTGTCTTGGGGGATAATTAGATTAGCGCCTGCATACAGCTCTGCAGGGGAGGTGATCCGGTTGAGCTGCAGCAAGAGATCTTCGCTGATTCGATACCGCTGGCTGAGGCCGGAAAGGTTTTCACCATAGGAAATGGTTTTAGTATCCAGCACCCCATGGATACCCTCCAGGCCTGGGATGACCAGCTCCATGCCGGAATCCAGGAGGTCGGGGTTCGCGATCTGCTGATTGGCATTAATCAGGTCATCGGTAGAAATCCCAAAACGGTAAGCAATCGTGGTCAATGAATCTCCGGGCTGGACGATATACACCGGGGGGTTATCCTGCTGAGCGAGCGCCACACGTGGCGCAACCGATAATATGAGGGCAATTGCGAACGCGAGTTTGAATAATTTAGTCGGTTTCAAAGGAAAGCTGGTCTCCGATTTGAAATTCGTTCAAGCGTTGTGGGTGTGTTTCGAGGATGTACTGCGCCGCCTGGGAAGGCATATAGAAGGGTCGCCAGCGCTTCGCCAGACAGGTATCAACTACCTTCCGATTTTTATCCAACCAGATCACCGCCAGATCGAAATTAACAAAAAACATGTGGATAGCGCTGTCCATCCGGCTCTCACTGGTCTGAACCAGGATCAAGCCCGAATTCTCGCCAACCTTCCTGCGGAGCATGAACCCGCGGAAGCGCAGGAAAAAGGTGTTGCAGTATCCGGCTTGCAAGATTTGGCGTAGTGGGTGATTGTGGTTTTTTACGGTGATCTTCAACATGAAATTCTGGCTGCAGGATTGTTGGCGAGGTCCCGAAAATCTATAAGGAATTACTCGGGTAGGGCGGGAGGAAATTTCGAATTCATCACTTTGGAAATGCTGTCCCACAATTCTTGCATGTGAAAGGGTTTGCAGATGTAATCGTCGGCTTTCGCGACGTGCAGCCCGAGATTGATATCGATAGGTTGGGCTTTGGCGGTGATGATGATCACCGGGATCGAGCGTGTCGCTTCGTTCGCTCTGATACGCTGGTAGAGATCCCAACCATCCTGGTCTGGCATCATCAAATCGAGCAAGATCAGGTCAGGTCGATCTTGTAGGATCAGATCAAGCCCCCGCATGGCATCTGATGCGCCCCTTACGCTCATTCCGGGGCGATTCAGGATCAACATGATCAGATCGAGCATCTCTGCATCGTCTTCGATATAGACCACTTTTATAGGTGCATTGTCATCCATGATCGCTGACCTGCAACCACGCCAAGTCTTAATCGCATACAATTGAGTTATGGAAATGTCAATACAATCTGGATAAGTTTACCACAGGGAAGAATAAAAAACTGAGGTTCCGACGTGAAAATTGCATCCTGGAACGTAAATGGTTATCGCGCCGCGTACGCCAAAGGCTTGCTCCGGTGGACGCTCGAACAAGGCCCGGATGTGCTCTGCCTGCAAGAGATTAAGGCTCGCCCTGACCAATTGTCTGCCGACCAACTGGGTTTCCCCGGCTATCATGCCTTCTGGAATCCGGCCGAAAAAGCGGGTTACAGCGGAGTGGCATCATTCTATAAATCCGAGCCTGACGAGGTGATCTATGGGCTCGGAGAGCCGCGCTTCGATGTCGAAGGGAGGGTGATCCGTTCCCTGCATCCAGGATTTAACCTATACAATATTTATTTTCCCAACGGCCAGCGAGGACATGATCGGGTAAGCTATAAGCTTGATTTCTATGAGACTTTACTGAGATTATGCGACCAGATGCATGCGGGTAGCGAGAATATCATCATCACAGGAGATTTCAATACCGCGCATGAAGAAATCGACTTAGCCAATCCCAAAGAGAACAGCACCACTTCGGGGTTCTTGCCGGAAGAGAGGGTTTGGATTGATTATTTTCTCCAACACGGCTTTGTCGATGCCTATCGTTGGTTATACCCCGATCGGATCCAATATACCTGGTGGACTTACCGGTTTGGGGCGCGTAAGAGGAATATTGGCTGGCGAATCGATTATTTTCTGGTCTCACAAGCATTGATCGACCGGGTATGCGATGTGGTGATTCATACTGATGTTGAAGGGTCAGATCACTGCCCGGTGGTCTTAGAGATTCAGTGATCGCAAAAACCGCCCGAGGCAGTCGGGCGGTTCAAAATAATGAAAAAATTTTAGCAATTGGATGAAAGAGAGGGATCGTGGTTGCGGGTTTAGCCAGCTATTTTCATATTAGAGGAATGATCTGACTGTATAAATTCCCAACTGCTGGACCGAACAATGCTAAGATCACAATCACAGCTATCCCAACCAAGAGCATGATCATTGCGTATTCTACAAAACCCTGACCCAACTCCCGAGATGGTTCACTCATCTAAGATCACCTCCTTCCTTCGATGATAGATGCAATGCTGGAGCAATCTGCTAATCCCGGAGATAAATTCTGCCTATCCTCTCGAGATTATTATGACTCAATACAGTAATAATTACAACCGGTAATTGCCATAATCCTCCTTACAGTTTCCAAACAACCGGCGATATTTCCACCGGTTGTTTGGATTTCGGTCAAATTTAACAGATTCTCTGCCCTAAGCAGTCTCTGGGAGCATGCAGCAGAGCACCAGTTCTTTCGCCGCTTTAATCTCATCGAGCCGGCCCACTGGGGTGTTGTGAGGCGCCTCTTTCAACAGCTCGGGTTGGGTGTGAGCTTCCTCCGCGATCTTGACCATAGCATCGATGAAGGTATCCAGTGTCTGCTTGCTTTCTGTCTCGGTGGGTTCGATCATCAAGGCTTCATGGACGATCAAGGGGAAGTAGTTAGTCGGTGGGTGGAAGTTATAATCCATCAGGCGCTTGGCAATATCCAGCGCATGGACTTCTGGGGCGTCATCCCACTTGCCCTCGGCGACAAACTCATGCATGCAGATGCGGTCATAAGGTACGTGATAAATATTCTTCAAGCGGGCGAGAATATAATTGGCATTCAAGACGGATAGTTCCGCGATTTCCCGCAAGCCTTCAGCCCCGTGCATGGAGATGTAGGTATAAGCGCGCACCAGCATCCCAAAGTGACCGTTGAAGGATTTGATCCTCCCGATCGATTTGGTGGGTGTAGCGTAACCGTAGAGAGGCGGCATTTCCTCGTTGCCTTCTTCGATGATCGTTACTACCGGGGTAGGCAGGAAATCCACCAGGTGTTTGGCGACAACCACCGGGCCTGAACCAGGCCCCCCGCCGCCGTGGGGCGTGGAGAAGGTTTTATGCAGGTTCAAATGCATGATATCGAACCCGGTATCGCCAGGACGGACAATTCCCAACAAAGCATTCAGGTTGGCGCCATCGCCATAGACTAACCCACCGGCTTTATGCACGATATCGACGATGTCGAGGACGTGCTCATCGAACAGTCCCAAAGTATTGGGATTGGTGAGCATCAAACCCGCCAGGGTGTCATCGCAGACTGCCCGTAATGCGTCCAAATCGATGTTTCCGCGCGCATCGGATGGGAGTGAGAGCACTTCCATACCGCTCATTGCAGTGCTGGCCGGGTTGGTGCCGTGAGCCGAATCAGGAATCAAGATCTTGGTTCGTTTCACATCGCCCCGGGAGCAGTGATAAGCTCGCATGATCAGAACACCCGTGAGCTCGCCCTGCGCCCCAGCCGCCGGTTGCAAAGTGATCCCGGCGAAACCGGTAATCTCTTTCAACCACTCTTGCAACTGATACATCATCGCCAGGTTGCCCTGCACGGTTTCGATAGGCTGCAGGGGATGGGTCATGGTAAAGCCGGGCAGCCGGGCAGTCTCCTCATTGATCTTGGGGTTGTATTTCATCGTGCAGGACCCCAACGGGTAGAACCCGCCGTCGATGCTGTAGTTTTTAGTGGATAGATGGGTGAAGTGCCGGACCACATCCAACTCGGAGAGCTCGGGGAGAGGCAGGTCCTTACGCAGCAAGCCTTCGGGTAAAGGAGTGGCCGGTACATCCGGTTCGGGGAAGCGCACGCCGGCTCGACCGGGAGAGGATAGCTCGTAAATCGTGGGCTCAGGCATGAGACACCTCCTCGAGAGATTCGCAGAGAGCATCAATCTCTTCTCTCCGGTTCATTTCAGTTACCGCGATCAACATGTGGTTTTTAAGCGTCGGGTAATCTGCGCTCAGGTCGTAACCGCCGAGAATCCCGTCGTCCAGAAGGTGGGCGTTAATCTCTTCTACCGGTCGCGGGCAGCAGACCATAAACTCATGGAAGAAAGGCGTGTCGGAGCATAAACTGTAGCCGGGGATTTTCGCAATCTTTTCAGCTGCATAATGAGCTTTCTGGTAGCACAGATTCGCTACCTGGCGGAAGCCCTGTTTGCCCACCAGACTCATGTACATCGTGGCTGCCAGCGCCATCAAACCTACGTTGGTGCAGATATTCGAAGTTGCCTTTTCGCGGCGAATATGCTGCTCGCGAGCAGTCAGCGTTAAGACGTAGCCACGCCTGCCTTCTTTATCGGCCGTTTCGCCGACGATGCGTCCGGCGACCTTGCGCACATACTCTTTGCGTGTAGCAAAAATGCCAAGGTAAGGGCCACCATAGGAGAGAGGAATTCCCAACGGTTGACCTTCGCCAACCACGATATCGGCGCCCATTTCGCCCGGCGTTTTGAGCAAGCCCAACGCGGTAGGGTTGATCACTACGGCAACCAGCGCGCCTACCTGATGAGCAGAATTGATCAGGCTGGTATAGTCGAAAATTCTGCCGAAGAAATCTGGATATTGGACAATGACCAGGCTGGTTTGGTCGTCGATCAAAGGGGTGAGTGATTCTGGGCCGGCATTCAAATCGGCTTGTGGGCCATCGCCAACGAGAATAAGGTCTTCATAACCCTGGGTGTAGGTGCGAACCGTGGCGCGGTATTGAGGATTTACCGCAGGAGACATCACCACCTTTTTTCGCTTGCCCCTGAAATTATGATAAGCCATGACGACCGACTCGGCGGTTGCCGTGGCGCCATCATAATGAGAGGCATTCGCAGCTTCCATCCCGGTCAGCTCGACGATCAAGCTTTGATACTCGAATATCGATTGTAAAGTCCCCTGAGAAATTTCTGGCTGGTACGGGGTGTAGGCGGTGTAGAACTCACCGCGCCGCAGGAGCATGTCTACAGCGGCAGGGGTATAGTGGTTGTAAGCCCCTGCGCCCAGGAAACAGGCCAAATCTCGCACGGTTTCATTCGCCCCAGAGATGTCTTGCAGCTCAGCAAGAGCTTCCATCTCGGTCAGCGCAGGTGGCAAGTCTAGCTTCGGGAAGCGATGACCTGCCGGGACATCCTGGAACAGGTCTTCCAGGCTGCGGACCCCGATGGTCTTCAGCATCTCTTCCCTCTCAGTCTTCGTATGAGGGGTAAACATTAGTGGCTCCGCTCCTTGATAAATTCCTCGTAGGCAGCACTATCCATTAAGGCGTTTAGCTCAGATGGGTTGCTTAGCTCAATCTTGACCATCCAGGCTTTTCCGTAAGGGTCGCTGTTGACTAATTCGGGCGTATTCGGGAGATCATTATTTACAGATACGACCTTTCCGCTAACCGGGCAGCTCACATCGGCCGCGGCTTTCACCGATTCCACTGTGGCGATGGTTGCTTCTTTCTTGACCTCTTCATCGGGGGCAACGGCGACTTCGACGAAGACGATGTCGGATAGCTGATCTTGGGCATAATCGGTGATGCCGACGGTTCCGACTTTACCCTCGACCTTTATCCATTCATCGGTTTTTGTATACTTGAGATTATTGGGAACACTCATTGTAAGGCCTCCTATGGGATATTTCTAGTTTGGTTAACACAAACTAAGGCACCCCTATCGCGGGTGCCCTCTGTCTATAACCTGAGAGATTCGCCTCGTTTCGGACGAGGTTTGCCCCATCGGTGCTTATCGACTTTCCAGAGGTATACAGTTGTAGGGTCCTTTTACCTGAGAGTTTCACCTGGAGATTCGCCTACTCGCAGGTTTGCCCCTTCGGTGCCCGATCTTAACCAGGCCTCTCCCCTACCTCTGCTAGGTTGGTCCATTCATTCTACGGGTGAAAAGTAGAAACGTCAAGGGGTGAAATCATGGCAATCGTCTTATGCCTGATCGACCCGTGCCAGCAGCACTCCTTTATCGACTTGGGATTGAAACTGGATAGGCATTTTGGAGACTAACCCGGAGACAGGTGAGCGCAGTTCCATCTGCATTTTCATCGATTCGAGCACTACCAACACCTGACCTTGTTCTACGCGCTCCCCTTCTCTGGCTTTAATACTCACCACCATCCCAGGCATGGGTGCGAGGAGATCGCCGAGGTGGTTCTGCTCGCCCCAGGGGCTGCATTGCCCGCGGTCTTTTACTACCTGTGCGACAACGCGCCGTCCATCTGAGGTAACATCGTACCTGCGCCTGCCTTGAGACTGCACGTGAAGCTCTTTACTCTGATCTCCCCGGCGCAGAAGATATAAACCCCCACCATTCAATGGAATCAGGTTGACCTGTTCTTTTTCTCCATTTACCAGGAGCTGATCATCTGAGATTTCGACGATATATTCACGTTTCCCGATGAGAACACGGTAGGCTGCCATGATTTTTCTCCTATCGATCACCATGCATCTGCTCACGCCAGGCGGTCATTTGCCATGCGTTTCCGGCAAGGGGAATTTTATAAATTGCCTGGTTATTTGCTTGATGCGCCAGCAGGGCGGTGGCTAAGGCAACTTCGCGTTCGAGGATTTCATCTTCCTCGCGCTCAGCCGGCTGAAAGGTCTCTAAGAAAGTTGTGTCGGTGCGACCGGCAAGGAAACTGGGGCTGTCCACGATCTGGGTAAGGAACTCGATATCAGTGGGCACCCCGCCGATCTGTAGCTCACGCAAAGCCCGCCTCAGGCGCGAAATCGCGGAAGGGCGGTCCTCGCCCCAGGCGATGACTTTGGCGAGCAGCGAGTCGTAATCCGCCGAAATTGGCAAACCAAGATAAAGAGCATCGTCAATACGGATACCTGGCCCACCAGGCTCTTTCAAATAGGTGATTTTCCCGGTGGCCGGTAAGAAACCCTGATCTGGATCCTCGGCTAATACACGTGCCTCAATCGCCCAGCCCCTGCTTGAAATATCATCTTGGGTGTAGTGCAGAGACCCATCGACCGCCATTTGAAGCTGGGCGCGGATCAGATCGATCCCGGTGACCATTTCGGTTACCGGATGCTCAACCTGAATGCGAGGATTTACTTCAATGAAATGGAACCGCCCGTGCGTATCGAGGAGGAATTCCACCGTGCCAAGGCTTCGGTAATTGAGAGCAGTGACCAGACGCAAGGCCGCCTCATGCAGGCGCTGTCGCAGCGCATCGGTCAAGCCAGGGGCTGGCGATTCCTCGATCAATTTCTGCCGCCTGCGCTGGATCGAACACTCTCGTTCGCCCAGACACAGGATCCTCCCCTGCCCATCGCCTAAGATCTGAACTTCGATGTGCCGGGCATGTTGAACGAGCGGCTCGAGAAACACAGTTGCGTTGCCGAAGGCAGCCTGGGCTTCTTGCCGGGCTGCTGCAACCATCCGCTCGAGCTCTTCATACGAGCGAGCCAGGCGGATTCCGCGGCCACCTCCGCCTGCGGAGGCTTTAATCAGCACGGGAAAATGAACCTGATCAGCCAGTTCGTACGGCGCCGCTTCGGAAATCGGTACGTCAGGTCCGGGCAGCACGGGGAGACCAGCCTTGCGTGCCGCTTTTCGGGCTTCTAGCTTGTCTCCGGTGAGGGCTATCGTTTCTGGCCTCGGGCCAATGAAGATTAAACCGGCATCTTCGACCGCTCTGGCAAAATCGGCGTTTTCAGATAAGAATCCGTAACCGGGATGCACCGCGGCGGCGCCGGTCTTGCGGGCAGCATCCAGAATGGCCGGAATCTGCAGGTAGCTCTCTGCCGCTGGTGTAGGACCGATGCAAATAGCTTCGTCGGCATAGCGCGTGTGCAATGCTTCTTGATCGCCGTTGGAATAAATCGCCACGCCAGAGAATCCCAGGTCCCGGCACGCCCTTAATACACGCACCGCAATTTCTCCCCTGTTGGCAACGAGGATTTTCATCTCTTGATCTTTCTAAAGGGGAATGTTCCCGTGCTTGCGCGTGGGAGTTGAAATGCGCTTGTCACGCAGGCTATCTAAAGCGTCGATTAATCGATAGCGCGTCTCAGCAGGCGAGATGACGTTATCCAGGTATCCGCGCGAAGCGGCGACAAAAGGATTTGCCAGCTCTGTGCGATAGTGGTTGGTCATTTCTGCCTGTATAGTTTGAGGATCCTCCGCCGAGGCAAGCTCTTTCCGGAAGATGATCTGTACGGCGCCTTCTGGGCCCATCACGGCGATCTCGGCGTTTGGGAGAGACAGGTTGATATCTCCCCCCAGATGTTTGGAGCTCATGACGATATATGCTCCGCCGTAGGCTTTGCGTAAGATGAGAGAAATTTTTGGTACGGTGGCTTCTGCATACGCGAAGATCATTTTCGCGCCGTGGCGGATGATGCCCCCGTATTCTTGTTCAGTGCCGGGGAGGAATCCCGGCGTATCGACCAGGGTGACCAGGGGGATGTGAAAGGCATCGCAAAACCGGATAAAGCGAGCACCTTTATCCGAGGCATTGATATCGAGGACGCCGGCGAGGTAATCGGGTTGGTTTGCTACAATTCCGACCGGGTTTCCATTGAAGCGCGCAAAACCGACCAGGATATTCTTGGCGTAATCGAGTTGGACTTCGAGAAATTCCCCGTCATCTACCAGAGTCTCGATCACAGCGTGGACATCATAAGGCTTTTGCGGGTCGGCAGGGATGATCTCCTCGAGCTCTGGGGTGGAACGCTTCGGGTCGTCCGTTGGGGTAACCGACGGCGGCGCTGTCAGATTGTTCGAAGGCAGATACGACAGCAGCCAGCGTAGCTGAGCGAGCAGAGCGGCTTCGTCGGGGGCAGTGAAATGAGCCACCCCGCTTCTGGACCGATGAACCCCGGCGCCTCCCAACGACTCAAAGTCTACCTCCTCATGAGTGACCGTTTTGACCACCTCTGGCCCGGTGATAAACATATGCGCCGTCTTTTCGACCATAAAAACGAAATCGGTGATTGCCGGAGAATATACGGCGCCCCCGGCGCAAGGACCTAATATAACGGAGATCTGAGGAATGACCCCAGAAGCCAGGGTGTTGCGCATAAAGATTTCACCGTAAGCCGCCAGAGAATCGACGCCCTCCTGGATGCGTGCCCCTCCAGAATCGTTCAGGCCGATCAACGGGGCTCCATTGCGGAGGGCAAGATCCATAATTTTGGCAATTTTCATCCCATGGCTTAAGCCTACCGAGCCGCCCAACACGGTGAAATCTTGGGCAAAAAGGTAGACTAACCTTCCATCGATCTTGCCCCAACCTATAACGACCCCATCGGTTAATGGATGGGCCTGCTCCATGCCAAAACCGCTTGCCCGGTGGGTAACAAAAGGATCCAGCTCGGTAAAAGACCCCGGATCCAACAATGCATCGATCCGTTCGCGAGCTGTCCTTTTTCCTTTGGCGTGCTGCTTGGCAATTTGAGCCTCGCCACCCCCCAGGCGAGCTGATTCTCGCATGGTTTCTAGCTTGAATTTATCAGACATAGATCCTGGTGTTCTCTTTAGCTGGGGAGAATTTCACCCATTATCGATAAAACCAAAGTAAATACGAATATCAACTTCTGCAAAGGAAACCCCGTTTTATTACGCCAGTTACGCAATATGCGGGAAGGGATCCAATAATATGCTAGTATCTGGCGATCAATCTATCTGCCAGCATCTGATCTCATGCGCTCTATCGCCGATGAAAAGCGCACCGACATATCCGGGTGCTGGATGGAGGGGATAATAGTACCAAGCGCGGTAATCGTCTGGAGAGATGAACGGCTGCGTTTGCTCATCAGTGACCTCAAATGAACGTAAGGAGAGGGCGAATCCTTTTCCAAGGGCTTTCATATACGCTTCTTTGTGCACCCAACAATCAAAGAAGAACCTTCCCTGCTCTTCAGATGGTAAGCGCTTGAGTATCTCGGCTTCTCTGGGGAAAAAATATCTCTCGGCGAGTTTTTGGGCATCGGGGAGTGAACGAATTGCCTCCACATCAATCCCAAGCGGATGATTGCGGGAAAAAGCTATAGCGATCATTTGTCCCGAATGGGATACGTTAAAAAATGGAGCGCTGCTTTCAGCGGAGTAAGGTTTCCCGGAATCGGTGATTTCAATCTGCAAACTATGGGGAGCGCAGTGCATATATTTAGCGAGGAGCATGCGCAGCATGCCGCGACTCACGGTTGCTTTGAAGCGTGAATCTTCGAATGCCAGCCGGGCTACCCTGCTGCGTTCTGCAATCGACAACGTCTCGGCAAGCTCTGGGAATAGCACATTCTGCCGGTCGATCCGGGTATACCAGACATGAGCTACACTATCGGGTAGACTGATCGATTCTGATGTACGAAGCCACTCGTGGTCGTATACGAACTCTGGGATCATCCTGAATCGATTTATATCAACGGCTTTTCTGGCCGGTACTGTTCGAAACTGGCGGGGAGGGCAAAACCCTGCAGCCGCAGACTTTGGACCCGAAAGAGATAGGCTGTGCCGGTCAGGATATGCAGGGCGATATCAACTACCTTGCGATTATTTATCTCGGCAAGATAGGTGTTACGTATCCAATCGTTGAAAGTACCCATAGATGGACCGCACCAAATTTGATAATCCATTTCGCGCCCGCCTTCACCGGTGGTCGACCAGCGCGAGGATAATCCCAGGTACCAGCGGAAGATCAAGGCCATCTTGCGTTTGGGGTTGGCGTTGGCTTTGACAATCTGCTGGGGGTCACGTTCAGAAAAGAATTTGATGCACTCTTCCCAGACCTCATCAAAGCTGTATCTAAATATTTGTTTCTCGATCTTATCTTTCTCTTCGGCAGGGATCGCCTCGATGCTCTCGAAACGTGTGTAAATTTCGTATAGCTTTTGGGCCCGCATTGGAAACAACGTACCGGTTTTTAAAAGCTGTACTTTCACACCCATTTCAAACATATCTGCAGCGGGGGCCATTATGACGTCGGTCATGGCGGCTTGAGCCAACAGCTTGCGTGTGTGCTCGCTGGTGCCTGCCTCTACACAAGATTGATTTGCGGAACCGGTTACGACATAAGCGGCACCCATCATAAAAGCGCTTAATGCTGAAGATGGGGTGCTGATGCCTCCGGCCGCGCCGATTCTCACAGGCTGCGCATAGAGATATTTTTCCTGGATTTCGTCGCGCAATGCCAGCATGGTGGGTACGAGACAGACCAGCGGCCGGTTATCGGTATGGCCACCCGAATCGGCTTCGACAGTGATATCGTCTGCCATGGGAATCTGCTGCGCAAGCCTGGCCTGAAGCTCGCTGATCGAACCCTCCTCAAGAAGCTGATTGAGGATTTTTTGCGGTGCGGGTTCCATGAATTTCGTGGCAACTTCTTTGCGGGAAAGTTTGGCAATGATTTTATGCTTTATCTCCGTCCCGCCGCCTGGGTTCTGGCTTAATCCGGAAACCCGGTACAAAACGATAGCCGGGGTCAGACCCATGAAGGCTGAGGCTTCGATCGTATCCACGCCATAATTCAAGTAAAGCTCGACCAGCTTCCGCTCGAGATTTTCTTCGCTGGGGGTATGGATCAGGTTGAATGCATAAGGTCCATCAGGGAGGGCGGATTGGATGCACTGAATCGCGCTCTCAACTCTCGCCGGGGATAGACCGGCTGCCCCGAAGGATCCCAAAAAACCGGCTTTTCCGAGAGAGATGACCATATTCTCGGAAGCAATCCCATTCGCCATGGCGCCGGTGTAATAGGCGTAGCGGGTGCCGTACCACGCTTTGAAAGATGGATCACCCAGGCTTTCGATTGGCAGATTTGGGAGAGAAGTGAGCAGCTCGAATCCCTGGCCTGAAGCGGAAAGGTCTGAAGAGACCTGGCCGCGGCTGGTTACCCCAACCCCGTTTCTTGATTGAACAACAAACAGCGGCTGGTCTACCTGCAGCAGCTGCAGCTTAGCCGAAGGTTCATCGTAACTGACCGATTCGGCAGGTCCCTGCCAGGATAACTGGGGAGAAGCGGCTGTTCTCAAAGGACGGATACCGGTGTGCGTTCCATTCATCTTTCTTCTTCCTTCTCTATTTAGCTTCGGTTATTTCGATAGCTGCATGCTTAATTTCGTATATTCTAGAATGATCCGTCCAGACACTGGCGTTACCCATTACAAAGATGCCGGAGTTGGTATTACGGATCGATTCGACAATCACTTCGAGTGTCATTTTGCGGTGAGTGGGGATCATCTGGCCGCGGTATTTCCAAGAGATCTCGTGATCGATCGCCTGCCCGAAGCGGGGAGCGGTGAAGGTTTCCCCGAGATTGGCTTGCGACGCATAGAACTGGAGCGTGTTGAGCACCGCTTCAACCGCCAGCGAGCCGGGCATCACCGGATCTTCGTAGAAATGGGCTTTGAAATACCAATCGGAGGGGTTGATTCCCTGCTCGGCTCGGATAATAGCTGCCGCATTCTGCTTAAGATCGTCAGCGATATGGATTTTATCCAGAGAAACCAGGCGGCTTTTACCCGGTTGGAGGGAAGGCTGTCTGCCGGAAGTGGCAAAGGATCTCGGATCGAGCGAGATCCATGCCTGAGTGGAGATGTCTGCCAGCATATCTGGCAGGGTATCCATCCCGCCATCCAGACCGACCTGCTTGGCCATTGCTTCCCGTGAAAAATAACCAAAAACAGCCTCCCCCTCAAAAAATACCTGTCCTTCGAGGGTCAAGGAGTATTTGAATTTCTGAATAATCGTGTTTCCGGAAAGGGTTGTAGAAGCCAAAACTGCCTGGTTGGTAATCGTCTTTCCCCCGGCATCTATCTGTTTGACAACGCGCGCATTGCCATCTAAGTTTCGAAAGTAGAGATCTTCCCTTGGTAACAGGAAAGATGTGCCTAGAAATGCCGATAAGAAACCGCACGGCTGCATGGCGATCTCCATCAGGATTGAATAGGGGAGGTCGGAGTTAGGATAATGAGAAAGGAACCAGGCATCCTCAGGCACATCGTATTCGCTGATGATGCTCGCCTGGCCGGTAAACACATGACGGCTCCCCTGGATCGATATCACGCGGCTCATCAATAAAAAATCACCATTCGGGATGCGCGGGATGCGGCGACCTTCGAAAACACGGAACTCAGGTCCAAAACACCTGACGACCGATCCTTGAGCGAACTCATCGAGGTGGGTGCGATCGAACAGATAGTTTTGCCGGGCAACGCTGCCGGAAGGATGGGATAGAGCTTGCATCGCATGCAGGTGCGCTTCAGTGAGGAGCGCGGTTTCTTCCAGGATGCTGCGTCGGGTATCCAGGAAGCTGGCATGCGCACGGGATAGATTTGCCGCGGTCATTCCTAAATGCTGGAGATGCAGGTCGATAAGGTCCACGGGGGAGTGTGCTGGAGGAGGTGTGGGTTCATTCATCGTTGGTTTTCCGGGATGGAGATTAAAAGCCTCGATAATCACTTAAAGTAATTGTCCGTACCAGAGAGGGGATTGATTCTCTTGACCCATTTACAGGGATCAGGGACGATAGATCCATCGGGACGCGATGGCTGATGAGTTTTGCCAGCAAACGAATCATCGATGGGTAGTCATCGGCACCCTTGCGATTGATCGACATGGCTGCATGAGGCCGCCCTTTGAGTATCTCTCCAATCCACTTCGAGGAGTTGCTTCCGGCACCCAACTCGATAAAAATCCGTGCACCGTCCGCATATACCTGGTTGACCAAACGCGGGAAGTCCAGGGGTGAGCAAAGGGTTCTGGCGATTGAATGGGCAATCTTCTGGCTGTCGAGTTCCACCGGCTTGTATCCTGCGGCTGAATACAAGGCAATGTCTGGATTGTGATTGATCGGAAATGTGTGCAGCTTGACGAGTTCGTCATATCCTGAAGCCATTGGCTCGCAATGCAGAACGTGATCGAAAGGCGCCCTGAGTGAGGAGCAGTGTAAACGTTGGATCACGTTTCTACAGCCTTGCGGATCGCCGCCGATCACCACTTGCCGGGGGGTATTGATATGGGTCAGGTATACGCGCTGCTCAGATGCAAGCTCTGCGATTACTTTTTCGGGCGCAGTCATCAGCAGAAAATTCTGCCAGAGGTTGTCGTCCACTGCCTCTTCCTGAGCGGGAGGCATTCCCCAGAAGCTGCGCACTGCATTTTTCGGCCCGGTAAGTTGCGAACGGAATAAAGATGAAGAGTTGAGCTGGCTGCTGCCCGGGTCGGCGTCTTTCCAGACCTGCGTGGCGAAAAACATACTTGTTTCGCCCAGGCTGTAGCCAAAAGCAGAACGCGGATGGATACCGAAATACTCACGGAGGATCAGGGTAAATAAGACCGCTACGCTCGTTCCCGAAGTCAGCATGGCAATCGCATCTTGATTTAACCTGGCCTCATAAGCTTCGATTTCCTGAGAAGATAACGCCGATAAGCTGCGTGGGTAAAGAGTTAATTCCTGCAGAACCTGCCCTATATCTCGGGTCTGGTCAGAAAATAAGGTGTAGACTTTTGGGAAAAGGTGGAAAAGGTCTTTTCCCAAGCCGATGAATGAGTTAAACGCTCCCGGGTAGACAAAAGACACCCCGCCTGAGTATCCTAAGGGATCGGCTGTGAAATAGCTGCCTAAGGGCGTCTGCCAATCGGCATGCTTATCTACAGCCGTCTGTATCCCGTTTTGGGCATACTCGATCTCTTTCACCAGCTCGTCCTGATTTCCACCGACGAGGCTTAACGCGTAATAGGCTTCTGGGTGAGCCAGATACTCCCGGATAGCTTGAATCGAGAGAGTGCGATAATCGCCTCCCTCTGAAAGCATGGTCTTGAGAGTGGCCAACTGACTCAGGATTCCCAAGGGTGAGGAGGCGGTTAAGGGAAGCAAGCGAAATGCCTGATGGGTAAGGAATTGGTTCTCGGGGACTGCGTGCAATCCGTTCTCGGTGATCAGAATATGAACGCCTGCACCGTCCGGCGACTGATCGTGCAGGTCAGCCACCCGGCGCTGACCTGCCCCCACGAACCAGGATTTAGAGCCAGATGGAATATAAAAAGCTGAGCCTTCCAGGATTGAAGGTGTTTCAGAAGCCTGCCATGGGGAAAAGGATGGCAAGACTCGATGGTACAGGCACCAGGCAGCTTTGATCAGGCCTGCCAGCCCGGATAATCGGCGTGTATCTCCGACGAGCGCCTGGAGACTCCCGAATGCACATGTCAGCCCCGCATCCGATTTCGGATACATCTTTGCCAGACCCGACAATCCCACGGAGTTGTCTTTTATTTCCGACCACGGTACTGCTTCAAGATACCCTACTTCAGAAGAGGGTATCTCATTTAGGGTAAATGCGTTCTGACACGCGCATTCTACACTCCCTATCGGATCGGACACTGCTGCAGAATCGCCATCCTGCTCACCGGTGGGGAGTCGCTCGATTATTCCATAGATCTTCTCATGGCCTGCCTGCGCGTCGGGTATTCTTCTCACCACGACTGCCGCAGCGCCTTCTCCTTGCGGGAAAAGCAGGCTTTCTATAGACGCTTCGGGCGAAGGTTGGATTTGCATCGGGGTTCGTCCGGGGATGTCGTGCAAGAGATCGATTGCGCCGATCAGGACTGCATCTGCTTCATGAGCCGCCAGTATTCCTGCGGCTGAATGCAGAGCTTGGGTGAGAGGGCTGCGATCATTCGAGATAGCCAGGGTGGGACCGGTGAAATCCCACAGGTTTGAAATCCAGAAAGGCAGAGTATTACCCTGATTGCTGCCAGCTACCGGCTCGCCAATCATTAATTTATCAGGACCGGCAATCACAATCACACCGATTTCACACGAAAGATCGTTTTCACAACTGAAACCTGCGTCAAGCAGTGCACGACGGGCAACTTTGAGCATGAGCAGGTCTTCCGCCGGTAGAGTGCCGACCTCATCCGGAGAGATACCCAGCTCGGCAAGATCCAGGTCGAAGGAGCTGATGCGTGAGATCAGTACATTTTCCTTCCGTGATAGACTCTCTCGGATTGCGACTTGCTCAAATGCCGGCGCAGAGGAATAGATGCCCTGACCGAGAGCATCTATTCCATCGTAATCCCCTACAATGGCGTCCATACCGGTGATAGCCATTCGAATTTGCGGTGTGGATGCAGAACTTTGAGTTTTCGGAGGAAGCGAAGTTGCCATTAATTGCTAATTACCATCAAAATATTAGGATTTACCAATAAAGCGTTTCAACTGTTTGCTGATTGTCCCTTCCAGCCCGGTTATCCGCACGAAGAGCTGGCCTTGCTCGTCTTGTACAAGGATATCCCCTACCACGGAAGTCTCCGATTGGGATACGACTTCCATCGAGACATAAAACCGGGTGTTGAACGGCACCGGCCGGAACTGCTCGAACTTGTCCAGGCTGGAGGGCAGGCAGGGCGCTTGATAATAAGCTTGCGCCCAAATCAAGAGGCATTGGACAATCGTATCATATATATACGGGTTCGCCGTTTGAACCGGGAATTGTCCCTGGGTGTGCTCTTCCACCTGAGGAAGGTAGCACTGCATCGTGAGCTTGTTTGAATCAAGACTCAATACTCGTTCCACTCCCTGGAAAGAAGGACCGTGGAAAAGGGTACCGTTATGATAAAGATCGACCTCTTCTGCACCCTTCACGGGGTTCGCGTAGACCACATCCAAAGGCTCAATATGGGGGATTTCGGGCAGTTTGCGGACCAAAGTAACCTGAAGACTGTAATGGTAAAAAGTACGCCCTTTCTGGTTTTGGCTCCATATCACAGCATCGAACTTGACCGAGCCGTTTTTATATACTTCTTTCAAGTCCAGAACGTAATCTTTCGAGGTATTATCTTCGAAGACGATCCCTTTGAGGACCTTAAAATTTTCCAGGCTTAAAAAAGTGTAACCGGGGTACATTTGTTCGCAGGAATTCACTATCCACAGAGCAGCGCATGTAGCTGGGAGAACAGGATGATCGCCAATCACGTGGTCATATAAGAAGGGGTTATCCTCGAGCTTGAGCTTCCGGCGGATGCGGAATGTTTTCAGCTCACCGCTGAGTTCAGAGGCCATCACTACGGGCTGGCTTCCGACGACAACCTGGACGGATTGGTTGTTTCCAGAGGTCAGCTCGTTTACCAGCAGGCGCGTTCCAGCCTCCATCGGGATAACCTGGATGTTCCGTTCAGTGAAAGCCTTCTTCAGCTCAGGCGTGACCATGCCGCCATCCCAGGGGCCCCAATCGATCGAGACCACATGGCAGGCGGGATGGTATTTTTTCAGCAGATAAGCCGATTTGTTTAGAATCTCGTTTGCAATTGCGTAGTCTGCCTGGCCAACATTTCCAAAGAAACCGACGATTGAAGAGAAAAGGATCAAGAAGTCAAGCTGGCCAGGGGGGACGCAGGTCACCAGGTTCTCCAGGCCATCCACTTTTGGCGACAGAACGGTATCGAAATCGCTCCCGGTCTTCTTCTCGATCAACTTATCTGCCAGGCTGCCTGCACCGTGGATGATGCCGGTAATAGGCCCTAATTTTGCCACCACCGGCGCCAACTGCTGCAATCCATCGAGGTCGGACACGTCTGCGGAGAGATACTGCGCTTGGCCTCCCGCTGCCTGCACAGCCTCGAGGGTATGTTTGATTTCGTTTGTGGATTGGATACGCCGATAGATCTTCTGGACAGCCATGGGAGTTGGTTTTTCCCCGTTTGCCGTCAGATCGTTCATGATGTGCCTTTTGATCTCGGTTTCATCCCGGCATGTGCTTGCCCAGGCTGGTTCCGGCTCGGCAATGGAGGAACGCCCCAACAAGATGAATTTGCAATGAGCAAATTTAGCCAGCTCGATTACGCACTGCGCGGTGATCCCCCTGGCGCCGCCGGTGACCAGGACCACGGAATCCGGATGAATTAAGGGTTCAGCGTTCATGCATTCACCTCATTCGTCTGAGGAGTATCCACCACCAGGGTTGTCCGACCCCGCGGACTGTAGCCAACCTCGGTGATCAATCGGTTCGGGTCGTAAAATTCTGCCAGAATCCGTTGAGTCGACTCTTCGGGCCCAAACTCCGGGCTCAGGTCGATTGCCCGGCAAAAGACCGGTTCCCATTCCAGGTTGAGGGTTTTAACCAGCCCAAATAAACCGCCGGTCACCGGGTCAAACTCCGTGCCTTCGCCCAGGCCAAACTCGCCGTCAAGCCGGACGACGCTCATGAAAGCGCTGCGGACCTGATGGGAAGCCTGCATCAGAGGCTCTTTCAGGTGCTTTGCCGCCAGGAATACCGATTTGATGATCTCCTTCTCGGGATCCGATAGTGCAAATTTCTCCTGCTTTTCCTGGATTGCCGGGTTTAGATGGATGAAAGTACCCACCGGACCATAGTCGGTCTGAATTGCCGAGAGCTGGTGTCCAATTTCATCATCACTGGTTTGCGCCAGGCTCAGGCGTAAGACGCCCTCTGGAAGTTCGGCCTGAGTAGGGATCAAGGTCTGCGGGAAACCCAGCACGACCACCCGGAACCCTCTTTCGGTGAGAGCTCTGACAAATGACGTCGTCAACTGGGTGCCATCATCTGTTACCACGCAAGTGTACTCTTTAGGCATTGAAAATACGAACTGGTCGGGATCTGGGAGGGATTTCAAACGAACAGGACTGCGCTGGAGCAAATCGGTAGATGCGGCAGCTTCATTTGCCGGCGCCTGAGCGGCTTCCGCGGGTTGTGCCGGGGAGACTGACAGGTAATCCAAAATTTGCTGCAGGGTGCGCAACTCCGATAAAGCATCTGTACTCACTTTGGGTAAATTAGGAAATTGAGCCTGGATGGCGCCCATGATCTCGACGCGCTTGATCGAATCAATCCCCAGATCGGCTTCCATGTCCATGCCCAGGTCTAGCATTTCTGCCGGATAGCCGGTTTTTTCACTGACCACTTTACGCAACGCCTCCGCCAGGTCAGCTGGATCTACCGCAGCGGACGGGTTGAGAGGAGCAGGTTCGGTCGACGCAGCGGATTCCGGCAGGCCGGCTGAAGGGGACGCGGCAGCCGCCGAGAGGACAACTGGTGTTGACGAGGAGCTTGGAGAGGGTGGGTTGGATGCCAGCCGGTCAAGAATTTGACCCAGCGTCCGCAGCTCGGCGAGCTCATCGGCATTTACCTGAGGTAGTTCCGGGAACCGGGTTTGCATCGCTCCCATAATTTCGACCCGTTTGATCGAGTCGATTCCCAGATCGGCTTCCATGTCCATGTCCAGGTTGAGCATTTCAGCCGGATACCCGGTCTTTTCTGATACGATCTTCAATAACGAATCGGTCATGTTCGTCTGATTTGATTGAGACGTCGCTGTAGGGGCTACAGCTTTGACCTCAGACGAGGATGTTTCGGGTGTTCTAGGCGCTGTATCTGTTGACGATGCGGCAGGAGCATTCTTCGACAAATATTCCCCAATTTGGGCAAGCGTACGCAGCTCCGCAAGCGCCTCAGGGTCGATTTTTGGAAGATCCGGGAAATGGGATTGCATCGCGCCTAAGATCTCGACTCGCTTGATCGAATCAATGCCCAGGTCGGCTTCCATATCCATCCCCGGTTCGAGCATTTCGACCGGATAGCCGGTTTTTTCGCCCACGATCATGAATAGAGCTTTAGTAATCGTCTCGCCATCCACAGAGCTGGCCGGAGCTGCTGCAGTAGAGCTAATCTCAGGAGGCGGCGTAATTGATGGGGCAGGTTTGAACCCGTTACTGCTGGCCTTTTGCACAGGGTGAGCAGCCGGGATAGGCTCGAGTACTGGAGCGGGTAACGTGGGTGGTTTCGATACAGGGCTTGAAATTTGCCCAGAGTTTACTGACGGCCGCGCAGGTGTGCTCGATAGAGGTGCTGCGCCAGTGGATAATAACTGCTGCTGCTGACCGACCAGATCAAACAGGTGGTTTGAAAAATCTGCCTGGCTGTTCAGGTATTTTTCGTGAACATGCAAAGTTTCTTGCTGCAGGTCATGAAAGCGAGCCATACTGCGCTCGAGGCTTTCCAGAACGGTGGCGAGGCGTTCACCGGTCTGTGTATTTACCCCGTTCGAAAAGGCAGCATACCCAAGCTGCATAATCTGGGAGAAGGTCTTGGAATATTCCACCTGGTTAGCCAGGTATTGCTCGTGAAGGTGGATAGTCTCGCTCTGGTGAGCCTGGATTTGAGCCAGGCCGCGTTCCAGATATCCGAGAACCTGGTCAACATCGATACTTGTGACTTGAGCAGTCCAGGGATCCGGAGCGGGTGCAGCCTGAACGGGGTTGGCGCCAGGCTGAGCAGGGATAGGAGCTGGCGGCATCGCCGCGCTGGTGGGTAAGGCAGCCGCAGGAACAGCCGTGGCGGGCAGGTGCAAATGCCCTCCTTCCTTCAAGGCATTTTCGAAAGCTTGCTGGGTTTTCTCGGTGATATAGTAGCCGCCGTTGAGTTTAACGGTGACAGGGCTCTTCTTTTTCGCCGGAGCAGGTCTGGGAAGCCGCTGGAATGGGTCCACATCGCCGAGGGCGAGGCCGGCTACCCGCAGCTGGAGGACCGCTTCGCGCAGCTGCCGGTCGCTGTCACCGGAGGGGTTTCCGTTCAAAGCGATGGCGAAATGCGGTTTCCCGGCAAGGATATTTTTTACCAGGTTGGTCAGGACGTTTTTCGGTCCAAACTCGATGAAATAGAATCCACCCTCCGCGTAGATGGCTTCGATCTCATCCTTCCAGAGCACGGACTTGAGGATATGTCCGGTGAGGGTCTTGCGGATGCTTTCAGGGTCGGAGGAGTAGCGCTTGCCTGTGGTATTGGAGAAGACCGGGATCGATGGAGGGTTGAAGGTAACCGCCTGGATTGCTTCTGTAAAAGGTATTTGAGCGTGGGCAACCAGTGAGGTATGGAAAGCTGCCGAGACCTGCAGCTGGACGATCGAATAGCCCTTTTCGCTCAAGGCTTGCTTTATCTGAGCGATGGCAGGTTTGGACCCGGCCAAGACCGCCTGGTTATTTGAGTTGAAATTCGCCAGGGTAATCTCAGGGAAAGCCTTGAGTTCTTCTTGGATCTTGGTGATATCCCCTTTGACTGCTAACATGGTTCCGGCGTCAAAATTGGGGTCATCAGGAGCAGCCATGGCTTTACCGCGTGCCTTCGCCAGCTTGAAAAAATCCTTTTGGCTTAATACGCCTCCCGCCCACAGGGCGGTAAGCTCGCCGAAGCTGTGCCCGGCAGCGAAATCCGCCTTGAGACCGCCTGCCTGAAGGATCTGATACAAGCCGGCGCTCAGCGTGCCGATAGCTGGTTGAGCGAATTCGGTGCGCTGGAGCTTTTTTCCCTGGGTGTCTTTTTGAGCGGGATCGAACACTGGGACAGGGAAAACTGTATTGGAGAGCGATTCGAGGCCATCCTCGACAAAAAGATGGTCCATAGCTCCAAACGTTTCGCGGATCGTGGGGAAGTTAACAGCCAGGTCTCGGCCCATATCCGGATATTGCGAGCCCTGCCCCGAGAACAGAGCCACCACCTTGCCTGAGGGGTTCAGGCTGGATTTGCGGTAGAAGATGCCCTGGGGGAGTTCCCAGGCTTCTTCGCCGGGTTTTGCAGCGAGTTCTTTGACGGCTTTCTGAAGCTGGTCGATGGCTTCCTTTGCATTTCGTGCGAGAAAGCCGAGGCGCGCTGAGCCGGCTTCTGGTCGCAGATTTTTGCTCCTTTGCACCAGTTCGTTAAAATAGATGCCGCCGTCTACAGGCAGTAACTTCTGCAGTGTCGCGCTGCATAGTTCGGTCAGCTGTTTGGAGTCGGGGGCTGCCAGCAATATCGCTTGCGGGGCGGGTTGGATGCGGTATGGGCCTGGATGGTCGTCTTCGTATTCTTCAAGGACGAGATGAAAATTAGTGCCGCCAAAACCGAAGGAGCTGACGCCGGCCCGGCGAGGCGTCCCGCCTGCAGGGCGGATCCAGGGACGAGTCTCGGTATTGATATAAAAGGGCGAATCGTCGATGCCGAGTTTGGGGTTGGGCTTATCGACGTTAATTGTCGCTGGAAGGACTTTATGATGCAAAGCCAGGGCAATTTTCATCAGGCTGGCGGAACCTGCCGCGGCTTTGGTATGGCCGATCTGAGATTTTACGCTACCCAGGGCAATGGTTTGCTTGTTGGGGTTATTCTCTCCCAACACCAGCTTGAGCGATCCTACTTCGGCAGGGTCACCGGCGTTCGTCCCAGTACCGTGAGCCTCAACCAATCCGATCGTGGATGGAGCAATACCTGCATCTTCATAAGCACGGCGCAGGGCTTTCGCCTGGCCTTCCGGTCGGGGAGCGTAAATACTCTTGAAGCGGCCGTCGCTCGAGCTGCCGACGCCTTTGATCACAGCATAGATCCGGTCGTGATCGCGCTCGGCATCTGCCAGGCGCTTAAGAACGAATAAGCCGATGCCTTCTCCAACCATCATCCCATCCGCATCAGCATCGAATGGGCGCGCGTTCTGGCTTTTCGAGAACGCGGGCGTTTTGCTGAAGCACATATACGCGCCGATGGAGTTGTCGGTATCCACGCCGCCGGTAATCATCATATCGGCGCGACCTTCGACCAGCTCGCCAATCGCCATCCTCACTGCAGCCAGAGAGCTGGCGCAGGCAGCATCGACCACGCAGTTGGTCCCCCCCAGGTCCAGGCGGTTAGCAATCCGCCCTGCGATTACATTACCAATCGTGCCGGGGAAGGAATTTTCTTCCCAATTTACATAGGCGAGTTTGATTCTTTCGATGATTTTATTGGTGTCCTCATCGGAAACGCCGTAGCTTTTCAGCACCTTCTCCCAAACCGGATACTGAAGCCTGGCCATCAGGGGTGTATACAGCTTGGTTTCAACTCCGACGACACCCAGAATCACCCCAACCAAATCCCGGTTGAATTGCTTGCCTTCACCATAGCCGGCGTCTTCCATGGCTTCTTTGGCGATGACCAGAGATAGGAGCTGGGATACATCGGTAGCTTCGAGTATATTTGGTGGCAGACCGAATTCCAGGGGGTCGAAATCAACGTCGGGGATAAAACCGCCTCGTTTGCAGTAGGTCTTATCCGGAGCAGCCGGATCAGGATCGTAATAATCGTCAACGTTCCATCGCGAAGGTGGCACTTCGCGGATGCAATCCATTTTTTGAATGATGTTTTCCCAATATTGTTCTAGATTGTTCGATTCGGGGAAAATTGACGCCATCCCAATGATGGCAACCTGAACCACGCCGGTCGACAGTTTATTGACATTGGCATGGTCGCGTTCCTGAACCTTCATAATCGATGCCTCCAGGCTGGTGGTATATGTGGAATGTTGCAATAGGTCATTCGATATCGCCTGAAACGCTCAGGTGAGATCATTACCTTGCTTGCTTTAACCCCCGGTTGGCGGTTTGGGTACGCTGCCAGGGAAGATACTCTCCGGTTTATGGCTCTACCGGATAGTTCGCCTGCTGCCAGGCCGTGAAACCACCCAATATGGGTGTTACTTTTGTAAACCCGTTATCGAGAAGGATACGCGCTGCACGAGCGCTGGATTCCTCGGCCGGTCAGGTGCAGTATGGGATAATCCAGTCCGATTTGTTCAGCTCGCTTAGACGATTGGTTAGCTCGGACAAGGGAATGGACAGCGCTCCTGGGATATGTGCCGAGGCATACGATTGGGCATCGCGAACATCGACAAACACTGCGGTATGCTGATCATAGGCTTGTTTGGCATCCGTCAGGCTAACCCGGGGGATTTCAGGGTAGGTCTGTTCTTCAGAAGCTGTGGGGACATTGGGGAAGTCTGTGGTTGTTGGCTGGCGGTCTCGTGTGAACCAGTAAACCGCGACGACTAAAATCAAGCCAACCCCAATTCCTATCATCAATAAGGGAAGGATCAAACGGACACGATCCGAAGAACGGTTGGACATAGGCTCTCCAGGTTAGAAAGGTAGAAAGCCTATTTTAACTGATAAATATCAAATTAGGGGAAAATAGACCCCATAATGTGGATTAACTCACCCTGGATTGAACGGTGAATGGGTGCCTGTCAAAAGCGAACAGGATAAACCCGGCCAGGCGGACCACCGCGCTGACAACCAACGCTCCCCCCAAGCCAATTTGATCAGCCAGGAAAGTCCCGACCAGAGGAGCGGCAATGGTCGATAGATACTGAAGGCTTTGTGCGAAGGAGACAAACGTAGCACTGTATTCGGTCGGGATAGTCTTCATCAACTCATCGAAGAAAACCAGGTCGATGCCTGCCTGAAAGATGCCCGCCAGCCCGGCAAAGAGGGTAATTGCCCATACGTTCTGGGTCATTGCCACCAGCGCCGGGTAAATCGATAACCCCAGGGTGGTGATCAGCAGTACCGGCCGGGAGCCGCGGTGGCGCGATTGGCGCATCCAGAGGAAATAACCCACAATGAGGACGGCTGTTTGAGCCGTGTTGAAGATACCAATCCAGGCGTTATCGGCATGGACGATGCGCACATAATAGAGAGGAAATAACGGGGCAGCCAGGGTCGAACCGGTCAGAAACACAAAGCGCCGGGCGGTGAAAGAGACGAAAGGTTTTTCGGCGCCGACGAGGTCGACATAGCTCTTAATGCGTTTGGACCAGGATAGGTGGGCTGCTCGTTGGATTGGTTCTGCATCCGATAGATCAATGCGACGAGAAAAAAAGTAGCTGATAAATCCCCCCAGCGAAAGGCCCATAAACACGATTTGATAATTTAGTGGAAAACCCAGGCGGTCTAAAATCCATCCGGCGAGGATCACCGTCACCGCAGTGGTGAAGCCGAGAATCGACCAGCGCCGGCTCATCAGCTCGAAGCGACCTGATGGCCCAGCTACGGCGTTCATGACCACGGAGAAAGCGATCGAAACGATGGTCTGGGGTAAGGTGGCGAACGCCCAGATTACCAGAATGGCGACGACTGCATGCTGCTCGGCGACGAAAAACGTGACCAGGCCGGTGAGGGCGTAGCAGAGCACCACCACAAGGCGCGCCGCGCTAAACCAGGGGACGATTTTACGCTGTCGCTGCAGGAAATTTCCCACGGCGATTGCCAGCAGGAAGCCGGTGAAGGCGGGCATGGCGGTGAGCAAGCCCACCTGGAAGTTGGTTGCGCCGAGCTCAGTCAGGAAGATCGGCAAGAAGGGCGCCGCGGCACTGGCTAATCCAATTCCGATGGCGTCGATTTGAACATTCAGGAAATTCCTGCGGTTCGTCGAAGGGGTTTCCGGAGTGGTGAACCAGCGAAGGAGATTCAAGATGATGTTAATCCGATTGACGCAAGCGCAGGTCTAGCGCGGTGTAGCGATCGTTGACTTTATTATTATGCACAGCAATATGGATGGCGCGCCTGTCACCAACCAGTATGCAAAGGCGCCTGGCGCGAGTTATTGCAGTATACAACAGGTTTCGCTGCAACAACAGATAATGTTGGGTGGTCATGGGGAGAACAACGACCGGGAATTCCGACCCCTGGGATTTGTGAACGGAGATGGCATAAGCTAAAACTAACTCATCTGCCTCGCTGAAATCGTAGTTGACCACCCTACCATCGTAGTCGACCCCCAGAATGTGCTCTTCTAGAGAAATCCGGGAAATCCAGCCGATATCGCCATTGAAAACCTCTTTCTCGTAGTTGTTTTGTGTCTGCATGACCTTATCGCCAAGGCGGAAAGTCTGCCCAAAGAGGATACGTTCAGGTGCGGCCGGTCTCGGTGGGTTCAGCAGATTCTGGATCTGAAGATTGAGTGCATCCACCCCGGCAGCGCCGCGGTACATGGGAGCTATGACCTGGATTTCGTGGTGGGGATCGAAGCCAAATTTGCGCGGGATACGCTCGCAGACTACATCGACCACCCAGCGGGCAGTCTCGGCGGCATCCTTCGCCGGAAAAAAGAAAAAGTCTTCGCTCCCCGGACCGAATAACGGCATTTCGCCCATATGAATACGGTGGGCGTTGGTGATGATTTGCGAGCCCGCTGCCTGCCGGAAGATCTGATCCAAGCGGGTCACAGGCGCCAAACCGCTGGAGATCAAATCACGTAGAACATCGCCGGCGCCAACAGAAGGGAGTTGGTCGACGTCTCCCACCAATAACAAGTGCGTACCCGGCCGTAAAGCTTTGAGCAGGTGGTGAGTCAGAAGAAGGTCTAGCATTGAAGCTTCGTCGACCACGACCATATCGACCGGAAGGGGGTGGTCGCCGTCATATTGGAACCCACCGCCCGGCGTATAACCGAGCAGGCGGTGGATCGTGCTCGCCGGGCGGTGCGTGGTTTCAGACAGGCGTTTGGCGGCACGTCCCGTAGGAGAGGTAAGGGCGTAATGTTTCGAACCGCCTTCCAAGATGGCGATGAGGGCATTGATCGCGGTCGTTTTTCCCGTGCCAGGTCCACCGGTTAAAATGCTGACCGGATAATTCAATGCTGTATCAATTGCCGCTTTCTGTTCAACGGATAAATTGGGTTGATCGGCTGCGTGGGCAGTTGAAAGGACAAGCTGGATACTCGACAGGCGTGAGGGATGCACCTGAGATAGCGAACGCAGTTTTTCTGCTGCAAGGGTCTCCCCATAATAAAATGGGGTGAGGTAGACGGCAGCCTGATCTCGAACAGCATGCGCCGCATCCTGATCCCCATCAAGATGAAGCTGCTCGATGCGGATGCGGTCATCGCGCAACAGGCTTTCTAGTGCTGGGAGGATCGATTCGACGGGGATCTCGAGCAATTGGATCACCCGGGTTTGGAGGGTCTCGCGTGGTGAATAAACATGGCCCTCGTTGCTCATCTCGTTCAAGCAGTAGATCAACGCTGCTTCGATACGAGATGGGTGATCAGCAGGCAGTCCAAGCGCCTGGGCAATGCGGTCGGCAGTCTTAAACCCGATCCCGTTGACGTCGCGTGCCAGCCGGTAGGGATCAGATTGCACCACCTGCAACGATAAATCTCCATACTGTTTATAGATTTTGACTGCCAGGTTGGTGCTTACGCCATGTCCGTGAAGGAACAGCATAATCTCCTGGATGTGCCTTTGTTCAGCCCAGGCAGCAATTACCGCATGAAGGCGTTTTTCGCCGATATCGGCGACCTCAAGCAGGCGCTCTGGGGTCTGTTCGATCACGTGGAAAGTATCTTCCCCGAACCGGCCTACAATTCTTTCCGCCAGGCGAGGTCCCAATCCCTTGATCAAGCCAGACCCAAGGTAGCGGCGCATGGCTTCGGTGGTAGCCGGCAAAGCTTGCTCACACCATTCCACGGCAAACTGCAGACCGTGCACCGGGTGGTTATCCCAATGTCCCTGGAGGAGTAGAAACTCGCCGGGAGCAAGCTCGGGTAAATTCCCGACGATGGTGATCAGGCCCTCGCGGTTTGCCGCAGGGATATCTCGCCGTTCGGGCTTGAGCCGCACGACACTGTAACCATTCTCTGGATTGTAAAAGGTAATTCGTTCGATGGATCCGGAGATAGTATCCATAATGGCGCCAGCTCGAATTATAAAGCAGGATTTCTCTCTCTATTCAAATTCTTTTGTGTCTGATATGATTACCTGTCAATTTAACATCAGGTTAGGTATATGCTACTGGAAAGAAACGATTTAAGAAATATAGCAATTATTGCCCACGTCGATCATGGGAAAACTACCCTGGTCGACGGGCTTCTCAAGCAAGCCCGTGTCTTCCGCGAGAACCAGCAAGTCGCAGAACGGGTGATGGACTCGAACGATCTGGAGCGTGAGCGCGGCATCACTATCCTGGCGAAGAACACCGCCATCACCATCCCAGACCCGCGCACGAAAAGCCCAGTGAAGATCAATATTGTCGATACCCCCGGGCATGCCGATTTTGGCGGGGAGGTCGAGCGGGTGATGAACATGGTGGACGGCGTTTTGCTGTTGGTCGATGCCGCCGAAGGTCCCATGCCTCAAACCCGTTTTGTCCTCAAAAAAGCCCTGGAGATGGGCCACTGCGCGGTGGTGGTGATCAATAAAATGGACCGTAAGGACGCCGACCCCCAGCGCGCCGTTAACCTCACCTTCGACCTGTTCATCGAACTTGGCGCCAACGATCAGCAAGCGGATTTCCCCATTATCTATACCAACGCTCTTACCGGGCAAGCTGGGCTCACGCCAGAACTGGGACCGGACCTCCAACCTCTGTTCCAGGCTATCCTGGACCATATTCCCCCTCCCAAAGTTGACGCGGATGCCCCTCTGCAAATGCTGGTTACAAACCTGGGATACGATGATTACCGGGGGGTTACCGCCGTCGGGCGGATATTTGCTGGTAAAATGTACGCCGGTGAAACCGTAGCGCGGATCACTCTCCAGGGCGAGGTGCTTCCCGAACACATCCGCTATCTCTACGTTCACCAGGGGCTCGAACGGGTCGAGGTGGAGACGGCTGGAGCTGGCGAGATCGTCGCCATCGCCGGCCTGGAAGCGATCGCCATCGGAGAAACCCTCGCCGACCCTGATCATCCGGTTGCTCTTCCACAGATCCAGGTTGAAGAGCCGACCGTGAGAATGACCTTTAGCGTGAATACCTCTCCGTTCAGCGGCAGGGAAGGAAGATGGAGCACCTCGCGCAAGCTGCGTGAACGGTTATTCGACGAGCTGCGCAGGAACGTTGCATTGCGTGTAGCCGAAACAGAAACACCCGATACCTTTATCGTATCGGGGCGAGGCGAACTGCATCTGGCAATTTTAATTGAAACTATGCGCAGAGAAGGATATGAGTTCCAGGTATCGAAACCCGAAGCGATCTTCCGCCAGGGACCGAATGGCGAGACGCTCGAACCGTTCGAAGAGCTGCACATCGAAACCAGCCCAGATACTGTGGGGACAGTGGTCGAGATGCTCGGCGCCCGCCGCGGGCAGATGCTGGATATGGTGAACGCATCCGATAACAGCGTGCATCTCACCTACGTGGCACCCACTCGAGGCTTGCTGGGTTTCCGCTACCAGTTCTTAACTGCTACACGGGGCATGGGCATCATGAATACGCTGTTCCATGGATACCATCCTTTTGCAGGACCAATTGTTTCCCGCTCGACGAACTCCATCGTGGCCTGGGAAACCGGCACGACTTCGACCTATGGGTTGAAGAACGCTGAAGAGCGAGGGATGTTGTTCCTTGGAGCAGGCATAGAAGTCTATGAAGGCATGGTGGTTGGGGAGACTCAACGCGGGGTGGATCTGGCGGTTAACGTATGCAAGAAAAAGCACCTTACCAACATGCGCTCGTCGAATAAAGATATCGAAGTGCGTCTGACTACGCCGCGCTCCATGAGTCTGGACGAAGCCATCGAATACCTGGCTGAAGATGAGCTCTTAGAGGTGACCCCTCAGAACTACCGGATTCGCAAGCGCATCCTGAATACTGAGGAGAGAGGGAAACAAACCAAACGGGCTAAGGAAGCCCTGCTGGAGTGATCTCAGAGGGAGATCCTCATCAAGAGATCGTGTACTTGCTCGAATAACAATCCTACGAGCGGCCAAACCAACACGAAGTTCCACCGGATCAGGCCGTTCAAGCTACCGCCTGGAGATTTTGAATAATCCCAGGGTTTTAACCTGGTGATCTTCCAGATCAGCCAGCCTCCCAGGTATTCGATCCCCCAGAACCCAACCAGATAGACCAAAGCACGCACCAGGATAAATTGGGGACGCATCCAGTTGTGAACCGGTTCAAATAAAAAGGCTATCGAGCCGTATAACGGGAAGGACCACAAAGAGGTATCGCCCATCAGCAGCCAGTCTTTGGCCTGACCGGTTACCTTTTTCCGGATAGCAGTCCAGATGATTTCGCCCGACCAACCCAGCATTCCATAAACCAAAAATCGCAACTCGATAGGCATTGATTCACCTTTTGATTGCGCGGGAAAACAACACTTCATGCATTGAGACGCTCCTGAAAAGGCTCGAACTCAATTTCGCGCTCGTGACGGAACTGTTGCGTATACAGGCGATAGTAGTGACCCTTTTTCCGAATCAGCTCGCTGTGGATCCCCATTTCGGCGATCCGCCCATCGTCGATTACCACGATGCGATCGGCGCGTTTGATGGTTGAAAGGCGGTGAGCGATGATAAAGCTCGTCCGCCCTTTCATCAACGCCTCCATCCCGCGTTGAATCAACGCCTCAGTCAGGGTGTCTACAGAACTTGTAGCCTCATCCATGATGAAAATCTCTGGTTTGGCCAAAACCGCGCGAGCTAAGCTGATCAACTGCTTTTGGCCGACCGAAAGCAGGTTGCCGCCTTCGCCAACTTCCTGGTCGTAGCCACGTTCGAAATTCAAGATAAACTCGTGAGCGCCTGCGATCTGTGCAGCATCTTCAATATCCTTGGGGGTGGCGTTCAAACGCCCATAGCGAATATTTTCGTGAATGGTTCCGGAAAAGAGGTGCGGAGTTTGCAGGACAATACCAATCCGAGATTGGATGGCATGCGTGGAAAGATTGGTGTAGCTTCGACCGCCGATATGGATCGTCCCGCTGGTCGGCTCGTAGAATCGGCATAGCAGATTTACGATCGTCGTTTTACCCCCACCGGTTGGTCCGACCAGGGCGATTGTCTCTCCATGGCGGACCGATAAGGTAAAATCAGCAAGCACGGGTTTTCCTGGCTCATAATAAAAACCCACATGATCAAAAACAATATCACCCTGGATCGTGCCCGGATCAATGGCTCCGGGGCGGTCGCTCACCTCAGGAACCGCGTCGACCAGGGAAAAAATCCGCTCGGCTGATGCCACGGCGTTTTGGAGGTCCGCATAGACGCGGGCCATGTCCTGGATCGGCCACATCATGAACGTGATATAGGAGACGAAAGCCTGGATACCGCCGATGGTCATCCACCCGACCTGGACTTGTAGACCACCATACCAAAGCACCGCCCCCAAAGCGAACGCGCTAATAATCTGCACGGTGGGTAGGAAGAGGGCTGAAAGCCAGGCAGCGCGGAATGCCGCCCGGTACATATCCCCGGTGAGCACGTCAAACTCTTTCAGGTTGGCATCTTCGCGGCAGAGGGCTTTGACTACCCTGACTCCAGTGATATTTTCGTTGTATGCCCCGGTGATCTTTGAATTCATCTTGCGGACCATACGGTATTGGACCAGGATACGCTTGCGGAACTGATAAGCTACCCAGATCAAGACCGGCAAGACGGCGAAGACGATCAGCGCCAAACGCCAGTTGATGATCAGCATGAAGATGCTGGCAGTCGAGACATTCACGGTGGCCCAGGTGATATCCAGCATGCCCCAGGTCATCAACTCTGATACACGTTCTGAATCCGAGGTCACGCGAGACATGATCCAGCCCACCGGCGTCCGGCTGTAGTAAGAGAGCGACAGGTCTTGCAGGTGGTTGAACATCCTCTGGCGCAGATCGTAGCGGATGCGCTCTCCTAAAATCCCTACCAAATAAATGAATGCCAACACGCATGCCGCCTGGAAGACGATGAGCACTCCATAGCGGGTAATCAGCTGAACCAGGACCTGACGATCTTTAGCAATAATACCGTTATCTATAATCATCTTGCTCAGGTAGGTGAAGTAAGCATCGATGATGGATACAATAATGATCATAGATAAGAATCCAGCCACCCAGGTCCAATGCGGCTTGAGCAGGAGCAAGATCCGATTCACCGTTCTTCCGGTGACCTGGGTCTTGAATTCTTCTTCCTCAAACTCGTAATTATCCGGCAACTTTGAGTTCCTTTTCTAATTCGAGATCGATGCGGGTCTGAATATCGAAGATTTGCTTGTAGATGCCTTCCTGGCGAGAGAGCTGACTGTGGGTTCCGCGTTGGACGATCTCGCCTTTCTCGAAAACCAGGATCTGGTCGGCGGTCATGATACTCTGAATACGGTGGGCGATAATGAAAGTTGTGCGTCCGCGCATGAGGCGCTCCAGAGCTTCGCGGATCACACCCTCGGTCTCGGTATCGACCGAAGAAGTGGAATCGTCCAATATCAGCAGCCTGGGGTTCTTGAGCAATGTGCGCGCAATTGCTATTCGTTGTTTCTGACCGCCCGAGAGGGTAACCCCTTTTTCGCCGACCAGCGTGCCATATTTCTCGGGGAAGGAGAGGATCACATCATGGATATCAGCCGAACGCGCTACAGCTTCGACCTCCGCGTCGCTAACCTCTCGTTCCACTCCGTAGGTGATGTTTTCGCGGATCGTGCGGGAAAATAAGAAGGGTTCTTGTTCGACGATGCCAATCTGCTGACGAAGGTAGTGACGGGGGAGGTCCCGAAGCTCGATCCCATCCAGGGTGATGCTACCATTGGTGTAATCATGGAAGCGAGGCAGCAGGTTTACCAGGGAGGTTTTCCCCGATCCTGTTGCACCCAATAAAGCCACGACCTGTCCAGGCGAGCAGGAGAAGCTAACATTTTTCAAGACAGGCGTACCGGCTTCGTATGCAAAACTTACGTCGGTAAAGATTACTTCGCCTCTCAACTCCTTGATAGGGGATTCGCCGCCTTGATCGAGGATTTCGCGGTTTTGTTTGATCACTTCCGTAACCCGGAAATAGGATACCAGCCCGGTAGACGTCTGGACGATCAAACGTCCCAGGTTGCGCATAGGGAAAATGATCCAGATAATCAGGCCAACATAAGCCAGATAGGTACCCACGCTTATCGTCCCATTAATGGCCATTAATGCCCCGGCGAAATAACCCACCACAAGCTGCAAGCCACATAATGTGTCTGAAACCGGCCAGAATAATGAATGAATCTTTAACAACCGTTTGCCGCGCTGGTATTTCTCCCAATTATCCCGTTCAAACTTATCTCTTTCATAATCCTGGCGGGCAAATGCTTTGACCACGCGTACGCCGGTCAGGTTCTCTTGAAGGGTTGTTGATAACGTTGCTTCTTGTTCCTGGTAAGCCTCATACGCCTTAGAGATCTTTTTGAAAAAGATGGTTGACATCACCACGATGAAGGGGACGACGACGATCGAAAGCAGAGCCAATTGCAGATTCAAATCGATCAATGCAGCCATGTTGATCACGAAAAGCAGGATCACCCTGCCGACGTTGATGGCCTGATCGGCAAAAAACCGGCGGATGGCGTCTACGTCTGAAGTAGCCCGCTGGATCAGTTCGCCAGTGGGTGTTTCAGCGTGATAAGCAAACGATAAACGCTGAATATGATCGAAAAGATAGTTGCGCAGGCGCCGGGTGACGCCTTCTGCTGTAAGCGCGGCCAACCTACCACTCAAGAATGTAAATACACCTTCAAATATCGCTAAACCGAGAAAACCAAGCGCGATCCATGGAACTATGCCAAACTGGCGGGGGGTGAGGACGTTATCCACGAAATACCGCAGAAGCAGATAAGTGGCCGTCTTGGATGTTGCCGCGATGCCCAGACTCAGGGTGGCACCCAGATAAGACAGGCGGAATCCCGCCATCATGCGCCATAAACCGACAAAGCGGTTAGGCGAGATTGTAGCCTGGAGGTCCAGCGTTTTGGATCCCGTCGGGGGGTTCAAATGGATGCGTACTCCTTAATTGGATGAATCGATTGGATATCGGTCTGAACGGGGTCCCACCGAATTGGTTTCGAAGCCCCAACGACTCGGGTCCCTTATCTGATCTGTTCTCAGTGTACTAGAGATAACCGCCTTCGTCAATCAGAAAAAATTTGCAGGTAGGCGGCGAAACGCAATGTATAGATCGCGATCCCGAATGCCACCGCCACGTTAAGTGATCGTTTAAAGCCTTTCATGGGTATGGAGATAACTTTTTCACACCGGTTGATGATCTCGGGGTCGATTCCCGAAACCTCATTGCCAATTACCAGGGCGATAGGATTTGGTCTCATGCCACGGATTGCCTGATGGATCGGTGTTGAGCGTGGACCTCCCTCCAGTGCCCAAATCTTCATGCCCATTCCCTGCAACTCTTCGATTGCCTGAAGGCTATTGAGATGATACACCCAGGAGATCACCCTTTCTGCGCCCAGTGCAGTCTTGGCAGTTTTAGGGTTTTCGGGGGTTGGAGAAAGCCCACAGATGTGAACTTTGTGGATACCGGCTCCATCAGCTGTGCGTAGCATCGAACCGACATTCCAGGCGCTGCGGATGTTATCGAAGACAACATCAATAACTGGCAACTCCTGCTCATTCAGATCTTCATTTACAACCAAAGGCGAAAACCCGGGAAGCTCAGTATGGATTTTGCCGCCACAGCGCGGGCAATATTGTACTCGGTCTTCTCCGACAAGCACCGGGAAACGGAAACCACATCCTCGATGTTCACACTGCATGATTTGGAAACTGGAGGCGGTCATCAGGGGTTGGAATAACTCCTTGAGCAGGTGAAAATGCGATCTTCAGGTAGGCTCCCTTCCTACCTACCAAAGGCAAATTGGATAGTATTGTATAATAGATTTAATAAAGCTGGTATATCTGGTCTCCCACCCATTTCATGGATTCTGCGATCCGGGCGAGCAATTCAAACCAGCGGGGGAAAAGGGTGAGGAAATCCTGAGGGGATTTATCGGTTCGAATTTTACAAGTTTGCAACCGTAAAATCAATTGCCCCTGCCTCTCACATACGCATCATAGCCAACCTGGCAGTCTATACCCAAAGAAAGATTTCTAACCTCCAGATAGGTAGAGGGTTCTATGGTTGTGGTGATTGTATTGGAAGTGTTGACAATTGCGAGTTGGGCATATTGGCTGATTGCCATGGTATGGACACGCGAATATTTCAGCTCCCCTGATACTTTCCCAACTTTCACTCCTCCAATCTCGATCCTAAAACCCGTAAAAGGTGTGGATGCTCAGGCTTATCAAAATTTTGCGAGTTTTTGCAACCAGGATTACCCGGATTATGAAGTCGTGTTTGGTGTTGCCGAGCAAGATGACCCGGTGATCTCGGTGATTGAAAGCTTGAAACGAAATTACCCCAACCGGCAAATTCGACTGATCATAGCTCCAACGGTAATGGTCAACCGCAAATCCAGCCTGTTGGAGGCGCTTTCGAGGCAGGCAAAGAACGAAATTCTGGTATTCAGCGACAGCGATATGCGCGTCACCCCTGATTTCTTGCGGCGGGTGGTGGCGCCTTTGAGTGATGAAACTATCGGCCTGGTGACCTGCCCTTACCGGGGCGAAGCACCGGTGACGATGACTGCTCGCCTGGAAGGCTTATACATGGGCGTAACATTTCTTCCCTCGGTGTTGGTTGCCAGGCGATTTCTGAATATGCGTTTTTCGATGGGCGCGGCAAGTGTGATACGCAAGCGGGATCTGGCGGGAATCGGTGGATTTGCAGCAGTAGCAGATTATCTGGCCGACGATTATCAAATAGGAATGCGTATAGGAAAATTGGGCAAGCGCGTTTATCTCTCCAAATATGTCGTCGTCAGCGTTTTAGGAGCCACAACCTTTCGCGACCAATGGCTGCGTGAAGTCCGGTGGGCACATTGCAACCGGCTCAGCCGGCCCAAAGAATATCCCGGCCTGCTGATTAGCTACAGCACACCGCTATCCGTGGTCTTGTTTCTGGCATCGGGTCTCTCCCTACTTGGCCTGTTCGCGGTGGGCATCTCAATTACACTCCGCTGGGTTATAGCCTGGGTAGTGAGCGGTACCACAGGGGATCACCTTACACGGCGTTACTTATATTTGCTGCCCCTGCGCGATATGCTCACCGCGCTTATTTGGTGCGCGGGTTTGGTTGGGCGAACGGTTGAATGGCGAGGGGTTCGCTATGTGGTCCTTGCGGAAGGTAGACTTCGACCGATGGCCAGCGTTGAGACGCCGTATATCATCAGATTAGGAATAGAGATACTATCCTGGCCGATTCGCGCAATCGATGCTGTACTGCGCAGAGTGTACGGTATCTACGAGTTTTCCAAGAGTGAGGAGTGTATCCTCCGGTTATCAGTAACGAAGAATCGAAGGATGGTTAACCTTTCGGATGGAATCTTGATATCTCCCGGTGAGCCGGTGGCTGTCATCCACCTGTGGAACGAACGCATGCCACGCCTAGAGTCTGACACATCCGATCTTTCTTGGGGAAGGTCCTTCTTTCACAGACTCATCATTTCATTCGAAGAACTTGCGGAATATGCTGAAATGGATCCTGACGGCCAGAGACTCGTGGCATATTTTGGGGATAACATATTCGCTTATCATCAAAACCTGGCACAACGGGTTGACTTTTTCCGCAAGTGGGGATTTGACCTGATCGAGATCCCGGCGAAGCCCGACAGCTTGTGGAAAGAGTTCGCCGAATTTTGGGAAGACCTGTATAACGCTGCATTAATTCTCGCCTTTAATCCAAACAGCCTCGAAGGGAAAACTCTTAGAAAAGGGCAGACGGGTCAATTGTGGATCTCACGGGAGAGGTTGATCTATCTCTATGGGCGCCGCAAGAATCTTCCCCTCGATACGGCTCGCATAGACACCGACCAATTGTCCCTGCAAAATAATTGAGTAATTCAGGCGTGGATAATGATGTGAGGATCGAATCAATGCACGCTGTCAAATCCAGAGGGCGTTTTCGGTCCTGGATGATTATATTGGTGCTGTTAGCTCTCACCGGTTTGATCGCTACCAGGTTCGCAAATCTTTCCGCTCTATTCGATACCCTGGGTCAAGGGCATTTGGATTGGATCCTGGCAGGCCTGATCCTTCATCTGATCTATTTTGGGTTGTACGCTGTACTTTATCAGGTCGGATTCAATGCCGTTGGCGTTAGAAGCCGTTTCTCAGAATTAGTACCGGTTGTATTTGCATCAATTTTTGTCAATACGATAGCTCCCTCGGGAGGCGCTAGCTCAGCGGCGTTGTTTATCGACGATTCTGTGCAACGAGGAGAATCGGGATCACGAACAGCAGTTGGTATGCTGCTGGTTCTGGTTGTAGATTTGGTAACGCTTCTCCCAATTATTCTGATCGGAGTATTTTATTTATTGAAGAAGAATGCCCTGTACGTCTATGACATCATCGCGGTGATCTTTTATATCTTGTTTAATGTCTTGATGATGGCCACCATCGCACTTGCACGTTGGAGAGCAGGGACCCTGCAGCAGATCTTAGTCTGGCTGCAGAACCAGATCAATCATGTGGGAGGCTGGTTTCACCGGCCTCAACTTCTGAAACCAGGTTGGGCAGAGCAGAATACCCACGGTTTCGCTGAAGCTGCCCTGTCCATTTTCTCGAATTCCAGGAATATTAAACTTGCCGTGGGGCTTGGTTTTATCCTGCATCTGGTTAATATCCTGGGCTTATATGTACTTTTTATCGCATATGATCAGGCGGTCAATCTTGGTACTCTTCTCGCCGGGTACAGCATGGGAATCGTCTTCTGGGTCATCGGGTTGCTGCCGCAAGGAATTGGCGTTACAGAGGGGATGATGGCATTGGTATATACCGTGTTGGGCATCCCTCGCACAAAAGCCATCGTGATCGCTCTCGCTTTTCGGGGATTCAATTTTTGGCTTCCATTGTTGTTGGGGATTTTATTCCTCCGCAAGGTGCGGTCTTTCAGGGTCCACGTTGAAGAATAGGAGGCAATCGCAAGGAGATTTCACCGGGGTTTTGTGTGCGCCTGGATTTCCTGGCGAGTCAATCCCCCTGCGATCAAGTCGTTATCCGGTTTTTCGAGCAACCGGTGGTAAAAACTGTTTACTTCTTCCTCTATCTCGGGTGAATTGCCTTCCTGGGTGATGATTTTAGCTAAGGTATCGCCGGCCATCCGGTACTTACCCATCATTTCGTAATACTGATATAGCGATACCAGGGTCTCCGGAGGCATATTTTGGTTATCGAGCTGTGCGGTAAGAGCATCGATTTTTTCATAAGGTTGGGGAAAATTTACTGAACCGCCGTTTAACACGACCTCGAGATAGAAATTTAATGCGCGTGTATAGCGCCAGGTGCTGTCAGCAATCATTTTTTGGGCAGCATAAATATCGGCCTGCTCTTTCACCAGATCTGCAATCACCAGCAAACGATCGGTATCCAATTGATCCTGAACTGTGACCATCTCCAGCACGCTGCTATCGTCCATACGGTCGAATAATTCGGCTCGCAGCCCAATGAGCTGCTCGAGAGTCTGGTCGATCAAGAAAAGCGCATCCTGATACAGGCCGCTCGATTTCAGCCCCAATATTCTGGCCAGGGCGCTCGTCGCCAGCCGCACCCAGCGCATTAAATTATCTTCTGTAAGCATAGCTTCCCTTTTGAAGTAAAATTAGCTCCGATCCAACCAGGATATCGATTGATCATCGGGATCTCCCTGGTATCCTATCCATGAGGCAAAGCCATAGTCGCCCAAAATGATTCTATAGAGAACATTATATTATCGAAAGACCGGCGCAGTATTGCGAGCTTGCTCCCCTATCTTCCAAAAGATCCGTGCCAGAAGGCAGCGCAAGCTATCTTTGCCCGATCCGGGACAGCAATCATCGCTACCGGATTCTATATCCCACACGCCAGCCTACCAGAAACGGACGGCCCACCCGGCGCGTTGGCTATTGGCCGCGCTCTGGAGCAGATCGGGTACACGGTAGCTTACGTGACAGACCATTACTCTGCAGATTTGTTAGAGCATTTTGCCCCATCAAACGGCGAGGTGATCCGTTTCCCCATTTCAGGAGTTGAAGAAAGCAAAGCTTTTGCTCGCCAATTGATCGACCGGTACCAGCCAGCGCTCTTGGTCTCCGTCGAACGCTGTGGATTGACCCGCCGTGGGAAATACACCAGCTATCGAGGACTCGATTTATCTCCCTACACTGCCAGGATCGACACGCTCTTTGAAACGGATTGTTTAAGCGTAGCAATTGGCGACGGTGGAAATGAGATCGGGATGGGTAATTTGATCGAGCAAATTGAAAGCCTGGGAGGAATCATCCCAGAACCATCGATCACCCAAGCCAATCATCTGATCATCGCCAGCGTGTCGAACTGGGGTGGTTATGGCCTGGCGGCTGCGTTATCCGCCATCTCCAGGTTGGATTTACTCCCTGAGCCAGCGCAGGAGGCGCGCCTTATCACGGAGATGGTCACCTACGGCGCCTGCGACGGAACCCTCGGCCTGCAGGTAGCCGGGGTTGACGGCTTCAGTGTAGAGGAAAATTGCCAGATCCTGGCTCTCCTGCATGAATGGGTTACCAGGCAGATCTAACCGGTTGCCAGCTCAGCGTTCAAGCGGTCGGTAATGAACATATGCCCAGGCGCGTGGGTGATCATCAACGGTAAACGAACTGCTTGAGCGGCAGCTTGAGGAGTGACACCGCAGGCCCAAAAAACTGGCACTTCCCCGGGTAGAACCGGAACCGAATCTCCGTAATCGGGATGGTCTAAGTCCATTATTCCAAGACTGCCCGGATCGCCGATGTGCACCGGTGCGCCGTGGACGGCAGGGAAACGCGAAGTGATCTGTACCGCCCGAGAAACCAGGGAAGCTGGAATCGGGCGCATGGATACCACCAAGGGCCCACGGAATACTCCTGCGGGTTTACAGTCTACATTGGTCTTGTACATGGGAACATTGCAGCCGCATTCGATGTGCCGGACGGGTACGCCTCCGGCGAGCAAGGCTTCTTCGAAGGTAAAGCTGCAGCCAATTAAGAACGAGACCAGGTCGGTCTGCCAGTATTCGCGGATATCTTCAGGCTCTGCGGTGATTTCACCGTTCCGGTAAATGCGGTAGCGGGGAAGATCGGTACGCAAATCAGCACCGTCTGCCCATTCCCGGCTCGGTTGATAACTCCCCGGTTCGGTAACATCCAGTATCGGGCAGGGTTTAGGATTTAACACGCAAAACTGCAGGAAATCAAAGGCGTATTGCTGCGGCAAAATCACCAGATTAGCCTGTACATAACCCGGGGCCAACCCTGCCGTTGGGGTTTTCAAGTCGCCGGAACGCATGGCTGAGCGCGCAGCACGCCCGTCGGGATAATTATTCACGCTCATTGCAGATAACCTCCCCTTCAGTCTCCAACAGGGATTGCCTTGAACATACCTTTAACTGCCATTCGGGTAGGGTTTTCCAACAACCTCCCATCTTCATCCAGGTTTCCCAAACCGTTGGATACAACGATATTGGCATCGAAGGCGACAGTAGGCATGATCCCCATAGCGGTTAAGCCGGACTGCAGCAGATGACTGCCGGCGTACATATCCTCCATGGAGAAGATGGGGATGCCCAACCTGCCATATTCCCAGGTAGAAGAGTAATTCAGCTCTACCCCCAGGGCATTTGTCGATTTATAAATAGCCCATCCCTGCCGAAGCCTGTCGGGAAGGCATTCAAATTCATCGATCACAATACGATGGAGATCGTCCAGAGCTTTCAAGGTAATCTCAGGTTGGTCTTTTAATACGCGTAGGGCAGCCAGGGTGCCCACCAGGGCTTCTTTCCCCGGGTCGAAGGAAGCAAAGACTGCTTTCCCGTGAGAGCTCAGTGTGCCATACCGGGTGCCGTGGATTCCCAGCGCCCGGCGGAGTGCGGTCATAGGTTCTTCCTTGCCGATGATCAATCCGCTGGTAGGAGAACCCGTGACCTTATCCATGCTGTAGAGCATGACGTCACAGCCGAGCTTGCGAATGTCTGCGCCGATGAAAGGAACCCCCCAGGCATTGTCCACCACATAGGGTACGTCAAAGCGATGAGCCAGGGCTGCGAGCCCGGTCTGCAGCAGGGGGGTGCCAGAGGCGTCTTTTTCGCCATACCCATATCCAGGTGTATCGTACCCCAGGGAGGCAAAACCAACCAAAGATGAGGCGTGGCGCTCGCCTGCTTTCTGGGCCAGCTCGAGTGTTTGGTCGGCATTGACGTGCAGAAGATCTGGCACAGGGTTGTACTTGATGCCGTGATTGGGGTAGGCGGCGCCTGCCGGGCGGACGACGACCACGTCGAGGTTGGCTGCCCGCTTCCCCTGGACGCCATATTCTCCTGCCGTCTCGCCCCGTTCCGAGATGAACTCCTTGTATTTGGGCGGGAAAGGCCGCCCATAAGAAACGTGGTGCTCGAGGAAGCGCTCGTAGAGAGCCAGATAGCGCCCCCGATAAGGTTCTCCCCGGCCGGTTTGCGGCGGTGTAAAAAGGACTTCCGTGCAAACGGCCAGAGCAGCTTCGCAGGTGTTTACCAGAGCGGCATCGTATTCGTCTCCGTAGACTTCTTTTACGACCTGGCGGATCTGATCGTCCAGGCTGGCTGAAGGGATGATTTGATGAGCGGCCCGGTCCATGGCTTCGGCAGCCTGGCGGACCAGCGTTCCGTGGCATCCAGAAATCGCTCCCGTCAGCCCGATCTGATTGGCGATATCGGCGGTAATGCCGATTTCTTCTGCTGCCTGCCGCATTTCTGCATAGATTTCCGCGGCGTGGGTTTGTAAATGCTGATACATCTGGTATTTATATTTCCAGGGGGGTGTCAAGGAAGTGCTCCAGAAGGGTAGGATGAGATGGCTCGTTTCTTTGGAAATGCAGGAATAAATTGTAGCACAAGTTCGATTGGGAAACCGTTCATCGCGCGGTAGCGGGTTTTATGCTAAAATCACCCGGGGTTTTTCCAACCCATCATACCAACCAGGTGCTCTTCAGCTCAATCGGGAAGAATCTACTTCCCTTATATCCGGACCATGGAGAATGATATGCTTGATAAACTGATTCGCAATGGGCAAGTTCTGGACGGTACTGGCAAGCGCGGTTATGCAGCCGATGTCGCCATCCAGGGGGACCGCATTGTTGATGTCGGCCATCTGCCAGGGGCTCAAGCCGAGGTGGTGATCGATGCTTCCGGGAAAGTGGTGGCGCCCGGATTTATCGATATGCATTCCCACGCGGATATGCTCCTGCCGGTAGCACCAGATGCAGAGAGCCTGATTCATCAGGGCATTACAACGGTCGTAACCGGTCAATGTGGAGCTTCACCGGCGCCCTTGCTCGAAATGACCCGCCGGCAGGTGATCGAAATGATCGGAGAAGAAGATGTCCCCATGCCCTGGAATGAATGGTCAACCTTTGGCAGCTATCTGGACTATCTGCAGAAAACCGGCATCTCTGTGAATATGGCGCCACTGGTCGGTCAGGGCATGGTCCGTTCGGCAGTAATGGGGTTCAGTGCGGCGCGCCCAAACGAAGATCAAATCGAGGCGATGCAGCATGAGGTTGTTTCAGCTATGGAAGCGGGGGCGATCGGCGTCTCGACCGGGTTGATCTATCCTCCGGGATCGTATGCGGCGATGGACGAGTTGATCGAGATCACGAAACCGGTCGGTGAACGGAAGGGGTTTTACTTCAGTCACATTCGCGGAGAGGGAGATACCCTGCTCGAAGCCATCACAGAAGCTATCGAGATTGGCAGAAAGACCGGGAGCCCGGTCGAGATCAGCCATTTCAAGGCTGCTGGCGCAGATAACTGGTGGAAGGCAGGCCCAGCATTAGAGCTGATCGATAAAGCTCGCCTCGAAGGGCTTGATGTAACGGCAGACATGTATCCCTATCTGGCAGGCAGCACCGGGTTGGTGGCGCTGCTTCCGGAATGGGCGCAGGAGGGCGGCAAAGATGCGATCAGTAAGCGATTACTCGATCCAGAGACACGTACGAAAATGACCGGAGATATGAAGACCGGTGGTTTCTTCCGGATTGCAGAATGGGATAAAGTGTTGATCAGCGATTCACGTACCAGAGAATATGCCGGCCGGTACATCAGCGAGCTTTCTGAAGAGGTAAATAAAACCCCTTATGATTGGGTTTTCGATGCCCTGTTGGAGACTGAAGGGGAAATCGGCATGATTGTGTTCATGATGTCGGAAGAGAACGTGCGCATGCAGCTCCCGCACCCGGCGATGATGATCGGCACCGATGGGGTGGGGCTGGCCATCGATGGACCGTTAGCCAAGGGCGTGCCTCATCCGCGCAATTTCGGCACCTTTGCGCGCATCCTGGGCCAATATGTGCGCGAGGAAAAAATCCTGACACTCGAAAACGCGATCTTCAAAATGACCGGCCTCCCGGCTAAAAAGCTGCAGTTGATGGACCGCGGATTGGTGAAGAAGAATCACCATGCAGATCTGGTTGTTTTCGATGCCGAAATAGTATCGGACCTTGCAACTTATCCACAACCGTTCCAATATCCATCCGGGTTTGATCATGTACTGGTCAATGGAGAGCTGGTACTCAGCCAGGGGAAAGGCACGGGTGCACGTCCAGGCCGGATGATCAGCCGGTGATGATTTGATCGGAACCAGCTGTTACGGATCCTGGCCACCTGTATGACCTGGTAAATAGTCAGGGGGAATCTTCAGAAAAACCATATATAACCCAACGCCTAGGCCTTTTGAGGCGGGCGTTGGGTGTTTTTTATGTTAACCCGCTTCAGTTGAGTTAGATTATATTATCTTTGATATAATAAATAAATAATATCGAAATATGTCCATCAGGAGGATATTGGAACGGTTGTGGATAAATGCGACCCCCTCAAAGACCGAGCTTGATCAATTATGTATTAATACCATCCGTTTCTTATCGATCGATGCAGTTCAGAAGGCGAACAGCGGGCATCCGGGTTTGCCCATGGGTGCTGCGCCCATGGCTTATATCTTATGGACGCGGATGATGAAATATAATCCCCATAATCCGGAGTGGTTTGACCGGGATCGGTTCATCCTTTCCGCCGGTCATGGTTCGATGCTGCTTTACAGCCTGTTATACCTGACCGGTTACGACCTCCCTCTTGATCAGATCAAGCAGTTCCGCCAGTGGGGCAGCGCGACACCCGGGCATCCCGAACGAGATATCCGCAGAGGAGTGGAGGTTACAACCGGCCCGCTGGGGCAGGGTTTTGGCAATGGGGTGGGAGAAGCCATCGCTGAAGCCAATCTGGCGAGGCGCTACAACCGGCCCGGACACAACATTATCGACCATTATACTTACGGCATTGTCAGCGACGGCGACCTGATGGAAGGAACTGCCTCTGAAACCGCTTCGCTTGCCGGACATCTTCGGTTGGGGAAAATTATCTACCTATACGATAATAACCACGTCACCTTATCCGCCGGGTCGGATATCACGTTTAGCGAAGATGTACACAGGCGATTTGAAGCCTACGGCTGGCATACCCTCGACGTTGAGGATGGAAATGACCTGGCTGCGATCGATGATGCCTTGCAGACCGCCAGAAATATTACTAACAAACCCTCTCTGATATTAGTGCGCACCCATCTTGGGTATGGTTCTCCTCATAAGCAGGATACCTTTGAAGCGCATGGGTCTCCTTTGGGGGAGGAAGAAGTACGTTTAACCAAAAAGAACCTGGGGTGGCCGGAAGAGCCCCAGTTTTACATCCCCGAAAATGCTCTCGATATCTTCCGGCAGGCAGTTGACCGGGGGCAGCAGCTCGAGGCCGAGTGGAACCGCAAGTTTGCCGCCTACAAGCAGGATTTCCCGGACCTGGGCCGAGAGCTGGAAAAGATGATGCGCGGGGAGCTGCCTGACGGCTGGGATGTCAAAATCCCTTCCTTCCCTGCGGACAGCAAAGGGATTGCAACCCGCGTCGCTTCCGGAAGAGTAATGAGCGCCTTTGCTCCTATGCTTCCAGGTTTAATCGGTGGGTCGGCAGATCTGGATCCTTCTACCCATACAATGCTCAAAGAAATGGGAGATTTTGAAAACCCAGACCTGCACGCAGAGGATTTGCAAGGGTCAGCCGGCGGAGGGTGGACTTACGCCGGTCGGAATATCCATTTCGGCGTTCGAGAGCACGGGATGGGGTCCATCCTGAATGGAATCGCTGCCCACGGAGGGCTGATCCCATACGGAGCAACCTTCCTGATTTTCTCGGATTACATGCGTCCTCCCATGCGCCTGGCATCGTTGATGGAGTTGGGAGTGGTCTACGTGTTCACGCACGACAGCATCGGATTGGGTGAAGACGGCCCTACCCACCAGCCGGTGGAGCAGCTTGCCAACTTGCGGGCTGTCCCGCGGATGGTGGTCATCCGACCAGGAGATGCGAACGAAGTTGCTGAAGCCTGGAAGGTGGCAATCGCAATGCGCGACCGCCCGGTAGCACTTGTGTTGAGCCGCCAGAGCTTGCCGGTGCTCGATAGAGGCGAATATGCCCCTGCGCAGGGATTGCGGCAAGGAGCCTATATCCTGGCGGACCCGCCAGGGGGTAACCCTGACATCATCCTGATTGCCAGCGGATCGGAAGTCAACCTGATCGTACAGGCACGTCGACAGCTTGAACAAATGAAGTTTAACGTCCGGCTGGTGTCTATGCCAAGCTGGGAGCTATTTGAGGCCCAACCTGAAGAATACCAACATCACGTGCTGCCGCCGTCGATCAAGATGCGCTTATCGGTTGAGGCTGGTTCGGTACAGGGTTGGAGCCGCTATGTTGGAGATGAAGGGTTTGCTCTAGGAGTGGATCGGTTTGGGGCTTCCGCGCCGGGAGATGTGGTGATGCGTGAATACGGATTTTCGGTCGATAACGTGGTACAGAAAACGTTGGCCCTGGTGGGGAAAATCCAATATTGAGAAGGTTCGTTATCAAAGGGTCGCCATAATGCGAATTGGAATTGCAGCGGATCACGGGGGTTTTTATCTAAAAAAAATTCTGGCTCAGAGGCTGATGGATCTCCAGAACGAGGTGATCGATTTTGGAGCGACTCAGCTAAACGATGAAGATGACTTTCCAGATTTTGTGGTTCCATTAGCCAGAGCTGTAGCCAGAGGAGAGGTTGAGCGAGGATTGGCGATTTGTGGCAGCGGAGTTGGCGCTTCGGTTGCCGCCAATAAAATTCCCGGGGTTCGAGCCGGTTTGATCACCGAGATATTTTCCGCGCACCAGGGGGTTGAAGACGATAACATGAACGTGCTCTGCCTGGGTGGCAGAGTAGTTGGCGATGAACTGGCCTGGGAATTGGTACGGTCATTCCTGGGAGCCAAATATAAAGGCGCCGAACGGTTCAACCGGAGATTGGAAAAAATAAGTGCATTAGAAAGGATAGAGGTAAGGAAATGAGTGAAAACCCTCTTAAGCAACTCGAATCATACAACCAGAGCATCTGGATAGATTTTATCCGCCGGGGAACGATCACTTCTGGAGATCTCAAACGATGGATTGACGAAGATGGCATCAGCGGGGTGACGTCAAACCCTTCAATCTTCGAGAAAGCGATTGCCGGCAGCCATGATTATGATGATGATATCCAGTCGATGGCGAAGCAAAATAAATCCGTTGAAGAAATCTACCAATCCCTGACCGTCACAGATATTCAAAAAGCTGCGGACCTTTTCAAACAAACCTATCATGCAACGAACGGAAAAGATGGCTTTGTCAGTCTCGAGGTTTCTCCCCTCCTTGCGCACGACACCGAGGCGACGATCCGCGAAGCGCGACACTTGTGGTCGGTCGTCAATCGTCCGAATGTGATGATCAAAGTGCCAGGAACTCGCGAGGGTTTACCTGCAATTCGGCAGTTGATTTCCGAAGGAATCAACGTCAACATCACGCTCTTATTTGGCTTGCCGCGCTATCGCGATGTGGTGGAAGCCTATCTCTCCGGGTTAGAGGAGCGGGTGCGCAACAACCAATCGATTGAGCGGGTCGCGTCTGTGGCAAGCTTCTTTCTCAGCAGGATCGACGTTCTGATTGATCCATCTCTAGAGGTATTGATTAATGCCGGCGGTGAAAAAGGTCAGCTTGCCGAGCAGGTTCTTGGTGAAACAGCAATTGCCAGCGCCAAAGAAGCTTATATCATCTATCAAGAATTATTTCAGAGCAGCCGTTTCAAAACGTTAGCCGACCAGGGGGCCAGGACACAACGGCTATTGTGGGCGAGCACCAGTACCAAGAACCCAAAGTACAGCGATGTGAAATATGTCGAAGCGCTCGTCGGCCCGAATACAATCAATACCCTGCCCATTGAAACTCTGAATGCTTACCGCGATCATGGCGAGCCTGCTCCACGATTAACCGAAGGCCTCGAGGCAGCCAGGCGAACCTTTGCAGCTCTGCCTAAATTAGGGATTAACCTGGATGCTGCCACCCAACAGTTGGAAGATGAAGCAGTTGAGAAATTCATCCAACCCTACCAACTGCTAATGAACACTCTGAGGGAAAAACGCGAAGCAGCCTTGCAGAAAACAGGAGACAGCCAGGTGACCGATGCCGAAAGTTATCAGGATAAAATCCGAACGCGGCTTTCGACCCTGGAAAAAGAGCGTTTTTCCGACCGTCTGTGGCGCAAGGATGCCAGCCTGTGGTCATCGGATACGATCGAACAGGAATCGATCCGCAATGCATTAGGTTGGCTGCACGTCGCCGAGAAAATGGAAGAAAACCTGAATCTTCTGACCAGCTTTGTTGACAAGGTTAATGTAGATGGGTTCAGCCACGTTGTCCATATGGGGATGGGCGGGAGCAGCCTGGCTCCGCTGGTCTTCCAGAAATCCTTCCAAAAGGATGGCAAGGGACTCCCCTTGACTATCCTCGACACAACAGACCCAACCACCATCCATTCGATTGAACGGGAACTCCCCCTGGCGCATACTCTTTTTATTGTGGCGAGTAAATCAGGAACCACGGCCGAGCCAATTGCGTTTGAAGAATATTTCTATGCAAAAGTAAAAGCGCTAAAAGGGAATCTGGCCGGCGAAAATTTCGTCGCCATCACCGATCCTGGCACCCCGGCCGTAAAAGTGGCTCATGATAGAAATTACCGGCAAGTATTTCTTAACTTCGCCGATATCGGAGGACGATATTCCGCATTATCCTATTTTGGATTAGTGCCTGCTGCCTTGATGGGTATCGACGCAAAAAGCCTGCTCGACCGGGCGTTGCGAAAAGTGCATGCATGCGCATCATCTGTTCCTGTGAAGGATAATCCAGGGATGGTTTTAGGGGCAGCTTTGGGAGAATTTGCCAGACAGGGAATGGATAAAGTCACATTCGTGATGCCAGAGTCCATCTCTACATTGGGGATGTGGTTAGAGCAACTGCTTGCTGAGAGCACAGGAAAAAAAGGGACGGGCTTGATCCCAATCGCAGGAGAGAGGTTAGGCACTCCTTCGGTTTATGGGAACGATCGCGTATTCGTCTGTATGGAAATAAAAGGAGAGGCAGATCCAGATGTAGAAGAAAAGATCACGACTCTGAAGAAAGCCGGTCACCCGATGGTGACCATCCAGATGGATAGCCCGCTTGACTTGGGGCAGGAATTTTTCCGTTGGGAAATCGCTACAGCAGTCGCCGGCGCTGTTCTCGAGATAAATCCGTTTGACCAGCCGAACGTACAGGAAAGTAAAGATAACACCAACAGACTCTTGGACCTGGTCCGCAAAGAAGGCAAGCTTCCCGAGCAGCCCGTTACTCTAATCCAGGGACCGCTGAGCTTTTTCGGGCAGGAGAATGCCTCAAACAGCGAGGGGATGCTCAAGTGGTTTTTCAGCCAGGAGCACCCCGGAGATTACGTCGCTATTCTGGCGTACCTTCACGAAACACCGGAGACTGACCAGGCTTTGCAGCGCATGCGGCTCAGACTGCGCGACCGGCTGCACCTGGCAACCACCAGCGGGTATGGACCACGCTACCTGCATTCCACCGGGCAGCTCCACAAAGGAGGTCCGAACACCGGGTTGTACCTGCAAATCACTGCCGATGAGGAGGTTGAGGTACCGATCCCTGGTCAGCCGTATACGTTCAACCTTTTTCAAAGGGCTCAAGCATTGGGCGATCTAGAATCGCTACACCGGCACAACAGGCGGGCGATGCGGATCCATATTAACGGCGACCTGAGGCAAGGGTTAGCGGCTCTGGCTAGAGCGGTTGAGGCAGTGTAATGGATAAACCTCGCGTTAACACAATCTTCCTGGACATCGGGGGTGTGCTTCTCAACAACGGCTGGGACCGGGGTTTAAGAAAACTGGCGGCGAGCACCTTCGAATTGGATTTCACTGAAATGGATGAGCGTCACCACCTGACCTTCGATACCTACGAGGAGGGAAAGATAACCCTTGATGAATACCTGGAGCGGGTGATCTTCTACGAGCAGCGCAGCTTTTCGCCCCAGGATTTCAAAGAGTTCATGTTTGCCCAGTCGAAGCCCATGCCCAAAATGATCGACACGATGAAAGAGCTGAAATCCCGCTATAGACTCAAGATTGCCACGGTCAGCAATGAAGGCCGAGAGCTGACCATCCACCGCATCCAAAACTTTAAACTGAACGAGTTTGTGGATTTCTTTATTTCGTCATGCTTCGTGCATTTCCGCAAACCCGATCGAGATATTTACCGCGTTGCCCTGGATACTGCCCAGACGCTGCCCGAGAATGTAGTCTATATCGATGATCGGATGATGTTCGTTGAAGTTGCACGCTCGATGGAAATAAAGAGTTTCCAACATACAGCGTATGAATCTACCCTGGAACATCTGGAAAAATATGGCCTGGTGTTATGAATCTGGAAAGCAGATGAAGTACCGGGAGGGATAGATTGACCAGCTACTATCATGAACAACAGTCAGATTGAAAGGTAGGGGATCATGGACGAAAATGGGTTTGAGATCGGCATGATCGGCCTGGGCGTGATGGGCCGGAACCTGGTTTTGAATATTGCCGATCATGGTTTTTCCGTTGTCGGTTACGACAAAGACCCGAGCCGAGTAAAGGCTCTCCAAAACGAAGCGACGGGAGAAAAAATCCGTGGAGAAGAGAAAATTGACGAGTTCATTGGCAGGCTACGCAAACCGCGGGCGGTGATGATGCTTGTGCCTGCCGGCGCTCCTGTCGATTCGGTCATCAGGGATATCCTGCCGTACCTGGAACCTGGAGATTTACTGATCGATGGGGGAAATTCTTTCTACAAAGACACGGTCTTGCGAGCGAAGACCCTGGCCGAAAAAAACATCGATTATCTGGGTGTTGGGATTTCAGGAGGCGAGCGTGGAGCACGCTATGGCCCGAGTATGATGCCCGGAGGGCGAAGGGAGGCTTACGAACGCGTGCGACCGATCTTCGAAAAAGTTGCCGCGCACGTGAATGGCGATCCCTGCGTTACCTACCTTGGGCCGGGAGCAGCGGGACATTATGTCAAAATGGTGCATAACGGGTTGGAATACGGCTTAATGCAGCTGATTGCCGAGAGCTATGACCTGATGAAACGCGGATTGGGGATGAGCGATGAGGAAATGCAATCAATATATTCTACCTGGAACCAGACAGAACTGAATTCGTTCCTCATCGAAATTACCGCGAATATTTTCAACGCCATCGACGAGCGCACAGGGAAACGGTTGATCGATGAAATCCTGGATGAAGCCAAACAGAAGGGCACCGGGAAATGGACATCACAGGAGGCACTCGATTTGCAAGTCCCCGCGCCAACGATTGATGTGGCTGTGGGAATGCGAGACTTATCCGTCTTTAAGAAGATTAGAGAAGAAGCCAGCCGCTCATTGCAAGGACCCTCCCCGGTATATCAGGGAGATCGCCAGGAATTCCTGGAGCACTTAAAAAATGCGCTCTATGCGAGCATGATCATCGTTTTCGCACAAGGGATGGCTTTATTAAGGACCGCCTCAAATGCCTATGGATACAATTTGGATTTGCGAGCGATCGCCAGCATCTGGAGAGGCGGCTGTATCATCCGGGCAGGTGTCTTGGAACACATTCGGGAGGCCTACCGCAGTAAACCAGAATTAGCCAACCTTCTGCTTGACTCCAAATTAGGGCACCAGGATGTTGTCAGGTCTCAGGGGGACTTGAGAGCGATCGTGATAGCTGCAGCAGAAATGGGAATCCCTGCGCCCGGGTTTATGACTTCGCTGGCATATTTTGATGGACTGCGCAGTGCGATACTGCCGGCTAACTTAATTCAGGCGCAGAGGGATTATTTTGGAGCACACACATACGAGCGCGTCGATGAAAAAGGGGTGTTCCATACCGAGTGGGCGCCTGTGAAAGGATAGGTTGGGATGACGACAACGGAATTTAAACCTGAACCAACCACAATCGTAATCTTTGGCGCAGGGGGTGATCTGACCTGGCGAAAATTAACCCCTGCCTTATTCGACCTGTATACAGATAATTGGCTCCCAGAGCATTTCAAGATTCTTGGGGTGGACATAAAACCTCTGAAAGAGGATGAATTTTGCGAACGGGTACGGGATGGGGTGACGAAGTTTGCGCGTACCTATAAAGAGAACGAGGGGAAATTGGGAGATTTTTTAATCCACGTTGACTATCTTTGCGCAGATTTTAAGAATCCCCAGGAGATTGAATCTCTGGCTTCTCGGCTGACAGATATCGATCAGGAGTGGGACACTCAAGCCAACCATATTTTTTACCAGGCGACCCCACCCGAGATGGTCGAAACGATTGTCCAGCAGCTGGCCCACGCGCACCTGAACCGCGACCGAAAACATGCGCGCATCGTCCTGGAAAAGCCCTTCGGGCATGACCTGGCTTCGGCACAGGAGCTCAACGGCATGCTGACTTCTGCGTTTGCTGAATCCCAGATATATCGCATCGATCACTATTTGGGAAAGGAAACCGTTCAGAATATCCTGGCATTTCGGTTTGCAAATGCGCTCTTTGAGCCGATTTGGGACCGCAGGTATATCGATCACGTCCAGATCACCGTCGCCGAGAGAGTGGGGGTCGAACACCGGGGGGCTTACTACGAGCATGCCGGAGCCTTGCGCGATATGATCCAGAACCACCTGCTGCAAATTTTATGTCTGGTGGCGATGGAACCCCCGGTTTTGTTTGAGGCGGATGAAATTCGCAATCGTAAAGTGGACGTGCTGCACGCCATCCGGCCGATGTCGCAAGAGCAGGTGATCCATTACGCAGCTCGCGGTCAATATAGCGAAGGATGGATCCAGGGAGAACGGGTAAATCAATACCGGGCAGAGCCAGGGGTATCTTCAAATTCGCAAACCGAAACCTATGCTGCCATTAAGCTGTTCATTGATAACTGGCGTTGGCAGGATGTCCCCTTCTATTTGCGCACAGGGAAACGGCTGCCCACCAAGGTCTCGATCATGTCGATCGAATTCCGTCCGGTGCCTCACCAGACATTCCCGGCAACTGCATTGGCTTCCTGGGAGCCGAACCGCCTGATCGCATACATGCAGCCGCGCGAAGGCATCCACATCGATTTCTTGGCCAAACATCCCGGGCCGAGGATGCGCTTGAGCCCAGTAAACATGCATTTCACTTACCAGGAAGCCTTCCAATCCAGTCCTCCTGAAGCTTATGAGACGCTTCTCCTGGATGTAATCTTGGGAGATCAAACCCTGTTTATGCGGGACGACCAGGTCGAAGCAGCCTGGAAGGTGATCACCCCCATCCTGGACGCCTGGCAGGACCAGGGACGCCCGAACTTCCCTAATTATACCGCCGGGACATGGGGACCCGAAATGGGAGAAGTGCTCATTGCTCGTGATGGGCGGAGCTGGTTCGAACCCCCCGTAATCGAGGACGATGAAGCAGGGATGGGCGGCAAGAAAGAAGTTGCGCCCGAGGGGTAAGGAAGGTTAAGAGAACCCCGTCACCATGCTTTCGATCAAGCGCAGGATTGGTGTAGGATAAATTCCCAGCCAGAAAAGCAGAAGAACCAGAATGGTTACTGCCAACGCGCCGGTAAAATGAGGAGAAATCCTCATTGCTGGGGCGATCGTTGAGCCTTTCGGCAAACTGGCGAACATCGCCACAACCACCCGCAGATAATAATACAGGCCGATGCCGCTGGTAACAACCAAAACAATCACCAGGAGCCATAAAGCTGAACCAATTCCGGCAGTAACGAGGTAAAACTTACCTACGAATCCGGCAGTTAAAGGTACCCCGGCCAGTGAGAGCAACATGGCAGTAAATGATCCGGCTATCCATGGTTTGCGCCAGAAGAGGCCGCGGTAATCTTCTGGATCTTCTGCATCGCGGTCGCTGTTCGACATGATCGTGATCAATCCGAAAGCGCCTAAAGTCGTAACGAAATAGGTGACCAGGTAAAAAGCAACGGCAACCGCTGCAAGCGGCCCGCTGGCAAGGAAAGCGACGAGTAGATATCCCAGGTGAGAAATGGAGGAGTATGCCAGGAGGCGTTTGAGTTTTGTCTGCAGCAAGCCCAATAGATTCCCGATGAACATCGATGCAATTGCGATCACCACGAATGCCAGGTATAAAGAAGGGTAGTTATGGATATTTACTACGGTAAAGTAGCGCAGCAATAAGGCGAACATTGCGCCTTTGGAGATTGTCGCCACAAATGCCGTAACGGGAGCTGGCGCCCCTTGATAAACATCAGGCGTCCAGAGATGGAATGGCACCAGGGCGAGCTTGAAGCCGATTCCCACGACGATCAGAGCGAGACCTCCTAAGACAAAAACCTGGCTGACCCCGCTTGAGGGGTTCGAGAGGGAGGTCGGAATTTGAGCAAGCTTCATTGTGCCCAACTCAGAGTAGACCAACGCCATTCCGAATAACAGGAACGCAGACGACAACCCTGCCAAGATTAGATATTTAACCCCGGCCTCGATCCCGTATTCCTTCCTGGAATAGGCGATGAGGGTGTAGAGTGAGACGCTCAATACTTCCAACCCCAAGAAAAAAGAAGCAAAATGGGTGCTAGCGACAAGGACTACTGATCCTAAAGTCGCCAGAAGCAAGAATAAATAAAATTCTTCGCGATGGCCGCGCTGTTGAGAAAGGTAAGAATACGATAAAACCGTAATGATGAAACTGGCTGCAATAATCAACCCGCTGAAAAAAATCGAATAGCTATCGATCACCAGCAAGGGCGTTACCTGCCGCGGAGCTTCAATAGAAACCAGGGGAAGCAGGAGGAATGCAGCAACCAGACCCGTCAGGGTAAGGATCAAGGTCAATGAATGGCTGCGGTGAACGGCAATACCAAGAAGGACAACGACACTCGCACCACCTAGAACAATTAATGGCAGTATCGCATATACATCAGCAGCCGTCATGGCTTACCCCCGGTATTGATCGTGATGGAACCCTCGATAGGGAGAGGTTGAGCAGGTGAAATTTGAGGCGAAACAATGGTTTGTTGGGTTTCGATGGCATATTTCTGCATGGCTTCCACAGCAGGTAATGAAGTATTGAGCACAGTTTGAGGGTAAATACCCAGCCATAGGATAACGGCGATCAACGTGGTCATGATGGCAGCCTCACGCGAGCTCATATCTTGCAATTTCCACCCTTCTGTATTGCGACCATGGAACGCGCCCTGGATGATCCACAACGAATAGATCGTGGCAACGATAAAACCCAGCGTTGCCAGCGCCGCGGCCGGTATGCTCACCCGGTAGACTCCCAATAAGACCAGGAATTCTCCGACAAAATTACCCAGGCCCGGCAGACCGAGGGAAGCCAGGGTGAAGACCATAGCGGCGCCTCCCATACGCGGCAGAGTGGACCACAAGCCACCCATACGCCTGAAATCGCGGGTGTGGAGGCGGCTCATCAAATCTCCAACCATGATGAACAAGCCGCTGGTAGAAATCCCATGCGCGATCATGATGATGATGGCACCCTGGAGGGCGATAGTATTCCAGGCGAAAATCCCCAGGATGACAAAACCCATGTGGCTGATGCTGGTATATGCGATCAGGCGTTTCAGGTCGGTTTGCCCGAAAGCTACGATGGCGCCATATAGGATACCGATGATGCCGAGAGCCATGGCGATCGGTGCGAAACTTAAAGAATCTTTGGGAAAAAGGGGGATTAAGAAACGGATCATCCCATAAGCGCCGACCTTCAACACCAGGCCCGCCAGGTCAACGCTACCGGCTGTCGGCGCTTCGGTATGCGCATCGGGGAGCCAGGTATGGAAGGGGACGACCGGCAGCTTGACGGCGAATGCCAGAAACATCCCCAACATCAGCAAGAAACCCAACGGTTGCGGCAATTTTGTGCCGAGAAGTTGGAAGTAGCTGAATGTGTAGACCCCGGTGTTCGCTCCATGCACAAAATAAAGGCCCAAAATCCCCAGGAGCATGAACAGCCCGCTCACCTGAGTAAAGATAAAGAATTTAATCGTCGCGTAGATACGGTTTTCATATCCCCAGATGCCGATCAAAAAATACAGGGGAACGAGCATCAACTCCCAGAAGAAATAGAATAGGAAGAGATCCAATGCCAAAAATACCCCGGTGATCGAAGCCAGGATCCACATCAAGTTGAAATGAAAAAAGCCGACTCGATCCTTGATCGCATTCCACGAACAGGCAACTGCCATGATACCGAGCAAGTTGATCAAGAGGATCAACAGCAGGCTGAGGCCATCCATCCCCAGGGAGAAGCTGATGCCGATCTGCGAGATCCAGGGAATATCAAATAAGGCGAACCACGGGCTGCGGGTTGTCAGGGTGAAAATGGAATAATTTTGGATCCATAGATAGAGCAGGAAACCAAAGTGAATCCCCAGCGTGGCGAGAGATATCCAGCGCGGCCAATGAGGCCCAAACCTACCGGCGATCCAGGCGAGGGTGCCGCCGATAACCAGAATAATAATGATCCAGGGAAGTATCATAGGAACACCACAATTGCGATGATTATGACTGCACCAATTGCGATACCTGTTGCATACCAGCGCACCAGGCCATTCTCGGTATTACTTAAGACGCGGTGTAAGGCCTCGTTCAACCGAATAATGCCCTTGTAAAGAAGGTCGATGAAATCATTCTTATTCGAATTCGCCATCCACACGAACGGGCGAACCAATACCGTATCGTAAAGCCAGTCGAACCCCCATCCTGAGAACCAATAACGATGGAGTACAGCTCCCACTGGCGACTGGACCATGGCTTCGGTGGTTTTCGGAACGCGGAGGAAAAGCAAGTAAGCCAGGTAAATTCCGACTAACGAAATGACAGCAGACACCAGTTCCAATATTCCCTCAGAGCCCGCTCGCTGGGGGAGAATGGAGGTGGCCGGTAGAGAGGCGCTCAGGAAATTACCTAATACATTGATATTCCCAAGGAAACTGGGCGTTTCTAGAAAGCCGATCAATAAAGCAAAGGCAGCCAGCACGATCAGGGCGAGATTAATTCGAGATCCTGGTTGATAGACTGCCTTGGTTTTAGGCTTGCCAAAAAAGGTCAAGAAGACCATGCGGAAAGTGTAAATAGAGGTCAGAAAGGCACCTACCAGACCGGCCAACCAAAGCCAGGTACTGCCGGAAGGGGAGGCATACGCATCAAACAAAATCAGATCCTTACTATAGAAGCCAGAGGTGATCAGCGGTAACGCAGAAAGGGCTGAAGACCCAATTAAGAAGGTCCAGAATGTAAGCGGAAGTTGGGTTCGCAGCCCGCCCATTTTGAACATATTGTGCTCATCATTCATGGCATCGATCACAACCCCGGCAGCCAGGAAGAGCAGCGCTTTGAAGAAAGCGTGCGTCATGAAGTGGAATATCGCCGCTGACCATGCGCCAACGCCAAGCGCCAGGAACATATAACCGATTTGGCTGATAGTCGAATATGCCAGAACCCGCTTGATATCCCACTGAGTCAATGCGCTGAAACCGGCGAGCAGCAAGGTGGCTGCCCCAACAATTGCCACGGCAAGCTGAACGGATGGGGCCAGGGAGAAAAGAACATGCGTCCGGGCGATCAGGTATACACCGGCGGTAACCATCGTAGCGGCATGAATGAGGGCGCTGACCGGGCTGGGTCCAGCCATTGCATCTGGCAGCCAGGTTTGCAAGGGAAGCTGGGCGGATTTTCCAACGGCGCCACCCAATAAAAGCGCGGCAGCAGTGACTGCCAGCGGTGAACCGATCTGCCATGTTTGAGCAGCGCGCTGCATTACGTCCTGGATATTCAGTGTAGCGAGATTATTGAAGAGAAGGAATAAGCCGATCGCCATGGCAGCATCGCCGACACGGGTGACGATAAATGCTTTCCGGGCTGCCCGCCCATTTGCCGGATTTGTGTACCAGAAACCAATCAGCAAATAGCTGCACAACCCGACACCTTCCCATCCCAGGTAGAGCAGCAGCAGGTTGTTGGCGAGCACCAGGATGAGCATGGAGCCTACAAACAAGTTCATGTAAGCAAAAAACCGGCTGTAGCCTTCCTGGTGGAGCATGTGCTCGGCAGAATACAGATGGATGACAAACCCGACGAAGGTAACCACGAGGACCATGATCATGGACAACGAATCCAGGTAGAAGCTAATTCCGGGATTGAAATTAGTTACGTTAATCCAGGTCCATAACGTTTGGGTAAATGCATTTCCAGCAGGTGGAGAAGAAATAAAGCTGATTGCCACCAGGATGGCGAGGATTGCAGAGATTCCGACCGAGCCAACCCCGATGATCGCAACTGCCGTCCGGGATAGGCGGGGTCCAATGATTGCCAGAAGGATGAATCCAATCAAGGGAATAACCGGAATTAACCAGAGCAAGCCAAGCATCTTAGCCTCTCATCTTGCTGATCGAGTTAGTATCGAGCGTTTTCAGTCGGTGATAAAGCTGGATGGCGAGCGCCAGACCAACCGATACTTCCGCTGAAGCCATCGTTAGAATAAAGATGAACATGATCTGGCCATCTGCCTGGCCCCAATGTGATCCGGCGATCACAAAGCCAAGTCCGGCGGCATTCAGCATAATTTCGACCGAGAGAAGGATGAAAACGACATTTCGGCGGATTAATACTCCCACCAACCCAAGGCTGAAAAGGATGATAGCTAAGAAGAGGCCGTACTCTACTGGAATCGTTGCCATCCGGGGTTTCCTCCTTCGCTATCGGTGAATATCTGACTGGATTTGCGGTTCGGGTTGGATATCGCCTTGGGGCGAAGTGTTTTGTTCCACGGCAGCGGCGGATACGGCGATCTCTTCAGGATAGAGTTGGCGTCGCCTACCGAGATGGAAAGCTCCTACGACGGCGCTGAGCAGTAAGAAAGAAGACAGCTCTACTCCCAGGATGTAAGGTCCAAACATCTGGGTGCTTACCTGTCGAGGGGAGATTTCGGTGATCGTGTAAGCGGGAGTGCTATGGGTAGATAATACGTAGGCAACCTCCGCAATGAGGATCAAAGCCAGAATAGTAGGACCTACCCAAATCCTGCCATCCAACCAAAGACGCTCTTGTTGTGAGGTTTGCGGCCCGAGGTTGAGGATCATGATCACAAAAACAAACAAGACCATGATCGCCCCGGCATAGATAATCACTTCCAGGGCAGCAACGAACGGGGCGCCCAACGTATAAAAGACCAAAGCCACAGAGAGGAGGGCTACAATCATGTAGAGGAGGGCGTGGACCACATTCAGGCGCGTAATGACCATCACCGTACAGATGATGGCAACGGCTGAAGCGATATAAAAGACGATATCCATTGGCATCCTTTCGCGGTGAGCGTTCCTCTACGGCAGCAAGCTGCGCAAATCGATCGGGGCGTCTTCGTTCTCGGATTCACCCTTATCCTTGCCGCCAATCGCAACTCCAGCAACCCGGTAAAAATTGTAGCCGTGATATTTCCCTTGGCCGTCAATCAGCAAGTCTTCTTTTTCATACACCAGGTTCTGGCGATCGTATTCGCACATCTCAAAATCTGGAGTAAGCTGGATTGCATAGGTCGGGCAGGCCTCCTCGCATAATCCACAGAAAATGCAGCGCGAGAAGTTGATGCGAAACCACTCTGGATAACGCCGCCCGTGTTCATCTTCGGTGGCTTGCAGTGAAATACAATCCACCGGACAAGCAACCGCACATAGGTAACAAGCCACGCAGCGTTCTTCACCGTTTGGATCACGACTCAAGATGATGCGACCGCGCCACCTGGGAGCCAGATAGGGGCGCTCTTCAGGATATTGAATGGTCACACGCTTCTTGAAGAGGTGTTTGAAAACGTTCCAAACTGAGATTAATGCACTGATAATCATCTTATCTCCTTCTCTCCATACCACTAAGACCCTGTTGCCAGGACGATTCCGCCTGTGACAAGTAAATTAAGCAAGGCCAGAGGCAGCATTACTTTCCATCCATAAGACATGAGCTGGTCGAAGCGAGGCCGCGGAAGGGAGGCGCGTAGGGTGATAAACAATCCGATGAAGAAAAAGGTTTTGATGATGAACCAGACGATGGGTGGTAAAAACGGTCCCTGCCAGCCGCCGAAGAACAAGGTGACAATCATCGAAGAGATGAGCGTCACCCCTACGTATTCCCCAATGTAAAACATGCCGAATTTCATGCCGGAATATTCAATATGATAACCGGCCACAAGCTCGCTCTCGGCCTCAGTCAGGTCGAAAGGCAAACGCCGTGTTTCTGCCAGAGCGGCAATGATGAAGACGATTAAGCCGATGATTTGTGGGATGCAAAACCACATGTTCTTCTGCGCCAGGACGATATTGCGCAGGTTAAAGGTCCCTGAGATGATCACCACACCCATCAGGGATAAGCCCATGAACACCTCATAGCTCAACATTTGTGCTGCCGCGCGCAGCGCACCCAGCAGAGAATATTTGTTGTTGGCGGACCAACCAGCCAGCATCACGCTGTAAACCCCGAGTGAAGACATTGCCAGGAAAAATAGCAGGCCAATGTTGAGATCGATCACTCCTATCCCAGGAGAGAACGGCACGACAGCAAATGATGTTAGGATGGTGGTCATGATCACCGTCGGGGCGATGATGAACACCGGTTTATCTGCAAATGGCGGAATCCAGTCTTCTTTAGTGAACAGTTTAATCGCGTCCGCCACTGTTTGGAGAACGCCAAATGGTCCCACGCGATTGGGGCCGTACCGGTCTTGCAGGTATCCAAGCAGCCGGCGTTCCACCCAGGGCAGGCTGGCGGCTATGCTGAGCACAACGATCAGTATTCCTAATACGTTTATCAGATGCAGGACTGTCTCACTCATAGATCCACTACCCTGGATTCTCGGTCGAAGAATTAACAGGTTTAGGAGTCACTTTACCCCAGGCAGGCAAGGCAACATAAGGCATCTCTGGAAGCCCACAGATCATCCCTGCAGTTCCTTCCGGGATGGAGGCTGAAATATGCAGAGGCAGCTCGAACACCTGGGAATCGACGCTGACCTGGAGCACAGTTTCGCCGGTCAGGTTAAACTGCTGAGCATCTCTGGGGTTGATTTCAAGTCGAAGAGGGGGTGTCAATTGAGCTTCTCCGGGGGTGTGAATGCTCAGTTCCTCAGACCCATAAATCGCGTATAACGGCGCCAGAAGGAGCTCACCAGCCCTTGATGCAAATGGTTCTGGGATCTCATCGAAATAAGCTGCTTGCTCGGGATCGGGAGGGAGGATGATTCTCTTGCCAGGATCGCCGCCGATCAACGGTCCGGAGACCTCCTCCTGGAATTTGTTCAATGATTGTATGGAATTCCACCCCGGCGCCCAAAACTCCGGGATGAGCGATGCCGGTGGTTGTTCGATTGGGGGTTCGGCGAGGAAACCCTCCATCGAGAAGGATAAGGGTGAATCAGGATCCTGCGGTGGTTGGGGTTCGTGCACGCTCACATTTGCATGCATGGAAGTGCGCCCGCTGTAGCGGTGCGGTTGCCGGGGAATTTTAGCACCGGCGATCCTGAACCCGGACGCGGGTGAGATCTCCTGAACCGGGGCAAGAAAGGGGAGCTCCTTAACCATGTCAGCGATAAGGCCGTCAAAAGTCTTCCGGGCGCCTGGTTCTTCCTGACCGAGCGCATCCCCGATGGCTCGCAGCCATACCCAGCTTTCTTTGATGTCATCCTGGGGTACAAAGACTTGAAAATAACGCTGTGCCCGGCTCTCGTTATTGACCAATGTCCCGTCACTTTCGGCGAAAGTTGCAGCAGGCAAAAGGACATCTGCTTTTTGTGCTGTGGGGTTGTCCAAGCTATCAAGAACGATTACAGAGGGGATACTCTTGAAGAAGGCCTCCAAAAGAGCAGGATTGGATCTGCGGTACAAATCATTTTCGAGGATGATTGCCGCCTCAACATTGTCCTCCCGGGCGATGGCAAAAGCCTGGTTAAGGCTTCCCGGCTCTAACAATTCCAGACCCAGACTGTTGGATTCGGGTAGGGTCAGGAATAAGCGGGCAGGTTTCCCGATTGAACGGAGGGCCTGAACTACATTCGCAGCGGCATACAGGATCGATTTCTCTTCCAGCGAACAGCCCGAGACAACTACCGGGCTTTCGGCATCTTTCAGATCCTGGGCGATCATCTTGGACAGCTCGAGAGCTGCGCTATCCAGATTTTCAGGCTGAGGTGCAGTGGGGCTAATTTGGTGGGCAACCGCAAAACCCAGCCGAGCAATTTCTTGAGGGGAAGCATGGAAAGTGCGTGTAGCCATATCATCTAGCCGCGTATCGGCAATTGTCGCCAGATATAATGGACCTTTCTGGTCTTGAACAGCTTCACGCGCTGCCGTATCATCCCAATCGGATATCTTCAGCTTTTGGCTGATCGCTTGGGGCTTACAGCGCACGGATTGGCGCAGCGCATACGCAGCCATCGGCGCCACATTGTTCACATCTTCCCCTAGGACAAGAGCCGCGTCTGACGTTTCGACCTCGTGTAGGGAAGCCATCGACGAAGGAATATCTCTAAGGATTTTTATTGCTTCGGTCACCAGCTCGTGGTCTTTCACAGTTGCGCCGGAGAAGAAATGCTCAGGGCCAACTAGCGTGCGTAGGGCAAAGTTCGATTCAAGCGAAGCCCGCGGAGATCCAATCCCAATGGTTCTACCGCTCTTTTTTACTATCTCTTTGATGCGCTGCAAACCTTCATCCGGAGCTACACTCTCAAAAGCCGCCTCTCTATTCCGGCGAAGCCGCGCCTGGCGAATACGCCGGTCACTGTTGACAAACTCATACCCATAGCGACCGCGGTCGCATAGGAAATACCCGTTGACGTTGAAATTGTACCGGTTGCGGATGCGGCGGAGCTGCCCGTAGCGTTCGCCAGGGGTTGTATTACACCCCAGGCTGCAGTTCACACAAACCGAAGGCGCGGTTTGGAGGTCCCATTTACGGGTGTAATGCTTGCGAAACGTCTTATCGGTGAAGACGCCTGTGGGGCAAACCTCCACCAGGTTACCGCTGAATTCGCTTTCCAACACCCCATCAGTCTTCCGCCCGAAATACACGGTATTATGATTGGAAAAGGCGTCGAAATCCCTTCCGCCCGCAAACCCGCGATAGAAGCGCACACAGCGATAGCATTGAATACAGCGGTTCATTTCGTGATTGATGAAGGGTCCCAGATTCTGGTTGCGGAATGTGCGTTTTTTCCACCGGTAGTGGCGGTAGGTATGGCCGGTCATCACGGTCATATCTTGAAGATGGCACTCGCCCCCCTCATCGCAGACCGGGCAATCGTGCGGGTGGTTTTCCATAAGCCATTCGATGATCGATGCTCGGAATTCAACCGCTTGAGGGTCCTGGACCGAAATGCGCAGGCCTTCAACAGCCGGGGTCATGCAGGCCATGACCAGGCGACCACGCGTATCATTCTCATCACGGAACTGCTTGACGGCGCACTGCCGGCACGCACCAACCGACCCCATAGCCGGATGCCAGCAGAAATACGGCAGGTTTATGCCCATAGACAAGCAGATGTGCAGGAGGTTTTGTCCAGCATCGACCTGATAAGGTTTCCCATCGATATAGATCGTTACCACTATTTACCTCCAAGGGCAGTGTTTCTGCTTAATATGCTCTTCGAAATCTGCACGGTAGTATTTCAACGCACTTTGCAGTGGCTCAACCGCTCCCGGGGCAAAAGCGCAGTAGGTGTTGCCGGGACCGAGCTTCCAGGTGTGGGCTTCAAGCCGGTCCAGGTCTTCGATCTGACCTTCGCCGTTTTCGATAGCGTGCAGCGTCCGCTCGATATACTGGGTCCCTGCCCAACAGGGCGTGCACCAACCGCAAGATTCCTGAGCGAAGAAATGCTCCAGGTTAAGAACCATACCAACCGGGCAGGTTTTGTCGTCCATCACAATCATGGTTCCGGTTCCGAGACGGCTGCCCAATTTTTGAACCGACTTGAAATCCATCGGCACATTCAAATTTTCTGGGGTGAGAAAATCTGTCGAAGCGCCTCCCGGAAGAACACCACGTATAGTCAGACCCTGCCTCATTCCACCGGCGTATTCATTGATGATCTCCTGCATGGGGGTGCCTAAAGGCAACTCCCAGAGGCCGGGATGATTTACCTTGCCGCTGACCCCGAAAATCTTCGTCCCGGGTTCATCGGTGAGGCTCAAACCCTGGAACCAGGCCGCACCCTTATCGATGATGTGAGGCACGTTCGAGAGTGTTTCGACATTATTTACAATGGTGGGTTTCCCCCACAGCCCGCTGGTTTGGGGAAAAGGAGGTTTCGAGCGCGGGTTCGCGCGCTTGCCTTCAAGCGCATTGAGTAAACCCGTCTCTTCCCCTGCCATGTAGCGCCCCCCGCTAACATGCAGGTGCAACTCGAGATCGAATTTTGAGCCCAGGATATTCTTGCCCAGGTAGCCTGCCTGGTAAGCTTCGGCAATTGCGCGCTCGATTCTTTCACCGGCAACCTTGTATTCCCAGCGCAGGAACACAAAACTCACGCTTGCTTCGATCGCATAGGACGCCAGAATCATTCCTTCAATAAGCTGGTGCGGGTTGTATTCCAGCAGCAGCCGGTCCTTAAAGGTGCCGGGTTCCATTTCGTCGGCATTCGCCACCAGGTATTTTGGACGGGGAGCATCTGGTCCCATGGGCACGAAGCTCCATTTGGATCCTGTTGGAAAAGCTGCTCCACCGCGACCGGCCAGGCCAGATTGTTTAACAACATTCGTGATGTCCTGCGGGGACATCTCGAGGAGAGCTTTGCGAAGAGTCTGGTATCCACCTGTGCGCTCGTACTCATCCAGAGCCAGTGGCGTGCCATCAGTATGCAGATCTTGGGTGAGTGGACGTTCCATGAATATGCCTCAATCAATAATCCGAAAGGATCTGAACCAACTCTTCTGGTGTCACATTCCGATAGAGGCGATCATCGATCATCATCACCGGCGCGTGATCGCAATCTCCCAGGCAAACGTTTGGAAGAAGCGTGAATTTATGATCGGGGGTCGTTTCACCGAATTTGATCTGCAATTGCTGGTAAAGCTGATCTCGCAGGCTTTCATAACCCATGATCCAACAACTTACGCTGTCACAAACCCGGATGATATGGTCGCCTACAGGCTTGCGAAATATTTTGTCGTAAAACGTAGCCACACTGTCGAGCTCATCGACTGTCAACTGAAGAAAATCCGCCAGGTCAGCCAGGGTGTCGTCTGAGATCCATCCGCGATGCTTTTGGAGGACCAGCATCGCCCCGATGCTGGCTGCCTGGTTGGTCGGAAACATCTCTTGCTCTGCCCGTATCTCTTTCTTTTCTTCATCACTCAGCATAGTTCACTCTTATCTGTCAACGTCGGCTAATACGAAATCGATACTCCCCAAGATTGCCAATAAATCCGGGATCATCATGCCACGGCTGATTAATGGGATCATCTGCAGGTGTGGGAAGGATGGAGTCCGGATGCGGGTGCGGTAAGAAACAGTGTTCCCATCACTGACCAGGTAATAAGTATTGTTCCCCTTAGTACCTTCAACGGTAGCCGCGGCTTCGCCCGGAGGAATCACCGGGCCCCAGCTCACATTCAAAAAATGCGTGATCAGCGTTTCGATATCGTGCATCGTGCGTTCTTTCAATGGGGGAGTCGTTCGGGGATGGTTTGCTTTATAGGGACCGGGTGGCATCTCTTTTACACACTGCTCGATGATACGCAGGCTCTGGCGCATCTCTCCCACGTGGACAACGGCACGGTCGTAGCAATCCCCGCGGCTTCCTGTTGGGATATCGAAATCAAATTGGTCGTACCCAGAATACGGACGCTGCTTGCGGTAATCCCAGGCGCAGCCGGTGGCTCGCAACCCGGGGCCGGTCACACCCCATTCGATCGCCTCTTCAGTCGTATATTGGCCGATGCCCTTTGTACGAGCTTGGAAGATACGGTTTTGCATGACGAGACTATCGTACTCTTTTAGCCTCGGGTACATGTAGTTGACAAAATCCATCATCTTCTGGTCCCAACCATCGGGGAGATCCTCTTTGACACCGCCGATACGGAACCAGCTGGGGTGCATCCTGGCGCCGGTAACCGCTTCGACGATTTCAAAGGCACGCTCGCGATCGGTGAACATATATAAGACTGGGGAGAGCTGGCCAAGATCTTGGGCGTATGTGCCATAGAACACGAGATGGCTGATAATCCGGAAAAGCTCGCTCATCATAATTCGGATGACTTTGACTCTGTCCGGGACTTCAATCCCGGCCAGTTTCTCGACAGCCATGACGTATGGCAGGTTGTTCATCACGCCGCCAAGGTAGTCTACACGGTCTGTATAGGGAATGTATGTGTGCCAGGACTGGCGCTCCCCCATTTTTTCAGCGCCGCGGTGGTGGTAACCGATATCCGGAACGGCATCGATGATTTCTTCCCCAAACAATTGGAGCACGATCCGGAATACGCCATGGGTTCCGGGATGCTGGGGGCCTACATTGAGAAACATGAAATCGGCATCTTCGCTCTGGCGCTGCATTCCCCAATCCTCTGGCCGAAACTGAAGAGATTCAACCCCCTTCTTTTCCTTTTCTACGGGCAGCTCATACCTGCCCATTTCGGTCGCGCGCGCCGGATGATCTTTGCGGAGGGGATGCCCTTCCCAACTGGGGGGCATCAGAATCCGTCGTAAGTGAGGGTGTCCATCGAAGGAAACCCCAAACATATCCCATACCTCACATTCGTACCAGTTCGCTGACGGCCAGATCGATGTGATCGAGCTGATTGCAGGCGATTCGCCAAGAAGAGGCACTTTAAGGCGGATATCCGCATTCCGATCAAATGAGCGAAGTATATAAACAAGGGTATAGTCGCTTTCCGGTTGGTTCTGGCGATTTGCGCGCACCCTTTCGTCGATGGCGGTTAAGTCGTACAGCATCCTGAAAGGTTTTTCAACGTCCGATTTCAGGTAACGTAGGACATCGGAGATCCGATCCTTGGCGATCCAAAAAGTTGGTACATCATCGCGAGTGAGTTGCTGAGCGAGCACAGCCTCGCCGAACCTGGCTTGAAGTTCTTGTGAGATACCCGGTTTATCTTCCATTATGAACGGCTTCCAGTCAAGATCCTATCCTGTGATGGGATTACCACGATTCCATTAATCGCCTCGGAGATTACATAGTATCCGGGGGGCGGATTTCCTTCATTTTCTTTCTATCCGGCCGGCGGATATCCCGGTTCGAGACTTTTGGAGGCTTGACCACACCTTGCGGTCCAACCACCCAGCTCAATGGCCTTTTTTCTTTGCCAACGATGTCTGAGAGCAAGAGAAGACCTTGCATGAAAGTGCTTGGGCTAGGCGGGCAGCCCTGGATATACACATCTACCGGTAGGAATTGATCTACCCCCTGGACAACACTGTAAATGTCGTACATTCCCCCAGAATTTGCGCAAGAACCCATCGAGATGACCCAACGCGGTTCCATCATCTGATCGTATAGCCATTTTACGATCGGAGCCATCTTCATGAAAACGGTTCCAGCGATGATGATCACATCTGCTTCGCGGGGCGAGGCGCGGATCACCTCGGCGCCAAAGCGAGCAATGTCATATTTGCTCGTGATGCTCGTTGCCATTTCCACATAACAGCACGAAAGGCCAAAGTTGAACGGCCAGAGGGAATTCTTTCTTCCCCAGGCGAGCATGTCTTGCAGGCGGCTAAAGAAAACGAACCTGCTCAGCGTATCGGTTGTCTTTTGATCTCCCTCGCCGAGGTTCTTTTCGTCTTCAGGTTTACTCAACCAAGCTTGCATATTGACTCCCGGATTTCACTTTGTCTGGTCTCGGCGTCCTTGCCTTCTCTCAGGCTGCCAGTCCAGCGCTCCCTGGCGCCAGAGGTAAGCCAATGCAGCCATGAGCACAACAATAAATATCAGGATTTCAATATATCCCAACCAACCGTTTGCCCGTATGCCAACTGCCCAGGTAAAGATGAATGCCGCCTCCAGGTCGAATATCACAAAGAAGATAGCCATCAGGTAGAACTGAGCAGTTACACGGATACGGGCAGACCCGGTAGGCTGAATGCCTGATTCATAAGGAATATCCGTCGAAGCACCCTTGTGCCTTTCTCCCAGGAAGTATGAAATTCCCAACATTCCCCCGACTACAATGACCACCAGGACAACATACACTGCGACGGGCCACAGAATTGAAAAGTTTATGCTTGGGTCCAAGTGAATATCCTTCCGATGGTTAGCGCAGACAGTTACGCCAGATTTTTTTTATTCAGTTTGAGTCAACTGCTATGTGACCATGATGCCAACCAATCGATTGGTTGTTCTGACTGTGTTCGATAAGCAGCTACACTCACAAGCCCCCAGCTAACCGTTGATTATCAACGGTACCCGATGATGTTTCATTGAAAATATTATATATCATTTTGATAAGTAAAGTAAATGTTTGTACCAAAAATAACGAAAGATCAATGGATTTCTCCCGGATACATTTCTTCTAGAATTTTTGCAAAATCAGATCGCCCGGTTGATTTTAGCCGCTCTACATAGGCCGGTAAAAAGCCGCGAATATGATGGGGACCGCCTCCTCGCAAAACGGACATCATCGGGTCGACATCCGTACGGCTGATTTTCATCTGTTCCGCCTGCCAATCCGCTAAATAGCGCATAGCCTTATCCACAATTTCGGGAGAACCTGGGCTGATGTCGTGCTGTTCGTGAGGGTCCTGGCTCAAATTGAATGTCATCAGCGGATCGAGCATCTTGTATCCGGCGTGATAGGTGCGCATGCACAGGTAGGATTGCCCTAGATGCTCGAAAAGCGTGCTGCGCTGGCAGGCCCAGGCACCCTGGCTGAGGATCAAGAACTCGCGTCCCTGCTCTGAATTCGATAGAAATGCTCGCGTAAAAGGTTGTCCATCCCAATTTTCCGGCACACTCCCGCCGAGTAATTCGATAAGCGTTGCAGCCCAATCAAAATGGTAATGAAGGGCGCGGTCAACGCGTGGATTCTTTTCGGTGAGTCCGGGCCAGTGAACGATCATCGGCACACGGCACGTAACCTGATCGGCAGTCTGGTGATCGCCCCAAACATTTAGCTCTCCCTGGTTTTCGCCGTGGTCAGCGCTGATCATGATGATGGTATCCTGGAAAATACTTTCTTCTTCCAAGGCTCTAAGGAGCTGACCGATATGCTGGTCAACATAACGGATGCCTGTATCATAGCCATCGATCCAGCAGCGGACGGCTTCCATAGAATCAAGCTGCAACGGCATGCGAGGATATTGAGCGATGAGGTTCGCTTCTTCTTCTGTGCCAAAGCCCATCGGCTCTTGCGCGCTGTGGGGATCATGGCTGTTCCAACTTTTCTGGCGGACTTCCTCGGTCAGCCATGCAGGCAGAGGAGTGTTCTCGAAAGGATTGCCAAAATCACGCGGCGCACGATAAGGCGTGTGAGGGTCCCAGTAATTAACATGGAAGAACCAATTGTCTTCTCGACCATGCCGGTGAAGCCAGTCTAACGCCAGTGGAGTGACCACCTCAGCGCCTTCCACACCTCCTGTGCCCGGATCCCTCATTTCCCGGTATCCTGCGTACCACCACCAGGCCGAATGTCTTCCGGCAAACGAACTGATTGTAGCCGTATATAAGCCTGCTTTTTTGATCTGGCTGATCCATCCGGTTTTGGAATACAGATCGGTGAATCCGCGCGTTGGTCCCTCGTTGAATGGATCAGCGGCAGTTCCTCCATGGTTGATCACCCCGGTGTGGAAGCCGGTTCGTCCGCTCCACAATGCAGAACGTGAAGGTAAGCAGGGTGAATCGGATGCATAGTAATTCTCGAACCGTACACTCTCGGCAGCGACACGGTCGATGTTCGGGCTTGTGTTGCGATGGTAACGGTAGCAACTCAAATGGTCGGGGCGCAAGGTATCAATATCGATAAATAAAATACGCATAGTCCCTCCTTATCCAATCCATTGTAAACCAATAATGAAAAGACCCTCACCCGAGGTGAAGGTCTCTTCTAAGTGGCGGGAGCGACGGGACTTGAATAGCACCCCCTGAGTGGGGGCCCCGTTCTCGAATTGAA